>CAVXRR010000021.1:0-86924 GCA_963764125.1 uncultured Solirubrobacteraceae bacterium
ATCAGCAGACGCTCACCTGCAACAGGGGCACGTGGTCGGCCGACGCCGTCTCGTTCTCCTACGCCTGGGCGATCACGGGCGGGTCGACGATCGCCACCGGGCAGACCCTCAAGGTCCCCGCCTCGGCGATCTCCTACGACCTCGTCTGCATCGTCATCGCCCGTGACGCGCAGGGCCAGACGACGCCCGCCAGCTCTGCCCCGGTGCTCATCGCACCCGGGATCTCGACGGTGACGATCACCAGCGCGAGCGCCACGAAGGGGGTCGTGACGATCTCCGGCTTCGTCGGCCCGGCGACTGCGCGCCAGCATGGCCCGGAGGGCTGGTCGTCGATCGTGCTCGACCGCCTCATCACCGGGCAGCAATACGAGCAGCTCGCGGGGCCGAAGACCATCCGTTCCCGGAACGGCTCGTTCACGATCTCCGGCCACGACACCCGGGGCCGCCACACCTACGTGATCAACTACGACCCGTCGACCGGGTCCAGCTTCTCGCCCGGCCGGGCGACCCGCAAGGTCACCGTCCATTAGCCGCGGATCGCGCGGGTCGCGACCCCCGGCGCCTCTGAAGCCACAGAGCACACACCGCCCGCCTGCGCGGTGCGTGCTCTGAAACCCGAGTGATGCTGAAGCCACAGAGCACACACCGCGTAATCGCTGCATGTGCGATCTGTGGCGTCAGGACGACCCCGCCTTCCCCAGCCAAGCCGTTGACGTGCGCCGATACCAAGCGCCACGCCGACAGCAGAACGGAGCTAGAGCAGCTACAGCAGCATCAGCAGCTACGGCAGCTACAGCAACTCGATGAGCATCGCCTGGCCCATCCCGCCCGCCACGCACATCGACTCGATGCCATAGCGGCCGTTGACGCTGCGCAGGCCGTTGATGAGCGTGGTCATGATCCGCGCGCCGGTCATCCCGAACGGGTGGCCGAGGGCGATCGCCCCGCCGAACGGGTTGAGCTTCTCGTCCGGGATCCCCAGCTCATCCTTGCAGGGCACGATCTGGGCGGCGAAGGCCTCGTTGATCTCCACGATGTCGATCTCGTCCATCGTCATGCCGGTCTGCTTGAGCAGCGCCTGGATGGCCGGGATCGGCCCCAGGCCCATGATCTCGGGGCGGATCGCCGCCACGGTGGAGGCGATGATCCGGGCCAGCGGCTTGACCCCGATCCGCTCGGCCTTCTCGTCGGACATGACGAGCACGGCGGCGGCGCCGTCGTTGAGCGGGCAGGCGTTGCCGGCCGTGACCGTCCCGTCGGGCTTGAAGGCGGGCTTGAGCTTGCCCAGGACCTCCATCGTCGTCCCCGCGCGCGGCCCGTCGTCTTTGGACACGATCGTGTCGGGCACCTCGACCTCGTTGCCGTCCTTGTCGGTCTCGGTGTGGGCGGGCACGGGAACGGGGACGATCTCCGCGTCGAAGTGACCGGAGTCGCGCGCCTCGACGGCGCGGTTCTGGGAGATCACCGCCCACTCGTCCTGCTGCTCCCGGGTGACGTTGCAGCGCTCGGCGACGTTCTCGGCGGTCATGCCCATCGGGATGTAGACGTCATACAGCGAGCCCTCGGAGCCGTTGAGCTTGCCGTTCTTGGCCTCCTCCATCATCCCGGCGCCCAGACCGGCCCGCGAGACCGCCTCGACCCCCGCGGCGATGTACTGGTCGCCCTCGCCGGCGCGGATCGCATGCGACGCCATCCGGATCGTCATCAGCGAGGAGGCGCAGAAGCGGTTGACGGTGCAGCCGGGGACGTGATGGTCCAGGCCCGCCAGCAGCGCGGCGTTGCGACCGACGTTGTAGCCCTGCTCCCCGACGCCGGAGGCGGCGCCCATGAGCACGTCGTTGGTCTGCGCGAAGTCGACATCGGGGTTGCGCTCGATGAGGGTCCGGATCGGCAGCGCCGCCAGCTCGTCGGCGCGCACCGATTTGAGAGACCCCTTGCCCGCGCGTCCGATGGGCGTGCGGATGGCGTCGACGATCACTGCTTCAGGCATACGAGGTCTCTCCTTGGGCGACGGCGGGAAATGAGGTGGTGGCGGCCGGGGTCAGAGGCCGAGGCCCCGGACGCCCGTCTCGCCCCAGCCGAGGTGATGGGCGAGCTCGTGGCGAACCGTCCGCCGGACCTGTGCCTTGAGCAGCTCGGGGTCGTGGCCGAAATCGCGCGTCAGGGTGTCGCGGAAGATGACGATCCGGTCGTGGAAGTAGTCGCGGGCCACTGTGTCGCCCTGGTAGAGGCCGTAGGCGCGGCGGGCGTGGCCGCCGTCGGACACGACGATCGCCACATGCTCCAGCGCGCGGTGAAACTCCAGCGGCAGCTCGTCGAGCGCCGAGCGCACGAGCGCCCTGAAGTCCTCGTCGCTGGTGAGCGCGTACTCGTCATCGTCGTCGTCGGCGTCGCCGTCGTCGGAGTCCCCCCACTCGCCGCGCGCCGCCAGCTCCTCGGCGCGCCGGACGATGGCCTCGAACTCCTCCTCTGACTGCGGCTCGCGCCAGTCGGCCATGTGGGTCATGACGAGGACCACGACGCTGCCGATGATCGCCGCCCCGGCGCCGAAGATGGCGAGCCCCTGGAGCAGGCGGAGGGGTGGCGAGTCACTGAACCCGCTGAGGACGCTGATCGCACCCAGGCCGATCGTCAGGGCCGCAATGGCGGCGAAGACGATGCGGCGCAGGGTCGGCGGCTGGCCCGGCATCTCCGTGCTCTACCTCAGCGTCCGGGCGATCACGAGACGCTGGATCTCGTTGGTCCCCTCGTAGATCTGGGTGATCTTGGCGTCGCGCAGCATGCGCTCCACGGGGTACTCCTTGACGTAGCCGTAGCCACCGAGGACCTGCACGGCCTCGACGGTCACCTGCATCGCCACGTCGGAGCAGAACAGCTTGGCCATCGCCGAGTACTTGCCGATGTCCACGTCCCCGCGGTCGATCTTGGCGCAGGCCTGGTAGAGCAGCTCGCGCCCGGCGGCGCACTGCGTCTCCATGTCGGCGAGCTTGAACTGGATCGCCTGAAACGCGTTGATCGGCTTGCCGAACTGCCGGCGCTCGCGCGCGTAGGCGGCGGCGTAATCGGTCGCGCCCTGCGCGATCCCCAGCGCCTGTGCGGCCACCCCCAGGCGGGAGCGATCCAGCGTGGACATCGCCACCCTGAACCCCTCGTTGACCTCGCCGATGACATTCTCGGCCGGGACCCGCACCCCGTCGAAGATGGGCTGGCCCGTCGGTGACCCGCGGATACCGAGCTTGTGCTCGAGCTTGCCGACGCTGAAGCCGGGGCGATCGGCCTCGACCACGAATGCCGTGATGCCGTGAGAGTGGCCGGCCTCGCGGTCGGTGACGGCGAAGCACACGTAGAAGTCGGCGATCCCGAGGTTGGTGATCCAGTTCTTGGTCCCGTCGATCACCCAGTCGTCGCCGTCGTGGACGGCGCGGGTCAGCATGCCGCCCGGATCGGAGCCGGCCTCGGGCTCGGACAGGGCGAACGCCGGGGACCACTCGCCGCTGGCGCAGCGGGGCAGGAAGCGATCCTTGAGCTCGTCGGAGCCGAAGAGCTTGATCGGCAGCGTCCCCAGCTCCTGGATCATGAGGATGAGCGCGGTCGACGCACACGCCTTGGCGATCTCCTCGACCGCCATGTTGAGCATGAGCGTCCCGGTACCCGTGCCGCCGTGCTCGGTCTCGAACGGAAGGCCCAGGATGTCCTGCTCGGCCAGCAGCTTGCGCAGGTCGTGCGGGTAGGCGGCCTCCTCGTCGATCTGGGCCGCCCGCGGGGCGATCCGGTGCTGGGCGATCTCGCGGATGGTGTCCCGGAAGTCGAGGTGCTCCTGCGGGATCGTGTACAGCTCAGACAGCGCGGACATGTGCGCTGTGGATGCTAGATGGTCGACGGCGTCGGCCGCGCGCCGCGCTCCCGAGCTGTGTGAACGGCTCCTACAGGCCCGACGGGTGCCGGATGATGTAGTTGCCGCCGTCCTGGAGATTGGCGGTGACGTTGGCCGGGGTGAGCCAGCGCGGGCCGGTCCCGCCCGGCGTCGTCGGCCCGTAGTGGGCGGTGTCGAAGGCCAGTCCGGCGATCACGATGAAGGTGTGCTCGGCATCGGCGTAGATCGTCATCCACTGACCCGGCCCGGCGCTGCCGTAGGACTCGAGCTGGGACGAGTCCTCGGGGGCCGACAGGAGGTTCGCGCCGTGCAGCGCGAAGCTGACCGCGCCCGAGCAGTCATAGGCGGAGTCGTTCCACCTGCCGTGGCCGCCCCCGACGCTATACGGCTTGTCGATGATCGAGTTGGCGGCGTTGATCGCGTCCACGACCGCCTGCGGCGCGCCCGCCGGGGGGGTGACGGTGCCGTCGGAGTTGAGCGTCGCCTTGCCCACCGGGCCGGTCGCGGTCATCGCCTTGGCGACGACCTGGCGCAGCACCTGGGACTGGGCGTAGGTGACGACGCCGTTGTCGGTGAGTCCGTTGGCGTCCTCGAACTTGACGACGTTGGCCTTGGTGCCGGCGCCGAAGTCGCCGTCGACCGCGGTGGGGAAGCCGGCGAGCGACAGAAAACCCTGGAGCACCCGGACGTCGTGGCCCTTCATCCCCTGATGCAGCGTGCGCTCGCCCAGGTGCTGGGAGCCGCCGTCCTGGATGACGGGGGCGAGCGCGGGATTGCTGCTGAGCACGCTCGTCGGGTCGGCGGCGGTCGCGGCCTGCTTGGACCGGCGCTTACCGCCGGCGGGGCCGCCCTGGCCCAGCGCGGTGCCGCCGCTGCCGGGCGTGCTGTCCGCGTTGGAGGCGCCGGTGATCACGAGCTCCAGCTTGCGCACGAAGGCGGCGTTGACCAGCCCGTTGACGGCCATGTGGAACTTGCGCTCGAAGCGGCTGACGTTGCGCGCGGTGGTGGGGCCGAAGACGCCTACGGCCGGCGTGTTGAAGCCGGCCTTGGTGAGGTCGGCCTGGAGGGTCCGCACATCGCTTCCGGTCATCCCCTGGTGGAGGGTCCGGCTCCCCAACCGTTGTTTGCCGGCGGCCTGGGCGTGAGAAATGGGGAGTATGAAGGCAGTGAGCGCCAGGAGCCCCACAAGACGGGGAACGACGCGAATGCGGACTTGGAACAAAAGTAACCCTTCTCTTTCGGACGCCTACGGGGTTAGCTGACGGGCTCGCGCTGAAAGAGATGCGCTACGCCGGGAAATCCGGCGATTCGCCCCAGGGACCCGGATGGGTCCCAGCGGGTTCCCCGATCGCCTTGGCCACGGCCTTGACGATTCGGCTGGGTGCTTATCGGCTGGGCAGCCTACACGACCTGCAAGATGTCTGTCACACCATCCTTTGCACCCTCCTCACGGAGGAGATTCGATGCTGACGACGGGTCCCCTACCCCGGGAGCTAATCTGCAGAAACATGGGCGCTGACTACACCCCCCAAGAGGTCTCCCAGCTGCGGGCCGACGGCGAGATCCAGCTCATCGACGTCCGCGAGCCCCACGAGCACGAGGCCGGGCGGATCGCCGGGGATCGGCTCATCCAGCTCAGCAACCTCAGCGCCGAGGCCCACACGATCGACCAGGGCCGGCCCGTGGTGTTCTACTGCCGCAGCGGCGGACGCTCGGCCATGGCGACCCAGGCGTTCTCCGAGGCCGGCTTCGACGCCCACAACATGGCCGGCGGGCTGCTGGCGTGGGACGCGGCGGGACTGCCGCTGGAGCCCGACGGCGGCTACGTCGACGTCGCCTGAGCCCCTAGCTCACTGCTTCCACTTGATCGAGCAGCCCACCGGCGTGGTCTGCGCCCGCGCGGGCTCCTCGCCGGCCAGCACGGCGTCCACCGCCTCGCGCAGCCACTCCGCACGCTGGGCCGGGTCGTCGTAGTCGGAGTCGGGCGCCCCGCGATATCGCAGCGTTCCCTCGGCGTCGAGCACGAACACGTCCGGGGTGGTCTTGGCGCCGTAGGCCCGCGCGACCTGCTGGGTGGGGTCGTGCAGATAGGGCATCGGCCAGTTCTCGCGTGCGACGCGGCTCTGCATGGCCTCGTAGGAGTCCCGCGGGTAGCGCTCGCCGTCGTTGGCGTTGATGGCCAGGAAGCGCACGCGGCTGTCGGCGTAGTCGCGTGCGGCGTCGGCGATCCGGTCGTGCCAGGCCAGCGCGTACGGGCAGTGGTTGCACGTGAAGACGAGCACGGTGGGCGCGGTCCCGTCGCCGGCCAGCGACCATCCCTCCCCCGCCGTGTCGGGCAGCGTGAAGTCCGGTGCCCGCTCGCCGATGTCCACACTCATCGCCTCAGTCCTTTCGCTCGTGGGTCGCAGTCAGCGCGTCGCGCAGGTCCTGTGGGTCCGGGGTCGGCGACATCCGGCCGTCGCGGCGCACGTAGACGCGGCAGTTGAGTCCCGCCGGCTCCTCGCCGGCGCCCCGGCCCAGCGCGGCCATCAGCTCCACCCCGTCGATGAGGATCGTCGGCGATCCGGTGAACCCGGCCACCTCGGCCTCGCTGTCGGTGTGGATCTCGCGCATCCGGACCTCGCCGGGCAGGCCGAGCTCGGCCAGGGCGGCGCGCAGCTCCGAGAGCGCCCGGTCAGTCGACGGGCATCCCTCCCACCACAACAGCTCGACTAAAGGGCTGATGACGGGACCCCCGCGCGCGTGGGTCAGGCCACGGTCCACGTGTCGCCGGCGAACAGCAGGTCCGTGAGCTGTGCCTCGGTCGCCGGCGTGGTGGCGCCGCGACGGAACACAGGGCGGTCGACGTCGCGGAAGATCCCGATCGGAGTGGGCCCGGTCGGCGTCTCGGCGAGCTTGGCCAGCGAGAACGCCTGTCCCGCGTCCGAGCGCGCCGGGTCGTGGACCAGGAGCTCTGACTCGTCGACGTCGGCGACGTCCACGACCGTCAGGCAGCCATCCTGCCCGCGGATGACGCCGCGCTCGTCGTCGGCCCCGAAGCGGATCGGCCGGCCGGCCTCCAAGCGGATCTGGTTGGCGTCCTTGGTCTCCTTGTCGGTCAACGCCGCGAACGCGCCGTCGTTGAACACCGGGCAGTTCTGGTAGATCTCGACCAGCGCGGCGCCCTCGTGGGTCGCGGCGGCGCGCAGCACCTCGGTGAGGTGATGGCGGTCACGGTCAATGGTCCGGGCGACGAAGCTGGCCTCGGCGCCCAGCGCGAGGGCGACCGGGTTGAAGGGGTGGTCGGCGACGCCGAACGGCGTGGACTTGGTGATCTTGCCCAGCTCCGAGGTCGGCGAGGCCTGGCCCTTGGTCAGCCCATAGATCTGGTTGTTGAAGAGCAGGACCTTGACCGGCACGTTGCGGCGCAGGGCGTGAATGAGATGGTTGCCGCCGATCGACAGCGCATCGCCGTCACCGGACACGACCCAGATCGACAGGTCATCGCGCGACGTCGCCAGCCCGGTGGCCAACGCCGGCGCCCGGCCGTGGATACCGTGCATGCCGTAGGTGTCCATGTAGTACGCGAAGCGTCCCGCGCAGCCGATCCCGGTGATGAAGACGATGCGCTCGGGCGGGATCCCCAGCTCGGGCATGAACTGCTGGACCGCCGAGAGGACGGCGTAGTCACCGCAGCCCGGGCACCAGCGGGTTTCCTGGTCTGACTGGAAGTCGGCCTTGCTCAGCGTGGCACTCATTGGCGATTCGCGATCTCCTCTTCCACCTCGGAGGCAAACAGGGGCTGCCCCTGGATCTTGGTATAGGACTCGACGTCGACCAGGAAGCGGCTGCGCAGCAGCATCGCCAGCTGGCCGCTGTTGAGCTCGGGCACGAGGACGCGCTCGAAGGAGCGCAGCACGTCACCGGTGTTCGCGGGCAGCGGGTTGAGGTGGCGCAGCTGGGCGGTGGCCACCTTGTGGCCGTTCTCACGCGCGCGGCGCGCACCGGCGCGGATGGCGCCCTCGGTCGAGCCCCAGCCGAGCACGAGCAGGTTGGTGGGGCGGGCCGGATCAGGGTCGATGTCCACCACGAGCGGCGGAATCTCCTCGGCGATGGCGGCCACCTTGGCGGCGCGCAGCTCGGTCATGCGCTCGTGGTTGGCGCCGTCGTAGGAGATGTTGCCGCTGCCGTCGGCCTTCTCCAGGCCGCCGATGCGGTGCTGCAGGCCTGGCGTGCCGGGGACCGCCCACGGCCGCGCCAGATGGTCGTCGCGGCTGTAGGGCTGGAACGGGTGGGGTGGCTCGGGGGTGGGTGGGTGGGAACCGTTCTGTGCCGGTGCGGTGGCGAACTGCGGGTCGATCTCGGGCAGCGACGCAGCGTCGGGCACCAGCCACGGCTCCGAGGAGGAGGCCAGGAACGTGTCGGAGAGCAGGATGACCGGCGTCCGGTAGCGGATGGCGATGCGCGCGGCCTCAAAGGCGGCGTCGAAGCATCCGCCCGCCGTGCTCGGCGCGATCACCGGCAGCGGCGACTCGCCGTGGCGGCCGTAGAGCGCCATCAGCAGGTCTGACTGCTCGGTCTTGGTCGGCATGCCGGTCGAGGGCCCGGCGCGCTGCACGTCGACGATGACCATCGGCAGCTCCAGCATCACCGCCAGGCCGATCGTCTCGGCCTTGAGGTCCATCCCGGGGCCGCTGGTCGCGGTCACGCCCAGGCGGCCGCCGAAGGACGCGCCCAGGGCCATCCCGGCGGCGGCGATCTCGTCCTCGGCCTGGATCGTCGAGATCCCGATGTTGGCGTGGCGCGAGAGCTCGTGCAGCAGCTCGGAGGCGGGGGTGATCGGATAGCTGGCCAGGACGAGCGGAAGCTTTGAGCGGACGCTGGCGGCGATCAGGCCCAGCGACAGCGCCGTGGTGCCGTTGACGTTGCGGTACTTCCCGGGCGGGACGTCGGTCGCGGCGGGCACGCGGTACTGGACGTCGAGCAGCTCGGTGGTCTCCCCGAAGGACCAGCCGGCGTTGAACGCGGCCAGGTTGGCCTGCGCGACGGCCGGGTTGCGGGCGAACTTCTTCTCCACCCACCGCTCGGTGACGTCGGTGGGCCGTCCGTACAACCAGGAGACGAGGCCCAGCGCGAACAGGTTCTTGGCCCGCCCGGCGTCGCGGGTGGAGACGCCCTCCATCGCCTCGACGGCGCGCGTGGTCAGCGTGCTCATCGGGATCCGGTGCACGCGAAACTCGCTCAGCGAGCCGTCCTCCAGGGGGTTTGCCTCCCCGTAGCCCGCCTTCTCCAGGTTGCGCTTGGAGAAGGCGTCCTCGTTGACGATGATCGTCGCGCCGCGGGGCAGCTCGGCCTGATTGGCCTTGAGCGCCGCCGGGTTCATCGCCACCAGGACGTTGGGATGGTCGCCCGGGGTGAGGATGTCGCGCGAGGCGAAGTGGATCTGGAAGGCCGAGACACCGGCCGTCGTGCCCGCCGGTGCCCGGATCTCGGCGGGGAAGCTCGGCAGCGTGGCCAGGTCGTTGCCGACCACGGCGGTGGCGTCGGTGAAGCGGCCGCCGGTGAGCTGCATCCCGTCGCCGGAGTCCCCGGCGAACCGGATGATGACGCGCTCGAGTTCCTCGACCGCCTTGGTCATCGTGCCCCCAGTGGTCGTGTGCGCGTCACCTGCGGCTTCCTCCTCTTGAACATCGATTCTAACCACACGGGCGGTCGGCCCTTGCCGCACGCGTGTGCGGTCCACGCACCCGTGTGCGATCCACGCACCCCGCAGGCGATCCACGCACCCCGCCGCCATCAACGTTTGGTTTGCGCCCTCACGCGAGTGGTGAGCTTTCCGCCATGAGCGAACGAGAGCAGTACGGCAAGCTCGCCGACGAGCTGGAGGGTCGCGCCGACACGCTCGACCGCCAAAGCCAGCGTCTCGGCGATCAGATCGACGACGCTCGCGAGGACTGGCGGCGCAAGCGCGCCGACGCCGCGGTCCCCGGCGCCACACCGGACTGGGACGACCCTGACGAGGACGAGGAGGACGACGGCGGGGACAACGGCGACAAGGACGACGGCGACGAGACCGAGGAGGAGGACTAGCGGGGGGCGGGCCCGTCGACGGTCCAGTACCTGACGACGATTGCCCGCATGGGGCTCTCGATGTCAGGGCGATCGTCGTCGGTGGGCCACGGCGCGATCACGAACCGCGCGATCGTGCGCTGGCCGCCCTCGTGGTCGCCGTAGAGCAGGTCCAGCTGGACGGCGCCGCCGCTCTCCAGCGACTCGTGGACCTCGGCGTAACCCGGCTGGGCCGGATCTCGCAGCGCGCCCTGCCAGTACCCGCTGTCGCCGGCCGGGATGTAGATGTCGAGCTGCTGCTGGCGGAACTCGTCGAGGTCAGGCGCCTCGTTGGGCCGTCCGGCGCCCGGGGTGGAAGGATCGTGGCGCACCCGCGCGCGCCAGCCGTGGATGACGGCCAGGCCGTTGCCGCCGTTGCGCAGCCCGAGCGCCATGAAGATGTTGCCGTCGTGGATCTCGGCGGCGCCGCCGTGGCCGGGCACCTGCACGATCTGGCCGTCCCCGAAACGGATCCGCTCCAGCAGATCGTCCTCCCGAGACGGGATGAGAACCGGCCGCAGCCCGACCATCAGGGTGCGCTCGGCCACCCGTGCCGACCGGTTGGCCGATTTGACGGAGCTGAACGTGGCGAGCGCGAGCACGAGCGTGCCCCCGGCGGTCGCCAGCGAGGAGATCGTCACCCAGTCGGCCACGGACCGCCTGGGCTGGTCTCGGGATTCAGCAAAGACGCGTGGCGGGCACGCCGCCCGCGCCGGCGACTAGATCTTCTGGACGTTGATGGCCTTCGGGCCCTTGGGCCCGGCCTCTTCCTCGTAGGACACCTTGGCGCCCTCGGCGAGTGACCGGTAGCCGTCGGCCTGGATGCTCGTGTGATGGACGAACAGGTCCCGGCTGCCCTCATCGGGGGTGATGAAGCCGAACCCCTTCTCGTCGCTGAACCACTTGACTGTTCCGGTTGGCATGGGGAACTCCCCTCCGTAGCTTGAAGTGCTGCTACCGCGGAGGTGTTGCGTCCCCCAGGGCCTGCACCAGCGTCTTCACCGATCGGTTTTTAGTCGATTTCGGCCTTGTCGGCGGGCAAGGTAGCACGCAGACCCCCAAAAGCACCAGCCCACCGTTACCACCTGGACACAGGTCATCATCTGGTCACCATGGACGATCCGCTTCCCGTGCGCCCCGGCACCGCCATCCCGCTGCGTGAGATCACCGTGCGCGCGTCGCGCTCCTCGGGCCCCGGCGGCCAGCACGCCAACACGACCGCGTCGCGGATCGAGGCGTCGTTCGACGTCGCCGCCTCAGACACGCTCTCCGACGAGCAGAAGCAGCGGATCATCGCCCGCCTGGGCGCGCGGGTGGTCGCCGTAGCCCAGGACGAGCGCAGTCAGTCGCGCAACCGCGAGCTCGCCCTGGAGCGGCTCGCCCACCGCCTCGCAGGAGCGCTCGCGCCGCGGCGCTCGCGACATCCGACGCGGCCGACGCGCAGCTCGGTGAAGCAGCGCCTGGCGGCCAAGCGCAAGCAGGCCGAGCGCAAGCGCGACCGGCGCCGGCCCGGCGCCGACGAGGGTTGACCGCGGCGCGCGCGGCCGGGAGGACTTGAGATGCGCTGGTACGTGGACGGGATGAACGTGATCGGCACCCGACCCGACGGGTGGTGGCGCGATCGCGACGCCGCCATGCTCCGCCTCGTCGACCTGCTGGAGCGCTGGGCCGCCGCCGAGGGCGAGGACGTGGTCGTCGTCTTCGAGCGCAAGCCCTCCCCGCCGATCCGCTCCACCGTGATCGAGGTGGCCCACGCGCCCAAGCCCCGCCGGGACGCGGCCGACGACGAGATCGTGCGCCGGGTCCGCCAGGAGCCCAACCCGGCGCTCGTGCGGGTGGTCACCTCGGACCGGTGGCTGGCCGACCAGGCAGGCCATCTCGGCGCCGCCGTGCACGGGTCCGACATGTTCCGGTCGATGCTCGACGGCTATTAGATGGTGCGCGCCTGCGTGCTCGCGCACGCGCGCGAAGGCGGCCGCGCGCGCCCGCGCGAGGCCGCGGCCCGTGACGCCGCCTGCACGGGCTCTGGCGACCACCCCGGCACGCCTTGCCACAATCCACTGAAATGGCCGATCAGCCTCCCCGCCGACCCACCCAGCAGCGAGGGCGCGCGCAACCCCCGGCGCCTGGACAGCAGGGCTGGCGCGTCACGCCCGCCCCCGACGGCCGCGGTGCCAGTCAGCAGGGGCGCCCGCCATCCCCTTCGCGGTCGCGGTGGTGGGTCGCCGCCGGGATCATCGTCTTCCTGCTGGCAATCAACCTGTGGGTCTCCTCCCAGGCGCTGAAGCCTCCCCCGCCGGTCAAGATCCCCTACAGCCCGCAGTTCCTCGACGAGGTCCAGGCCAAGAACGTCACGAAGATCTCCTCCACTGGGGACTCGATCTCCGGGACGCTCAAGACGGCGATCGCCTACCCGCCGGGAAGCACCAGCAAGTCCACGAGCTTCTCGACCCAGATCCCGTCGTTCGCCGACAACGCGACGCTGTTCAACTCCCTGCGCAGCGAAGGGGTGACGATCAACGCCCAGCCGACCAACGCGGGCCCGTCGATCGCCGAGAGCCTCATCTTCGGCTTCGGGCCGACGCTGTTGCTGGTCGCCCTGTTCGTGTTCATCGCGCGCCGCTCGGCCGGCGCCGGCGGCGGGGCCGGAGGCCTGATGTCCTTCGGCCGCTCCCGGGCGCGGCGCGTCGAGGCCTCCGATCAGCACATCACCTTCGAGGACGTCGCCGGGATCGACGAGGCCAAGGAGGAGCTGACCGAGATCGTCGACTTCCTCAAGACGCCCGACAAGTACCTCGCCCTGGGCGCGCGGATCCCGCGCGGCGTGCTCCTGTCCGGGCCGCCTGGCACCGGCAAGACGCTCCTGGCCCGCGCCGTGGCCGGAGAGGCCGGCGTGCCGTTCTTCCAGATGTCGGCGTCGGAGTTCGTCGAGATGATCGTCGGGGTCGGCGCCTCGCGCGTGCGTGATCTCTTCCATCAGGCCAAGGAGGCGGCGCCGGCGATCATCTTCATCGACGAGCTCGACGCGATCGGGCGGTCGCGCGCCTCCGGCGGCCCGAATCTGTCGGGCGGCCACGATGAGCGCGAGCAGACGCTCAACCAGATCCTCACCGAGATGGACGGCTTCAGCCCGCGGGAGAGCGTGATCGTGCTGGGGGCGACCAACCGGCCGGAGATCCTCGATCCGGCCCTGCTGCGACCGGGGCGCTTCGATCGCCGGGTCGTCGTCGTGCCGCCGGACCGCGCCGGGCGCGAGGCGATCCTCGAGGTCCACACCCGCTCGGTGCCACTCGACACCGACGTCGACCTCGGCGGCATCGCCGCGGCAACGCCCGGGATGGTCGGCGCCGACCTGGCCAACGTCGCCAACGAGGCGGCCCTGCTGGCCGCCAAGCGCGACCACTCCAAGGTGGCCCGCCAGGACATCACCGACGCCCTGGAGCGGATCGTGCTCGGTGCCGCCCGCAAGGTCATGCTGTCCGAGGACGACCGCCGCCGCACCGCCTACCACGAAGCCGGGCACGCGATCATGGGCATGCTCACCCCCGGGGCCGACCCGGTGCGCAAGGTCTCGATCATCCCACGAGGCATGGCTCTGGGCGTGACCTTCTCCGCACCGGACGCCGACCGCTTCAACTTCGACGAGCGCCACCTGCTGGCGCAGATCAAGGTCGCGCTGGGTGGCCGCGTGGCCGAGGAGGTCGTGTTCGGCGACCTGACCACGGGGGCGGAGTCAGACATCCAGCAGCTCACCCGGATCGCCCGCGGGATGGTCGGGCGCTGGGGGATGAGCCGCGCGGTCGGGCCGATCGCGGTCCTGCCGGCCGACGGCCAGGGCCCGCTGCTGCCCGGAGTCTCCGAGACCTCGGAGCACACCCAGCAGCTCGTCGACGCCGAGGTGCGCCGGATCGTCGAGACCGCCCATGAGGAGGCGACGGTCACGCTCAGCTCCCATCGCGAGAACCTCGACACACTGGTGGCCGCGTTGCTCGAACACGAGACGCTCGATCAGGACGAGGCCTACAGGGCGGCGGGGCTGCCGCAGAACGTGCGGGCCCAGCCGGAGGACGCACTTCCGGTCGTTGCGCAGGAGACGACCACGGCGGCGGGGTCGGGCGGGATCGCGTAGCGCGGCGTGGGGCGCTTAGAAGGGGCCGGGCGCTCAGAGCGGGCGGGATCGCGTAGCAGCGGGCGGGGGCGCTCAGAGCGGGCGGCGGCCCCCGAACCCGGCCTCTGGCTCATGCCAGTAGCCGATCGACTCCTCGTCGTCGACCAGCCAGCACAGGTAGACCTCCACCCCGTCGCGCATCGCGGGGAAGTCGATGAGGCCGCGGCTGACGTCGCGCAGGACGATGTCGACCGCGTCGAGCTCGCTCACCGCGCGGCTGATCTCCACCAGCGCGCGGGCGATCTCACGGCCCGGATAGGCGCCGCCGGACTCGGCCTCCAGCGCGTCGATCGCGTCGGTGGCCTCGGGCCCCAAGGCGACCAGCCGGGCCTGGGCGTCGCGCACCCAGCCCACCCGCTCGGTGACCCAGCCGCGCACCGCCATCGCCTGCTCCAGCGTGTAGTGGCGGTGGTGCCGCGTGCCCTCCAGGGGGTCGAAGCCCGCGGCCTCGTCAGTCATTGAGGCGGGTCATCCGCGCCAGCGCCTCGTGGCATTCGACGACCCGCTTCTTGACCGGGTCGTCATCGGTGCGGTCGTGGACCAGGTCCCAGGTGCGATCGGCGACCTCCCGGGCGTTCTCGGGCGTGGCGGTCTCCCACAACCGCTCCACCAGCCGCAGCTCGAAGCTCTGGATCTGGTCGGCCGGATCGCCGGGGTCCATTCGCGGCAAGGGCTCGCCCGTCGCCTCCTTCCACATCCCGGTGGCTACGAGCAGCCGGTTGCGCAATTGGATCTGATCCATCCGGAGCCCAATCCTAGCCTCGGGGGAGCTGCTGCCTCGTCGAGAGGAGCATCGCGAACGGGTCGCCATCGGCGGCCACGCGCTGGAGCACCTGATCGGTGGTGAAGCTCAGCAGCTCGGGGTCGCGCGCGTCGAGGCAGCCCTGGACCTCCTCCCAGCTCACCGGCGCAGACACTGTCGGTTGCTCACGCGCTCTCACCGAGTAGACGGTGACCGTCGTCTTGTGGTCGTCGTTCTGGCTCCAGTCCACCAGGACCTTGCCGGCACGCAGCCGCTTGGTCATCCGCGACACGACCAGCTCGGGCAGGCGCTGCTCCAGCAACTCGGCGATCTGGCGGGCAAACGGCTTGGTGTGGGCGTAGGTGACCTTCCCGGCCGGGGCGTTGAGCGGCACGTAGAGCTGCATCCCCTTCGATCCCGAGGTCTTGGCCACGCTCTCCAGACCTAGCGCCCGGAACAGGCCGCGCAGCACGAGCGCCACCTCACAGCACTCGACGATCCCGGCCGGCGGCCCGGGGTCCAGGTCGAAGACCAGCATCGTCGGCGTCTCGGGCGCCGGCGCCAGCGACAGCGAGGTGTGCAGCTCGACATCGGCGAGGTTGGCCAGCCAGATGAGCGTCGGGCGGTCCTGGCACAACGTGTAGTTCACCGCGCCGACCCGGGCCGTCTGGACCCAGTCGGGCCGGTGCGACGGCGACTGCTTCTCATAGAAGTAGGGCGCCTCCACGCCGTTGGGATAGCGCTTGAGGGTGAGCGGGCGGTCGCGCAGATGGGGTACAACCGCCGGAGCGATGCGGGCGTAGTAGGCGACGAGATCGCCCTTGGTGAACCCGGTCGCCGGGAAGAGCACCTTGTCCCAGTTGGAGATCTTCAGCTCGCGGCCATCGGCCAGGACCGCCAGCGCCCCCTCGGGCAGCCGCTCGACGGCGTCGAACAGGGCATCGGGGCCAGCCGGGTCGACGCCCTCGCCATCCGCGTCCGCGCGATCCGGGCCTTCCGGGCCGTCCGGGCCGTCCGGGCCGTCCGGGCGTGCCGTCCGGGCCGTCCGGGCCGTCGACGGTCGCGGGGCCGTCCTCACGGACCACTTCGACCGCTGCCTTGTCGTCGCGCAGCCCCTTGAACGAGGGCGCCCGCATGACCCCCTCCGTCGTCCACTCGCGAAACTCGATCTCCGCCACGAGGTCGGGCTCGACGAACGCGGCGTTGCGGGGGAGCTTGGGCGCGTCGTCGAACGGGCTGTCCTCGCGGCGCAGCGGCGCGAGCTTCCGCGCCAGCTCGTTGAGCGTGCGCTCGGTGAAGCCCGTCCCCACCCGCCCGGCGTAGCTGAGGCGCCCGTCATCGGTCCAGTAGCCCATCAGCAGCGCCCCGATGCGGTCGGTGCGCCGGCCCTCGCCGGGCAGCCAGCCGCAGATGACCAGCTCCTGGCGGCGGACATGCTTGATCTTCACCCACGCGCCCGTGCGCCGGCCCGGCTCATACCGGGAGTCCAGCCGCTTGGCCACGATGCCCTCCAGCCCCTGCGCCTCGGTGGCATCGAGCAGGGCGCTCCCGTGCCCCGGATGCGCCGCGGGCACCCGCCAGGCCGGGCCGCCCAGCCCCAGCTCCTCCAGTCGCGCGCGCCGCTCCTCGTAGGGCAGCGCCATCAGCGAGTGCCCGTCGAGGTAGAGCAGGTCGAAGATGGCGTAGACCACCGGCGTACTCGCCGACAGACGGCGCACGGCGCTGGCCGAGGAGACGTTGATACGCCGCTGGAGGCGCTCGAAGCTGGGCCGCCCGTCGTCGCCGAAGGCCACGATCTCCCCGTCGAAGACGGCCTCGCGCATCCCGAGGTCGCGCAGGATGCCGCGCACCTCGGGATAGGTCTCGGTGATCTCGTTGAGGTTGCGGCTCTCCAGGCGCAGCCGTCCCGGCTTGACGTAGGCGATCGCCCGCACCCCGTCCCACTTGACCTCGAACGACCACTTCTCCTCACGGGGCGGAAGCTCACCAGTGCCCGCCAGCATCGGCAGAATCCGCTCGGGCATCGCTTCCCGGTCGGGATCGGCCGGCGGGTCCATGCGGTGGATCATCCAGTCCTTCTCGGAGCCCTCGCGGCCGCGCTGGCCGATCGGGAACAGCCCATACCGTCCGGAGAGCCGTTCGCCGTGGAAGGTGACCTCGACCTTCTTGTCGTCCCACAGGTGAGTCTCGAACGTGCCGTGGTCCCAGATCGTCATCGTGCCCGCGCCGTACTCGCCGCGGGGGATGTCGCCGTGGAAGTCCAGGTACTCCAGCGGATGGTCCTCGGTGTGCACCGCCAAGCGGTTGTCGGCGGGATCGGCGGGGATCCCGTTGGGGATCGCCCACGAGGCCAGCGCGCCGTCGTGCTCGAGACGCAGATCCCAGTGCAGGCGCGTGGCGTGATGCTCCTGCACCACGAACCGCGCCGAGCCGTCCGCGCCCGCGGCCTCGCCGGAGGGCTCCGGGGTGGCCTTGAAGTCGCGCTTGGCGCGATAGGTGTGCAGCTTGTCCGGGGTCATGGCTCGAGTGCCGATGATGGCTCACTCGGGCCATCGGTGGCCACAAGGGCCGGGCCCGCCAGTACGATCCGCGCGCTCGTCACCGTGCGCATCGTCACCTGGAACGTCAACTCCCTGCGCGTCCGCCTGCCGCGGGTCCTCCAGCTGCTCGCCGAGTACTAGCCCGACGTGGTCTGCCTTCAGGAGACCAAGACCCCACCGAGGTCCAGTACACGTGGTGGGACTACCGCTCCGGCAACTTCCACAAGGGCCTGGGCCTGCGCATCGACCTCGCGCTCATCTCCCGCGGCCTGGCCGAGCGGCTACGTGCCTGCGGCATCGACCGCGAGTACCGTAAGGGGACGAAGCCGTCTGACCACGCGCCGCTGCTGCTCGATCTCGCCGGCACCGGCCACCGATGAAACCCCTGCACTTCTTCACCAACCTTTACGCGATCGCGCGATCATCCAGGCCATGGCGCGCGTTCTCGTAGTCGACGATGAGCCTGCCGTGCGGCGGGCCCTCGAGCGCGCTCTGCGGCTCGACAATCACGACGTGACCCTCGCCGAGGACGGCGAGCAGGCGCTCGACGTCCTGGCCGGCGGCTCGACCGACGCGGTCATCCTGGACATCCTCATGCCCAAGCTCGACGGGCTGGAGGTGTGCCGCCGCCTGCGCAAGGCCGGCGACCGCACGCCCGTGCTCATGCTCACCGCGCGCGACGCCATCGACGACCGCGTCGAGGGGCTGGACGTCGGGGCCGACGACTACCTGGTCAAGCCGTTCGCGCTGCGCGAGCTCCAGGCCCGGCTGCGGGCGCTGCTGCGCCGCTCCGGGGACGGCACCGCCGACGGCGAGCCGCTGCGTTACGGCGACCTCGTGCTCGACCCGGTCGCACACGAGGTCCACCGCGGTGACCGCCTCGTCGAGCTGTCGCGCACGGAGTTCCTCCTGCTGGAGCTGTTCATGCGCCACCCCCGCCAGGTGCTCACGCGCACGACGATCTTCGAGAACGTGTGGGGTTACGACTTCGGCCCCACCTCCAACGCGCTCGGGGTCTACATGGGCTACCTGCGCCGCAAGACCGAGGCCGGCGGCGAGTCCAGGCTCCTGCACACGGTGCGCGGCATCGGGTACGTGTTGCGCGATTAACGCTCGCATGACTCTGCGCAAGCGCCTCTCCCTGATCGCTGCCGCCTCTGTCGGAATCGCCGTCCTCATCTCCGTTGTCGGCTGTTACATGCTCGTGCGCCATCAGCTGCGCAGTCAGGTCGACGACTCGCTGCGGGGCCAGGCCGACGCGGTCCTCAACCAGGGCGCGATCGCGCTCGGCGGGCGCTTTGGCGGTTACGGCGACCTGCCGCCCAACGCGGGCGGCCCGGCCCCCTACGCCCAGATCGTGATTCCGAACGGCGGCGTGGTGCAGTCCCAGGGCGGCCTGACCCTGCCGGTCAACGGGACGGTCAACGCCATCATCGCGTCCACCAAGCCATCCGCCGCCACGATGGCGGATGTCTGGGTGGGCGGCAGCCACCTGCGGATGATCGCCTTCCACGACACCCAGCGCGACGGAACCCCGGTCGCGATCGAGATCGCGCGGCCGCTGGGCGCCATCGACAACACGCTGTCGGATCTGCGCCTGGTGCTCACGCTGGTGCTCCTCGGTGGCGTCGCGTTGGCCGGCGTGCTGGGCCGCCTGGCATCGCGCCGGGTGCTGGCCCCGCTGGCCGAGGTCGCCGACGTCGCCCAGGAGATCGGCGAGACCGACGATCTGACCAAGCGCCTGAACGTCCACGCCGACGACGAGGTCGGCCAGCTCGCCACCAACTTCAACGCGATGCTCGACCGCCTGGAAGCGTCCCGCGACGCGCTCGACGAGTCGGTCCGCGCCCAGCGCCAGCTCGTCGCCGACGCGTCACATGAGCTGCGCACCCCGGTGACGAGCCTGCGCACCAACATCGAGGTCCTGCTCGAGGAGGTGCAGCTCGAGCCCGAGGACCGCCGGCGCCTGCTCGCCGACGTCGTGGAGCAGTCAGAGGAGCTGACCGCGCTTGTCGGCGACCTCATCGAGCTCGCCCGCGGGGACCAGCCGGGCCCCGAGACCGACGACGTGCGCCTGGACGGCGTCGCCGCCGAGTCGCTGGCGCGCGCCCGGCGCAACGCCCCGGGCATCCACTTCGACGCAACCCTGGCCCCCACGCTGCTCGACGGCGTCCCGGAGCGCCTGGGCCGGGCCCTCAACAACCTGCTCGACAACGCGGCGCGCCACTCACCGGCGGGCGGCACGGTGGAGCTGCAGGTCGGGCCCAACGGCGTCGAGGTCCGCGACCACGGGCCGGGCGTCGACCCCGAGGATCTGCCCTACGTCTTCGACCGCTTCTTCCGCGGGCGCAACTCGCGCGGCCGCCAGGGCAGCGGGCTGGGCCTGGCCATCGTGCGCCAGGTGGCCGAGCAGCACGGCGGCAGCGCGTCGGTCACCAACGCGGTCGACGGCGGCGCGATCTTCACGTTGCAACTGCCGGGCGTGCCCGCGGAGGACATGGATCCAGACGGTGCCCACCCAGCGCAGGGGAGCGACTCGATGCTCGGCGCCGCGGAGACCGGCGCGCCCCACGAGCCGGTCAAGTCCCGCTAGCCCGGGCCCGGGCGGCGCGGGGCCGGGGCCGGGGCCGCAGCCCGGGTAGGCCGGGGCCGCAGCCCGGGTGGGCCGGGGCCGCAGCCCGTCGAGCCGGGGCCGCTACAGCGGTGTGCGGGTGTGCATGCGCGCCACCCGGGCCTGCCGGGCGATGAGAAAGCGCTTGCGCAGCCACCAGAACAGGCCCCCGAACACCGGTACGACGATGAGCACCAGCAACGCGCGCTGGCTGGGCTTGAAGGCCAGCACGATGCCGACCTCCATCGCCACCGACGGGATCGCCGCCAGCAGCGAGGCGTGGGAGCGGTAGCCGCTGAAGTGCTCGCGCGCGGTGATCTCGATGACGCCCAGCGCGCACACGATCAGCCCGACGATGAGTGCCGGCCCCCCATGCTGGAGGAACCCGACCACCGCCGCGATGAGCCCCAGCAGGATGGCCAGCTCGGAGATCGGCAGGCCGCCGAACGGTCCCTCGGGTCGCTCGCCCTCGCGCCCGAGCACGCGACCGCCGCGCTTGACCTCCTGCACGGTCTGCGCCTGGCGCTCCGCGCGGGCGTCGCGGCGCGTGGAGGCCACCGCGCGCGGAGCGGTGTCGCGGCTGCGCCGCTTGCGAGACTTGGTGGACTTCCGTTGAGCCAAGGACGCTGAGGATAATGTCGCTGATGGCCCGCCGCCTCGCCAGCCTGCTCGCCACCGTGATGCTGGTGGGCGCGCTGGTCCCCGCATCGGCCCTCGCCGATGGGGATCCGGCCAGCGACGTGCTGCTCGGGCAGAACGTGTACTACCCGTACTCGCCCCCGGTGCCACCGGGTGTCCAGCGCCCGCTCAACGCCGAGACCGCCGCGGCCAAGAAGGCCGGCCTCCCGCTCAAGGTTGCCCTCATCGCGACGGCGGTGGACCTCGGCGTCATCCCCGAGCTGTTCGGCCAGCCCCAGAACTACGCCAAGTTCCTGGACAAGGAGATCAGCTTCCGGGGACCCCAGCCGCTGCTCGTGGTCATGCCCGCCGGCTACGGGGTGCAGGGCGTGAGCGCCAAGGCGGCGGCGGCCGTCAAGGGACTCGCGCTCCCCAAGGGCAAGACGAGCGTCGCGCTCGCCCAGGCCGCGACCACCGCCGTGGCCAAGCTCGCCGCCGCCGACGGTCACCCGATCAAGGGGGTGGCCGGCGTCTCGGGCGGCTCCTCGGGCGGCGGCAGCTCGACGACCCCGCTGCTCATCGGGCTCATCGTGGCCGCCGTGGTGGTCGCGGGCGCGCTGATCCTCCTGCGCCGCCGGCAGGGCGCAGCCGCCGCGGGCTGAGCCCATCGGCGGCCCACGCCCATCCGACCTGGAAATCGCGACAAACCTGATTTTCCGTTTCCGGTTTTCCGGCTTTTCCATCCCCCACCTGGAAACGGCGCCAAACCTGGCGTGCCGATTCAGGTTTGTGGACTTTTCCAGGTGCCTACCCGAGTCGCGCCCTCAGGCCCACCCTCCCCAGCCGCGGTTGACGTTCGCCGGTACCCCCCGCAGACGCCGGATCCACCAAAACCTCAGTCCCAGCGGTGCCGCCCCGCCCGCAGCGCCCGCAACTCCGACACCCCGCGCGGCTCGCCGGCCCCCACCGGCGCATCGGCGGCCACCGCGCCCGGCAGCACGCGCGCCTCGACCTCCGTCTCCACGGTTCCGCCCTCGCCGTCGGCCGACACCCGCACCACGCGGGCCCCGGGGCGCGAGCTCACGCACTCACCGACCTCGGTCCCGTACACCAGCAGCGCCGCGCAGTCATCGACGGCGTATCCCGGCGGGACCTCGCCGGTGGCCACGGCGCGGCGGTACACCGGGAGCCGCTCGGGCTCGCCGTCGAGATGGACCGACATGCTGCCCTCGATCAGCCCCAGGCCGGCGGCGGGCCGCGGCGCGCCGCCGCTCATGGTGATGCCGCTCTCAAACCAGCACATCGCGCCGGCGCTCAGCCCCGCCAGCACGATCCCCCGCTCCCACGCCGAGCGCATCGTGTCGTCGACGCCGTGCTCACGCCACACGGCCAGCATGTTGCGCATCGAGCCCCCGCCGACGTAGATGGCGTCCTGAGCCAGCAGATGGGTCCGGGGATCGATCCGGTCACGGCCCAGGTGAAACAGGGAGAGAACCGAGGGCTCGCAGGGCCAGGCGCTGAAGCGCTCGTGGAACCGCGTGGTCTGTTCGCGCCCGTCCCCACTGGCGGTGGGCAGAAAGCAGATCCGCGGCACCGGCTTGCCGGTCAGCGTCAGCACCAGCCGGTCAAGCGCCGCGCTGCGGTCCTGCATGGTGAAGCCCCCTCCGCCCATCGCGAGGATGCGCCGCCGGTCGCTGCCGGATGTCACGCGGCCTGCCGCAGCCCGCCCGCCGAGACGGTCGCGGGCATCTGCCGGGTGTCGCCGAGATAGCGCACAGGCAGATCATCCTCCATGGCGCCACCGGCGCCGTCACAGCAGACAAAACGGGCGCGCGCCTCGGGGCGTGAGGACACCACCTCGACCAGCTTCGTGTCGACGAAGTGCAGCGCCGCCGCGTCGCCGACCCCGTATCCCGCCACCATGCCCCCGGCCACGGCGGACATGAACGCCGAGCGCCGGCCGGGCTCCTCGTTGTAGTGCACGGCGTTGCTCCAGGGCAGGAACCCCAGCCCCTCCAGCCGGCGCGCGGGCCCCTCGTGAAAACCCGAGATGACGTCGGTGAACCAGCACAGCGACCCGGCCGAGCCGCCGCACAGCACCACGCCGGCGCGCCAGGCGTCGTAGAGCGCCAGGTCGATCCCGTGCGCCTGCCAGGTGCCCATCAGCGAGACGAGGCTGCCCCCGCCCACATAGATGAGGTCCTGGGCCTGCAAATGAGCGTACGGGTCGCCCACCCCCGTCTCGCGCCGAAACAGCGAGATGTGCGAGGGCTCGCACCGCGAGGCCGGGAACGCGCGATAGAAGCGCACGACGTAGTGGTCGGCGTCACCGCTGGCCGTCGGCAGGAAGCACACGCGCGGGCAGGGGACCCCGGTGAGCGACAGGACATGCTCGTCGAGCAGCGGGTTGCCCCACTCCATCGAGAACCCGCCTCCGCCGAAGGCGACGATCTGAGGTGGCCGTGCGCTCATGCCGACAAGCGTCGCCGCCATTGCACGGATCGTCATTGGCCGCGTGGACAACAGTTGCCCACGCGGACCGTCCACCTGGGCTCAGCTGCTCTGCGCCGCCTCGGCCGAGGTGCCGATGTCGGCCATCTCGCGGAACAGGCCGGTGACGACGAACACCACCTGCTCGGCGATCTCCACCGCGTTGTCGCCGACCCGCTCCAGGCAGCGCGCCACGAGGATCATGAACATCCCCCACTCGCGCAGCTCCAGATCGTCCCCGATCTCCACCGCGCGCTTGAAGATGTGGCGGTTGAGCCGGTTGATCTCGGCGTCCTGGCGGACGAGGTCCTGGGCGAGGTCGACGTTGCGGGTGCGCAGCGCGTCCTTGGCCTGGGAGACCTCCGAGCGCGCGAGCTGCCCCATCCGCTCGATCGCGTCGAGCGTGTCCTTGTCCTTGGGGGCGTCGTGGCCCGACAGCGGCACCAGCTTGGCGATATTCACGCACTGATCGCCCATCCGCTCGATGCAGCGGATGCAGTGCAGCAGCGCGGCGACGATGCGCAGGTCGGTGGCGACCGGTGACTGGCGCGCCAGCAGGGACAGGATCCCCTGGTGCACCTCGAGGTAGCGCCCGTCGATCCGGTCGTCGTCGGCGACGACCATCGCGGCGAGCTCCACATCCTGGTAGCTGACGGACTCAAGCGCTCGGTCCAGCTGCCCGATCACGAGGTCCAGGCCGCCGAGAACCTGGCGCTCCAGCTCTCTGAGATCTTCACGGAATTGGTGGCGCGTCTCCTGCATATCTGTGACGCCCCCTACCCGAACTTGCCGGTGACGTAGCGCTCGGTGCGCTCGTCCGACGGGTTGGTGAAGAGCTTGGTCGTCTCCGCGTGCTCCACGACGATGCCGTCGAGCATGAACACCGTGGACTTCGCGACGCGCGCCGCCTGCTGCATGTTGTGGGTGACGATCACGATCGTGTAGCGGCTCTTGAGCTCGTCGATGAGCTCCTCCACCTTGAGCGTGGCGATCGGGTCGAGCGCCGAGGCGGGCTCGTCCATGAGGATGACCTCGGGCTCGACGGCCACCGCCCGGGCGATGCAGAGGCGCTGCTGCTGGCCACCGGACAGACCGATCCCCGGCGAGTTGAGCCGGCCCTTGACCTCGCCCCACAGGCCGACGGCGCGCAGCGCCCGGTGGACACGCTCGCGCAGGTTGTCCGACTTGGTGCCGGTGAGCCGCAGGCCCGCGGCGACGTTGTCGAAGATCGACATCGTGGGGAACGGATTGGGCTTCTGGAAGACCATCCCGATCATCCGCCGCACCGCGGTCACGTCGACGCCGGAGCCGTAGACATCGAGCTCGTCGAGCGTCACGCTCCCCTCCGAGCGCGCGCCCGGGATCTCCTCGTGCATGCGATTGATGCAGCGCACCATCGTCGACTTGCCGCAACCCGACGGACCGATGATGGCCGTCACCTCGTTGGCGGGGAAGTCGATGTCGATGCCCTTGACCGCGTGGACCGCGCCGTAGTAGGCGTGCAGGTCGCGGACCTTGACACCGTGGCCCTTGCGTCGCTCGCCCAGGGCCGACAGGTCGGGTGCGGTCTCCTGCTCCGACTGTTCTCCGGCGGTCGACATTTCCTGTGGTTCCTTGCTCGTCGTTTCGGGAGGAATCATGTCATGGCGCTCCTGCGCGAGATCGCACGCGCGATCAGATTGAGAATGAGGACCAGGGCGACCAGGGTCAGCGCGGCACCCCAAGCACGAGCCACGATCACGTCGCGAGGGCTCGTGATGTCGGTGTAGATCTGCAGCGGCAGGCTGTTCATCAGGCCGTTGAGGTTCGCGGTCGCCGCCGTCGCCAGCGAGACGGTGAACAGGAGCGGGGCCGTCTCGCCCATCCCGCGCGCGACTGCCAGCAGCGAGCCGGTGACGAGGCCCGACCGCGCCGTGGGCAGCACCACCCGCCACACGATCCGCCACCGGGGAGCGCCCAGGGCCAGCGCCGCCTCGCGCAGGCTCCCGGCACGAGGAGGAGCACCACCTCGGAGGAGCGGACGACGATGGGGAGCATCAGCAATGCCAGCGCCAGTGCGCCCTTCCAGCCGGCGAACCCCGAGCCACCCGCATGGGAGATGACGAGCACGATGTAGATGAACAGCCCGAACACCACCGAGGGAACACCGGTCATGACGTCCACGAAATACCGGACGAGATTGGCGAACCAACCGTCCTTGCCGTACTCGGTCAGGTAGAGCGCCACCGCGATCCCGGTCGGGATGGCGATGAGCGAGGCCACGGCCACGATCTCCAACGTCCCGAAGATCGCGCTGCGGATACCACCTGGGTTGCCGAAGAAGTTCCCGTTGGGATCGGTGGTGAAGAAGGAGCCGCTCAACGAGCCCAGGCCCTTGTAGAGCAGGTAGTAGATGACGAGGACGAGCGGGACCAGGGCCACTCCCGTGGCCACCATGAGGTCCCGCGCATGATGCGATCCTTGCGCTTGCGCGCTGCGCTGGTCTGCACGAACTGATTGCCGGCGCTGACGCTCATCACGCCCTCCCCGCGGTCGCGACGCTGGCGCTCGCCGCGTCGCCGGCGTCGGCGTCCGGCGCGCGCATCCCGCGGGTACCGCGGCGCACGAACCAGCGCGCGAGGATGTTGACGAGCAACGTCAGCACGAACAGCACCAGCCCGGCGGCGAACAGCGCCGAGGAGTGCAGCGGCTGGTTGGCCGCCTCGTTGAACTCGTTGGCGATCACCGCGGCCAGGGTGTACCCCTGGTCGAAGAGGTGGTGGCCGATCGTCGCCGCGTTGCCGATCACCAGCACCACCGCGATCGTCTCGCCGATGGCGCGCCCCAACCCCAGCATCGCGCCGCCCGTGATGCCCGGGCGGGCATAGGGCAGCACCGCGATGCGGATCATCTCCCACCGCGTCGCCCCCAGGGCCAGCGCCGCCTCCTTGTTCTCCGCAGGGACGGTGGCCAGCACCTCGCGGGCGATCGCCGACACGATCGGCAGGATCATGATCGCCAGGATGAGGCCCGCGATGAAGTAGTTGGGGGCGGTGATGCTGCTGCCGCCCCCACCGATGAACGGGATGAACGAGAAGGTGCTGGCGACCCACTTCTCGATCGGGAGGAGCCTGGGGCCGAGCACGAACACGCCCCAGAGGCCGTAGACCACCGACGGCACCGCGGCCAGCAGATCGACCAGCACCGCCAGTGGGCCGCGCGCCCTCCGCGGGCACAGCTCGGTGAGGTACAGCGCGGTGGCGACGGCCACGGGCACGCCGATGATGAGCGCGATCGCCGATGTGATCAGCGTGCCGATCACCAGCGGCGCCCCGTGGTAGATGTTGCGGCTGATGTCCCAGTCGTTGCCGAAGACGAAGCTGGCGCCGAACTTGTTCAGCGCATCGGACGACTGCCCGATCAGACGGACGAAGAAGTATCCGATCAGCCCCAGGATCAGGACCGCGAGGGTCGTCAGACCCGCCTTCAGCACCTGATCGGGGAGCCGCGCGCCCGGCGACCGCTCGAACGTCGAGCGGGCGCCGGTTGCCTCGGTGACGCTTGCCTCCATGAGGTTCCCCCGGTCCCGGGGCTGCCCTAGGAGATGGGGGCGCCGTTGCAGGTCATGGTCTGCAACTGCGCGTTGTTCTTGGCCACCAGCGACGAGGGCAACGGCGCATACGGCAGCTTGTTGCCACCCGAGCCGAGCGTCTGCTGGCCGGCGCCGAAGGCGTAGGTCAGGAACGACTTCAGACCCTTGGCCGTCGCCGCGCTCTCCTTGCCGTCCTTGCAGGGGTCCTTGTAGGTGACGAGGAACGTCTGCGAGACGATCGGGTACGCGCCCGGGGCGGATGAGTTGATGGTCGAGATGCCCAGATCCGCAGGGACCGTGATCCCGTTGGCGGCCGCCGAGGTGTTCTCAATGGTCGGCAGGACATACGAGCTGCCGTTCTTGATTGCGGCGTAGGTGAAGCCGTTCTCGATCGCGTACGCCTGCTCGACGTAGCCCACGGCGCCCTGGGTCTGCTTGACCGCAGCCGCCACGCCCGAGTTCTTGGCCGCGCCGGTGCCGGTCGGCCACTTGACGTCCTTGCCGGCCCCGATCGAGGACTTCCACGTGGGGCTGACGTCGGACAGGTAGGTGGTGAACCCGTTGGTCGTCCCCGAGGAGTCCGAGCGGTGCACGACCGTGATCGCCGTGCTCGGCAGGCTCATGCCCGAGTTCAGCGCCTTGATCGCGGGGTCGTTCCAGGTCTTGATCTTGCCGCTGAAGATATTGGCCAGCGTGGGGCCGTCGAGCTTGAGCCCGCTCTTGATCCCGGGCAGGTTGTAGGAGACGGTGATCGCGCCGAAGGCGACCGGGTACTGGAGAGCCGGGCCCTTCATGCCCTTCGTGTCCTCGGCCTTGAGCGCGGGGTCAGAGCCGGCGAAGTCGACGGTCGCGGTCTGCAGGTCCGCGATGCCCGCCCCCGAGCCCACCCCGTTGTAGTTGATCGTCAGGCCCTGGCTCTTGAGGTTGGAGCCCCACTGCTGGTAGATCGGCTGCGCCAGCGTCGAACCCGCTCCGTTGAGCGTCGCCGGGCTCACCTTGGCGGCGCTGGAGGTCCCGGAGGCCGACGACGACCCCGTGGATGCTCCGCCGGAACTGGAGGAGCTACTACTGGAGTTGCTGCTGCCGCACGCGGCAATGGCGAGCGCAGCGGCCAATGAGACCGCGACCCCACCGAGGCGAGTTGTACGCACGTGTTTTCTCCTTGCTTTCAATTCGAGTCGGTCAGAGTCTCGGTGGCGGGCTGGCGCATGGTGTTAATGAGTTGTGAACCCGGCGTTACCACTTGTCGCGGGTCCGCCGCCAAGCGGTACCCCAGACCGAAGTGAGTGTGGATGAACGACCAGTCCGGCAGCGCTGCCTCGAGCTTGACTCGCAGCTTGCGCACATAGACGTCGACCGACCGGTCGCGAACCCGCATCTCTCGCCCCCACACGAGGCGGAAGAGCTCTTCCCGCGTCACGATCCGATCAGCCCGCCGCGCAAGCTCGGTGAGCAGTCGCAGCTCGCGGATCGACAGCATCAGCGCCCGCCCCTCCGCCCGGGCCAGATGCTCGTCAGGAACGATCTGGAGCGGACCGACCTCCAGCACCTCCTGCCGTGCCTGAGCTACCTGCGTCACGCCTCCGCATGCTGCTGCGGAAGGGACTCGCTGGCGTTATCAGGTCGTGACGAGGGTGTGAAGCAATTGTGAACGCCCGCGTCATGGGCGGGCGGAACGGGCGCTCAGCCGGCGAGCGCCGAGTCCAGCTCCTCGGTGTCCAGCTCGTCGCCGGGATGCGCCGAAGTGATCATGTCCAACTCCTCCTCGACGCTGTTCTCGCGCTCGGGCGCGAAGCGATAGCCGACGCCGAAGTGGGTGTGGATGTAGCTCCACTCCGGTGAGCCGGACCGCAGCTTCTGACGCAGCTTGCGCACGAACACGTCGACCGAGCGGTCGCCGTGGGCCATGGCGTAGCCCCACACGCGCTCGTAGATCTCCTCGCGCCGCAGCACCCGGTCAGACCCCGACAGCAGGTGCAGGATCTCGAACTCCCGGGCCGTCAGCTCCAGGCTGACCTCGTTGACGTAGGCCTGGTAGAGGTCGGGACGGATCGTGATCTCCCCGAACGTGGCGGCAGCATCGAGTGCGGGCATCTCCGCGCGCCGATGACGGCGGACCGCGGCCTCGATCACACAGATGAGCTCCTCGGCGTGGCACGGCTTGGTGATCCACGCGTCGGCGCCGAGGCGCAGCCCGCGCACCCGCTGGGCCACCGACGACGGCCCGGTGCAGACCACGATGGCCAGCCCTGGCAGCCGGGCGCACACCTGCTCCAGGTAGCTCCAGCCGGTCGGGGCCGAGGATGGCCAGATCCAGGACCAGCGCGTTGAGGCGCATCGTGACCAGGGCATCCGTGTTCAGCGGCGCCGACAACGGCCGGTATTCGCATCCCAGGGCGTCCAATCGCTTGGACAGCACTTGCATGAAGCCCGGATCGCGGTCGAGCACGGCCAAGCGCAGGCGGTTCTGGCCGCGCTGCGCGGGAGCTGTGGCCGAGTACCCGGGCAGCGTCTCGCTGCGCTCAGTCGACATGGGCGGGACTCTAACCCACGCGCCACCGGCGCTGGCCCGCCCGCGGGCTTGGTCACAAGATCTTTACGTGCAAACAGCGTCGAACCGGCGGCGACCCCTGAAATCCGGTCGCACCTGATTTGGGCGTGTGAAGCGCGGGTGAAGGTCCCCGCATCAGCGCTCGATGTCAACCTCGCATGTACGCTCTGAGACGTGCGGCAGTCCAGGTCTCGACAGGTGCGCGTCGTGCGGGGCCCTCGCCCGCGCGCTCGCCCTCGCGCGCTCGCCCTGGTTGCGGTCCTCGTGGCCCGGCGATCCTGGCCGGCTGCGGCTCGTCGTCCTCCTCCAAGACCGCGTCTCAACCGGCGCGCGACGAGCGCCACCACCGCGACCTCCTCAGCCCAGAGCAGCGCGCCCGAGCCGGCCGTGGCCGACCTCGCCGCGGCGGTCCATCCCCGCGCGTCCCAGTTCCCGGCGTCGAGCGGCAAGAGCCTCAAGGACCTCGGCACGCTGGCGAAGTCGAGCGTCGAGCTCGGCGCTGCCACCGGCACCTTCACGCCCGGGATCCAGCGCTACGCCTTCGCGCTGACCACCAACGCCGGCAAGTTCGTCTACGCGCCGACGGCCATCTACGTCGCGTCGAACCCCGGCGCTCCCGCCAAGGGGCCGTTCCTGGCCCCGGCGGACCCGATGACGGTGTTGCCCCAGTACCGCAGCAAGCAGAACTCCGGACCGGGCGGGATCCAGGCCATCTACGCCGCCAACGTGCCCGTTCCCAAGGCGGGCACGTACTTCGTGCTGGCGCTGACCAAGGGTCCCAGCGGCCTCATCGGGGCGACCGGCGAGCTCGCCGCGGCGCCGTCGTCTCAGATCCCCGGCGTCGGGGACCGCCCGCCGGCCATCGCCACCGACACCCTGGCGACGGTCAACGGCGACCAGAAGCTGCTCACGACCCGGCTGCCGCCAGAGAGCATGGCGTCGGTCTCCTTCAACCAGGTCCTGGGCAAGAAGCCGGTCGCGCTGCTCTTCTCCACGCCGCAGCTCTGCATCTCACGCGTATGCGGGCCGGTGACCGACGTCGCCGTCCAGGTCCAGCATCGCTTCGGCAACCAGGTGGCCTTCATCCACGAGGAGGTCTACGTGGACAACCAGCCCAGCAAGGGCCTGCGCCCGCAGCTCGAGGGCGTTTCACCTGCGGACCGAGCCGTGGCTGTTCGTGATCAACCGCCAGGGCAAGATCGTCGCTCGCCTGGAGGGCGCCTTCGGCACCAACGAGGTGACCCAGGCGATCCAGGCCGCACTGCGATGAGCCGCACGCGTCCCGCCGGGGCGCTCGCCGTGGCGGCGCTCGCGGGCTGGCGCTCGCCGCGCTGCTGGCGGGCTGCGGCTCGGGCTCCGGCTCCTCGATCACCGCGCCCAAGGTCGCCCCGGCCCAGACCTACAGCCTCGCCGGCTTTGCGCCGAGCGGCAGGATCGCCCCGGGGGGGCCGACGACGATGTCGTTCGACATCAAGCTGCCGAGCGGCAAGACGCTCACGCAGTACAGGACCGGCGCGGGTCCCCACACCGGCGTGCACCTGATCATCGTGCGCGACGACCTGGCCTACATCATCCACCAGCACCCGCCGATCCCGCCCAGCGGCGTGCTGCACCAGTCGGTCACATTCCCGGCCCCGGGGCCCTATCACGTCCTCGTCGACGTCTACCCCGACATCCCCGGCGGCCAGCCGAACTTTCAGCTGTTTCGCAACGTCACCGTCACCGGCGCGTACCACCCGATCAAGCTGCCACCGTTCAAGGCCCACCAGGTGATCGATGGCATCCACTTCGACATGCAGGCCCACCCCACGATCCACGCCATTCAGGCGGTGTTCCTGCACGTCAACGTCACCGACGCGCATGGCCGGCCGATCCGCTTCGTCCCCTGGTTCGGGGCGCTGGCCCATGCCATCTTCTTCGAGCAGGGGACGCTCAACTACTTCCACACGCACGTGTGCGCGCCCGATGCGCCCAACTGCGGCAGCCTCGCCGGCGCGCCGAGGATCTCCGGCTCCTCCACCTCGCCGGGGAAGCTCACGCTGGGGGTCCTACTCCCGGTTTCGGGGACCTGGCGGCTGTTCGTCCAGCTCAAGGTCCACGGGCGGGTCGTCACCGCTCCGTTCACGCTGCACGTCGCTTGAGAAATCCATCGAGGTCCTTAAGTCTTGCCTAAAGCGCCCACCGCTATCCTGACGCGTCCTGAAGCTGCGACGGCGCACACAGCGCCGCCGCCGCCCCGCACGTCGCATGGCCTCACGTAAAGAGCAAAAGGAAGCCGCCCGCCAGCGCCGGCTCGCCGAGGAGCAGGCTCGCGCCGAGCGCGCCCGCCGCGACCGGCGCCTGCGCATGCTGGGCGGAACGGTCATCGCCGCGATCGCCGTCGTCGCGGTCGCCATCGCCATCTCCTCGGGCGGCGGCAGCCCGAATGTGGTCAAGCCCAACAGTCCTGAGGCCAAGAAGGCCCAGACGACGATCAACACGCTCCTGGCGGGCATCCCGCAGCAGGGCAACACGCTGGGCTCGCCCAGCGCCAAGGTGACCATCACCGAGTACGGCGACCTCGTCTGCCCCGTGTGCAAGAGCTTCGCGCTCGGGGCCGAGGACCAGCTCATCGCCCACGAGGTCCGGACGGGCAAGGTCAAGATCGTCTACAAGGCGCTGGAGACCGCCTCCGGGCAGGCCAACAACTCGATGTTCGTGCCCAGCCAGATGGCCGCCCTGGCCGCCGGCAACCAGAAGAAGGCCTGGAACTACATCGAGCTCTTCTACCACGAGCAGGGCGACGAGGCGACCAGCTATGTCACCGACAACTACCTCGGCGGCCTGGCCAAGCAGATCCCCGGCCTGAACTTCAGCCAGTGGAGCTCCGATCGCGGAGGTCTCGAGCCTGAGCGCGCAGGTCAACGCGACCACCTCGTCGGCGAACGCGTCGGGCTTTAACAGCACCCCGACGCTGGTCGTCGCCGGGCCCAAGAGCCAGGCGCAGCCGCTGGTCGGCAACCAGAGCTACAGCACGCTGCAGGCCGCGATCAAATCGGTGTCATGAGGATCCCGCTCCGCAGGGTGATGCTCGTGCTGGCGTTCATCGGCCTGGGAGTGGCGACCTACCTGACGATCATCCACTACGCCGACATCAAGCCGGCATGCACCGCGGGCCAGTCCTGCATCAAGGTCCAGAGCTCGGTGTGGTCAAAGCTCGACGGCATCCCGGTGGCGCTGCTGGGCCTGATCGGGTACATCGGCATCACCGCGACGCTGCTGGCGCCCGACCGCGAGGAGACGCGGCTGGCCACGCTGGGCCTGACACTGATCGGCTTTGCCTTCAGCGGCTATCTCACCTACCGCGAGCTGTTCTCAATCCACGCCATCTGCGAGTGGTGCGCGTCGAGCGCGGTCATCCTGACGCTGCTGTTCATCTGTGCCGCCTATCGCTACGTGACCGTCGCAGACCGCGTCGCGCCCGGCAGTGCCGGCGCCGTTGCCGCCCAAGGGCAGAAGGCGCCGCCGCCGCCTCGCGGCCGGCGGGCCGCTCCAAAGCCCGCACCTGATAGGGCCCGTCGGCGGACCCCCCTTCACACGCTGGTCACAGGAACTTCGCAGGCTCATCACGAGCGGCGCGGCCCGAGCGCGAACGTATGTGATCGATGAGCGTTGCGTCACCGGCCAGCCGTCCGCTGGGGCGGCGGCCGTGTGTCTCGGGCCGGCCGCTGCGGATCGCCGACGTGACGATGTTCTACGGCGAGCGCAGCGGCGGCATCCGCACCTACCTCGAGGCCAAGGCCGCCTACGCGGCCCGCACCGGGCGCTTCGAGCACCACCTCGTCATCCCCGGCAAGGCGACGGCCTCGGAGGCGAGGGGCGCCACGAGCACCGCTCGCTGCGCGTGGCGGCGTCCAACGGCTACCGGGTCCCGCTCGGCGGCGCCGAGCTCCAGGCCACGCTGCACGAGCTGGCGCCGGACGTGGTCCTGCTCCACGATCCGTTCTGGACCCCGCGCGGGGCCAGCCGGGCGGCCCACGAGTGCGGCGCCGCGGTCATCGCCGTGCACCACTCCTCGGCGTCGCTGCACGCCGCCGGCCTGCCCGGCCCTGACGCCGTCTACGCTCGCGCGCTGCGGCGCTGGTATCGCCGCGCCTACCTCGAGGTCGACGCGATCATGTCGGTCGTCGACACCGAGATCGACGTGCAGCGCCCGGCGACGCTGCGCCTGCGCCTGGGCATCGAGCCGCCTTTCACCCTCGGCCTGAGATCCCCCGCTCAGACCACGTCCTCTACGTCGGGCGCCTGTCGCGGGAGAAGGGCCTGCGCCAGCTGCTCGAGGCCGCCGCCGCGTCCGACGAGCCTGGCCGCTGGTGCTGCTGGGGACCGGGCCGATGGGCGACGCGCTGCGCGAGCGCGCCCGCCAGCTCGGCCTGGGCGCGCGAGTGACTTCGACCCCTACGTGCGCGACCGCGATGAGCTCGCCGCGCGCTTTGCCGCCGCGCGCTGCGCCGTCCTGCCCGGCGCTCACGAGACGTTCGGGCTGGCCGCGCTGGAGGCTGCGGCCTGCGCCACCCCGGTCGTCACCGCCGAGCCGACGCCGTCGGCCTCGCTGCTGGGCGGCCGCGTCGACACCTTCCGCGCCGGGGACAGCGCCGACCTCGCTGGGGGCCATCGAGCGAGCGCGGCGGCGGACGCCCGACCTGGCGGGCGCGACCCGCGCTGGCGGCCCGCCACACCTGGGAGCACATCTTCGCCCAGGAGCTCGCCGACCTCGAGCGGCTGCTCGGCGGTCGCGCCGCGATATCGCGGCGCGATATCGGGCGGTGAGCGCCGATGCCGTTGCCGGGCGCCCTGGCGGTCGCCATCCACGACGTCGAGCCGCGGTCGTTCGCGCGCACCCAGGAGATCCGCGAGCTGGCTGGCGAGCGCGGGATCGAGCGGGTGACGCTGCTGGTGATCCCCGCTCCGAGCTGCACCCCATCGGGCCCCGCGCCCCCGGGCTTGATCGACTGGCTTCACCACCGCACCGTGTGTGGCGACGCGATCGCTCAGCACGGATTGGTCCACCGGGCCACACTTCGCGCGCCGTGGCCGCGCAGCGTGCTCGCCGGCTTTCAAGGCGGCCGCGCCGCCGAGTTCCCCGGTCTTGACCCGAGGCCACGCGCCACCGCGTCGAGATGGGCCTGCGCCTGCTCCGCGACGCCGAGCTGGGCCGGCGCGGGTTCGTCGCCCCCGGCTACGCCTACACGCGGGCGCTGCGCGAGGTCCTGTCGGGCCCGTCGTATGACTGGTTCGCCGATCTGGGCGGGGTCGACACCCGCTGCCGCGGCCGAATCCGCGCGCGGGCGCTGTGCCTGGGCAACTCGACGCCGCTCAAGCGCGCGGTGTCGCCGGCGGTGGTGCGCGCCGGCGCCCACGGACGCCGACGAGCTCATGCGCCTCGACGTCCATCCCGCGGACTTCGACCTGCCGCGCCACGTGGCCGCGATCGAGCGCGTGCTGGAGCGCGCCGAGGGGCGCCAGGCCATCACCTACGACGAGCTGAGCGGATAGGCGTGGCCGCCGAGGACGCCGAGCGCCGCGCGCTGCTGCGCCGCGGCGCCGAGCGGGTGCTGCGCGCCAACTGGCGCGAGGGCCACCGCTCGCGGCGACGGCGTGCCCTACGCCTTCACCTGCCCGGCGACCCCCCGCTACCGCCACCAGTGGTACTGGGACTCCTGCTTTCACGCCATCGCCTGGCGCCACTTCGACCCGGCGCCGTGCGCGTGCGGAGCTGCACACCCTGGTCCGCGCCGGCCGGCTGGACGGGTTCATCCCCCACACCGCGTTCTGGGATCGCCCGGCCTACTGGCGCCGCGCCCCGTTCTACGGGACCCACACGGTGTTCGGGGCCTCGGCCACCGCCACCATCCAGACGCCGCTGCTCGCGCTCGCCTGGGAGCTCGTCGCCGAGGCCTCACCCGACGCGCCGGAGTTCGTCACCGACGGCCTGCCCCAGCTCCGGCTGCACTACGACTGGCTGGCCCGCGAGCGCGATGTCGACGGCGACGGGCTGCTCACGATCATCTACCCCGACGAGTCCGGCCTGGACGACTCGCCCAAGTACGACGAGGTCTTCGGGCGCATGCGCCACGACAGCATCGGCTACTGGTGGCTGGTCGAGCGCTACCGGCGCATGGGCTACGACGCCCACGCCATCGCCGAGCGCTACGACGAGCACGGCGAGGACGTCCTGGTCAACGTCTTCTACGCCCTGTCGCTGCGGGCGCTGGCGCGCCTGGACGCCGAGCAGGCGCCGACGTGTGGACGGCGCGCGCCGACCGGACCGAGGCGGCGCTGCTGCAGCGCTGCTATGACGAGCGGCACGGGCCTGTTCTTCGACCTGGCCGGCCGCGGCGAGCGCCAGGTGGCGGTCAGCACCTGGTCCTCGCTGGCCCCGCTGGCCCTGCCGGGGATGCCCGAGGACGTCCGCCGCCGCCTCGATCGAGGAGCACCTGCTCGACCCGCCCGGTATCGCGCGCAGACGCGGGATCCCGTCGGTGGCGCGCTCCGAGCCCACGTTCAACCCGCGCTTCGCGCTGTGGCGCTGCTGGCGCGGGCCCGCGTGGATGAACACGGCGTGGCTGCTCGTGCCGCCGATGATGCGAGCTCGGCTACGTGGCCGAGGCCGAGCGCATCGTGCGCTCGCTGGAGCTGGCGGCGCACGCGACGGCTTTCGCGAGTACTACAACCCGCTCACCGGGCGCGGCCTCGCCGCGCGCGGCTTCGGGTTTGCCACATTGCTCGTCGATCTTCTCGCAGAATGCGGGATCGATGGCAACGAGCCGTCCGGCCGCGCGCGCATCATGCGGACGTGAGCTGGCGATCGACGCGCGCCGCGGGCCAGACGGCCACAGCAACCGTCAGGTCGCCGTCGTCGATCTCGGCTCCAACTCGTGGCGGCTCGTCGTCTTCACCTTCTCGCCGCCGCCCACCCCGTGGTGGAAGCTCACCGACGAGCTCTATGAGACCGTCCGCATCGGCGCCGGGCTCGCCGCCTCGGGCAAGCTGAGCTACGAGGCGATCGGCGCGCGGCCTGGAGACCCTCGGGGTCTTCGCGCGCTTCTGCCGTGCCAACCACCTCGACGCCGCGGACGTCCACGTCGGTGGCCACCAGCGCGATCCGCGACGCCGCCAACGGCGAGCGAGTTCCTCGCCGACGCCCAGGCCGCGACGGGCCTGACGATCGAGACGCTGTCGGCCCAGGACGAGGCGTACTACGGCTACGTCGCCGCCGTCAACACCACCACGCTGTCCGACGGCGTCGTGCTCGACATCGGCGGCGGGAGCATGCAGCTCACCCACGTCGCCGGCCGCCGCGCGCAGGAGTCGGCCTCCTTCCCGCTCGGCGCCGTCCGCGTCACCGAGCAGTTCCTCCCCGGCGACGGGCCCGTCAGGAAGAAGGACCTCTCCAAGCTGCGCGACCACGTCGCCGAGACGTTGTCGGGGCTGGACTGGCTGGCCTCGTCGGGCAAGCGGATGGTCGGCATCGGGGGCGCCGTGCGCAACCTCGCCGCCGCCGCCCAGGCCGCCAACGGCTCGCTCGATCTCGGCGTCCAGGGGTTCGTCATCACGCCCGAAGGTGCTGTCGGACCTGGCCACCGAGCTGGCCTCGATGTCGGTGGAGGAGCGCGGCATGGTCCCCGGGATCAAGCCCGGCCGCGGCGACATCATCCTCGCCTCGGCCGTCGTGCTCGACACCGTCGTCGTCGCTCGGCGGCTTTGACGGGATCGAGGCCACCGACGCCGGCCTGCGCGAGGGCGTGTTCCTGGCCCGCACCCTGCTCGAGGGGGACCCGCCGCTGTTCGAGGACGTCCGCGAGCGCCGCCGTGCGCAACCTGGCCGTCCAGTACGAGTCCGACATCGTCCACGTCGAGCACGTCGCCAAGCTCTCGCTGCAGATGTTCGACTCGCTGGTCGAGCGGCGGCCTGTTCACGCCCCGCCGACGGTGAGCGCGAGCTCCTGTGGGCGGCCTCGATGCTCCACGACGTCGGCATGACGATCTCCTACGACGACCACCACAAGCACTCGCGCTACCTGATCGAGAGCGCCGAGCTGCCCGGGCTTCGACCCGCGCGAGCGTGCGCTGATCGCCCAGATCACGCCGCTATCACCGCAAGGGCATCCCCAAGCTCGGGGATCATCGAGGCGATCGCCCACGACGGCGACGAGGACGCTGCTCGACCGCTGCGCCGTCATCCTGCGCCTGGCCGAGCACCTGGAGCGCGGCCGCGACCAGTCGGTGTCCGAGGCCCGCCTGGACACCAACGGCGACGGCGTGGACCTGCACCTCAAGGCGGGCGGCGATCTCACCCTCCCGCGCTGGAGCGTGGAGCGCTACGGCGACGGCGAGGCGTTCGAGCGCGTGTTCGACCGCCGCCTGCTCATCGGCTGAACCCGCCCGCCGCTCCGGCGTTTGGAGTATCGTGCCGCGCCGCATGAGGAGATGGAGTCTGGCGTGTGCCGTGGCGGCCATGGTGAGCGCGGGCTTCACCGCGCCTCGGCGTCCGCGGCGATCTCGAGCGTGCTCGGCGGCCAGACGGTCAGCGGCCAGGCGATCGCCTGCACCACGCAGCCCGACGGCACGCGCGTGTGCCAGGGCGACTTCAGCTCGAGCGGCGGCCCCGACACGCGCCTGAAGAGCTTTGACGGCACGCCGCTGGCGCTGTACGTGATCCTGCCCCCCGCCCCGCGCCGGCGGCGCCGGGACGGCGGCTACCCGCTGGTGGCCCAGAGCCACGGCTGGGGCCAGACGGCCGGCGGTCCCGACAGCGCCGAGTACCTCGGGCCCACCGGCGGATCAGTGGGCGCGCGCCGGGTATGCCGTGCTGCAGCTCACGGCGCGCGGGTTGGGGCGACTCGTGCGGCAGCGCGGCCTCGCGCCTGGCCGACCCCACGGGCTGCGCCAACGGCTACCTCCGCCTCGACGACGACCGCTACGAGGTCCGCGACGTGCAGTACGCGATCGGCCTGCTCGTCGACGAGGGGCTGGTCGAACCCCGACGCAGATCGGCGTCACCGGCGAGTCCTACGGCGGCGGGGTCTCGCTCGCGCTGGCGACGCTGCGCGACCGCGTGATGAACGCCGACGGGTCGGTGAGCCCGTGGCGCAGCCCGGCCGGAACCGCGCTGCACATCGCCGCCGCGGCGCCGGTCATCCCGTGGAGCGACCTCGTCTACTCGCTGATGCCCAACGGGCGCACGCTCGACTATCAGGTCGCCTCGCCTACCACGGACCTGTCGCCGATCGGCGTCGAGAAGCAGTCGTTCGTCTCCGCCCTGTACGGGCTCGGCTCGGCGTCCGGGTTCTATGCCCCCGCCGGCACGAACTCGCAGGCCGATCTCACGACGTGGTTTGCCGCGCTCAACGCGGGCGAGCCGTATGACGGCAACGCCCAGGACGAGTCGATCGTCACCCAGATCGCGCAATACCACTCGTCCTACTACCTGCTCGACGGCGCCTACGGCGTCGCCCGGGAGGCGCCGGCGCCGCTGCTGATCGCCAACGGCTTCACCGACGACCTGTTCCCGGTCGACGAGGCGCTGCGCTACTACAACCTGGAGAGATCGCTCTACCCAGCCGATCCGATCGCATTGTTCGACTGGGACGGCGGCCACATGCGCGGACAGAACAAGCCGGCCGACCAGGCGCTGCTCACCGGCCAGATCCAGTCCTTCCTGGACCACTACGCCAAGGGCACCGGCGCCGCCCCGCCGCTCGGCGTCACCGCGCTGACCCAGACCTGCCCGAGCACGGCGCCGTCGGGCGGGCCGTTCACCGCCTCCACGTGGGCCGGGCTGCATCCCGGCGAGGTCGACTTCACCGCGGCGCCGGCGCAGACGGTGAGCTCGGGCGCGGGCGAGCCCCACCGTCGCCCAGGCCGTCGATCCGATCACCGGACCGGGGGCCTGCGCCACCGCGACCGCCACCGATCAGGGCACCGGCGTCGCCACCTACCGCCTGCCCGCGGCCACCGGAGCGGGCTACACCCTGCTCGGCTCGCCGACGGTGATCGCCAACCTGAGCGTCAGCGGGACCTTCCCGGAGCTCGCGGCGCGGCTGTGGGACGTCGACCCGGCGACCAACACCGAGACGCTCGTCGCCCGAGGGCTCTACCGGGTCGACCGCCGGCGGACCGCAGGTCTTCCAGCTGCACCCCGGGGCGTGGCACTTCGCCGCCGGGCACATCCCCAAGCTCGAGCTGCTCGGCCAGGACAGCCCCTACGCGCGGATCTCCAACGGCCAGTTCTCGATCGCGGTATCCGATCTGGAGCTGCGGCTGCCCGTCCACGAGGTCCCGGGCGCCCCCGGCACCCCCGCGGCCGTCACGCCGCCACTGCCGCCCTTCTCGTCGTCGGCGGCACAGTGCACCGCTCGGCCGACGTCGAGGATCGCCAAGCGCGCGGTGCGCGCCTCGCGTCACGGTTTCTTCGTCCGCGGCAGCGCGTCGGAGCGCCCGTGCCAGGGAGCCGCGGCCGCGATCCTCAGCCAGCAACGGGTCGTCCACGTCTTCGTCAGCGTCTACCGGACCTACCCCCACGGCCGGTGCCGTTTCCTGCTCCCCGGCGGCCGGCTCAGCGCCAGGCGCTCGTGCGCCGGCCCCTCGAGTTCCGCGCGCGCGGCACGGGCGTGTGGTCGCTGCGCCGCCACGAGCGCATCCCCCGTGGGACCTACCTCATCCGCGCCGACGCCGTCGATGGACTGCACCGCCACCAGCGCCGCAGCGGCGCCTCCGTGGTGCGCGTGCGCGTGAGCTAGCGTCCCGGGCGTGAGCCCGGATCCGCCTGCGTCGCCGGATCCACCGGCCTCGCCGGGCGGTGCCCGCCGGGCGCGGTCGCGTCGCCGGCGCGGTCGCGTCGCCGGCCGTGGTCGCCCGGGAGTGGACGCGGCTCGGCCTGATCGGCTTCGGCGGGCCGCCCGCCCACATCGCGCTGCTGCGCCAGCTCGTCGTCGTGCGGCGGCGGTGGATGGACGCGCGCGCCTTCGAGGACGCCAACGCCGCCTGCGGCCTGCTCCCGGGCCCGGCGTCGACCCAGATGGCCATCTACTGCGCCTACCGTGTCGCGGGCCCGGCGGGCGCGGTGATCGGCGGCCTTGGCTTCATCGCGCCTGCGGTCGTGGTCATCCTGGCGCTCTCGGCCCTCGTGCTCGGCCACGCCCCGCCGCTGTGGGTGCGCGGCGCGGGCGCAGGCGCCGGTGGGGCGGTGGCCGCCGTGGCGGCGCATGCCGCGCGTGGGCTGCTGGGGCCGAGCCTCGAGCGCGCGCGGTTGCGCTCGGGGCTGTGGGCGTGGACGGCGTACGTGATCGCGGGCGCCGCGGCCGCGGTGCTGATCGGCGCGTACCTCGTGCTCGTGCTGGTGGCCTGCGGCGCGGTCGAGGTGGGGCGCCGGCGCCGCGCCCTGTCGCTGCCCGTCGTATCGGCGCTCGCCCACGCCGCCACCCACGTGGCCGCGGCGGCGGGCGGGTACGGCGCCCTGGCCTGGACCGCGCTGAAGGTCGGGGCCCTCTCGTTCGGCGGCGGCTTCGTGATCATCCCGCTGATGCAGGGCGATGCCGTCCATGTCCATCATTGGATGACCGACGCCCAGTTCCTCAACGCCGTCGCGCTGGGACAGATCACGCCGGGCCCGGTCGTGGCCACCATCGCCGCGGTCGGGCTACGCCGCGCATGGCCTGGCCGGTGGGATCATGGCGGCGGCGATCGCCTTCGCGCCCTCGTTCGGCTTCGTCCTGCTCGCGGGCCGGCGCTTTGACACGCTGCGCGACCTCCCCGGGCCGCGCGCCTTCCTGGACGGCGCCGGACCGGCGGCGATCGGGGCGATCGGCGGCGCCGCGGTAACGCTCGCGGCCGCCCTGACCGAGGCGTGGCAGTTCGGCGTCCTGGCCGCAGCCCTGCTGGCCCTGCTCGTGTTCGGACGCGGGGTGGTCTTCACCCTCGTCGGTGCGGCGCTGGTCGGCGTGCTGCTGGCGCTGGCCGGCGCGCCGACGCCGTGAGGTTCACCAAACCTTCACGGCGGCCGCGGGCGCCCCGCTTAGCCTGGGCAACACGATGCGTCGTACAGTAAGGGCATGCTCTGGCTCCTCCGGCATGCGGAGGCCGTCGACGGGACCCCCGACGACGAGCGCCCGTTGACGGAGCGCGGAATCATGCAGGCGCAGGACGCGGGACGGGCGATGGCGGCGCTGGGCGTCACCATCGACGCCTGCCTGTCCAGCCCCAAGGTACGGGCGGTCCAAACCGCGCAGCACGCCTGTGCGCCCCTCGGCGTCGACGTGACCCTCGACCGCCGGCTCGCCGGTGAGCCGTTTGACGCCTACGACCTGGCCGCCGGGCTGGGCGACGTCCTGCTCGTCGGCCACGACCCGTCGTTCACGCTGACCCTCCATGACCTCACCGGCGCCCAGGCGCGGATGCGGAAGGGCGGCCTGGCCGGGATCTCCAAGGGCGAGCTGGTCGTGCTCCTGCGCCCCGCCGAGCTGGGCGCGATCGCCGGGCGCGAGCGGGTGACATGACCGACGTCGGCTCCAACCCGCGCGAGGCCACCGCCGTCGGAGTGCAGGAGGGCAACGGTTCCGGGCCCGATCAGGTGCCCGACCTGCGCGACCACTCGCTCTACGTCAACCGCGAGGTCTCCTGGCTCGACTTCAACGACCGCGTCCTCCAGCTCGCCGAGGACGAGTCGCTGCCGCTGATCGAGCGGCTGAAGTTCCTGGCGATCTTCGTCTCCAACCTCGACGAGTTCTTCATGATCCGCGTCGCCGGGGTGCACGACCAGGTCGACGCCCGGATCGACGCCCGCGGGCCCGACGGCCTGTCGCCCACCGAGGTCCTGCGCGAGATCCAGGATCGCGTCCGCTCGCTGGACCGCCGTCACACCGAGCAGTTCTCCCGGGTCGTGAATCCCGAGCTGGCCGAGAACGGCATCCGCATCGTCAGCTGCGAGGAATCCGGCGCGCCGGACGACGTGATCGAGCGCCACTTCCGCGCCCAGATCTTCCCGGTGCTCACCCCGCTGGGGGTCGGCGCGGGACGGCCGTTCCCGTACATCTCCAACCTCTCGCTCAGCATCATCGTGCACCTGCGCGACCCGGAGGCCGATCAGGAGGCGTTCGCGCGGGTCAAGGTCCCCAAGGAGGTCCTGCCCCGGTTCGTCGAGATCGAGAAGGACACCTTCATCCCGCTCGAGGACATCATCGCCCGCCATCTCGACGCCCTGTTCCCGGGGATGGAGATCGTCAGCTATGACCTCTTCCGGGTCACGCGCGACGCCGACTTCGAGATCTCCGACGAGGCCGACGACCTCCTGCAAGCCGTCGAGGACGAGCTGCGCCGCCGCCGCTTCGGCGAGGTCGTTCGGCTCGAGGTCGGCGCCAACATGGACCCCGGATTGCGCACGCGGCTGATCGAGTGGCTGAATGTCGACGAGGTGCAGGTCTACGACGTCGACGGCCTGCTCGACCTCGGCGACCTGTGGCAGATCGCCTCGATCAAGGACAGGCCCGACCTCCGCTGGCCCAACTGGACCCCGGTGACCCAGCCCGGCCTCGTCACCGCGCAGGCCGGCGGCGACGCCCAGCCCGACATGTTCGCGATGATGCGGGCCGGCGACGTCCTCGTCCACTACCCCTACCAGTCGTTCACCTCGAGCGTCGAGCGCTTCGTCAAGCAGGCGGTCGACGACGACAACGTGCTGGCGATCAAGATGACCGTGTACCGCACGTCGGACGACTCCGCCCTCGTCCCGTCGCTGATCGAAGCCGCCGAGAAGGGCAAGCAGGCCGTGTGCCTGGTGGAACTCAAGGCCCGCTTCGACGAGCGCCAGAACATCCATTGGTCGCGCGCGCTGGAGGAGGTGGGCGCGCACGTCGTCCACGGCATCCCCGGCCTCAAGACGCACGCCAAGGCGATCCTGGTCGTCCGCCGCGAGCGCGGCTCCGTGCGTAACTACGTGATGATCGGGACGGGCAACTTCCACGCCAAGAACGCCCGGCTCTACGAGGACTTCGGGTACTTCACCACCGATCGGGAGATCGGCGACGAGGTGGCCAACCTGTTCAACACACTCACGGGCTATGGCCATCCCGAGCCGCAGCGCAAGACGCTGGTGGCCCCCACGTGGCTGCGCCAGCCGCTCATCAACGAGATCGACCGCACGATCGAGGCCCGTCGCGAGGGACGTGACGCGCGGATCGTCATGAAGATGAACGCGCTCGTCGACGAGCAGATCATCCAGGCCCTCTACCGGGCGTCGCAGGCCGGCGTGCCGATCTCGCTCAACGTCCGCGGGATCTGCTGCCTGGTGCCGGGCATCCCCGGGGTCAGCGAGACGATCGCGGTGGTCTCGGTCGTCGGCCGTTTCCTGGAGCACAGCCGGATCTATTCCTTCCACCGCGGCGACGAGCACGTCTACTACATCGGCTCGGCCGACATGATGCCGCGCAACCTCGACTCGCGGGTCGAGCTGCTGGTGCCGATCGAGCGCGCCGAGCTCCAGGCCGAGATTCAGGACACGCTGGATCGCGGGCTGGCCGACGACACCTACGCCTGGACGATGGCGGCCGACCGCTCGTGGACCCGGCGCCGGGGCAATTCCCGCAGCGTGCACAGCGAGCTCATGGAGCGCACTCTGGCCTGGGCCGCGAGCGCGGGCAGCTGACGTAGCGTCCGGGTGCACAGCGACCTCCTGCTCGTCATCGTCGTCCTCGCCGCGACGGCGTTCGACTTCACCAATGGCTTTCACGACACCGCCAACGTCGTGGCGTCGTCGATCTCGACGCGGGCCCTGGCGCCGCGGACCGCGATCACCCTCGTCTCGATCCTCAACTTCATCGGCGCCTTCATCTCCCTGAAGGTCGCGGCCACGATCGCCACCGGCATCATCGACGCGGGCCAGGTCACCGAGACGATCGCCTTCGCCGGGCTCGTCGGGGCGATCGCGTGGAACCTGCTCACCTGGGCCTACGGCCTCCCGTCGAGCTCGTCGCATGCCCTTATCGGCGGGGTCATCGGCGCCATGCTGGCCGGCGTCGGCACCGGGGGCGTGAAGTTCGGCGGCCTGCTGTCGAAGGTCGTCATCCCGGCGCTGGTGGCCCCGGTGGGAGCGTTCCTCGTCGCCGGCTGTGTCATCGCGCTCATCTACTGGTTGCTGGGGCGGCGTAGCCCGGGGCCGGTGACGCGCGGATTCCGGCTGGGGCAGGTCCTCTCCAACTCCGCGCTGGCCCTCGCCCACGGGACCAACGACGCCCAGAAGACGATGGGCGTCATCACCCTGGCGCTCGTGGCTCACGGCTCGCTGAGTCCGAATCACGCGACCGTGCCCGCCTGGGTGGTGGTCCTGTCGGCCACCGCGATCTCGCTGGGGACCTATGCCGGCGGCTGGCGGATCATCCGCACCGTCGGCAGCCGCATCATCCGCATGGACTCGGCCCAGGCGTTCTCGGCTCAGGCCTCAGGCGCGGCGGTGATCCTCATCTCCTCGCACCTGGGGTACCCCCTCTCCTCCACCCACGTCATCTCTGGCGGGGTGATCGGAGCGGGGGCGGCCAAGCGCCTGTCGGCGGTGCGCTGGGGCGTGGCCGGGACGATCGCCGTCGCCTGGGTGATCACGCTGCCCACCGCCGGCCTGTTCGGGGCCGGCGCCTACGAAGTGTGCGCCGCCTTCGGCCATGGCGCGCTCGGCCCGCTGCTCATCGCGCTGGTCGCGGTGGGCGGGCCGCTGTCGATGACGCTCGCGACGCGCCGTCGTCGTGTGACGCGCGCCGCGAGCGCCTGAGACGCCGTGGGAGGTCAGCCGCCGTTCGGCGCCTGAGCCGGGCGGTTGCCCAGCGTGACCGTCACCTGCTTGGTCTGACCGGAGCGAGTGATGGTCATGGTCACCTTCTGCCCGGGCTGGTACCTGTCGATCGTGGCGATGAACGCGTCGGTGCTGACGATCCGCGTGCCGTTGATAGTCGTGATCGTGTCACCGGGCTGGATGCCCGACTGGGCCGCCGGAGACCCGGGCGCGACCGGGTGGGGGCAGTTCTGCGTCGGGGTGGTGGCGATCTGAGCGCTGTTAGCGAGGCTGTTGAGGCAGACCCCGATGTAGGCGTGCTGCACCTTGTGGCCGCCGATGATCGTGGTGGCGATCTGCTTGACCGTGTTGGACGGAACGGCGAACCCGACGCCGGAGCTCGAGCCCTCGCCGCCGGCGGTCTGGTTGTTGGTCTCGATCTGGTCGTTGAGGCCCAGGACGTGCCCGTTGGCGTCCAGCAGCGGGCCGCCGGAGTTGCCGGGATTGATCGCCGCGTCGGTCTGGATCGCGTTGGGGATCTGGTAGCTGTTGGGGGCCCGGATGCTGCGGCCCGTCTGGCTGACGATGCCCGTCGTGGTGGTCTCGGGGAGGCTGAACGGGCTGCCGATCGCCACCACCGGGTCGCCCACCCGGGCCTGGGAGGAATCGGCGAGCGGGATCGGGTGCAGCTCGGAGGACGGGACGTTCACGTGGATGACGCCTACGTCGGTCGACGGGTCGGTGCCCAGCACCTTGGCCGGCACGCTCTTGCCGTCCTGGAAGTTGACCCTCACCGAGGTGGCACCGGCCACCACGTGCTCGTCGGTGAGGATGTCGCCGTTCGAGTCATAGACCACGCCCGCGCCTTCACCCTGCGTCGTGCCGCCCTGGCCGCCGAAGAACCCGAAGCCCTGGTTCTGGCTCTGCGCAGTCACGACGATGTCGACCACCCCGGGACTGGCGGACTTGTAGATCTGGTTGATGCTCAACCCGGTGCCGCCCTTGAACGACGTGGGTTCCGTCGAGTTCGTGCTCCCCTGCTGGATGACGGTCGTCGTCACGGATTTGCTGCCGGTGCTCGCGCTGGCGATGATCAGCGCGATCACCCCTCCCGCAATGGCGCCGCCGATGATCGGAATCCATCGGCTCACACTTCTCATGGTCTTGGTTCTCTCCTGGATGGGGCGTCTTTTGTCGTTCCCTATGGGACCACGTACCCGTGAGGAACTTTTCAGAGTTCGGGAAGAAGTCCGTAAGAGGAGCCTAGGACGGCGGCGTCGCGCGTCCGCTGCGTTGCAGAATCTCCCGCAAACGGGCCGCTTCGCGGTCGGGTGTGCGCCGGACCCGGTCGCGGGTGATCCGGATCGTGCTGAGGCCGTGCTGGAGGTTGTCGGCATCGCGCTCGCGGTCGTCCTCGAACGCCGTTTTCGTCCGGTGGGTCTCCCAGCCGTCCAGCTCGACGATCAGGTTGTGCTCCGGGAAGAACGCGTCCACCTCCCGGCCGTTGACTCGGACGTTGATCTGCGGGACGGGCAGGCCGTACCGGGCGAGGAACGGCAGGAACTCGTCCTCCAGCGTTGACCGCGTGGGGTTGTGCGGGGACTCGACGAAGGGGTTCAGCAGCTTGGTGCCCGGCGCTCGCGGCGTCTCTCGGCGGTCACGTGCAGCGGAAAGCTCCAGCGCGGCAGGAACCCCCACAGGCTGGCCGCCGAGGCGTGGCTCAGCGCCGCTCCGTCGCCGCAGGCCAAGACGGCCGCCGCGGCGCGCGAGACGGGGGGTCATTTCGCCGTGGACCCACGCAGTAGACCCCTGCGTGCACCGCCACCCACGCCCCCGACGCCAGGCGCCCCGCGATCAGCCCCTGCGCGACGCCCCGCTCCAGCAGTTGCCACCGGGCGACATGGCCGTGTTGACGACGCGCCAGGTCCAGGATCGCGGAGTCGAGGCGGATTTTGAAGCTATTTCCTTCACTATCGACCACTACTACTAAGAGCCTGCAGCGCCGGTACTTCCACCCCCCCTTCCCAAGTCAGTCGTTTTACGCAGCGTCCTCCGCCAACTCCACAAAGAAATCAAGCGCCTCCGGATTGGCCAGCGACTCCCGGGACGCCGCCTCCTCCACGGGGGTCCCCATGAGGATCCGCTTGACCGGGACCTCCAGCACCTTCCCCGACAGGGTGCGGGGGACCGCGGCGATCTCACGGATCTCGTTCGGCACGTGGCGCGGCGAGCAGTCCTCGCGCACCCGCCGGCGGATCTCGGCGACCAGCTCGTCGGTCAGTGATGAGCCCTCGCGCAGCACCACGAACAGCGGCATCCACCCGTCGGTGCCGTCCCGGGGCAGGTCGACCACGAGCGCGTCGACGACCTCGTCGACGTCGAGCACCGCGCGGTAGATCTCAGACGTCCCCATCCGGACCCCACCGCGGTTGATGGTCGAGTCCGAGCGCCCGTAGATCACCGCCGTCCCGCGGTCGGTGATCTTGATCCAGTCCCCGTGGCGCCACACGCCCGGGTACATCGAGAAATACGACTCGCGCAGCCGCTCGCCGTCCTCATCACCCCAGAAGAACACGGGCATCGAGGGCATCGGCTCGGTGATGACCAGCTCGCCCACCTCGTCGATCAGGGGCCTGCCGTCGGGATCCCACGCCTGCACCGCGGCCCCCAGCGACCGCGCCTGGAGCTCGCCGAGGTAGACCGGCAGCGTCGGCACCCCGCCCACGAAGGCGGTGCACATGTCGGTGCCGCCCGAGGTGGAGAACAGCCAGGTCTCAGAGCCGAGGTGGTCATAGATCCACTGAAAGCCCTCGGGCGACAGCGGGGAGCCGGTTGAGCCCACCGCGCGCAGGGCGCTGAGGTCGCGACCGGACCGCGGCTCGACGTCGGCCTTCATGCACGAGGCGATGAACGCGGCGCTGGTCCCGAAGGTCGTCATCCCCGACGCGCCGGCCAGATCCCACAACCGCTCCAGCGACGGGTAGCCCGGGTTGCCGTCAAAGAGCACGATCGAGGCCTCGGTGAGCAGCGCCCCGACCAGGAAGTTCCACATCATCCAGCCGGTCGTGGAGAACCAGAAGATCCGGTCGCCGGCCTGCGCGTCGAGGTGGAGGTGCAGGGCCTTGATCTGCTCGAGCAGGATCCCGCCCTGGCCGTGGACGATCGGCTTGGGCAAGCCCGTGGTGCCGCTGGAGTACAGCACCCACAGCGGGTGATCGAACGGCAGCAGGGCGAACTGGAGCTCCGCGTCCTCGGGGCCGAGGAACCCGTCCTCCCAGCCGCTGTGGTCCAGGTAGCCGAACCGCACCGTCCGCTGCAGCCCCGGCAGCTCGGCCGCGATCCGCTCCACCTGGGCGGAGCGGTCGAACTCCTTACCGCCGTAGCCGTACCCGTCGATGGTCAGCAGCACCTTGGGCCTGACCTGGGCGAAGCGGTCGATCACGCTGCGCGCCCCGAACTCGGGCGCCGCCGAGGACCACGTCGCCCCGATCGACGCGCATGCCAGAAACGCCGCCACCGTCTCGGGGATGTTGGGCATGTAGGCCACCACGCGGTCGCCGGGCTCGACCCCCAAGGCCCGCAGGCCGGCGGCGATCCGCGCGGTCTCCGAGCGCAGCCGTCCCCACGTCCACTCCCCCAGCTCCGGCCGCACCTCTGAGCAGTGGCGGATCGCCACCGCGTCGGCGTCCCTGGCGCGAAAGATGTGCTCGGCATATGAGGTTCTCGCGCCCGGAAACCACTGCGCGCCCGGCATCGAGCGATCACCCAGGACCGCTCCAGAGCCGCCCTCGATGTGCAGCTCGAAGTACTTCACCACGGCGGCCCAGAACTCATCGAGCGAGTCCACCGACCACTGCCACAGCTCCTCGTAGGAACCGAAGCTCAAGGGGCGGGCGGGGTCCGCATTTTCGGCCAGCCAGCCGGCGAACCGCGTCAGCGTGGCGCGTTGCACGCGGTCCTCAGACGGTTCCCACAGCAGTGGCGGCGCCTCGCTCATGGCCGCGAATCGTAGACTGCCGCGCGTGCCCGCAGAGACGAGCCAGACGCTGGTGGCACCGTTCACGGGCACCGTCGTCGCGACACCGGCGGCCACCGACGAGCACGTCGCCGCCGGTACCCCGGTCGTCGTCATCGAGGCGATGAAGATGGAGCACGAGATCGTGGCCGAGCGCGACGCCACGATCACCGAGCTCAACGTCCGCATCGGTCAGACCGTCGAAGAGGGCCAACCCCTGGCGACCCTCAGCCACCGAGACGGACCCGGCGCCGTCGATGTCGCCGCGGCGCAGCTCGAGGCGCCCGGCGAGCGCGAGGACCTCGCCCGGGTGCACGAACGTCATGAGATCGGCCGAGACCACCGCCGCCCCGACGCGGTCGACAAGCGCCACGCCCAGGGCCGCCGGACCGCCCGCGAGAACCTGGATGACCTGCTGGACGAGGGCAGCTTCGTGGAGTACGGGCCGCTGATCTTCGCCGCCCAGGAGCAGCGACGGTCGCGTCAGGAGCTGATCGAGCGCACGCCGGCCGACGGCCTCGTCGGCGGGGTGGGCGCCATCGCCGGGCAGCCGGTCGCGGCGATGTCCTACGACTACACCGTCCTGGCCGGCACCCAGGGCATGCGCAACCATCAGAAGAAGGACCGGCTGTTCGAGATCGCCGAGCGCCGGCGGCTGCCGGTGGTGCTGTTCGCCGAGGGCGGCGGCGGCCGCCCGGGCGACGTCGACATGCCGATCATCGCGGGCCTCGACTGCCGGGCGTTTCAGTACTTCGCCCAGCTGAGCGGCCTGGTCCCGCTCGTGGGGATCGCCAGCGGCTACTGCTTCGCCGGCAACGCCGCGCTGCTGGGCTGCTGTGACGTGGTCATCGCCACCGAGGACTCCAGCATCGGCATGGGCGGCCCCGCGATGATCGAGGGCGGCGGCCTCGGCGTGTACGAGCCCGCCGAGGTCGGCCCCATCGACGTCCAGGACGCCAACGGCGTGGTCGACCTGCGGGTGCCCGACGACGGAGCCGCCGTGGCCGCGGCCAAGCAATACCTCAGCTACTTCGGCCGGGCGGCACCCGCGCCGGCGGAAGCCCGCGTGCCCGACCAGGAGCGGCTGCGCGACCTCATCCCCGCCAACCGCAAGCGCGTGTATGCGGTCCGCGACGTGATCGGCGGGTTGTTCGACGACGGGTCGGTGCTGGAGCTGCGCCGCGGCTTCGCTGCCGGCATGGTCACCGCGCTGGCCCGCATGGATGGGAAGGCGCTGGGCGTGATCGCCAACGATCCGGCGCACCTCGGCGGGGCCATCGACGCCGACGGCGCCGACAAGGCGGCGCGGTTCATGGGGCTGTGCGACGCCTTCGGGCTCCCGCTCCTGTTCCTGGCCGACACGCCGGGGTTCATGGTGGGGCCCGAGGCGGAGAGGACGGCGACCGTCCGTCACTTCTCGCGAATGTTCGTCACCGGCGCCAACCTCAGCGTGCCCACCGGGACGGTCGTGCTGCGCAAGGGCTACGGGCTCGGCGCCCAGGCGATGGCGGGCGGAAGCTTCAAGGCGCCGCTGTTCTGCGTGGGCTGGCCGACCTCGGAGTTCGGGGCGATGGGGCTGGAGGGCGCGGTCCGGCTGGGCATGCGCCGCGAGCTTCAGGCGATCGAGGACCCGGCCGAGCGCGAGCGCGCCTATGAGTCGATGGTGGCGAACGCGTACGAGCGCGGGCGCGGGATCAGCATGGCGTCGTACTTCGAGATCGACGACGTGATCGACCCGGTCGACACACGGCGCTGGATCGCCACCCTGTTCGACGAGGCGACGCCGCGGTGGTGGGAGACGCCGGGCAAGCGGCGCCCCAACGTCGACGCCTGGTAGCCGACGCGCGGGCGCGAGCGGGTCGGGCCGGGCGAGCGTGGGGCCGGGCGAGCGCGCCGGCCGCCGAGCGGCTACCGGCACTGCTCGCAGGCGCCGCGCAACAGCAGCTCGTGGCTGTCGACGGTGACGCCGAGGCGGTCCTCGAGCCCGTCGATCGCGCGCTCGAGGCCCGGGTCGTCGAAGGGGATGAGCCGGCCGCACTGACCGCAGAAGAGGTGATGGTGGTGCTCGCCGCTGGGCTCGAGCGGCTCGAAGAGGGCCTCGCCCTGGCCGACCTGGACGCGCTCGGCCAGGCCGCGCTCAACCAGGAGGTCCAGGGTGCGGTAGATGCTGGCCCGGGCGATGGGCCGGCCCTCGCCGCGCAGGCGGAGCTCGATCTGGGCCGCGCTCAGCGCGCACTCCTGCTCGCCCAGAAGATCGATGACCGCGTCCCGGGCGCCACCCCGGTTGAAGCCGCCCATCGTGCAGGTTCGCGTACACGTAGCCGATCCACTCCAGGCTGGCCATGTGACCCACTGTAGCGAGAATGAGAATAGGAATAGGAATAAGACTAATTCTCATTCCTGTGGTAGGTTGGCGGGGTGAGACGTGCCTGCCGCCCGTGTGTCTGGCCCCGGATCGCCTCGCGCCACCGCGTCGCCCCGACCGCGCTGACCGCCGCGCTCGCGGCGCTCGCCCTCCTCGCGGCCGGCTGCGGCAGCGCCCAGACCGCGACCAGCGGCGGAGGGGTCCGCGTGGTCGCGGCCGAGAACTTCTGGGGGAGCATCGCGCGCCAGCTCGGCGGGGCGCACGCCCAGGTGACGAGCGTGATCGTCAACCCCGCCCAGGACCCGCACGCCTATGAGCCCACGACGGTCGACGGCCGCACCATGGCCACGGCCCAGCTGGCCATCGTCAACGGGGTGGGGTATGACCCGTGGGCGCCCAAGCTGCTGGCCGCCAACCCGGTCGACGGCCGGATCACGCTCACGGTCGGCTCCCTGTTCGGCCTGCAGGACGGCGACAACCCACACCGCTGGTATGACCCCGGCGAGGTCCTCGTCGTCGCGCGGACCATCGCGGCTGACCTCGCCAAGCTCGACCCGGCCCATCAGGCCTACTTCGCCGTCCGGCTGCGCCGCTTCGACACCCAGGGGCTGGCCACCTACCACCGGCTCATCGCGCAGATCCGCGGGCGCTACGCGGGCGTGCCGGTCGGCGCCTCGGAGAGCATCTTCGCGCTGCAGGCGCCCGCGCTCGGCCTCAAGCTCATCACGCCCGCCAGCTACATGAAGGCGATCAGCGAGGGGACCGAGGTCACCGCCCAGGACACGATCACCACCGAGCGCCAGATCACCGACCACGAGATCAAGGTCTGGGTCTACAACTCCCAGAACGTGACCCCGGGCATCCACCATCTCAACGACCTCGCCCGCGCCGCCCACATCCCGATCGCCACCGTGACCGAGACCCTGTCGCCCGCGTCGGCGTCGTTCGAGCAGTGGCAGGTAGGTCAGCTCACCCGCTTGGCGGCCGCGCTGCACCAGGCCACGGGCCGATGACCGAGACCACCGTCCCGCAGACCGCCGCGCCCGCCGTCGCGCTGGAGCACGCCGCGATCCGCGTCGGCGGCCGCACGATCCTCCCCGACGTCTCGCTCACGATCGGCCACGGGGAGTTCGTCGCCGTGCTGGGCCCCAACGGCGCCGGCAAGTCCACGCTCATGAAGGCGATCCTCGGCCTCGTGCCGCTCGCCGGCGGATCGGTCGACGTCCTCGGGCGCCCGCCCCAGCAGGCCCGCGACGCACATCGGCTACCTCCCCCAGCGCCAGAGCTTCGATACCGCCACCCGCGTGCGCGGGGTCGACCTGGTCACGCTCGGCCTCGACGGCGCGCGCTGGGGCGTACCCGTCCCGCTGACCCCGACCGCCCGCCGGCGGCGCCGGACCGAACGCGCGCGCGTCGACGAGGTGATCGCCCTCGTGGGCGCCGGCGACTACGCCGATCGCGCCATCGGCGAGCTCTCGGGCGGCGAGCAGCAGCGGCTGCTCATCGCCACCGCGCTGGTCCGCCGTCCACAGCTGCTCATCCTCGACGAGCCGCTGGACAGCCTCGATCTCCCCAACCAGGCCGCGGTCGCCGGCCTCATCCGCCGCATCGCCAGCGCCGAGGACGTCGCCGTCCTGCTCGTGGCCCACGACGTCAACCCGCTCGCCGCCTACCTGGACCGCGTCGTCTACCTCGCCGGCGGCCGGGCCCTGTGCGGCGAGGTGGACGAGGTGATCACCGCCGCAGACGCTGAGCGAGCTCTACGGCACGACGGTCGAGGTGCTGCGCACCTCCGACGGGCGGCTGGTCGTCGTCGGCCAGCCCGAGGCGCCCCACCACCACGGCCACCGCCACGGATGAGCCACCGTCGCTGATGACCCACCGCCACCGATGAGCCACCGCCAGCGATGACCCCCTCGGTCTCCCCCAACCCCATCGACGATCTGCGCCAGCTGTTCACCTACCCGTTCATGGTCAACGCGCTGGAGGCGGGCACGATCGTCGCCATCCTGGCCGGCGTCGTCGGCTGGTACGTCGTGCTGCGCCGCCAGACGTTCGCATCGCACACGCTGAGCGTGATGGCCTTCCCCGGCGCCACCGGCGCCGCGCTCGCCGGGCTGCCCACGGCGCTGGGCTACTACGTGGCGTGCACGGCGGCGGCGCTGGCCATCGGTCGCAGCGGCCGGCGCGGGCGGGGCGAGGCCACCGAGGAGGGAGAGTCGGCGGTCATCGGCACCGTCCAGACCGTCGGCCTGGCCGCCGGGTTTCTGTTCCTCTCGCTCAACCAGGCGGTGCTCGGCGGACCCGAGACGCTGCTGTTCGGCACCTTCCTCGGCATCACGCGCGGTCAGGTCCTCGGCCTGCTCCTGGTCGCGCTCGCCGCCTTGGGCACGCTCACCGCGCTGGCCCGGCCGCTCCTGTTCGCGACCGTGGACCGAGAGGTCGCCCGCGCCAGCGGCGTGCCGGTGGCCCTGCTCGACGCCCTGTTCCTGCTCGTCCTCGGGCTCGCCATCGCCGCCACCAGCCAGCTCACGGGAGCGCTGCTGGTCTTCGCGCTGCTCGTCGCCCCCGCGGCCGCCGCCCAGCAGCTCACCGTCAAGCCGCTCGCCGGCCTGGTCCTCACCGTCGTCTTCGCGCTCCTCACCATCTGGCTCGCCCTGGCGATCGCCTACTTCAGCATCTATCCGGTCGGCTTCTACGTGACGACGATCGGCTTCGTCATCTACCTCCTCGCGCGCCTGAGCCGCCGCTGATGTTCACCCACGAGTTCGTCCGCAACGCCTGGCTGGCCGGTACCTTCATCGCGCTCGCCTGCGGCGTCATCGGCTGGTTCGTCGTCGTCCGGGCCCAGGTGTTCGCCGGCGACGCGCTCAGCCACGTCGCCTTCGTGGGGGCGATCGCCGCCGCGGCCATCGGCGTCGACGAGCGCATCGGCCTGTTCGCGCTCACCCTGGCGCTGGCCGCCGCCATGGGCGTCTTGGGCCGCCGCGCCCAGGCCGACGACGTGACGATCGGGATCACCTTCGCGTGGATCCTGGGGATCGGCGTGCTGCTGCTCACGATCCTGGCCACCAGCGCGGCGGGGGCCAGCGGGATCACCACCGCCAACACCCTGTTCGGCTCGGTGTATTCGCTGAGCGCCGGCGCGGCGGTGTTCGCCGCGGCGGTCGCGCTGGCCGTGGTCGCCTTCGTGATCGCCGTCGCGCGCCCGCTGCTGCTCGCCACGCTGGATCCGGAGCTTGCCACGCTTCGCGGCATTCCCGTGCGCGCGCTGGGCCTCGCCTTCCTGGCCGCGCTCGCCGTCGTCAGCGCCGAGAGCACGCAGGCGGTCGGAGCGCTGCTGCTGCTTGGCCTGGTCGCCGCGCCGGGCGGCGCGGCCCGCGCGCTGACGGCGCGGCCCTACTTGAGCCTGGCCCTCTCAGGGGCGATCGCGGTGGGCTCGATGTGGGGCGGGCTGGCGCTCAGCTACGCGATCGGCGCGCTCCCCGCGAGCACGGCCGTCATCGGCCTGGCGGCGGCCGCCTACGCCGCCGCCGGCGTCTGGTCGCGGGTCAGGCCGGTCGCCGCCGCGGCCGGGTGACCCGAGGTCCGGCGGGCATGCTCGGGCGGGAGTCGTGGCCCGAGCCGCCGCCGGTACCCCAGGCAGCGGGGAGGTATCTCCGCCGCTGGCGACGAGGCGCACATTCGTCGCAGCCGCTGAGCGCCTGGACGCGACGACGGGAAGGACACGGCGCGGGGATGCCATGGTCAAACCCTCCGTCGCTTCGCAAGCAATGGCGCCGACGCGACATGCACCGGAGCGTACGTTCCGGCCCGTCAGCTTTGCGTAAGAGGATTCTGGGGATCGGCTGATAATGCGCCCGTGGCGGAGCGCACCGCGTCGGTCGGCCGCGGCCGGGTCACGTCGCTCTCGGCCAAGCGCGGCAGCGTCACCCTGACCTCCAGGCCGCCCGCGGCCGGCGCGATGAGGGTGGCCGCGCCGTGGTGGGCCTGGGCGATCGACCGCACGATGGAGAGGCCGAGCCCGAAGCCGCGCACCGACCGGTCCAGGCGCCGGAACGGCTCGACCAGCTCCCGGACCCGTTCGGGATCGATCGGCTCGCCGCCGTTGGCGACCACCAGCTCGACCTCGTCGCCGGAGGTCCGCGTCTGGATGCGGAGGAAGCCCCCGGGGACGTTGTGGTGGATGCCGTTGTCGACGAGGTTGGCGATCAGGCGCTCGAGCAGGCCGGGGTGGCCGGTGGTCCAGGCCGGCTCGAGGTCGTCGCGGATCTCGACCTGGGCCTCCTCGGCCCGCGCCCACAGGTCCGTGATGCAGTCCGCCGCGAGCCCGGCGATGTCGACGGGCTCCTCCTGACCGGTCGACCCCTCGCTGCGCGCGAGCAGCAGCAGGCTGGCGATGAGCCGCTCGCAGCGGTCGACGGTGTCGCGCACCGCCTCCCCCATCTCGCGCAGCTCCTTGACGCTGGCGTCGGGGTCGGCGAGCGCCACATCGACCTCGGTGCGCATGATGGCCAGGGGCGTGCGCAGCTCGTGGGAGGCGTTGGCGACGAAGTGGCGCTGGCTGGCAAACGCGCCGTCCAGCCGGGCGAGCATGCCGTCGAAGGTGTCGGCGAGCTCACGCAGCTCGTCAGCGGGGCCCGGGAGGTCGATCCGCTCACCGAGGTTCTCGCTCGAGACGCGGCGGGCCGTGGCCGTGATCTCGCGCAGCGGCGCCAGCGCGCGTCCGGCGAGCAGCCAGCCGATCAGCACCGAGATCGCCGTCATCGCGACGAGCGCGACGGCGTACTCGATGAGCAGCCGGTGCAGCGCCCCGCCCAGGATCTGGTTCTGGACGGTGTGGATGAGCTTGCCCGTCGAGGACCCGGGCGGGAAGCCGAACTCGCCGCGGACCGGGCGGATCCCGAGGCGGATGAGCTCGGCGCGCAGGCTGTGGTGCGTGCGCAGGTTGGTGCGCACGAACACGTAGCCGACCGTCAGCAGCGCCGCCCCGGTGATGAGGAAGACCGTGCCGTAGAGCGCGGTCAGGCGGAGCCGGATCGTCGGCGCCGGGGTGCGCCGCGTCCGCGGCCAACGCTCGGACGCATGGCGGCCGCCCCCCATCAGGCCATCCGGTAGCCCACTCCGATCACCGTCTGCACCACCGGCGGGTCGCCCAGCTTGCGGCGCAGGGTCATGATCGTCATCCGCACCACGTTGGTGAATGGATCGGTGTGCTCGTCCCAAACGCGCTCCAGCAGCTGTTCTGCGGACACCGTAGCGCCGTCGGCCGCCATCAGCGCCTCGAGCACGGCGAATTCCTTGCGCGCCAGCTCGAGCTCGTGGCCCGCGCGCGTGAGCCGCCGGCGCGCCGGGTCGAGCTCCAGGTCACCGTGGCGCAGCACGGGCGGGCGGCTGGGCGCGGTGCGCCGGGCCAGCGCGTGGATGCGCGCGACGAGCTCGGCGAAGCGAAACGGCTTGGCCAGGTAGTCGTCGGCGCCGAGCGACAGCCCTTCGATGACATCCTCGAGCGCGCCCGCGGCCGTCAGCATGAGGATCCCGGTGTCCGGGCGCTCATCGCGCACGGCACGGCACACGTCGTCGCCGTGGACGCCGGGCAGATCGCGGTCGAGCACGAGCACGTCGTAGCGGACGACCCGCGACTTGACGAGTGCCTGCTCCCCATCCGGGGCAAGATCAACCGCGAACCCCTGGCGGCGCAGCCCGCGCGCGATCGCGTCGGCCAGCCGCAGTTCGTCCTCGGCGATCAGTACGCGCACGCAACGAGCATGACGGCCTCTGAGTAAGAACTCCATAAGAACCCCCTGCACAGGCCAAGAGTGCTTAGATAGACGCCGACGTTCAGCATTACATCGAATGACGTCACAACAACTCGTGCTATCGTAGGAGAGAGATGGCAACGCCACCGAACATCGCCGAGCGCGGCATGGCCGTCGGCCTGCGCGCGCTCAACCGTGTCGCCTCGTCGGGGACAATCGACCGGCTCGGCCTGCGCGACCCCGTCACGAGCCTGATTCACGGCGCCACCAAGACCGGCGCGCGGACGGCGGCCACCGCCGGGCGCACTTTCGCCGCCGCCCAGCGGCTGTCGCGCCCCGCGCGCCAGCCCAAGGCGCGGACCTCAGACCTCTTCGACCTGACGCCGTCTGACGAGCAGGTCCTCCTGCGCGATTCGGTCCGCGAGTTCGGCCGGGAGCGCCTACGCCCCGCGGCGCTCGACGCCGACACCGCCTGCGCCGCCCCCGGCGAGCTGCTGACCCAGGCCAACGACCTCGGCCTGACGATGATCGGGGTTCCCGAGGAGCTCGGTGGCGCGGTGGAGGAGCGGTCGGCCACCACGACGGTCCTGATGAGCGAGGCGCTCGCCCAGGGCGACATGGGGATCGCCGTCGCTTGCCTGGCGCCGGCGGCCGTCTCGACCGCGATCAGCCTGTGGGGCGACGCCCAGCAGCAGGCGACCTACCTGCCGGAGTTCGTCGGCGAGGACGTCCCGTCCGGTGCGCTGGCACTGATGGAGCCCCAGCCGCTGTTCAACCCGTTCGAGCTGCGCACCACGGCGCGCGCCGGCGGCGGCGGGTACGTGCTCGACGGGGTCAAAGCACTCGTGCCGCGGACGGCCGACGCCGAGGTCTTCATCGTCGCCGCCGAGCTGGAGAACACCGGCCCGTCGCTGTTCATCGTCGAGTCCAAGACCGCCGGGATCTCCGTCGAGCCCGAACCCGGCATGGGCATCCGTGCCGCCGCCACCGGCCGCCTCATCCTGGAGGATGCGCGGCTGCCCGCCACGGCGCTGCTGGGCGGCGGCGAGCTCGACGTCTACCGCGAATGCGTGGCCCTGGGCCGGCTGGCCTGGTGCGCGCTGGCCGTCGGCACCGGTCAGGCCGTGCTCGACTACGTCACCGCCTACGTCAAGGACCGCAAGGCATTCGGCGAGTCCATCTCGCATCGTCAGGCGGTCGCCTTCGCCGTCGCCAACATCGCGATCGAGCTCGAGGGCCTGCGGCTGGCCACCTACCGCGCCGCCGCGCGCGTGGACCAGGGCCTGCCGTTCGCCCGCGAGGTCGCGCTGGCACGCCGGCTGTGCGCCGACCGCGGGATGGCCATCGGGTCCGAGGGCGTGCAGCTGCTCGGTGGACACGGCTTCGTCAAGGAGCACCCGGTCGAGCGCTGGTACCGCGATCTGCGGGCCGCAGGGATCATCGAGGGAGGACTGCTCGTCTAGCCATGATCAACCTCGAGACCCCCAAGAAGTTCAATCAGCTGATCTCGCAGGCCCACCAGGTGGCCTCCGAGATCCTGCGCCCCCACTCGCGCAAGTACGACACGCTCGAGCACGAGTACCCCAAAGAGCTCGACATGCTCGCTGCCGCCATCGATGGTCTGAACGAGGGGGGCGGTCTCAGCGGAGCCGGCGCGGGTGCCGTCGGCACCAACGGCTCCTCGCCGGCCAAGAAGGCGGCCGGGGACGGCAACCGCAACGGCTCCAACATGGCCAGCCTCGTCGGCCTCATCGAGATGTGCTGGGGCGACGTCGGCCTGCTGCTGGCCATGCCGCGCCAGGGCCTCGGCCAGGCGGCGATCGCCGCCGTCGCCAACGAGGAGCAGCTCGCGCGCTTTGGCGGCAAATGGGCCGCGATGGCCATCACCGAGCCCGAGGCCGGCTCTGACTCGGCCGCGATCCGCACCACCGCCAAGCTCGACGAGACGACCGGCGAGTACGTCCTCAACGGCGAGAAGATCTTCGTCACCTCCGGTGACCGCGCCGAGCTGATCGTCGTATGGGCGACGCTCGACCGCTCCCAGGGCCGCGCCGCCATCAAGAGCTTCGTCGTGCAGCGCGACAACCCCGGGCTCAAGCTCGACCGGCTCGAGCACAAGCTGGGGATCCGCGCCTCGGACACCGCCAACTTCGTCCTCCAGGACTGCCGCGTTCCCAAGGAGGACCTCCTCGGGGATCCGGAGATCGCTCCCAAGGGCGGCTTCTCCGGGGTCATGCAGACCTTCGACAACACCCGCCCGCTGGTGGCCGGGATGGCGGTGGGCGTCGCGCGCGCCTGTCTGGAGGACACCCGCGATCACCTGCAGAGCGCCGGGGTCGAGATCGACTACGACCTTCTAGGTGGGCGGGATCCGAATCAGAGCGCGGCGGCCGCGGAGTTCATTGCCATGGAGGCCGACTGGGAGGCCGCGCGGCTGCTCACGCTCCAAGCGGCCTGGATGGCCGACAACAAGAAGCCCAACTCGCTCCAGGCCTCGATGGCCAAGGCCAAGGCGGGCCGGATGGGCACCGACATCGCGCTGCGCTGCGTAGCGCTGTGCGGCGCCACCGGCCTCGGCGAGGGCGAGCTCATGGAGAAGTGGGCGCGCGACGCCAAGATCCTCGACCTGTTCGAGGGCACCCAGCAGATCCAGCTGCTGATCATTGCCCGCCAGCTGCTCGGCAAGACCTCCGCAGAGCTGAAATAAGCCCGCGGTCTAGGGCAGGTCCGCGGCGGCGGAGCGCAGGACGTCCCAGGCCCGGCGGACGTCCTGCTCGGTGGTGCTCATCTGGCCGACGGCCAGCCGCAGCACGTAGCGGCCGCCCAGCGCCGCGTGGGAGAGGAACATCTCGCCGCCGGCGTTGACGCGCTCCAGCAGCGCTCGGCTGCGCTCGTCGCCGCCCTCCAGGCGGAAGCAGACGAGCGAGAAATGGCGCGGCGCGCACTGCTCCCACCCGGGCTCGGCGGCCACCCAGCCCTCGAACATCTCGGCCAGCGCCACGCCGCGGCGAATGTGCTCCTGTAGGCCGCTGCGGCCGTAGCAGCGCAGCACCGCCCAGAGCTTGAGCGCGCGGAAGCGGCGGCCGAGCGCCGGTCCGTACTCACTGAGCGAGAGGGCGTCCTCGGCGTCGGGCGTGCGTAGGAACTCCGGCACCAGGCTGAAGGCGGCGCGCAGCTCGGCCGGCCGGCGGGTCCACAGCAGCGAGCAGTCCATCGGCGTGAGCAGCCACTTGTGCGGATTGACCACAAGCGAGTCCGCGCGCTCCACGCCCGCAAAGGCCCAGCGGAACTCGGGGCAGACCATGGCGCTGCCGGCGTAGGCGCCGTCGACATGCAGCCAGCTGCCCGCGGCCGCGCACGCGTCGGCGATCGCCGGCACGGGATCGACCGAGGCGCTGGCGGTGGTGCCGACGGTGGCCACCACCAGCGCGGCGTCGCTCAGGTCGCCCAGCGCGTCGACGCGCAGGCGGAACTCGGAATCGGTGGGGACCTTGCGCAGCGTCATGCCGAGCATCCGCGCGCCCTTCTCGACCGCCGAGTGCGTGTGCTCGGAGCACACCACCTCGCTGCGGCCCGTCGTCTCGCGGGCGGCGATCATCGCCGCCATCGTCCCGGTCGACGCGGTGTCCTCGATGTGGCCGTGCCAGCCACCGGGCAGCCCCAGCAGCTCGGCGGTCCAATCCAGCACCACGCCCTCGAGCTCGGTGGAGGCGGGGGCCGTCCGCCACAGGAACCCCACCGAGTTGAGCGTCGCCGCCAGCAGCTCGGCCAGGATCCCCGGCTCGGCGGCGCTGGTGGCGAAGTAGGCGAAGAACCGGGGGTGCTGCCAGTGGGTGACGCCGGGGAGCAGGACCTCGTCGAGGTCGCGCAGCACCGCGGAGAACGGCTCGGGCTCGTCGGGGGCGTGGGCGGGCAGGCGCGAGCGGATCTCGCCCGGTGCGACCTGGGCGAGCACCGGCAGGTCGCCGACGCGCTCCAGGTAGTCGGCCGCCCAGTCCAGCGCGGCGCGGCCGTCGGTACGGAGATCGACCATCCGGCGGCGCTCACCGAGCTCGGGGCGGTCAGCCGCGGGGGCCGGCTCGCGCCCACCGGGGGCGCGCCCGTCGGTCACGCCGCCTCGTCGGACACGGTGGTAAAGCCGATGCCGGCGGCGACGAGGCGATCGATGAGCACCTGGCCCATGGCCACCGCGGGGGTGAGCTGGCCGGCCCGGTCGGGCAGGTCGTCGTGGGCGAGGCAGAGCGCGGCCTGGGCCAGCATCTTCGACGTCTCGCCGTACCCGGGATCGCCTCCGGTGACCTCGGTGACGATCCGCCGGCCGCCGCCCTCACCGCGGAAGCGGACGGTGAACGACCCCTTGGCGCGCTGCTCGGGGCTGGGGCCGTCGCCGGGGTCCTTGAGCATGAGCAGCGCCTTGCGGGTCGGGGGCAGCTGCGCGAGGGCCACGACGGTGCCGACGCCGGCGACAAGCCCCGCCGCGGCGGGCAGGTGCTTGGTGACGATGTAGTGGGCGTAGCTGAAGTCCGGGCCGTAGCGGTCCAGGGCGCGGGCGGAGCGCAGAACGGTGACGGGATCGATCGTCGGAGCGGGCAGGACCCAGCCGCCGGCGACGCTGTCGTGATGCGGCAGGGCGGTGATCCCCTTGACGCGCCGGCCGTCGGGCTGGGCCTCCAGGCGCTTGCGCTGACCGGCCACCTGACGGCCCTGGCGCAGCCGGGCCATGATGTGCACGGCCGAGTGCAGCGTGCCGCCGGAGACGGTGCCTCCGACGCGCACGAAACCCTCGAGCTTGATGGGCACGCCCTCGGGCAGCCGGGAGACGGAGTACAGCGCGCCCAGGTCGTAGGGGATGGAGTCAAACCCGCAGGAGTGCACGAGCTTGGCGCCGCTGCGCTGGGCCTGCTCGTGGTGGCGCAGCCACATCAGGTCCACGAACTCCGGCTCCCCGGTGAGGTCGACGTAGTGGGTGCCGGCGGCGGCGCAGGCGGCGACGACCGGCTCGCCGTAGTTGATGTACGGACCGACGGTGGTGATGAGCACCGCCGTCGACTCCGCCATCGCGCGCATCGAGCCCGGGTCGTTGACGTCGGCGATGACCAGCGGCACGTTTCCGGCGTCCGGGTTGATCGCGGCCACGCGCTCGCGGACGGCCTCGAGCTTTGACTGGCTGCGGCCGGCCAATGCCCACCGCGTGCCGCCGGCGGCGTTCGCGAGGTACTCGGCGGTCAGCGCGCCGGTGAAGCCGGTGGCGCCGAAGACGACGACGTCGTGGGCGCGCTCAGCCATCGGACTCGCCGTCGGGCGAGTCGGTCTCGACCTGCTCGGCGAGCTGCATGGCCGCGCTCAGATCGATGCCGGCCCTGCCCGCCAGCCACGTCGCCACGGGGGCGGCGATCCGCTGGGAGGAGTGGGCGGCGACGCCCGCGAGGTCCAGGACTGCGGTGAGGTCATCCTTGGTGGGGGCCGGGACGCCGAGCTTCTCGGCGTAGGCGGCGAGCCAGTCGGGCGCGTTCATGGTGCCCGCAGGCTAGTGGACAGACATCGCGGCCGTCACGCTGGCAAGATCCCGCGCGGTCTCACCTCAACCCGACGAAAGGCAGTCCAGATGGGAATCCTCGACGACAAGGTCGCGATCGTCACCGGCTCGGCTCGCGGCATCGGCCGTGCCACCGCCGAACTGCTCTCCGAGCAGGGCGCCAAGGTCCTGATCAACGACCTCGACGGCGACGTCGCCGAGCAGACCGCCTCGGAGATCGACGGCGACACGCTCGTCTTCGGCGGCGACCTGACCAAGCCGGGCGTCTGCGACGAGCTCGTCGGCAAGGTCATCGATGCCTGGGGCCGGGTCGACATCCTCATCAACAACGCGGGCTACACGATCGACGCGCCCATCCACAAGATGTCCGACGAGGCGTTCCAGCGGATGATCGACATCCACAACGTCGTGCCCTTCCGGATGTGCCGCGCCGTCGCCCCCCACATGCGCGAGCCCGCCAAGAAGGAGCGCGAGCAGGGCGTCGAGGTGTTCCGCAAGATCGTCAACGTCTCCTCGATCAGCGGCACGATGGGCAACGCCGGCCAGGCCAACTACTCCTCGGGCAAGTCCGGCGTGATCGGCCTGACCAAGACGCTGGCCAAGGAGTGGGGCCAGTTCAAGATCAACGTCAACGCCGTGGCCTTCGGCTTCATCGAGACCCGCCTGACCGCGGTCAAGGAGGAGTCCAACACGATGCAGATCGACGGCGAGACGCTGCAGCTCGGGATCCCGGGCCAGATGCGTGAGCTGGCGCCCAACCTCATCCCGCTGGGCCGCCCGGGCCAGCCGTTCGAGGCCGCCGGGGGCATCTTCCTGCTCTGCACGCCGTGGGCCAACTACATCACCGGTCAGGTGCTGGGCATCACCGGCGGCCAGTGGGGCGGGATGATCTCCTGAGCCGCCCGCGCCGCGCCGCGCCCGCCGCGCAGGGCGGCGGTCCCTGCCGCCCCTAGCTAGGAGAGGTGAAGCGGCTTGGGGCGCACGACGCGGGGCTGGGCGCCCGGCGGCGCGTAGGTGACCTTGAGCGCGATCACCGGTCGCGCACCCCGCGCCCTGAGCAGTGCCCGGCCGGCGGCCGTGGGCTCGACCACGAGCACCAGCGGCCCGCCCCGCCGGGCGCCCGCGCTCGCCGTGCCGTAGGCGAGGCGCCCACCTTGGGCGCCGGCCGCCGCGTTCCAGGCGGTCGCCACCACGTGCACGGCGCCGGGGCCCGGCAGCTTGAGGGCCAACCGCGCCTCACCGGACGGCGTGGCCCGCAGCCGCTCCACCATGAAGCGGTTGGTGGTGGGCACGACCTTGTAGGTGACCATCTCGGTCGTCGAGTCGCCCTGGTCGTTGGTGGCCGAGACACTGAATCCATGCGCCCCCAGCGTCCTCGTGTCGATCGGGTGCCCCGCGGGCACGGTGCCCACGCAGGACTTCAGCGCGGGTCCGGTGGTGGCCGCCGCGCACGCGTAGCGCGCCGCCACCGCCTGGCCCAGCAGGTAGCTGGCGCCCTGGCGCGGCGCCTGGATCGACACCGGGGGCAGCGAGGCCGCGGACACAGTCGCCGTGTAGGTCGCGCTTACGGTGGCGCTCAGGCCATCGGCATCGGTCGCGGTCACGCTCAGCACATGGGCGCCGAACCCGTCGGGAAGCGACTGATGGTCGGAGATCGGCTGACCGCCCACGGTCGCCCTGCACGTCTGAATCGTCGATCCCGCTCCGGGGAGGCAGGTGAAGTCAGCGGGGGGAATGGCCGTCCACAGGTAGGCGGCGTTGTTCACCGGGGCGGTGACGACCACCTCGGGCGCCCTGCCCACCACGGTGTAGCCGATGGTCGCGGGGCCCGTCAGGCCATCGCGGCTGGTGGCGGTGACGGTGTAGGAGTGGCTGCCTTCGGTCGTGGTGTTGAGCACACCGGTGCCGTCGGAGGCGCCGCCGGAGTCGGTGCAGGATCGGATCCCGGGCCCAGCGGGGTCGTCGCCGCAGCTGAAGCGCGTCGGCACGCTCTGACCGACGGTGTAGACCTGGCCGGCCGCCGGCGCGGAGATCTCGGCCGTCGGCGGCGCCAGCACGAGGATGGTGGCGGTCTGCGTGGCGGAGGCACCGTCGGCCGAGGTGGCGTGGTAGATGAAGCTGTCGGTGCCCGTGAAGCCGGCGTCGGGGGTGTAGGTGACAACGCCGTGTGACCGAGTGACCGTCCCGTGGCGCGGCCGGGCGTCGATCGCGTAGCTCAACGGGGACGCGTTCGGATCCGAGCACGAGAGCGTCACGGGGACGGCGACGCCCTCGTTCGTGGTCGCGCCGACGTCGCCACATGTGGGTGGCGGATACACGGTGTAGGTGGCGGTCGTCGGCAGCGACGAGGAGCCGTCAGCATCGGTGGCGACGACGCTCAGGGTGTGCGGTCCCGGGGAGTTGGGCATCGACCCGCCCGCGGCCACGGCCTGCCCGTCGGCGGTCGCGGCGCAGGACTGCAGCGGGGAGTTCGGGTCGTGCTGGCAGCTGAAGCCGGCGGCCGGGACGGCATTGGCGTTGTAGGACGCACCGTCCTGCGGCGCGGTGATCGCCGCCGTGGGCGGTGCGGACACGGTGTAGGTCGCGGTCTGCGATGCCGATGCGCCATCGGGGGCGGTCGCGGTCACGACGAAGGGATGCGCGCCCAGCGTCGCCGGGAGCGGATCGCCGCTGTGGAGCGGCGCCCCGCCGTCGACGCTGGCCGAGCAGCTGGCGCCGGGGCAGGTCAACGCAGCGACCGGTACCGCGGCCTGCGCGTAGTCGGTGGCGGCGGCGGGGGCGGTGACCGTGAGGCTTGGCGGTGGATCGAACGTGGCGGTGACCTGACCGTCAGCGACCATCGAGACCGTGCACGGGGACGTCGCGCAGCCGTCGCCGCCGAAGCCCCCGAAGCCGTTGCCCTGGTCCGGCGTGGCGGTCAGGACGACGGAGGTGGTGGGGTCGAATGGGAACGAGCAGGTCGTGTGCGCGGGCGCCTCGGCGCCCGCCCCGCAGTCGATGCCCGCCGGGCTTGACCTAACCGTCCCGGACCCATCACCGCCAACCGAGACCGTCAGCGTCGTCTGGGCCGGTGGGTTATCGGCGGCCGCGACCGTCGCGCCGCACGCGAGCACGATCGCGCAGGCGAGCACGGCCACGGCGAGACACCGCCACGGCGGCATGCGAGTCATCGAGGAACGCTCCACACCCAGATCAACCCCACGTGACCGCGCCGGCTTGCGCGCGGTCCCCGCGAGAAAGGGTGGTCATTCGGGCGTCCCTGCGTCGAGCCGGGCCCGCCGCTGGAGCTCGTAGAGGTCCTCGCGGTTGCGGATGTACATGGCGGCGGCGTCGTAGCTCGGCTCGTGGTCCCAAGATGTCGGGCGGCCTTGGCGCAGGGCGCGGGAGACGAGGAAGCGCTCGCGCTGACTGGCCCGCACCCGCTCGCCGATGGCGGCGAGGTCGAGGCGGCGCGCAAGCTCCGCGCGCAGCTCCGCGATCACCGGTGCGGACTCGGGCGCGCCGCTGAGATCGTGCAGCTCGCGCGGATCGCCGCCGAGGTCGTAGAGGAGGTCGGGGTCCTCGAGGGAGACGATGAGCTTGTGCGGCCCCGACCGGACCATCGCCGACGGGGCCTGCACGCCCTCGGCGTGGTACTCGGACACCACCGGATGCTCCGGGGCGCCGCCGCCCTGTGACAGCGCGCCGGCCAGACTCACGCCGTCGCCCTCCCCCGCGATCGCGTCGACCGGCAGTCCCGCCATCTCCAGGACCGTGGGGGCGAAATCGGCGAGCGACACCGGCGACGCCACTCGGGCGCCGCGGCCGGAGAGACCGGACCCGCCCGCCCCGCTCACGATGAGCGGCACCCGAGCCGACTGCTCGAGGAAGCTCATCTTGTACCAGAGGCCCCGCTCGCCCAGCATCTCTCCGTGATCGGCACAGAACAGGACCGTCGTCCGGTCATCCAGCCCCGATTCACGCAACGCGCCCAGCACCTGCCCGATCCGCTCGTCCAGGTAGCTGATGGCCGCGTAGTAGCCGTGGCGCGCGCGGCGGATCTGCTCGGCCGTGAGGCCCGCCTGGTCGACCTGGCACATGGCCCGCAGCCGGCGGCTGTGGGGGTCGGCCTCGTCCAGCGGCAGCGAGGGGACCACGGGGTCGTCGATGTCATCGCGCCGGTAGCGGTCCCAGAAACGCTGCGGGATCTCCCACGGGTCGTGGGGGTTGGTGAAGGAGACGAACAGGAAGTACGGCTGCTCCGCGCGATGGCGCGCGATCTCATAGAGCTTGCGCACCGCCTGGAAGGCGACCTCGTCGTCGTAGTCGGTCTGCATGCTGGCGGCGCAGATCCCGGGCGCCAGCACGCTCTCCATCGTGTGGTACCAGGGCAGCGGGTCCTCCAGCGGACGGCTCCAGTCCGGCGTCCAGTCCACGTCGGCGGGATAGATGTCGGTGGTCAGCCGCTCCTCGAACCCATGGAGCTGGTCGGGGCCGACGAAGTGCATCTTGCCGCTCACCGCGGTGTGGTAGCCCGCGGCGCGCAGGGCGTGGACCACCGTCGGCGCGCCGGCCCGGAACTCGGCGGCGTTGTCGTAGACCCCGACGCGTGAGGCGTAGCGGCCGGTCAGCATCGCCGCCCGGGCGGGCGCGCAGAGCGGGAACGCGGTGTAGGCGGACTCGAACACCGTCCCGCCTTCCGCGAGCCCCGACAGATGGGGAGCCTGCACCACCGAGTGGCCATAGGCGGGCAGCCAGCCGGCCGCCAGCTGGTCGGCCATGAGAACGAGGAAGGAGTCAGGCGTGCGCGTTGCCATGAGCTGGCGGAGGATAAGCATCCGCCCGCGCGTCCGCCGCACACCCAGCTTGTGGCCCCTCCGGCGGAGCGACCACTAACGTGGGCCGCGCGATGAACCACGGAGCGACGGCGGCGACCGTGCAGCGCGGCGGCGCAGGCCGGACGCTCGTCCTCGCCCACCGGGGCGCGTGGGACCAGGCGCCCCAGAACTCGCTGGAGGCGGTGCGTCGCGCCGCGGAGCTCGGCTGTGACGGCGTCGAGATCGACGTTCGCCGCACCGCCGACGGCCGGCTCGTCGTCGTCCACGACCGCCGGCTGGGGTGGCGAGCCGTCCGCCGGCTCACCCACCTCGAGGTCCAGGCCCGGATGCGGGCCGGCCAGGCGCCGCTGCTGGGCGACGTGCTCGACGCGGCGGCGGGGCGGCTGCTCGTCGACATCGAGCTCAAGGAGGGCGGCTACGTGCAGGAGGTCATGACGCTCATCACTCAGCGCCTCCCGCCCGACTCCTATGTGGTCACGTCGTTCCTCGCCGGGGTGCTCGCCCAGGTCAAGCGCCACCGGCCCGAGACGCGGACCGGTCTGCTGATCGCTCGGCGCGGCGCGCGGCAGGCCAGGCGCCGGGTGCGCGAGTCGCGCGCGGACTTCCTGCTCCCGCACGTGAGCCTGCTGCGCACCGGCCCGGCACCGGCACCGGCACCCGCACCGGCACCGGCACCGGCACCGGCGGCACGGGCACGGCACCGGCATCGTCGACTGGGCGGCGGGCCAGGGACTTGCCGTGTGGCTATGGACGGTCAACGACCGCAGCGCCCTGCGGGCGGCGAGTGCCGACCCGCGCGTGGCGGCGCTCATCACCGACGCGCCCGCCCAGGCACTGCATCTTTCACATCCTGTTGACTTGGCCGACAGTCGGGAGTAGGTTGTCGACAAGTTGCCTGATCACACCGCCTGGGGCTTAGGAACCGTCGAGCGGCGCTCGACCACCGATCAGGTTCTGCACGAACTGCGGGACGCGATCCTGGCCGGTCGCATCAAGCCCACCGAGCAGCTGCCCGAGGTCGCGCTGGCTCAGGCCTTCGGCACCGGGCGCAGCGCCATCCGCGAAGCCATCCGGCACCTCGTGCAGGAGGGCCTGGTCGTCAGCGAGATCAACCGCGGCGCCCGCGTGCGCCCGGTCTCCACCACGGACCTCATCGACGTCTACCGGGCGCGCACGGCGATCGAGGTCGCCGCCGTCAACGCGCTGCTGGAGCACCCCGACGGCTTCGACGTCGCGCCGCTGCACGCGGCCCAGCAACGGATCCGCGACCTCTGCTGCGCCGACGGCAGCGCCTCGCCGTCGCGCGAGCTCATCGGAGCCGACATCGACTTTCACCGGGTGATGGTCGCCCTGGCCGGCAGCCCGCGGCTGAGCCGGGCGCACGAGCCGCTGGCCGCCGAGTCCCAGATGCTGCTCAACTGGCACCCGGTCTACTCGGTCTCCGACTACGTCGCCGACCATCAGAAGCTGCTCGAGGCGATCGCCCGCCGTGACCCCGCCGCCGGGGACGTGGTGCGCGCCCACCTCGTGCTGACCGTCGACCTCCTCACCGAGGAGGCGACCCGGTACGCAACCCGCCTGACCAGCGCGGAGAGCCTTGTCGACACCGACAGCCATGTCTACACCGACAGCCACAAAGAGGAGAGTCTGGGGTGACTGATCACGAGTTCTCAAACGAAGAGGCACGCGACCGATTGACACGGCGCCAGGTGCTGCACGGCGCCCTGGCGGGCGGCGCGATGCTGTCCGCGGGCGGCCTGCTCGCGGCCTGCGGCGGCAGCGGCGGCTCCAGCGGCGGCGGCGGCGGGACCGCCAAGTCCAGCCCGCCCTCCACCGCCACGATCAAGGCCGGTGGCAGCCTGCGCGTCGGCGCGACCGGCGGCGGCGCCAAGGACACCATCGACGCCCACCTGCCCGTCGCGGACCCCGACATCATGCGGTGCTGGAACCTGTATGAGCCGCTGGCGGTGCGCCCGCCGAGCTTCGGCCCGCTGGAGATGATGGTGGCCGAGTCGATCGAGGCCGAGCACGGCAAGGCCGACTCGTGGGTGGTCAAGGTCCGGCCCGGAATCGAGTTCCACAACGGCAAGACCGTCACCGCCGACGACGTCGTCTTCAGCCTGCAGCGGATCCTCGACCCGAAGAACCCCAAGGTCGGCGCGGCCTCGATCGGCTACGTCGACCTCAAGAACGTCAAGAAGATCAACAAGTCCGAGGTCCGGATCCCGCTCAAGTTCGCCAACGCCGCGTTCCTGGACGACATCGGCCAGTACTTCAACGCGATCGTCCCCACCGGGTACGACCCCAAGAACCCCGTCGGCACCGGCGCGTTCATGTACGAGAGCTTCACTCCCGGCCAGCAGAGCGTGTTCAAGAAGTTCCCCAACTACTGGCAGAAGGGCCGGCCCTACGCCGACCAGCTCACGATCATCGACTTCACCGACGACACCGCCCGCGTCAACGCGCTGCTCGGCGGCCAGGTCGATGCGATCGACAACCTGCCCACCGGCCAGATCGCCCAGGTGCAGGGCAACAGCCAGCTCAAGGTGCTGATCTCCCACACCGGGCAGTGGCAGCCGTTCACGATGCGCGTCGACCAGGCGCCGTTCAACGATGTCCGCGTGCGCCAGGCGATGCGGCTCATCGTCGACCGCCCGCAGATGGTCGAGCAGGTGCTGTCGGGCCAGGGTCGCGTCGCCAACGACATGTACTCGCCGTTCGATCCCGGCTATCCGGCCAATCTGCCCCAGCGCCGGCAGGACCTCGCGCAGGCCAAGTCGCTGCTCAAGCAGGCCGGCCACTCCGCGCTCACCGTGCAGCTCACCACCGCGCCCGTGTTCCAGGGCGTGGTCCAGGCCGCCCAGGTGTTCGCGCAGCAGGCCACCGGCGCCGGGGTCACGGTCAAGCTCCAGAAGCTCGACACCGGCACGTTCTATGGACCCAACTACCTGAAGTGGACGTTCGCCCAGGACTTCTGGGCCACCCGCATGTACCTGCCCCAGGTGGCGCAGGGCAGCCTGCCCAACTCGCCGTTCAACGAGACCCACTGGGCCGACTCGCAGTTCCAGAAGCTCATCCAGCAGGCCCGGGCCGAGTTGGACCAGACCAAGCGCAACCAGATCATCGGCCAGGCGATGACCATCGAGTACAACACCGGCGGCTACATCATCCCGTACTTCTCCAACCAGATCGACGCCTACAGCGCCAAGCTGAGCGGCTTCGTGGAGGCCAAGTCCGGGTTCCCGCTGGGCAACTACTGGTTCAAGAACGTGGGGTTCACGGCGTAGGCGACGAGACCGGGAGACGAGGCCATGAGCAGGTTCCTGTTACGACGGATCCTTCTGGGTTTGCTGACGCTGCTGCTGGTCTCGATCGTCGTGTTCGCGGCGACCCAGGCACTGCCCGGCAATGCCGCGCGGGCGATCCTGGGTCGCAACGCCACGCCGGCGCGCATCGCGGCGCTGACCCAGCAACTGCACCTGAACCGGTCGGTGTTCAGTCAGTACTTCAGCTGGCTGGGCGGGGTGATCCACGGGAACTTCGGCAACTCGGCCGCCACCCAGGCCCCGGTCTCCCATCTCATCTCAGACCGGATCCTCAACACGGCGTTCCTCGTGCTGGTGTCCGGGCTCATCGCCATCCCGCTGTCGATCGGGCTGGGCGTCCTCATGGCCGTCCGGCGCGACAAGCCCACCGATCACATCATCTCGATCACGACGCTGGCGCTGGCGGCGCTGCCCGAGTTCGTGATCGGCATCGGGCTGGTGCTGCTCTTCGCCACCAACGTGACGCACGTGCTCCCGGCGGTGTCGATCATCCCGCCGGGTGAGCACGCCTGGAACGTGCCCAAGGAGGTGATCCTGCCTGCGGCGACGCTGATCATCGCGGTGACGCCGTACATCGCGCGGATCATGCGCGCCTCGATGGTCGAGGTGCTGGAGTCCGACTACGTGACGATGGCCCGCCTCAAGGGGCTGCCCAATCGGACGGTGATCTGGCGTCATGCCGTCCCCAACGCGATCGTCCCGGCGATCCAGGTGTCCGCGCTCCAGCTGGCCTACATGGCCGGCGGGGTGGTGGTGGTCGAGACGGTGTTCGGCTTCCCCGGCATCGGCTCGGCGCTGGTGGACGCGGTGGGCAACCGCGACATCCCCGAGGTGCAGGCGCTGACCATCATCATCGCCGCCGTCTACGTGGCGGTGAACCTCATCGCCGACATCCTCACCATCCTCGTCACCCCGCGACTGCGCACGGCGGCGGCACGATGAGCACTCCCGCGGTCACGATCGACGACCCCATCGAGCCGGGGGGCATCGAGGCAGGAGGTCATGCGCCAGCGCCAGTGGAAGGTGCTGGTCGGCGCCACGCTGCACCAGTGGCGGGCGCGTATCGGGCTCTTCATCTTCGTCGTGATGGTTCTCGTCGCGCTCGCCGGGCCCCTGATCGCCCCCCACTCCCCCAACCAGTTCGTCACCGCCCCCAACAGCCCGCCGTCCAGCGTCGCGCTGTTCGGCGGCGACAACCTCGGGCGCGACGTGTGGAGCCGCTTCCTCTACGGCGGGCGGACCGTGCTCGGCATGTCGGTGGCGGCCACGATCATCGGGGTCGGACTGGGGCTGGTCGTCGGCCTCACCGCGCGCCTACATGTCCGGAGCCGTCGACGAGGTGCTGATGCGCATCGCCGACGTGTTCATGGCCTTCCCGCAGATCGTGCTGGCGCTGCTGCTGCTGACGGCGTTCCCGTCCAGCGTGGCGCTGATCGTCCTCATCGTCGGCCTCTCGCACGCCCCGCGCGTGGCCCGGGTGATCCGCGGGGCCGCCCAACAGGTGGTCGAGCGCGACTTCATCAGAGCCGCCGAGGCGGTGGGCGAGCCGCGAAGACGGGTCATCTTCGGCGAGCTCCTGCCCAACGTCACCAGCCCGCTGCTGGTGGAGGTGGGCCTGAGGCTCACCTACTCGATCGGGTTGATCGCGGCGATCAACTTCCTGGGGGTGGGGCTGCAGCCGCCCACCGCCGACTGGGGTCTCATGATCCAGGAGAACCGCCTGGCGGTGAGCGTCCAGCCGTGGGGCGTCCTGCTCCCGGTGATCGCGATCGCGCTGCTGACGATCGGGACCAACCTGCTGACCGACGGCTTCGCCCGCGCGGCGATCGGCATCGACCGAGGGGAGTGAGCATGGCGATTGCAGACCAGCCATCGGACGCCGCGGGGCAGCCATCGTCCGCGGTCATCGTCCGCGACCTGAAGATCGACCTGGTCTCCAGCGGCCAGGACATCGTCGACGCGATCGCCATCGACGTCCGCGCCGGCGAGGTGCTGGGACTGGTGGGCGAGTCGGGATCGGGCAAGACGACGGTCGGCATGGCCCTGATGGGCTACTGCCGGCCCGGCGGCAAGGTCACCGGCGGCGAGATCCTCATCGACGGCCGGCCGCTGGCGGCGATGGCCGCCGGCGAGCTGCGCCGGCTGCGCGGCGGGACGGTCTCCTACATCCCCCAGGACCCGGGAACGGCGCTGAACCCGGCGCTGCGCATCGGGCGCCAGCTCGCCGAGATGCTCGAGGCCCACAAGTCCCAGACGAGCTGCCGAGGATCAGAAGGCCCGCATCCGTGAGGCGCTGGAGGAGGTGGCGCTCCCCAGCGACGAGAGTTCCTGCGCCGCTATCCGCACCAGCTCTCGGGCGGCCAGCAGCAGCGCGTGGCCATCGCCATGGCCTTCGCGTGCCGCCCGCACGTGATCGTGTGCGACGAGCCGACCACGGGCCTGGACGTCACCACCCAGGCGCGCGTGCTCGAGACGGTGCGCGACCTCTGCCACAGCCACAAGGTGGCGGCGGTCTACGTCAGCCACGACCTGGCCGTGGTGGCCGAGCTGGCCGACACCGTGGCGGTCATGTACGCGGGGCGGATCGTCGAGCGCGGTCCGCGCGACGCGATCTTCGCCAAGCCGCGCCACCCCTACACCCGCAAGCTGCTGCGCGCGGTGCCCGACATGGAGGGCAAGCGGGCGGTGGTCGGCATCGCCGGGCACGCCCCGCTGCCCGGGCAACCGGCCCCCCGGCTGCTTCTTCGCGCCGCGCTGCGATCTGGCCATCGACCGCTGCCATGAGGAGTTCCCGCCGGCCTCGCAGTTCGCGGGCGGCCATGTCGTGCACTGCTACCGCGCCGAGGATGCGCCCTCGGAGCTGCCCACCACCGGGGAGACCCAGGCGGCGGCGCAAGGCCGGCGACGTGGTGCTCTCCGTGGAGCACCTCAACGGCAACTACGGCTCGGCTCACGTGCTGCACGACATCGACCTCGAGGTCCGCCGCAACGAGTGCGTGGCCGTGGTCGGCGAGTCGGGCAGCGGCAAGACGACGCTGGCCCGCTGCATCTCCGGGCTGCACGCCAACTACACCGGCGACGTCAAGCTCGGCGGCAGACCGTCTGGCCGAGAGCGCCCGCCGGCGCAGCTCCCAGGCCCGCAAGCAGATCCAGTACGTGTTCCAGAACCCCTACGCGTCGCTGAATCCGCGGCGCACGGTGGGCCAGACGATCGCGCGTCAGCTGCAGCTGTTCGGCGCGTCACGGCGCGACACCGGCCAGCGCGTGGCCGAGTGCCTGGAGCGCGTGGCCCTGTCGTCGGCGGCCGTCAACCGGTACCCCGATCAGCTCTCGGGCGGTGAGCGCCAGCGCGTGGCCATCGCCCGGGCCCTGGCCGCCGAGCCGTCGCTGCTGGTCTGCGACGAGGTCACCTCCGCGCTCGACGTCTCCGTGCAGGCGGCGATCGTCGAGCTGCTGCGCGACCTGCGCGCCGAGACGGGGCTGAGCATGCTGTTCATCACCCACAACCTGGCGCTCATCCGGACCATCGCCGATCGCGTGGTGGTGATGACCCAGGGCACGATCGTCGAGTCGGGCGCGACGATCACCGTGTTCGAGTCGCCGAAGCGCCGAGTACACGAGCAAGCTGCTGGCCAACACGCCCACCGTCGAGGCGGCGCTGAACCGATGAACACCGAGGCGTTCATCACCTGCGCGGTCACCGGCGCGGGCGACACGACGGCGCGCAGCGACCATGTCCCGGTCACGCCCGAGCAGATCGCGGCCTCGGCGCTGGAGGCGGCGCGCGCGGGCGCCGCCGTCGTCCACATCCACGTCCGCGACCCGGCGACGGGTCAGGGCTCGCGCGAGGTCGAGCTCTACCGCCGGGTGGTGGAGATCATCCGCGCCGCCGACGTCGACGCCATCATCAACCTCACCGCCGGGATGGGCGGCGACCTCGTGCTCGGCGGCCCGGATTCCCCGCTGCCGCTGGACCAGGTGGCCACCGATCTGGCCGGGGCGGCGGAGCGGCTCGCCCACGTCGAGGCGCTGCGGCCCGAGATCTGCACCCTGGACTGCGGGACGATGAACTTCGCCGCCGGCGGGGACTACGTGATGGCCAACACCCCGGAGATGCTGCGCGCCATGGCCCGGCGGATCCAGTCGCTGGGCGTGCGCCCGGAGCTCGAGGTGTTCGACACCGGCCAGCTGGTGATGGTCAAGGACCTCATCGACGAGGGGCTGATCGACGATCCCGTCCTCGTCCAGCTGTGCATGGGGATCCGCTACGGCGCGCCCGACGATCCCGGCACGCTGCTCACGCTCGTGAACTCGCTGCCCGCCGGGTCGGTGTTCTCGGCCTTCTCGATCGGGCGCATGCAGCTGCCCTACGTGGCCATGGCGGTGCTCGCCGGTGGCAACGTGCGCGTCGGGCTGGAGGACAACCTGTACCTGGGGCCGGGTCAGAAGGCCACCAACGCCGAGCTGGTGCAGCGGGCGACCACGATCCTCAACGCGATGAACGTCCGCGTGCTCGGGCCCCGACGAGGTCCGGGAGCGGCTCGCGCTGCGTCCTCGTGGCTGAGGGCGCGCATCCGCGCAGCGACACGCCCCAGACGGTCGGGCTGCTCGGCGCGGGCGTGATCGGCGGCGGCTGGGCCGCGCGGTTCGTGCTGGCCGGCGTGGACGTGCGCCTGTTCGATCCGTCGCCGGAGGCGGCCCGAGCCGCCTTTGACACCCTCGAGCGTGCCCGCCGCGCCTGGCGGCGGCTGACGCTCGCACCGATGCCCGCCGAGGGCACGCTCACGCTGGTGGACTCGGTCGAGGAGGCCGTCGCCGGGGTGGAGCTGGTCCAGGAGAGCGCGCCCGAGCGCGAGGAGCTCAAGCGGCGCCTGCTGGCCCAGGCGAGCGCGGCGGCGCCGCCCGGACGCGATCATCGCCACCTCCACCTCGGGGCTGCTGCCCACACGGCTGGCCGCCGAGATGCACGGCCCCGAGCGCTTCGTCGTCGGCCACCCCTTCAACCCGGTCTACCTGCTGCCGCTGGTGGAGGTGTGCGCCGCGGAGCGCACCGCGCCGCGAGACGGTGGCGCGGGCGGCGGCGATCTACCGGTCGGTGGCCATGCGGCCGCTGATCGTCCGCCACGAGATCGACGGCTTCATCGCCGACCGTCTGCTCGAGGCGCTGTGGCGCGAGGCGCTGTGGCTGGTCGCCGACGACGTCGCCACCGTCGAGGAGATCGACGACGCCATCCGCTACGGCGCCGGGCTGCGCTGGGCGGCGATGGGCACCTTCCTCACCTACCGGCTGGCCGGCGGCGACGCCGGCATGCGCCACTTCCTGGCTCAGTTCGGGCCCGCGCTGCAGCTGCCCTGGACGCACCTCACCGACGTGCCGGAGCTCAGCGACGAGCTGCTGGACAGGATCGTGGCCCAGTCAGACGCCCAGGCCGCCGGGCGCTCGATCGCCGAGCTCAAGCGCATCCGCGACGACTGCCTGGTCGCGGTGCTGCTCGGTCTGAAGGGCGCAGGGTTCGGCGCCGGCGAGGTGGTGGCGCTGACCGAGCGCGAGCTCTACGAGCGCGCGGGAGCGCGGACCCGGCGCCCGCCGCTGCCCGACGGGCGCCTGCGGCTGCACGAGGTGCTCGTGGAGCCCTCGTGGATCGACTACAACGGCCACATGACCGAGTACCGCTACCTCGAGGTGATGGCCGACACCACCGACGCCTTCCTGCGCGATGTCGGGATCGTCGGCCCCTACATCGACGCCGGGCGCTCCTATTACACCGTCGAGACCCACATCCGCCACCTCGGCGAGGCCCACGGCGGCGACCGGCTCTACGTCGCCACCCGGCTGCTCGGCCACGACGCCAAGCGCCTGCATCTGTTCCACGAGCTGCGCAACGATGCCGACGACGCGCTCATCGCCACCGGCGAGCACATGCTGCTGCACGTCGACCGCGCCGCCGGCAGAACGACCGCGGCGGGGCCCGAGGTGCTCGCGGCGCTGGAGGAGATCGCCGCCGCCCAGGGCGAGCTGCCCTGGCCCGATGGCGCGGGCAACCACGTGCGCGGCCCGATCGACAACCCCCGGGAAATCCGTCAGAATTTCCTTTGAACATATTTGTGCAGAACGCGCCGAGCGCCTAGTCTACGTGCGCCGCCTGATTACGAGCGAACTTAGGACAACGAAGAGCCGGAGGAGCTAAATGTCCGAGAAGATGTGGGATGGAGAGGCGTTCTGGGGACTCGGCTATGAGTGGGATCCCGAGTGGGTTCTGACCGATCGCCAGAAGGAACTGCGCGACCTGCTCATCGAGCTGTCCCAGAAGGAGATGCGCGCCAACGCGAAGGTCTCCGACGACAACCTCGAGTACCCGCGCAAGAACCTCGAGCTGCTGGGCGAGCATGGCTTCCTGGCGCTGACCGTCCCCACCGAGTACGGCGGCCTCGGCGAGGACCACGTCGCCTTCCACATGACCTGCGAGACGATCGCGCGCTACGGCTGCGCGTCCACCGCCATGTGTTACGTGATGCACATGGGCGCGGTCAACACGATCATGCTGCGCCCCACCGACGAGCTGATCGAGAAGTACATCAAGCCGCTCAACAGCGGCAAGATCGGCACGCTGTCCTACTCCGATCCCGAGACCGGCTCGCACTTCTGGTACCCGTTCTCCTCGGGCGCTGAGCGCTCCAACGGCGGCTACAAGGTCAACAAGAAGGCGTCGTGGACGACGTCGGGCGGCTTCGCCGACTTCTACGTCGTGCAGACCACCAGCCCCGACTTCACCGGCTATGACGACCTGAGCGTGTTCGTCATCGACGGCGAGGACGTCAAGGCCCAGCCCTCCACCTGGGACGCGCTCGGCCTGCGCGGCAACCAGTCGGGGCCCATCCAGGTCGAGGACGTCACGATCCCGGGCAGCCAGATCGTCGGGCCCGAGGGCGACGGCGCCGCCTCCAACGACGAGGCGGTCGACCCGTGGTTCCTGATCGGCTCCTCGGCGGTGTGGAACGGCCTCGCCCTCGGCGCCATCGACATCGCCAAGCGCCAGACCACGCGCAAGAAGCACGTCGACGTGGGCCTGCGCGTCGCGGACTACCCGACGATCCAGGACTACGTCGGCGAGGCTGTGATGGACACCAACGCCTGCCGCCTGTTCGGCTTCTCGGTGGCCCAGGCGATGGACAACGCCACCGATCACAACACCAAGCGGATGGCGCCCGGCGAGTTCGCCCGCGCCAACTTCCTGCACTGGGCGTGGCAGATCAAGTTCGAGGCGGCCAAGAACACCGCCCACGTCGTGGACAAGATGCTCCACGCCTGCGGCGGCACCGGCTACAAGCGCGACATGGAGATGGAGCGCTACCTGCGTGACGCCAAGGCCGGCTGGGTCATGGGCCCGACCAACGAGGTCCTGCGCCAGTTCGTGGGCAAGGCGGTGCTGCTCGGCTTCGACAGCCTGGACTACTGGAACCAGACCTATAACCGCCGGGCCGTGGAGAACGAGATCAAGAAGCTCGACGCCGACGGCAAGCGCAAGCTCGCCGAGGAGCTCATGGCCCAGGTGGAGAAGGCGTCGGCGCCGGCCTGATCGTGGCCGCTCCCGCACACTAGCCATGACGACGCTCGCGCCATCGGGCCTTCTCGTCGTCGACCGAGCGGTCGAGCGCTACCCGGTCCGGCCGGGCGGTGTGACCGTCGTCAAGCTCGTCGGCGACGACGAGCTGCGGATCATCGATCGCCATGGCGGTCAGGTGGCAGAGATGACGGTGACCGGTGAGGGCTTCGGAGCCGGCGAGCCGCGCTCGGAGCGGCTGTTCGGTCCCGACTCAGCTCCGGGCAGCGCACTGACGTTCACCGCCGTCGGGGACACGACGGTCACCGTTGGGGCCCCCGGCGGGCGGGTCATCGATGGCGATGCGCCGGCGACCGAGCTCGCGCTGGAGGTGCGGCGGGCGACCCCGCGCCAAGCGGTCGACATCGAACTGCCCCCGCCGCTGGCCGAGCCGCGGCTGGACTTCCGCATCGACCCTGCGTCGGCGCAGAGCTACGAGGTCCGCGAGGGCGAGTACATCCAGATCATCGACGTGCGCGGCAAGCAGTGCTCGGACTTCCTGGCCTTCCACCGCGCCAAGCTGGAGGCCGGCGTCGAGCGCGGCCTGGACGCGACGGTGACCCGGACGCTGATGGGCAGCGCCTATCCGCAGCCGGGGCTGTATCGCAAGTTCTACGACCTCGACATGGATCCGCTGGTGGAGGTGGTGCGCGACACCGTCGGGCGCCACGACACCTTCGCCCTGGCCTGCCAGGCCAAGTACTACGAGGACATGGGCTACCCGGGCCACATCAACTGCACCGACAACTTCAACGGCGCCCTGCGCGCGTTTCGAGATCGCTCCCCGCAAGGGCTGGGAGGCCCTGAACTTCTTCTACAACACGACCTTCGACTCACACATGCAGCTCGCCTTCGACGAGCCGTGGTCGCGTCCGGGCGACTACGTGATGCTGCGGGCGTCCAGCGACCTGGTGTGCGCGTCCTCGGCGTGCCCTGATGACATCGACCCATCGAATGCCTGGGAGGTGACAGATGTCCACGTGCGCGTCTACTCGCCGGAGAACCGCTTCTCGATGGCCATCGCACGGCGCGTGACCGCCGATGCCGAGGCGGTCCTCACCCGTGAGACCGCCTTCCACGCCAAGACGTCGGAGCTGACCAAGAGCTTCGTGGAGTACCGCGGCTACTGGCTGCCCCACTGCTTCAACAACGAGGGCGGCATCGCGGAGTACTGGGCCTGTCGCGAGAAGCTGGCCGTCATGGACCTCTCCCCGCTGCGCAAGTGGGAGGTCCTGGGCCCGGACGCCGAGACGCTGATGCAGCGGATCGCCACCCGCAACATCCGCAAGCTCGCCGTGGGCCAGGTCGTCTACACGGCGCTGTGCAACGAGACCGGCGGCATGATCGACGACGCCACCGTGTTCCGGCTGGGCCAGGACAACTTCCGCTTCGTCGGCGGCGACGAGTACGACGGGATCTGGATGCGCCAGGTGGCCGACCGCCTCGGGCTCAAGGTGTGGATCAAGCCCACCACCGACCAGCTGCACAACATCGCCGTACAGGGGCCGTTGAGCCGGGAGGCGCTGGCCGAGTTCGTGTGGACCCCGCCGTCCCAGCCGGCGTTGGCCGAGCTCAAGTGGTTCCGCTTCCTGGTGGGGCGCATCGGCGACTACGACGGGGTGCCCATCGTGGTCTCGCGCACCGGCTACACCGGCGAGCTCGGCTACGAGATCTTCTGCCACCCCTCCGACGCCGACGCGGTGTGGGACGCGGTGTGGCAGGCCGGCGAGCCGCGCGGCATCAAGCCGCTGGGCCTCGAGGCGCTCGACATGGTGCGCATCGAGTCCGGGCTCATCTTCGCCGGGTACGAGTTCGACGACCAGGTGGACCCGTTCGAGGCCGGGATCGGCTTTGCGGTGGCCCTCGACGACGAGGACTTCATCGGCCGCGATGCCCTGCTGGAGCGCCGCGAGCATCCCCAGCGCACGTTGGTCGGGCTCGAGCTCTCCGGCAACGAGGTGGTCGGCCACGGCGACGAGGTCTACGTCGACCGCCGCCGGGTGGGCGTGGTCACCAGCGGCATGCGGTCACCTCTGCTGCGCAAGTCGATCGCCCTGTGCCGCATGGCGATCCAGTACTCAGAGATCGGGACGGAGGTCGAGGTCGGCAAGCTCGACGGGCTCCAGAAACGAATCCCCGCCACCGTCGTACGATTCCCCTTCTATGACCCGGAGAAGAAACGCCCGCGGTCGTGACCGATAGGGAGGGCGTTGCTCGCCTGACGAGGGTGGCGAAGGTCGCGCCACCCACGGAGAGCACCGGCCTCATGCCCCCGATGCGGGCGGGCGGCGCGCCGCCCACGGCGGGGCGCGCCAAGACACCGCTGGCTCCCCCGCCCCCGGCGGGGCGCGGCAAGACACCGCTGGCTCCCCCGCCCCCGGCGTCGCTGGGGGCGCCGACCGGCATCGCCAGGCTCACCCCGCGCTCGGCGCAGGCCGAGGCCGCGGCCCGGGAGCTGCGCAACGTCATGGGCCGCTTCGCCACCGGGGTGACGGTGGTCACCACCACCCACCGCGACACCATCCACGGCATGACCGCCAACGCGTTCCTCTCGGTCTCCTTGCGCCCGCCGCTGGTCCTGGTGTCGCTGGGGCGCTGCCGGATGAGCGAGATGCTGCCCCGGACGGGCCGCTACGGCGTGAGCGTGCTGGCCTCAGACCAGGAGCACTTCGCCGCCCACTTCGCCGGACAGCGCGCCTCCGCGGTGGACCCGGCGTTCGTGTGGCAGAACGACCTGCCGCTCCTGGACGGCGCCCTGGCCCACGTGGGCTGCCGCGTGGTCGACGTCCACCCCGCCGGGGACCACGTGCTGTGGATCGGCGAGGTGGAGCACCTCTACCACCGCGAGGGCGAGCCGCTGCTGTTCTACACCGGCCGGTTCGGAACGCTGCGCGAGACCGAGGACCGCGAGGCGGCCGCGGCGCAGCGCGCCGGCGGCTCGGGCACCGGTTAGCCGTCGGCGTTCGCCCCCGACACGGGCGAACGTCAACGACAGCTGGGGAGGGCGGCCGGGAGGTGGCGGCACACGTCCCCGCGTTTCGCGATTTGGCGCGAAATGGCCCCTGGGCGCGACCCGACCCGGCGCGCCCTAGCCCGGGGCGACCCACACCAGGCACCCGGCCCGTCGCCGGATCCGCCGCGCCGCCACCGCCCGCCACCACCGCGGGGCCCGCCGCGGGTCGGGCCCCAGCACCACCAGCCCGGCGCCCCGCTCCTCGATGAGCTCCAGCAGAGCCGCCAGCGGCCGCCGCGACGAGATGCGCAGAAGCTCGGACGGAGATGCCCCGGGCCGCCGCCCGCGCGGCCGTCTCGCGCACGGCGTCGAGGTCCTCCTCATGGGGCAGGGCCGCGACCTCGCGGGCCAGGACCAGCGTCGTCGGGTGCGGCGGCAGCCACAGCATGTTGGCGATGATCAGCCGGGGGTGGGCGGGGTTCGCGTCAATCGCGCTGTCGATGGCCATCCGCTCGGCCTCGGGATGGACCCGGACCGACAGGGTGGCCAGCACGACCGGTCGCGGCGAGGCGTCGCTGCCAACGGGATCGTGCGCGGGGGCGTCGGTGCCTTCGCGCTGGCGCAGGATGGGCATCGGAGCGATCTCGCACATGGTCGCACGGGCCACGTGGAGCACCCCCGGCGCGTACCCCGCTCCCTCCGTACAAACTTGCTCATTGCTGTTTGACCCAATTTGTACAAACTGGTATAACCGCGCCCAACAGGCGCCGGGGCTGCCGCCTCTCGGATGAGGCCTCCGGCGCGCCGCAAAAATCAGGAGGGACGAGGCTTGGCTACTGCCACCGTCGAGGAGGTACAGCTCCTCAAGACGCTGCGCTGGTGGGATGGATTCGTCATCGCGCTCTGCAACCCCGGCTTCCTGCTCGGCAGCCTCGGATTCACGTTGGGAATCTTCGGGGTGGTCGGCTCGATGATCTTGTGGGGGTGTTCTGCCGCGATCGGGTTGCTCCAGGCCTGGATCTACTCCGAGCCGGCGACGATGTTCGGGCACCGCAGCGGCGGCATCGCGCTGTACGCCCACGAGGGCTGGCGCAAGTACACGACGCTGGTCGGGCCGCTGTCGGCGTTCGGCTACTGGATCGGCTGGTCGGTGGTGCTGTCGATCTTCGGCAAGATCATCGGCGACCTCGCGACCTCGCAGTGGTGGCCGAACTCGCACCTGGCGATCGGCTTCCTGGGCAACACGCTGTCGCTGTCGTCGTTCATCGCGATCGGCTGCATCATCTTCGTGTGGGGCTTCAACATCTTCGGCCTGCGGCCGGCGGTGTGGTTCACCTACGCCTGCGCTGCACTGCTGATGGTGCCGCTGGCGCTGTTCATCATCGTCCCCTACTTCAGCGGCCACTGGCACAGCTCCAACGTCCACGCGACGTTCACCGGGCCCTGGGGCGGGATCAAGGTCGCGATCGTCTACATGTTCATCCTGGCCTGGTCGGCGTACGGCACGGAGGCGTGTGCGACGTTTGCGCCCGAGTACAAGTCCATCGAGGACACCCACAAGGCCCTGCGCTCGGCGGCCACCTTCATGCTGCTGGTCTGCCTGCTCCTGCCGCTGGGCCTGGGCGGCGTCGACGGCGTCTCCAAGGCCGTGACGACCGGCGCCGAGGGCCAGTTCTACACCCAGGCGATGGGAACCCTGGTGGGCCACGGCGCCGCCAGCTTCTTCACCATCTGCATCATCGCCAGCCTGCTGCTGTCGATGACCTCCTCGACGTCTGACGCCGGGCGCGCCCTGTTCGGGATCTCCCGCGCGGGGATGACGATCAAGCAATTCGGCGTGCTCAACCGCTACCACGTGCCGGCCCGCGCCATGACCTTGGACCTGGGGGTCAACATCGCGCTGGTGCTCGTGATCAAGAACAACCTGGCGATCCTGTACCTCAGCAACATCGGGTACGTGATGGCGCACGTGTTCGCGCTCAGCGGCTTCCTGTTGTTGCGCCGCGACCGGCCCAACTGGCCCAGACCGATCAAGGTCGGCAACGGCTGGCTGCCGGTGGCCGCGTTCCTGTGCGTGCTGAACTTCGTGTTCCTGGTCGTCGGTGCCCTGGCGCCCAAGCTCAACGGCTACGGGACCTGGACCGACTTCTGGATCGGGATCGGCGTGCTCGTCGGCTCGCTCATCCTGTTCGTGTTCCGTCGCGTCGTCCAGGACGGCGAGGGCGTGCACCTCCGCGAGGACGTGCCCGACATGCCGTCGGCCGAGGAGCAGGCCGAGCTGGGCATCGCCGTCGCTCCGAGCGCGCACGCGATGGCATGATCAAGACGATCCTCATCGGCTATGACGAGACCGAGCCCGCACGGCGCGCACTGGAGCGCGCCGCGCAGCTGGGCAAGGCATTCGAGGCGAAGCTGGTGGTGACCAGCGTGGCGCCGGTGACGGTTCCCGCATCGGGTCGGTCCATCGGGACCGACCCGGTGGACACCGCCGCCGACCACCGCAAGGAGCTCCACGACGCCCACGTCTACCTGGAGAGCCAGGGGCTCACCGCGGACTACATCGAGGCCGTCGGCCACGAGGCCGAGTCGATCCTGGCGGCGGCGCGGGAGCGCTCCGCCGATCTGATCGTCATCGGCTCGCGGGAGCTCTCGGCGCTTCACCGCCTGCTCGGCCAGAGCGTGTCGGATGCCGTCTCACACGGCGCCCGCTGCGACGTGCTGATCGTCCACTAAGCCGCCCCCCCAGCCCCAAGCAGACCGCCGGGCGCGCGCCGCCGCGCCTGATCCACGCCCCTGACTCGAGCGCTTCGCGGCGCGCCTCGGAGCGCGCCGCGAAGCCGTTCGTCCAACCGCGCACCCCACGCTCGGACACCTCGCGCAGCGCCAAGGCGCGATGATGGGTCAATGGGCGCGGATACCACGATCCTCACCACATGCCCGCGTGACTGCTATGACGCGTGCGGGATCGAGGTGGCCGTCCGCGACGGCGCCATCCGCCATGTCCGGGGGGACCGCAACCATCCGGTCAGCCGCGGGCGGCTGTGCGAGAAGTGCACGGCCGCCTACAACGGCGTGTTGCTCGACCCTGCGGGCGACGGCTGACACCCGCTGCTGCGCGACGGCCCCAAGGGCGAGGGCCGTTCCGGCGGGCCTCGTGGGACGAGGCGCTGCAGCGCGTCGCCGAGAGCCTGGCGGTGATCGCCGCCGGCCCCGGGCGGCCCGCCACCATCCTCAACGCCCACTACACCGGGACATTCGCGCTGCTGGGCTACGGCTTCCCGCTGCGCTTCATGCGCACCCTCGGCGCCCGCGAGGTCGAGCCCGACACGATCTGCAACAAGGCCGGCCACGTCGCGCTCGACTATCTGTTCGGGACCTCCGAGGACGGCTTTGACCCCCGCACCGCAGCGGACGCCGCCTGCATCATGGTGTGGGGCGCCAACCCGTCAGCCTCGGCGCCCCACCAGCACGAGCAATGGCTGCCCGAGGCGCCGGGGCGGGTGTCGTCGTGGACTCGATCCGCGACCGAGCGCGCGCGGACCGCCGACCTGCACCTCCAGCCGTTCCCCGGCAGTGACGCCGCGCTGGCGTTCGCGATCGCCCACGTGATGGGCGCGACGGGCCTGCACGACCCCGACATCCTCGCCCACCACTGCCGTCGGCTGGGAGGAATGGAACCCGTGGTCAGCGGACTGTACGCCGCGCTGGGGCGAAGGCGAGGACCGGGGTCCCCGGGCCGCGCCATCGAGCAGGCGGCCCGCTGGTACGGCGAGGGGCCGTCGCTGCTGTGGCTCGGCCAGGGCTTTCAGCGTCAGCCGCGCGGCGGCAACGCCATTCGCGCCGTGGCTCAGCTGGCGGCGCTCAGCGGCAACCTCGGCCGCCGCGGGCACCGGGGTGCTGTACCTCAACGGCACCGACAGCCGCAGCTGGACTTCGGCTATGTCACCGAGGCCGGACTGCAGGACCACTCGCCGGAGCCGATCAGCCACATGGACCTGGTGACTGGCTGGAGGATCCGCAGCGCTCCGCGGCGCTGATCGCCTGGAACATCAACATCGCCGCCTCCAATCCCGATCAGGCGCGGCTGCGCGGGCCCTACTGCGTGAGGACCTGCTTCACGGTGGCCATCGACATCTTCGCCACCGATACCACCGACCTGGCCGATGTCGTGCTCCCCGCGGCGAGCTTCCTGGAGTGCGACGACATCGTCGCCTCCTACTTCAACCTCAGCCTCTCGGCCCAGGTGGCGGCGGCCGCGCCGATGGGTGACGCGCTGCCCAACTGCGAGATCTTCCGCGGCTGGCCGCGGCGATGGGGATGCCGAGCCCGCGCTCTACGAATCCGACTGCGACTGATCGACCGGCTGCTGGCGGGAACCGGCCTCGGCCTGTCTTCGCGGAGCTCGCCGCGCGCGGGACGGTGTGGTGCCCGGCCGAGCCCCAGATCCAGTTCGCCGACCTGCGCTTCCCGACGCCCAGCGGCCGGGTGGAGCTGGCTCAGCGACCGCGCCGAGGACAACGGCCACCCCCGGTCGCCCAGCCGTGGTGTGACCCACGGCCGGCGGCGGCCGGCTGCGGCTGCTCATCGCCGGCGTCGCGCTGGACGCTGAACGACAGCTACACCAACGAGCCGAAGCTCGCCGCCGCCGCCGGCCGAGCGACGTCACGCTGAACCCCGCGGACGCTCCGAGCGCGCGCTGCGCGGGGCGACGCCGCGCCGGTGCTCCGCAGCGACACCGGCGAGCTCGAGCTGGCGGTGGGTCAGCGATGACGTCCCCGCGGGGTCGCGCTCTCGCCCAAGGGGCGCTGGCCGCGTCTCGAGCCCGGCGCGCCAACGTCAACGTGCTCAACCCCGGGATCGCCTGCGACATGGGGACTCCACCACCGTCCACGGCATCGAGGTCACCGTCGAGGCGGCCGTCGCGGCCGGGGCGGCTCAGCTCAGCGCGTTGTCGAGCGAGAGCAGGTAGGCGTCGGCGCCGCGCCCCTGCGGCCAGCCCGCGGGCGCCTCCTCGGCGAGAAAGCCCGCGGTCCCGTGCAGACGGCGCAGGGTGGCGCCGAAGCGCCGCTGCCACCGCGCCGCCATGGGACGCCCGCCGCGGCGGAAGCGGACGGTGACCGTCTGGTCGATGGAGAAGGGCTCGACGCCGCAGATGTCGCGGAGCTGGGTGCCCATCGGCCGCCAGCCGTCGGCGGTCGGGCACTTGCTGAGATGGCTGTTGCCACACCACACCAGCAGCGGCGTGCGCGACGGCAGCGCCGCATGTGCCGCGCACAGGTTGCGGGCCTGCTGACGCTCGCGCCAGTTGGTCTCCTCCAGGCTGAGCCGCGCCAGCTCCGGAGGCCGGCGCTCCAGGTCGGCCTCATAGGAGACGAGCGTCCAGCCGAGCCCGAGCGCGCAGTCGACGAGCTCGCGCATCTCGGGCTGGCCCAGGTAACCGTCGCGGGCCGGCAGGCATCCCGCGCGGTTGGCCACAGCGGCGACGTCGCGGGGGAACAGCGCCT
>CAVXRR010000022.1:0-26696 GCA_963764125.1 uncultured Solirubrobacteraceae bacterium
GCCGCGATGGCCGAGGTCGACTGAAGCACTGGGGCTGGGGCCTGGAGCACGAGCAACCGCCGCCCGGCGAGGTCCGCGAGACCGCCGCCTTCCTGGCCTCGCGTCTGGGCTTCGGGTCCACCGAGCCCGAGGCTCCGGTGCCGCTGGCCGAGCTCACCCTGCCCCCGCCGCGCCTCGCCGTCCCTGCCCGGCTAGCGAGGGTCTGCGTCGCCGATGACTACGAGCGCGCCTTCCATGCCTACGGCAGCTCCTACCGCGACGTCGTCCGCGCCTTTCGCGGCCGGTTCGACCATCCGCCCGACGTCGTCGCCCAGCCCGCCGACGAGGGCGAGATCGAGGCCGTCCTGGAGTGGGCGCTGGGCGCGAACGCCGCGGTCATCCCGTTCGGCGGCGGCACCAGCGTGGTGGGCGGAGTGGAGCCGGCGGTCGACCCGGAGCGCTTCGACGGCGTGGTGACCATCGACCTCCGCCGCCTGGACCGGGTGCTGGACGTCGACGCCGAGTCGCTGAGCGCGCGGATCCAGGCGGGGGCGTCCGGGCCGGGGCTCGAGGAGCAGCTGCGCGCGCATGACCTCACCCTGCGCCACTTCCCGCAGTCCTTTCAGTTCGCGACCCTCGGAGGGATGATCGCCACCCGCGCCGGCGGCCACTTCGCCACCGTCTACACCCACATCGACGACCTCGTCCAGTCGGTCCGCGCGATCACGCCGGCGGGCCTGTGGGAGTCGCGGCGGCTGCCGGGGTCGGGCGCGGGCATCTCGCCGGACCGGATGCTGATCGGCTCGGAGGGGACACTGGGGCTGATCACCGAGGCCTGGGTGAGGGTGCGGCCGCGGCCGCGCTTCCGGGCGTCGGCCGGGGTGCGCTTCGCCACCTTCCAGGACGGCGCCGCGGCGGTGCGGGCGCTCTCCCAATCGGGCCTGTACCCCGCCAACTGCCGGCTCATCGACCCCGCCGAGGCCCGGCTGACGGGCGTTGGAAACGGCACCCGCCCACCCCACGCGCTGCTGGTGCTCGGCTTCGAGTCCGCGGCCGTCGAGGTGGCGCCGCGGCTGGACGAGGCGCTGGGCCTCTGCGCCGATCACGGCGGCACGTGGGACGAGCCTCGCGGGCGCCTCCGACGATTCGGTGGGGACCTGGCGCGACGCGTTCCTGCGGGTCCCCTACCTGCGCGACACCTTCGTCGCCATGGGCGTCATCTCCGAGACGTTCGAGACCGCCGTCACCTGGGATCGGTTCGCGGCGCTGCACGAGACGGTGATCGAGCGGACCACGGCCGCGGTGCACGAGGTGTGCGGCGCGGGCTCGGTGACCTGCCGCTTCACCCACGTCTATCCCGACGGGCCCGCCCCGTACTTCACCGTGCTGGCGCCGGGCCGGCGCGGAGAGGAGCTCGAGCAATGGGCGCACATCAAGGCCGCCGCCGCCGACGCGATCCTCGACGCCGGCGGGACGATCACCCACCATCACGCGGTCGGGCGCGACCACCGCCCGTGGTATGACCGCCAGCGGCCCGAGCCGTTTGCCACGGCGCTGCGCGCGGCCAAGGCGGCGCTTGACCCCGCGGGGGCGCTGAACCCCGGGGTCCTGGTGGACTAGGAGCCGGCTCAGCGTGCCCGTCGAGCGCGGCCAGCACCGCGGGCGCCGACGGCGCGAACTCCGGGCGTGAGGCGGCGCAGCAGCTCCAGCCAGCCGGGGTGGACCGCGATCGCGGCGCGCACATGGGCGAGCGCGGTCGTCCATGTCCCCCACCTGCGCGGCGCCGAGGCCCGGCCCAGAAGCGCAGCTCGTCTGACTCGGGGGCGAGCTCGCAGGCCCGCGCGAACAGCGCCGAGGCCTCGTCGTGGCGGCCCGCGGCCAGGCGCTCGTCGCCCTCACCGGCGATCCGGTAGGCCTCGTCGAGCTTGGCCAGCCGCGCCGAGCTCCACCAGCGGGTCGGGGTGGTCCTCGACGCGCAGCGACGTGACGGTCGCCCACGGATCCCCGGCCGCCGGGACGACGAGGATCGCCGCCGACTGGCGGCCGCGCAGGTCGCCGCCGGTGGCCTCGGCCACGTTGAGCGCGGTGAGCAGGCGCGAGCTCAGGCTGCCCGGCGCCGCCGGCGTAGGCCTCGAGCATCGCGGGCCAGACCTCGGCGTTGGCCATGATGTTGGCCTGGCAGGAGACGCCGTCGCCCTGCACGTCACCGGCGAAGGCCATGCAGGCGTCGCCGGTGTGGGCCGCCACCTCGCCGCGCGGCATCGACGATCGCCACCTGGCGCGACGCCGCCAGCGGGTCCTCGGCGAGCAGGCGCTTGAGCGCCCCCGGCGCCGACATCCCGCGCTCCAGCAGGTCCAGCGCGCGCGGCCCGTAGGCCACCTCGGCGTTGGCCTGCGTGGCCACCGCCCCGACGCCCGGCCGGGCCCACGGGACGATGGGCCCGACCGAGAACCAATGCGACTGGACCGCGACGCCCAGCTCGCCCGTGTCGGGATCGCGGGCGACGATCGAGTAGGTCATGCCGCAAGCGTACGGTTAAACCGCCTCAGGGCGAGCGGGACGCAGATCGCCATCAGGACCACGCACCACAGGGCCATCGCCACCTCGGGGTGGTCCAGCTGCCACGAGCCCCCGACGTGGACGCCGGGCGTGGTCAGGCCGCGGACGCTGGCGACCAGCGCCGAGATCGGGTCCCACTGGGCGATCGCCCGCGGGATGGCGTCCATCCCGGCGATGGGCACGAACGTCCCGGCCAGGAAGCTGAGCGGGAAGATGACGATGAAGCCGACGCCCTGCATCGCGTCGGGCGAGCGCACCAGCATCCCGAACAGCACGCCCGCCCAGGTGAAGGCGAACATGCCCAGCACCATCAGGCCCGAGCAGCTCGAGGCCGTGGCGCGAAGGTCAGCTGCGGGTCCCAGCCCAGGGCCAGGCCGAAGCCGACGACGATGACCATGCCCAGCACCTGCTCGCAGAACTGGCCCATGACCTGGCCGGTGATGATCGACAGGCGGCTGATGGGCATCGAGCGGAAGCGGTCGATCACGCCCTCGGTCATGTCGTTGGAGGTGGCGACGCCCGCGCCGATGATCCCGAAGGCCAGCGACTGGCCGATGATCCCCGGGAACATGTAGTCCTTGTAGCTGACGCCCGGCACGTGGATGGCGGAGCCGAACACGTAGAGGAACAGCAGGATGAAGACGATCGGCTGGATCGTCACGTCCAGCAGGCGCTCGGGGACGCGGGGGATCGCCCGCAGGCTGCGCCCGGTGAGCAGGAGCGTGTCGCGCACAAAGCCCAGCGGGCCCGTGGGCGAGCTGGACGGGGCGGGCGGGAACGGTGGTCGTCAGGTGGTGGCGGTCATGCCGCGGCCTCCTCGAGCTCGGGGGTCTGCTCGTGGGCGGCGTGGCCGGTGAGCGCCAGGAACGCGTCGTCGAGGGTCGGCCGGCGCAGCGCCACCTCGTCGACGCTGATCCCCGACTCGTCGACGACGCCGGCGATGCGGGCGAGGTCGGCCGCCTCGCGCGGCGCCGCGATCGAGATCGTGCGCTGCTCGGGGGCGGGCGTGACCTCGAAGCGCTCCCACAGCACGTCGCACAGCTCGTCGAAGGCGGTCGAGTCGGCGGCGATGACGTCGACGCGCTGCTCGCCCACCTGGGCCTTGAGCTGGGCGGGCGTGCCCGCGGCGACCTCGGTGCCGCGGTCGATGAGGACCACGCGGTCGGCCAGCGCGTCGGCCTCCTCCAGGTACTGCGTGGTGAGCAGGAGGGTGACGCCCTCGTGCGACGAGCTGGCGGATCGTCGACCACACCACCTGGCGGCTGCGGGGATCAAGTCCGGTGGTGGGCTCGTCCAGGACGAGCACGTGCGGGGTGTCGATGAGGCCGGCGGCCAGGTCGACCCGGCGCCGCTCGCCGCCGGAGAGGTTCTTGACCAGGCGGTCGCGGAAGTCGCCGATGTCGAAGCGGTCGATGAGCTGGTCGGCGAGCGCGCGGCCGGCCCGCAGGCTGCGCCCGCGCAGGCGCGCCATCAGGACGAGGTTCTCCCGCGCGGTGAGGTTCTTGTCCAGCGCGGCGAACTGCCCGGTGAGCGAGATGCAGCTCGCGCACCCGCGCCGCGTCGGTGACCACGTCGTATCCCCCCACGCGGGCATGGCCGGCATCGGGACGCAGGAGCGTGGCCAGCATCCGGACGGTGGTCGTCTTGCCGGCGCCGTTGGGGCCCAGCAACGAGACCACGGTGCCGTCCTGCGACCTCCAGGGAGAGGTTCTCGACGGCGATGAAGTCGCCAAAGCGCTTCGTCAGGCCCTCGGTGTGAATGGCAGTTTCTGTCATGGGCCGTAAAAGTACAGAGACTGAAAGAATTCTGCAAGTGAAAATTTCTGGCTAGCCTGAACGGGACGGATCACCGCCGCCTGACTGCGACGGACATGGACAACGAGCACGTGGCGCCCGACGCGCGACGACGAGGCGCTGGCCGACGACCGGCGGCGAGGAGCTGCTGGACCGGCTCATCTCCGACGAGATGGGCGAGAAGATCGCCCAGGTCATGCGCACCGCCCGCCGGGCGCAGGAGGCCTGGCATCGCGCCCGCAACCCCGACGAGGGGCTGCGCGAGCGCAAGCGCCGCCTGACCCGGCAGCTCATCTCCGACGCCGCCACGACCATGTTCGCCACCCGGGGCTTCGACAACGTGAAGGTGTCGGAGGTCGCCGACCGCGTCGGCGTGTCGGAGAAGACGATCTACAACTACTTCCCCACCAAGGAGTCGCTGGTCCTCGACACCGCCGACGAGGCGGTGGAGCGGATGGCCCGCGCGCTGCGCGAGCGCGGCCCCGACGAATCGCTGACCGCCGCGGTGGTCCGGGCGATCAAGGAGGACACCGAGCGCTTCGACCAGGCGCCCGAGGAGCTCGTCGAGTTCATCCCGCTGTTCCTGGGGATGATCGACAGCACGCCCGCGCTGCGCGCGGCGTGGCTGGAGCTGCACGACCGGCTGGCCAACGTCGCCCGCGACGAGCTCGCCGCCCAGGCCGGCATCGACCCGCGCGACCCCGAGCCGATCGTCGCCGGCCGGGCGCTGGCCGGCCTGGCCGAGGTCGCGCTCGAGTCGCGCGTGCGCCGGATCCGCGAGGGGCTGCGGGGCGAGGAGCTGCAGCCGCGCCGTCGACGACGACCTGGAGCGCGCGGCGCGGCTGCTCGAGACCGGGCTGTGGTCGTTCAACCTGCCCCGCAGCCAGCGGGCCAAGCAGCAGGCGATCGAGGCCGCCCGCGCGGCCGAGGACGCCCGCACCCAGGTGCTCAAGGCGCTGCGCCAGGCCCGCGCGGCGTGGGCCGAGGTGCGCCGCGAGGGCGGCGCCTGGGACGCCAAGTCCGTGCGCCAGGAGATCCAGCAGCACTTCCGCGAGGCCCAGCGCGAGGCCCAGCGCCAGATCCGCGAGGCCCATCGGGAGGCCCAACGGGAGTCTCGAGCGCGCGGGCCCGCGACGCCCGGCGCGGCGACCGGCCATGACGGCGGTGGCGGTGCTCGGGGCCGGCGGGGTCGGCGGGTTCGTGGCGGCCGCGCTGGCGCGCGTCGGGCGCCGACGTGGTGGTGGTGGCCCGCCCCGAGACGGCGGCGGCGCTGGGTCAGACGGGCTTCAGGGTCTCCAGCCGCGCCCTGGGCGAGGAGTTCACGGCGCGCGACCGCGGGTGGCCACCGACGGAGATCGGCGATCCGCTCGACGTGCTGTTCGTCGCCACCAAGGCGACCGGGCTGCCCGATGCGCTGGAGCGCGTGCACGGCGACCCCCCGGCTCGTGGTGCCGCTGCTCAACGGGCTCGAGCACCTCGACGTGCTGCGGGCGCGCTTCGGCGCCGAGCGGGTGGCGGCCGCGGTGATCCGGATCGAGTCCGATCGGCCGTCCGCGGGCGTGATCGTGCAGACCAGCCCGGGGGTCCGGGTGGACATGGCCAGCGCGCGGCCCGAGCTGGGCCCGGCGTTGCAGGACGCCGCGACGCTGCTGCGCGACGCCGGGCTCGAGGCCCGGATCGGCGACAGCGAGGCCCAGGTGATGTGGTCAAAGCTCGCGCGGCTGTGCGCACTGGCGCTGACCACGAGCGCCTCGGACCGTCCGATCGGCTACGTGCGCTCCGACCCGCGCTGGCGCTCGGCGCTGGAGGGCGCGGTCTCGGAGACGGTGGCCGTGGCCAACGCCGACGGCGCGGGGCTGACGGCGTCAGACACCCTGGCCGAGCTCGACGCCGCGCACGCCGAGCTGGGCTCCTCGATGCAGCGCGACATCGCGGCCGGGCGTCCGACCGAGCTCGACGCGATCGCCGGCGCCGTGCTGCGCGCCGGCGCGGCGGCACGGGCTGCGCTGCCCGACGGTGCAGTGGCTGGCCGAGCGGGTCGCGGTCCGCGAGGCCGCAGCGGTGGCCTGACCGGCGGCCGGCGGCGGCGGCGCTACAGCGGTGGCCGGATCGGCTCGGCGGGGCCGTCGACGTAGACGGGCTCGCCGATCTCCTCGGAGGCGACCGCGTCCACGACCTCCTCCTCTTCCATCTCGCCGGCGCCGTCGTGCTCGCCGTCGCAGAGGACGCGGAAGTTCCCGGTGCCGCCGCCGTCGGCCTGGAGCACGATCCCGGGGAGGATCTCCTCGCCCTCCTCCAGGCCCAGCCGCTCGATGTCGAAGTGGGCCATCCCGATGCCCCAGCTGTTGTGGTCGGGGTTCTCCCGGTCGTGGGCGGCGACGCCCTGGGCGAAGCGCTCCAGCAGCTTGGCCATGGTGGCGGTGTCGACCATCGCGCCCGTTCAGCCCCGCTCGATGATCTCGATCCGGTAGCCGTCGGGATCGCGCACGAAGCACAGGCGGTTGCCGCCCTCGTTGATGGTGTAGGGCGGGCGCTCGGGCTCGATGCCCTGCTCGGACAGGTTGGCCAGGGTCTGGTCCAGATCGGCGGCGGTGATGGCGATGTGGCCGTAGCCGGTGCCGATCTCGTAGGGCTCGGTCTGGCCGAAGTTGAAGGTGAGCTCCAGACGCGGGTTGTCGCCGTCCTCGGGCTGGTTCATGAAGACGTTGATCGCCTCGTCGCGGATGGGCGCGCGGCGCATCTCCTGGAAGCCCAGGGCCTCGTAGAACGCGACCGAACGGTCGATGTCGGTGATCCGGTAGCAGGTGTGGATCAGGCTCATGTCTGCCTGCAAGCGGTGAGCTCCGATAGCCTCTCTCGCATGATCGTCGAGCGCTCGATGAGCGATGGATGGCTGTCCAACACCTACATCGTGGGCGACGAGCTGGGGGGCAGCGCGGTCATGGTCGACGCCGGCGGGCCCGTGGCGCCGCTGCTGGAGTTCCTCAAGCGCGGCCAGCTGACGCTCACCCACGTGCTCCTCACCCACCACCACCACGACCACGTCGCCGAGCTCGACGCGGTCAAGAGCGCCTTTCCCCGGCGTCCCGGTGCTCATCCACCCGCTCGAGCGCGACCAGGTCCCGGGCGCGACCGAGCACGATGGAGCCCGGCGAGACGATCGAGATCGGCGCCCTGCGGATCGAGACGATCCACACGCCCGGCCATACGGCGGGGATGCTGTCGCTGCTGTTCGACGGCACCGACGTGTTCACCGGGGACACGCTGTTCAAGGGCTCGGTCGGCGGCGTCCGCGCGCCGGGGCACACCACCTACGCCGATCTGAAGACCTCGATCATGGACAAGCTGCTGGCGCTGCCGGCGTCCACGCGGATCCACCCCGGGCACACCGACCCGACCACGGTCGCCGACGAGCTGGAGCACAACCGCTTCGTGCGCATCTGGCGCGGGGTCGACCCCGAGGGCGAGCGAGTCGTGCACCGCGATGGGCGAGCCGGCGACGCTCATCCTCCTCGGCGACGACTACGACGGTGGCCACAAGGCGTGGGTGCGCTGGCCCGACGGCTCCGATGACATCGTCCCCGGCTCGCAGGTAAGACGGGACTGATCCCGAGCCGTGCCGAAGGACAAGATCCCCACATCCCGGGTGGGGCGGACCGCCCGGATCGGGGGTCTCGCCGCCGGTCAGGTGATCAGGGAGGCCGGCACTCGCGCGGCCAACGTCGCCCGCACGCCGGAGGGGCGCCAGGTGGCGCTCGAGCGCCGCCAGCTCGAGGCCGCCGAGCAGATCGTCGCCGCGCTGGGGACGATGAAGGGCGCGGCGATGAAGGTGGGCCAGGTGCTGTCCTTCCTCGACGTCGGGATGGTGCCCGAGGAGTACCGCGAGGAGTTCCAGCGCAAGCTCGCCGTCCTGCGCGACGCCGCCCCGACGGTCACCTTCCGCGACATGCGCAAGGTCATCGAGGAGGAGCTGGGCGAGCGGCTGTCCGAGGTCTTCGACGAGTTCGACGAGGAGCCGATCGCCGCCGCCTCGATCGGGCAGGTCTACCGCGCGCGGCTCACCGACGGGCGGCGCCGTGGCGGTCAAGGTCCAGTACCCGGGCGTGGCGGCCGCCGTCCGCGCCGACATGCAGAACCTGGGGCTGATCCTGCGCCTGGTCAAGCGGATCGCGCCCGGCCTGGACCCCAAGGCCATCGGCGAGGAGATCCGCGCCCGCGTCCAAGAGGAGCTCGACTACGAGCTCGAGGCCCAGAACCAGCGCTCGCTGGCTCGCATCTTCCGCGGCCACCCGTTCATCGCCATCCCCGACGTGGTCAGCTCGCTGTCACGCGAGCGGGTGATGGTGTCCGAGTACGTCAGCGGGACCGGCTTCGAGGACCTGCGCGCCTACGCGCAGGCCGACCGCGACCGGATCGGCGAGATCCTCTTCCGCTTCTACTTCGGGTGCCTGTACCGCCACGGGCAGTTCTCCGGCGACCCGCACCCGGGCAACTCGATGCTGCTCGACGACGGGCGGATGGCGTTCTTCGACTTCGGGCTGTTCAAGCGGATGCCGCCCGGCGCGGTGGAGCTGGAGATCGCCGTGGCCCGGGCGATCATCGAGGGCGACACCGAGACGATCATGCGCCTGGGCACCGAGGTCGGGTTCTTCCGCAACCCGGAGAAGTTCAACCCCGACCGCGTGCTGGCCCACTTCCAGGCCGCGACCTCCTGGTACACCTCCGACCGCGCGGTCGAGCTCACGCCCGAGTACGCCACCCAGGTGCTGATCGACATGAGCGACCCGCGCTCGGAGTACTTCGGCTACCTGCGCCACGAGTCCGCGCCGCCCGACCACATCTTCGGACGGCGCATGGAGGTGCTCACGCTGGCCGTCATCGCCCAGCTCCACGCCGAGGGCAACTTCCACCGGATCGCGCGGGAGTGGTTCTACGGCGATCCGCCGGCGACCGAGCTGGGTGAGCTCGAGGCCGAGTTCTACGGGCGCGCCGCGGCGTAGCGGCGCTTTCGTTTGGGTTGCGGGGCGCCGTCTGGCGTTGCCGCGGGGTATCGGCGCACTTCAACTGCGGCTGAGGAGGAGGGGTCGCGGGCTGGGGCCGCCCGCGAGACGGGGTTGGGAGATTGTGGCCCTCTCAGAGCGGCCATTTGCTCCCAAAACTCGCCGAGTGCAGGGAACCATGGGCGATAAGCGTTACCCAGTGATGGTCATCTCCCACGACCCCCGCCGCAACATCCCGCACCCCCAGCCGGCGGCGACGGAGCCTCGCGTGCCGGGGCTCCGCCGGTGCGGGGGCGCTAGACCTCTTGGACCTGGAACAGGCTCGTGGTCCCGGGCCGCCCGCTGGGCAGGCCGGCGGTGATCCCGATCCGCTGGCCGTGCTGGACCCAGCCGAGCTCCACCACGCGCCGGGCGCTGTCGGCGATGAGCTCCTCGGTGACCTCGTGGCGGCGGATCGACTCGGCCTGCACGCCCCACATGAAGTTGCAGCGGCGGACGGTCTCACGGCCGGGCGAGAGGCAGTAGATCGGGACCGACGGGCGGTGCGCGGAGATCAGCCGAGCCGAGCGCCCCGACAGGGTGGGCACGACGAGCGCGGCCAGACCGAGATCGCGGGCGGCGGCGCAGGCGCTGTAGGCGATCGTGTAGGCCGGGTCGCGCGCGTCGCGGCGCACGCGGTTCTCGTTCCACTCGCGGTAGGGCAGGACGCTCTCGGTGCGCTCGGCGATCGAGGCCATCATCTCCACCGCCTCGACCGGGTAGGCGCCGACGGCGGTCTCCTGGGAGAGCATCACGGCGTCGGTTCCGTCGAGGATGGCGTTGGCGACGTCGGTGGCCTCGGCCCGGGTCGGGCGCGACGACGACACCATCGAGTCGAGCATCTGGGTGGCGGTGATCGAGGGGCGGGCCAGCCGACCGGCGATCCGCAGCAGCTGCTTCTGGACGATCGGCACGTCCTCGATGGGCAGCTCGATGCCCAGGTCACCGCGCGCCACCATCACGGTGTCGGCGGCGCGGATGATCTCCTCGGCGTCGTCGACCGCCTGGGGCTTCTCGATCTTGGCCACGAGGGGCAGCCGCGTGTGCCGGCGCACGTACTCCACGTCCTCGGCGCTGCGCACGAACGACAGGGCGACGACATCGACGCCGATCGACTCGCCGAAGCGCAGCATGTCGAGGTCCTCCTCGGGAACCGCCACCAGGCCGCGCGTGTTGCCGGGGATGTTCAGGCCCTGGCGCGAGGCGACCGAGCCGCCGACCTCGACCAGCGTCTCCACCTCGCATTCGCCGCCCCGGACCCTCTCGACGCGCAGGCGGATGGCGCCGTCGGCGAGGTAGATGACGTCATCGGGGTCCACGCACTCCGCCAGACCGGCCCAGGACACCGACATGCGCTCGCCGTCGCCGCGATCGGAGCTGCCGCAGGCGAGCACCAGGCGCTCGCCGGGCTTGAGCTCGACCCGGTCGTCCACGAGCGGGCCGATGCGCAGCTTGGGCCCGGGCAGGTCCTGGAGGATCGCCACCGGGCGCCCGACGGCGGCCGACGCCGCGCGCACGCGCGCCGCGTTCTCGGCATGCATCTCGCGGTCGCCGTGCGAGAAGTTCAGGCGCGCGACGTCGAGACCGGCCGCGACCATGCGGGCGAGCGTCTCGGGATCACGCGAGGCGGGACCGATGGTGGCGACGATCTTCGTGCGGCGCATTGCAGACCAAAGTACTGGACACCAGGGGAACGACTCGTTAATAGCATGTGAGCGCTCACACAGGCGTGAGCGCGCCGCGGGAGGCCGAGAGCGGGGGGCCGGCCTAGAGCATGAGCGCGCCGTCCTGCACGATCGGCTCGCCGTCGGCGCTCAGCCGGCCGCCGTCGCGCAGGTCGCAGATCAGGTCCCAGTGCAGGGCGGAGTCGTTGGTCCCGCCGGTCTCCGGATAGGAGCGCCCCAGCGCGAGGTGGACCGTGCCGGCCATCTTCTCGTCGAGGAGGATGTGGCCGGTGGCGCGGTCGATGCCGGCGTTGGTGCCGATGCCGAGCTCGCCCAGGTAGCGCGCGCCGGCGTCGGTGGCCAGCGCCGCCTGGAGGTATTCGTCGCCGCGGTCGGCCTTGGCCGACACCACCTTGCCCTCCTCGAAGCGCAGCTCGACGCCGGTGACCGTCACTCCGCGGGGCCCCGTGGGCACGGTGAAGCGGATGGTGCCGGTGGCCGAGTCCTCGTGGGGTCCCGTGAAGACCTCGCCGCTGGGCATGTTGTGATGGCCATCGGAGTTGATCCAGGTGCGACCGGCGACGTTGAGGCGGACGTCCGTGCCCTCGGCCTCGATGCGGATCTCCGACGCCGCGCTCAGCCGAGCCACCAACGCCTCCTGGCGTGGCGCTGAGGTCGCGCCACGCCTGCACCGGGTCCGGACGGTCGAGGAAGAGCGCGCGGGTCACGAAGGCGGCGTACGCGCCCGTGCTCATCTGGGCCTGCTGGGCCAGCGCCGGGGTGGGCAGGATCGTGCCCGTCCAGCGCAGCTTGAGCATCGACTCCTGAACCGGCTGACGCGCCGTGGCCACCGCGGCGACGACGGCGGGATCGGCATCGGCGAGCTCGGTGGTGTTGGCCGGCGCATCGATCCGGACGAAGGCGTCGAGCGCCCCCGCGAGCGCCAGGTGGGTCGGCGGCGGCTCGAGCGATGGCGCCGATGGGCATGGCGGTAGAGGTCGGCGGCGAGCCCCGGCGGCTCGAGGACCACGTAGGGCCACGCGTCGCGCGTCAGCACGGCGCGGTGGAGCGCCGCCGCCAGCGTCCTGGGCCAGGGTCGTGGACATGATGCCCACCCGATCTCCCGGCGCCACCTCCATGCACCAGTCGCACAGGAGCGCGGCGAAGGCGTCGGGGTCGGGGAGCGCCGCCGTCATGGCGCCTCGAGCTCCGGGAAGTTCTCGGCCATATGCGTGCGCAGGGAGGCGAGCACGAACTCGCGCTCGGCCGCCGTGGCCATCCGGTAGCGCGCCAACAGCTCCTTCTGGCGTGAGGTCTGGATCTCGGAGATCGTCCAGGACACCGTCAGCCGCTCGAACAGCATCTCGATCGCGCGGGCCCGGGCGTCCTCGCGGTGCAGGCCGCCGGACAGCGTCTCGGTGTACATGCGCCGCGTGGCCGGGGTGAGCACGCCGCGCAGGGCCAGGACGTTGCCGTCGCCATCGCGGTACTCGGTCACCGGCGCGCTGAGCGCGTTCTGCTTGGCCCTCTCGCGCGAGCGCCGCCCCATCAGGGCGCCTCGGCCGCCTGCTCAAGCTGTCGGCGGACGTCGCCCGTGACCGGATCGGCGTGCCCGGCCCAGGCCACCTCGGGCCCGAGCGCGGCGAGCTTGCGGATCGAGGCGCGCGCCTGCTCGACGTCGACGTCGAACGCCGGGTGCGGGACGCGCGGGCCGCCCTTGCGGCCGGTCTGGATGTCCAGCGTGTACACGGTGTCGGAGACGAGGGCCAGCCGATCGGACCTGCGGAAGAGGCCGATCAGGCCCGGCGCGTGGCCGGGGAGCTCCACGACCTCGAAGCCGGCCACCTCGTCGCCCTCGCTGACCGTGCCGTCGATCGCCACCGCGCCGCCGTCCCAGGCGGGGAGCATCCGCTTGAAGTAGGGCCGCGCGTACCGGCGCAGCTTGCCGATGTCCCAGTAGTCGCGCAGCGGCTCGTCCTTGACGGCGGTGTCGTGCTCGAGCGGGATGGCAGAAGACCGGCACGCGGAGCGCGGGTGCGGCACCACGATGATCGGCGGTCGGCGTGGCCGAGGACCACGCGGCGGGCGCCGCCATGCTGGGCGCACGACCGCGCGCAGGCCCTGGCCCATCGCCTCGATCCCGGCGTCGAACACGGTCACCCCGTCGCCGTCGCGCGATGAGATAGACGTTCATCAGCTTGAGCGGGAAGCCGCCCGCGGACGACCCAGACACCGTCGGCGATCGCCTCGGTCGACACGCCGTGCAGCGCGCGGGCAGCCTGGTGCGCGCGTTGGCCAGGCGGGTCAGCCGCGCCTCGGCTTTGGTCCCGGCGGCCGGCAGCAGCCCGAGCTGACGGGCGAGGTCGCCGCTGTCGATGTAGGCGTCGTTGTGGACGATGAGCTCGTCCTCGACGGTGACGACGTCACAGCCCTCGATCTCCACCCGCGCATGGTTGGGGGCAAAGCCCTGGAAGGCGCCGGGACCGGCGAAGGTGCCGAGGGCCCGCCAGCGCACCGCAGTGCGGTGACGCGCGGTGGTGAGCTCCACCACCTCCAGCTCGAAGTCCGGGAAGGCGGCGAAGAGCTCGGAGAAGTAGGCGCGGATGCCGTCGGGCGCGACGAGGTCCTGGGCGCCGACGAGGCGGTCGATCGCCCCCGGCTTCCAGCACGCCGTGGCGTCGTCGAGGTCGTGGGCCGCGAGCGCGGCGAAGTACCGCTTGGCGATGTCCGACGTGCTGGCCAAGGCGCCGCAGTCTACGCATCGTCAATAACGTCTGAGACCGTGGCCCCGCCAACGCGCCAGAAAGAGCTGGGACGCGGTGAGCGCGTCCTGCCCGGACTGTGGCGGCTGCGGCTCCCCCTGCCGTGGCCCGGCGTCCCGCACTGCAACGCGTGGGCGATCGCCGCCGGGCCCGGAATCGTGCTCGTCGACACCGGCATGCACGAGCCCGGCTCGCTGGCGCAACTGGAGCGGGCCATGGACCAGGTCAACCTGCGCATCGAGCACGTCGGGCTGCTGGCCTGCACCCATGCCCACTCCGACCATTGGGGCCAGGCGGCGCCGATCATGGAGCGGGCCGGGTGCGAGCTGTGGCTGCACCCCAACCACGCCCACGCCACCGCCGGCGCCGACGATCCTCAGGCGGCCCTGGAACGGCGCCTGGAGGTCGGGCGCCAGAGCGGGGTCCCACGCCGGGCCCTGGCCGCATACGCCGAGCGGGCCAAGCACTTCCCCTCGGGCGTCGCCAAGGTGATCGAGCCCGATCACGCGCTCGTCGAGGGAGTGCGGATCGAGACCGACCTGGGCGAGTGGACGGTGTACGAGACTCCGGGCCACGCGCCGTCGCATGTCTGCCTGTACCAGCCCGAGCGCCGGATCCTCATCTCCGGCGACCACGTCCTGGGCCGGATCTCGCTGTTCTACGACTACGGCTATACGCCCGATCCGGTGGGCGAGTTCCTGGGCTCCCTGGACAAGGTCGACGTGCTCGACGCGCGGCTCGCGCTATCGGGCCACGGCAAGCCGTTCGTCGACGTCCACGGGCACATCGAGGGCAACCGCGCCCTGGTCGCCGAGCGGCTGGAGGCGGTCCTCGGCGCCGTCCGCACCGAGGCCAAGACCGCGCTGGACATCCCCCCCGACGTCTACAGCCAGCCGGTCGACGTCCGCAACGCGACGTGGTTCCTGTCCGAGACGCTCTCCTACCTGCGCCACCTTCGAGGTCAGGGGCGCGTGCGCGCCGAGCCCGATGGGGACGTCGAGCGCTGGTCGGCCGTGTAACGCGCCCCCGATCCTAACCTTGACAAAGCTTGTCAAGGTTGGTAGGCTGCCGCGATATGCGCATCGATCAGATCCTGGAGGAGGCCGACGAGCCGATCTTCTCCTTCGAGTTCTTCCCGCCCAAGAGCGACGCCGGCGAGCGGGTCCTCGGGCTCGCCCTGGAGTCGCTGCGGCAGCTCTCGCCCGCGTTCGTCTCGGTGACCTACGGCGCCGGCGGCGCGTCACGCGGGCGCACGCTGGAGCTGACCAAGTGGATCAAGCAGGAGCTGGGGATCGAGGCGATGGCCCATCTCAGCTGCGTGGGCGTCCACGCGCGAGGAGCTCACGACGTGATCGCCGACATGCGCCAGTCCGGGATCGAGAACATCCTGGCCCTGCGCGGCGACCCGCCCCGCGGTGAGAGCGATTGGAGGCCCCATCCCGGCGGCCTGCGGTACTCGACCGAGCTGGCGGCGCTCATCCACGCCGACCACGACATCTGCATCGGCGGCGCGTGCTTCCCCGAGGTCCATCCCGAGGCGCCCGGACCTGGCCCACGACCTGCGCTTCCTCAAGGACAAGATCGACAACGGGGTCTCGTTCCTGATCACGCAGCTGTTCTTCGACACCGAGCTGTACTTCCGCTTCGTGGACGAGGCCCGCGCGGCCGGCATCGACGTGCCGATCCTCCCCGGCGTGATGCCGATCACCGATCTGCGCCAGATCAAGACGATCACCGGCATGTGCGGGGCGACGATCCCGCCGGCGCTGCTCGAGGCGCTCGAGTGGCGCTCGCACGACCCCGACGCCGTGCTCCAGCTGGGCGTCTCCTACGCCACCCTGCAGTGCGCCGAGCTGCTGGCCCGCGGGGCGCCGGGCGTCCACTTCTACACGCTGAACCGGTCCCACGCGACCCGCGCGATCCTGTCGGCCCTGCGCCTGCACCGCCCGTGGGTGGCGCGCGAGGTCGTCAAGACGGCGGTGGCGTGATCTTCAGGGCGTGGGCGACCGTCGGTTGCCCGTCGATCTCGTAGCGCACATCGACCTCGTCGTTGCGCTTGTAGGTCCCGATCCCCCAGAAGCCCATGAACCACGCCCAGAGCCCGAGCTTCTGGCTCACCAGCTCACGCTCGAAGACCAGCACGCCCTCGGAGATCCGGTAGTCCGCGCCCAGCTCCTGGGGCACGCCGTTGACGTAGACCTCGAACGGGGGGCGGACCCCCGGCGGGCAGCGTGACGCGCCACTCCTCACACCGACGCGACCAGGTCGGCGGCGACGAGCGAGAACATCGTGACGTCGACGCGCCGGCCGCACTCGCGCCGGTAGCCCCGCAGGACCCCCTCCTCGCGGAAGCCGGCCCGCCGCGCCGCCGCCACCATCGCGGCGTTGCCGGGCTCGGTGACGAGCTGCACGCGCACCAGGCCGCATGCGCTCAGCAGCCAGCCGCCGGCCAGGCGCAGGGCGTCGGCGCCCACGCCACGGCCACGGTGCGGCGGCGCGATCCAGATGCCCAGCTCGGCTCGGGAGTGGTCCCAATCGACGTCGTGGACGTCGATCTGGCCGATGCACTCGTCGGCGCCGGCGGCGACGATGGTCAGCCACAGACCGGTGCCGGCCGCCCGATCGCCGGCGCCTCCCTCCACGCGACGGCCGAGCTCGGCGCCGCTGGGTGGGCGGACCAGACCGAGACGGCGGTGCAGCTCGGGATCGTCCTGGTGGGCGATGAGCACCTCGGGGATGTCGCGCTCGGCGGCCAGCCGCAGCGCCACCGCCGCCGTGGCGAGGGAGTCGGTCGGGTCCGGGAACGAGGGCATGTCGGCCCTGGACCGTACTCTCAATCAACGGCATGCCGGAGATCGAATACAGGCAGGAGATCGACTACAGGGTCAGGCGCTCGGAGCGCGCCCGGCGCATCCGCGTCAACGTGGACGCCGACGGCGTCGAGGTCGTGCTGCCGCGACGCGCCGCCGAGCGCGAGGCGGCGGCGGCGATCCGCGAGCTCGAGCCCTGGATCCGCCGCCGGTTGAACGAGCTGGTCCACGCCCAGCAGGCGGTCGCGGCGCGCGGCGGGGCCGTCCCCTACCTGGGCGAGCTTCTCCACCTCCACCCCGACCCCGGCCGCACGCGGGTGCATCGCCGCGGTGCGGAGCTGTGGGTGCCGGCCGGCGCCGAGGGCAAGCCCGCGCTGGAGCGCTGGTACCGCCGCGCCGCGCGCGGCGAGATCGCCCCCCGGCTGGAGCGAGCCTGCGCGCTGGCCGGAAGCTCCTACACCAAGCTCACGATCCGGGGGCAGCGGACCCGCTGGGCGAGCTGCTCGCGCACGGGCGCGATGAGCTTCAACTGGCGGCTCCTGCTCGCGCCCGAGGAGGTGCTCGATTACGTCGTCTGGCACGAGGTCTGCCACCTTGAGGTGATGGATCACTCGCCCCGGTTCTGGGCGCTGCTCGAGCGCTGGTGCCCGGACTACCGACAGCAGTCGCGCTGGCTGCGACGCCACGGCCAGACACTGGTCCTCTGAGGCGATGGCGCACATCCGCGGTCGTTCGATCGTCAACGGGCTGATCTTCGCCGCGCTCCTGGCCGAGTGCGTCTGGCTCATCGGCCACGTGCTGTTCGACTGGGGCAGCAAGACCTACCCGACGACGCCGAGACCGCTGGTGTTCCTGTCGCCCGTGCCCCCGTCGGGGAACGACGTGCTCCTGCGGCTGAGCGCCGTGGCCGCGAGCCAGAGCTCTCCGGCCTGGCCCACGGGCAGGCCGTTCGCCTACGTGAAGGTCCGCAGCTGGCGCTTGCGCGGCCACGGCACCCAGGGCAGGCCGGCTCCGGTCACCTCCGCGGCATGGCGCACGCGCAGCGCGGTGCCGGCGCTCAGCGCGTCGCGCGCGGTGGCCGCGCACCTGCTCGCGCCCGGAAGCCGCAGCGGCGGCTGGGCGCCGGGGTGGGAGTTCGCCGATCTCGTGGGGTTGACGCGCAGCCGGCCGATCCCGGCGACGCGCAGGCCGTGCTGTTGCGGGTGCTGGCGTCGGCCCCGGCGTGGTCAATGAGGGGACGACGGTCGATCGCGCCGGGCGCCCCGGCGCCGCGGTCAGCCTCGACTCCGGCTACAGCGGGGAGCCGATCACCTACACGCTGATCTTCGACCCGGCCACCGGGGCGCTGCTCGAGTCAGACGAGACGCTCGCCGATTCGCCCCGCCGGCTCAACGCGGTCAAGGGGTCCGTGGTCGCGTTCACGACGTTCCTGGGCTCCGGCTACATGACGAGCCGAACGGCCACGACGGGCACGGTCTCCCCCTAGCGCTGGCTGACGACGCGGCGCAGCGCCGCGTAGGGGCTCTCGCCCCGCTCCTCGGAGATGATCTCCCGGCGCACCCGGCCGCGGAAGGCCTCCACCGAGCCGTCGCCGCGCACGTCGACGCCGACCCGCACGCTGGGGACAAAGCGCTCGGGCCCGGCGAGCTCCAGCCGCGCCACCACCCGCTCCTGGGGCTCGAAGCGCTTGTACTTGACGTCCACCGAGGACCCGATCCCACCCGCCCTCACCTTGGCCAGCTCCCGTCCGCGCGACTCCAGCGCGTCAAGCGCCCCGTCGACGTCATCAAAGGAGGACCGCCGCACCTTGGGACCGGTGCGTTCGGTCAGCTTCCAGCGCACCCGGCGATGATCGCAGGAGCGGTGGCGGCCCGGCTGGGCAGGTCGAACTCGACCTCGAAGGTGTTGCCCCGGCGCACGCGGCGCAGCGGCCCGGCGGCGAAGCGCTCGGACAGCCGCTGGATGGCGACATTGTCGGCGAGCATCGTGGCCTCGAACCGGCGCACCCCGCGCGAGACGGCGGCGTCGACGAGGCGACCCATGAGCTCGCGGCCGATGCCCTCGCCCTGCCAGTCGTCGCCGACCACGATCGCGAACTCCGCGACCGCGGGGTTCTCGGGCGAGCGCACGAAACGGGCGACGGCGATGATCGCCTCCTCGGTCTCCGGGCGGTCGGCGAATGTGGCGACCAACGCGTAGTGGTGGCATCCGTCGATGACCGACAGGTAGGTGGCATCGGCGGCGCTGAGGTACGGCTTGGCGGTCATGAAGCGCCGGTAGCGCGTCAGCGCGGAGAGCCGGCCGTGGGCGGCCCGCAGCCGATCGACGTCATCGGAGCGGATGGGCCGGACGACGACGACGCGGCCGTCCGTGAGGGCGTGGATGTCCACGCCCTCAAATCTAGGACGACCGCCGGGCACTCACTGTGCCCGCCGTCACTGATGCGGCTACGAGCGCTCGCTGATCGGGACGTAGTCCAGCCCGCGACCGCCGGTGTAGATCTGGCGCGGCCGCGCGATCTTCTGCTCGGGGTCGTCGATCATCTCCAGCCACTGGGCGATCCAGCCGCTGGTGCGCCCGATGGCGAACAGCACCGGGAACATCTCCACCGGCATGCCCAGGGCCTCATAGATGAGGCCGGAGTAGAAGTCGACGTTGGGGTAGAGCTTGCGACTGACGAAGTAGTCGTCCTCGAGCGCGATCTTCTCCAACTCGGTGGCGATGTGCAGCAGCGGGTTGAGGCCCGTGACCTCGAAGACCTCGTCGACGGCCTTCTTGATGATCTTGGCCCGCGGGTCGAAGTTCTTGTAGACCCGGTGGCCGAAGCCCATGAGCTTCTCGTCGCCCTTCTTGACCCGATCGATGAAGTCGGGGATGTTCTCCTTGGTCTCGATCCGGCGCAGCATCCGCAGCACCGCCTCGTTGGCGCCGCCGTGCAGCGGCCCGTAGAGCGCCGCTACGCCCGCAGCCACCGCGGAGTAGGGATCGACCTGGGAGGAGCCCACACTGCGCACCGCGCTCGTCGAGCAGTTCTGCTCGTGATCGGCGTGCAGGATGAACAGCACGTCCAGGGCGTGCTCCAGCCGCGGATCGGGCTCGTACTTGAGCTCGGCGATCTTGTAGATCATCGAGAGGAAGTTGCCCGCGTAGCTGAGGTCGTTGTCGGGATAGACGTAGGGCATGCCCCGGTTGTGGCGGTAGGAGAACGCCGCCAGCGTGGGCATCTTGGCCAGGAGGCGGATGACCTGGAGGTAGCGGGTATCTGACTCCTTGATCGCCGACGCCTCGGGATAGAAGGTCGACAGCGCGCCGACCGAGGCCAGCAGCATGCCCATGGGGTGCGCGTCGTAGCGGAACCCCTGCATGAACTCCTTGACGTTCTCGTGGACGAAGGTGTGGATCGTGATGAGGTGATCCCACTCGTCCAGCTGCGGCTGGGTGGGCAGCTCACCATGGATGAGCAGGTAGGCGACCTCCAGGTAGCTGGACTTCTCGGCCAGCTGCTCGATCGGGTACCCGCGGTACTCCAGGATCCCCTTGTCGCCGTCGATGTAGGTGATGGCCGAGCGACACGACGCCGTCGCCATGTAGGCGGGGTCGTAGGTCATCAACCCGAAGTCGTCGTCGTGGGTCTTGATCTTGCGCAGCTCGGTCGCCCGGATCGTGTTGTCCTCGATCGGGATCTCGTACTGCTTGCCGGTTCGGTTATCGGTGACGGTGAGGGTGTGGGCTGACGTCGCTACGCCGCCCCCGTCCGTCCCTTGCTGAGTCTCGGTGGTCATTGCGCTCCTTGACGCGGTTACCGGAGGCCGCCTTGCGTCAAACGGGCGTCGACGACCTTGCGCTTCGGACTTTACTTACCCGGCCCCGGCCGCCGGCCACACGGGCACACCGACGTCATGACGCCGTCACGACGACGTCACCGGCGTCAGGAGGTGAGGATGGCGGTGCCGACGGCCAGCACCGCGATCACCGCCGTGAGGGTGATGACCCCGCGCTGGCCCCGCATGTTGCCGGGGAAGTCGGGCCGCTGGATGCCGATGGTGGAGAGGATCACCGCGTAGAGCGCAAACGCCCCGCCGATGATGTAGAACGGCACCTTGGAGGACTCGCCGGCGGCGGTGATCAGCAGGGCGGACATCGCGGGGCCCGAGCCTATCCCAAATCGCCGGAATCAGTCCCCACCCGCCCCGACCGGTACCGGCTGGCTGTGGCCGCGCGCTGGCCCTGGTAGTGGCTGCCCAGATCGGGGCTGCCGTAGGGCCGGAGGGCGGGGCGGTCGAGCATCATGAACGAGAGCTGGGCGATCTCGAGCCCGGGGTGCAGGATGATGGGGACACGGGTGAGGTTGTTGAGCTCCAGGGTCAGCGTGCCCTTCCAGCCGGGGTCGCAGAAGCCCGCGGTGGCATGGACGATCAGGCCCAGGCGCCCGAGGCTGGACTTGCCCTCGATCCGGGCCACGATGTCGTCGGGCAGCTCCACCCACTCCAGCGTGCGCCCGAGGCAGAACTCCCCGGGATGGATGACGAAGGACTCGCCCTCGGGAACGACGACCTCCTCGGTGAGGTGCTCGGGGGGGCGGCGCAGATCGATCGCCGTGGCGAGATGGTTGTGGAAGACCCGGAAGGAGTCGCCGAGCCGCAGGTCGACGCTCGCGGGCTGCACCAGCCCGGGATCCCAGGGGTCGATGCGAATCCGGCCCTCCTCCACCATGCGCGTGATCGTGCCGTCGGAGAGGACCGAGACCGCTGCCTCGCGACCGCTCGCCGTGGCCGTATGTGCGCTCTCACCGTTCATGGGCGGCAAGTCTGACAGCGACGCAGGTCACGTCGCGGGTCAGCCGCGGTCGCGACCTCTCAGTGCCCGACCGTGCGGGCGCGCGCGCGCACCGTCCGGACCCGCGCGGGGGGCTGCGGAGCGGGGTCGCCGTGGGGGCCACGCCGCGGGCGGCGGGGGAACGGCTGGCGCGGGTGCGGGCGATGGCGCTTGATGCCGCCGTCGTCGTCAGACGAGGTCTCGTCCTCGGGCTCTTGCTTGATCGCCCACCAGACCAGGTAGATCAGCGCCGCAATCGGCAGCTTGAGCGCGAGCATCAGCCACAGAAATCCCCACGTCACGAGATTCCCGATCCTATCCCTTTGGGGCGTAGATGCAACCCGCTTTTCAGGCGATCGTGCGCATGCGGGCACCCTCGGGATCCAGCAGCGGCTCGGCCGCCACCTCCCCGGGGACCCACTGACCGAAGATGTCGACGTGGACCTCGGTGCCGATCCCGTGCTCGACGGGCAGGTACGCGTAGGCGATCGACCGCTGCACCGTGTAGCCGTAGCCCCCGGTGGTGACGCGCCCGCAGATCTCCTCCCCGACGCGGACCGGCTCGTTGCCCAGCGCCACTGAGCGCGGATCCTCCAGGACCAGGCAGCGCAACCGCCGGTCAGGATCACGGAGGGCGTCGGCGCCGACGAAGGAGCGGTCCTCGCGCACGCAGAACTCCAGTCCCGCCTCCAGCGGGGTCTCGTCCGGGGTGATGTCGGCGGCCCACACCCGGTAGCCCTTCTCCAGGCGCAGCGAGTCGATCGCGCGGTAGCCGCCGGCCATCAGGCCGTGCGGCCGCCCTGACTCCCACAGCGCCCGCCACAGGCCGGCCCCGTACTCGGTGGGGCAGTACAGCTCCCACCCCGCCTCGCCGACGAAGGTGACACGCAGCGCCCGCACCGGAACGTCGCCGACGGCGATCTCGCGCATCCGCATGTAGCCGAAGTCCAGCGGATCGGGCGTCAGCGGGCGTAGGATCTCCCCCGACTTGGGCCCCCACAGGGCAAAGCAGGCCCAGCGTGAGGTGACATCCGACAGGGTCACCGACCCGTCGTGGGGGAGGTGGCGGCGGATCCACGCGGCGTCGTGGTTGCCGAACGCGGTCCCGGTCACGATCTGGAAGGCCTCGTCCGCGACGCGCGTCACCGTGAAGTCGCACTCGATCCCGCCCCGGCGGTTGAGCATCTGGGTGTAGGTGATCCGCCCCACCTCGTCGGCGATGCGGTTGTCGCAGAGCCGCTCGAGCAGCTGCGCCGCGCCCGGTCCCGCCACCTCGAGCTTGGCGAAGGACGACTCGTCATAGAGGGCGGCGGTCGTCCGGGTGGCGATCGCCTCGGCGCCGATAGCCGGGGACCAGTGGCGGCCCGCCCAGCCGCGCGGACGCAGGCTCTCGTCTCCCGCGGGCGCGTTCGACTCATACCAGTTCACGCGCTCCCACCCCGACTTCTCGCCGAAGGCGGCGCCGTGATCGCGGTGCCAGGGGTAGGCGCTCGAGGTGCGCAGCGGCCGCCCCGCCTGGCGCTCGTGGCCGGGGTAGCGGATGTCGTAGTAGGTCTCGTAGACCTCGGTGGCGCGCGCCAGCGAGTAGCGGGGCGACCGATACTGCGGGCCGAAGCGGCGGATGTCCATCTCCCAGACGTCCAGCGACGGCTCCCCGGCGACGATCCACTCCGCCATCACCCTGCCGATCCCGCCGGCCCCGGCGAGCCCGTGGGCGCAGAAGCCGGCGGCCACGAACAGGCCGCGGACATCGGTCTCGCCCAGGCAGAACTCGTTGTCGGGGGTGAAGGCCTCGGGGCCGTTGATCAGCCGCGTGACCTTGACGTCCTCCATCGCGGGCACGCGCTTGGAGGAGTTCTGGGCGATCTCCTCAAAGCGCGGCCAGTCCTCCTCCAGAAGCCGGCCGTTGAAGTCCGGCGGGATGCGGTCGACCGCATCCTCGTCGAGGAACCACGGCGCGCTGTCGCGCTCGTAGCCGCCCATCACCAGTCCCGCGCCCTCCTCGCGGAAGTAGACGAGGTTGTCGGGGTCGCGCAGGGTGGGCAGATGGACGAAGTCCCCGCCCGGATGGGTCGGGGTCCGGTCGCGGAACGGCTGGGTGACGAGGTACTCGTGCGCAAAAGGGATGACCGGCACCCGCACCCCGGCCAGTCGGCCGATCTCGGCGGCGTACATGCCCGCGGCGTTGACCACGACCTCGGCCTCGATGTCGCCCCACTCGGTCTTGATGCCGCGCACCCGCCCCTCCGTCACCACGATGTCGTGCACGCGCGTGTGGGTGAACACCTGGCAGCCGCCGCGCCGCGCCCCCTCGACCAGCGCGTAGGTCAGCAGCGACGGGTCCAGGTAGCCGTCGGTGGGCAGATAGGAGGCACAGCGCACCCCATCGGTGACCATCAGCGGGAACAGCGTCTGGGCCTCCTCGGCGGAGAGCAGCTCCAGCGGTAGCCCGAACGTCTTGGACCAGGCCACCTGGCGCATGACCTCCTGCTCGCGCTCCTCGCTGCAGGCCAGGCGGAGGCCGCCGCACTCCACCCAGCCGCAGTCCAGCGTCCGGTAGAGCGCCACCGAGTCCATCATCATGCGCGTCAGCGAGACGCTCCCGCGCAGCTGCCCGACAAGTCCGGCGGAGTGAAAGGTCGAGCCGCTGGTGAGCTCGTTGCGATCGACCAGCACGACGTCGCGCTCGCCCAGCTCGGCGAGGTGATAAGCGATCGAGGCCCCTCCGACCCCGCCGCCGATGATCACAACACGGGCACGATCAGGCAGCTCACGGGGCCGCGGCACGCATCCACTCCTCCAGTCGGGGGTCTGAGGCATTGCGCTCCAGGCGGGTGAAGTGCTGGCGCGCGTAGTCGGCGAAATCGAAGTCCAGCTCGGAGATGGAGCCCTGGACGACGCCCCAGGCGGCCTCGCGCGCGTCGGAGACGAGCATCATCAGTGCCAGGGCGGCTCTGCGCCCGGCCCCGGGGGCTGGTCGAAGTACGCCTGAAGGAGGCGATCCTGAGCGGCCTCGTCGAACGCGTTGTTGACCGCCAGGTTGGCGAGGTCGAAATAGCGGTGGCCCATCCCGGCGTACTCCCAGTCCACCAGCAGCGCGTGGCCGGGGTCGGCGTCGGTGGCGAGGACGTTGCCGGGTAGCAGGTCGTTGTGACACGGGGCGGGCGCGGTCAGCGGGAGCACCTCGGCGATCCGCGCCACCAGGGTCTGGGCGCGACGGAAGGGATCGGTCACCGCACCGCCGCGCTCGCCGACGATGCGGGCGTAGTCGGTCAGGAGGTCGGGGAGCCAGAAGCGCGCCGGCAGCTGCAGCCCGGAGTCATGGAACGCGCGCAGGGCGCGTGCCGCGCTCGACGGGTCGGCGCGCAGGCGGTCGCCGTCGATGGTCCGCCCGGCAGCCACTCGGTGACCATGCACTCCTCGTCGGCGACGATGAGCGGCGGAGCGATGCCCAGCGCGGCGGCGCGCTCGGTGGCCACCCGCTCGGCGGCGCGGTCGATCCCCAGCAGCTCGGTGTCGCGGCCGGGCAGGCGCAGAACGCAGTCGCGCTCGCCGAACCGCACCCGGAAATTGCGGTTGGTGATGCCGCCGTCCAGGGGCTCGGGCTCACCGCCGACGGTCCCGAGACGGCCGGCCAGACGGTCCACGATTCTGATCAGATCGGCCACCAGCCGGAAACCTAGCGTTTAAGGCCTGGTTCCTATACCTTCGCGCGACACAGAGGGTGTCCGAGGGTTTGCGCGACAGCCTCCATAACGGATTCGGAGGGTGGTGGGATGAAGCTCGAGGAGCTCCGCAGCCGGGTCGAGGCCGGCGAGATCGACACGGTGCTGATCGCCCTGTGCGACATGCAGGGCCGCCTGCAGGGCAAGCGACTGACCGCTCGCCACTTCGTCGACGAGGTCGTCGAGCACAGCGCCGAGGGCTGCAACTACCTGCTCGCCGTCGACGTCGAGGCCCTCGAACACCGTCGACGGTTACGAGATGTCGTCCTGGGAGCGGGGCTCCGGCGATTTTGGTGCTACAAGACCCAACCTGGCCACCCTGCGCCCGGTCCCGTGGCAGGAGGGTACGGCGATGATCCTCTGCGATCTGGCCTCGGAGAGCGGCTCCGACGTCGCCCGCCTCGCCGCGCGGATCACCTGCGCCGCCAACTCGGGGCGGCTGGCCGAGCGCGGGTCGACCTACGCCAACACCGGCACCGAGTTCAAGTTCATGGTCTTCCGCGAGACCTACGAGTCGGCGTGGCACAAGGCCTATCGCAACCTCGATCCGGCCAACCTCTACAACGTCGACTACTCGATGCTGGGGACCGCGCGGGTGGAGCCGCTGATTCGCCGGATCCGCAACGCCATGGAGGGCGCCGGGATGGCGGTGGAGAACTCAAGGGCGAGTGCAACTACGGCCAGCACGAGATCGACTTCCACTACTCCGACGCGCTGCGCACCGCCAACGACCATCCCATCTGTCCAGACACCACAAGGAGATCGCCGCCGGGGAGGGGATGGCGATCAGCTACATGGCCGAGTTCGACGAGCGCGAGGGCAGCTCGTGCCACATCCACTTCTCGCTGGCCGACGGCGACGAACACAACGCCCTGCCCGGCGACCGTGCGCTGTTCGAGTCCTTCCTGGCCGGCCAGCTGGCTGCGTGCCTGCGCGAGCTGACCCTGCTGCTGGCGCCCAACATCAACTCCTACAAGCGCTTCGTGGAGGGGTTCGGTCGGGCCCACGACGGTCGCCTGGGGCCAGGACAACCGCACCTGCGCGCTGCGTGTGGTGGGTCACGGCCAGGGGCTGCGCTTCGAGCTGCGCGCGGGCGGCTCGGACCTCAATCCGTACATGGCGCTGAGCGCGATGATCGCCGCCGGCCTGCACGGGGTCGATAGCAAACTTGAGCTCGAGCCCGTCTCCGAGGGCAACGCCTACCACGCCACCGACAAGCCCCGACTGCCCTCGACGCTGCGCGACGCCCGGGACCTGTTCGCCACCGAGCGACGTGGCCCGCGGCGCCTTCGGCGACGAGGTGGTGGCCCACTACGTCAACGCCGCCGACGTCGAGCTGACGGCCTTCGAGGCCGCCGTCACCGACTGGGAGCGCTACCGCGGCTTCGAGCGGCTATGACGGGGTGCACACGGAGCACCCGCCCGCGGTCAGGGTTGACTGGTGACGGGCGCCGCGATCAACCACGAGGTGCCGGCCTCGCTGGATGCGGTGTTCGCCCCCGTCCACTCCCAGACCGCGTTCGAGGAGACCGTGGAGCGGCTCGGGAC
>CAVXRR010000023.1:0-26354 GCA_963764125.1 uncultured Solirubrobacteraceae bacterium
TGCCGGTGCCGCTGATCGTGCTCGGCGTGCTCGCGGTGGCCGGGGCACTGGCCGGCGGCGCCGTCGCGCTGTCGGGCGCCGCGGGCCGCCGGCGCGCGCGGCGCGCCCCGGTCAGTCGCTGACCGCGACCGCGCGGCTGAGGACCCGGCGACCCGAGGGCGCCGCCCACGCCACCCGGATGAGCCCGGACGACGGCGGCCTGACCGCGCTGAGGATCACCCCGCCGGCGTCGTGGGTCTGAGCCACCGCCAGCGTGCGCCACGCACCCCGCACGGGCCGCCACTGGATCTGTGCTCGCTGGGCGGTGCCGTTGGCCGCCGGGCGCAGCATCGCCCACACCGTGACGCTCCCGCCCGGCGCGAAGCGCGGGGCCGAGACGTAGACCGGCAGCGCGTAGGCGGTAAGCGACGGCTTGGCCTGGCCGTCGAGGTACTCCAGGCCGGTCTGGAAGGTCGACCAGTAGCGGACGCTCCCGGGGCGGTAGGCGTGATCAGGCGCGGAGTCGCGCAGCTCGAATTGCGACAGCGCCCGGACCCGGGGATCCAGCCACGCCAGATACTCGGCCTGGTCGAGATACGCGGCCTGGGTCGCGGGCGCGACCCCGCGGAACGGGTTGGGCGGGTTGGTCTCATACCCGTACTCGGTGAGATAGATGGGCAGGCGGCGGCCGACGGCGTAGGCGGCGAAGATCCGGTCAAGCCCCCGCTCCAGCCGGCTCAGGTCGGCCAGCGGAGCGAAGTTCGGGTCGCTCATCGAGCGCGCCGGCGCCAGAAAGAACGAGTACGGATGATGAGCGAACCCGGTGACCGCAAACAGCCCCGGGTGGGCGGCGACGAAGGCGCCACTGAGCCCGCCGGCCGGACACCCCAGCGCCGCGGCCGCCGCGCCGCGCAGCGGTGCGTAGGTGGGGCCCACGCAATACAGCGCGCGCAGGAACGGCAGCGGCGCGACCGGCGAGCCCTCCGCCGGGCGCTCGTCGCCCTCGGGTGCCAGCTCGCCGATCAGCACGGTGTCGCGACCATGCCCGGTGCGCGCCAGCGCAGCCGCGGCCGCATCGACATAGCCGCGATAGAGCTGGGCGGCGGCGATCGCCGCGGTGGCGCCCCGCCCCTGCCATTGCGGCGCGAGCCATCCCGGTTGGTTGGGCTCGTTCCAGACCGACCAGAAGGCCACGCGAGGCAGCGGCGCGGCTGCGCCGGGGGGGCGGTAGCTCCCGCTGTAGCGGCGGCCCGCCGCCCGCACGAAGGCGCCGAAGGCCGGGGCCGAGGGGGCGTAATGGTTGGCCTGTGCGCCCACCGGCGCCCCGGGCGCCATCGCCCAGCGGGGCCCGGGCGCGGTCAGGTCGAAATCCACCCCGATGCCGCGGGCGCGCGCCAGTTCCAGCACGCGGTCATACGGTGCCCACGCCCCGGCCGGGTAGGCGCCCGGCCGCGACGGGTCAAAGCCCGCGGGTGGGTGAGCTGCGAGCGGGTCCGGGGCGATCGAGGCCCACAGGACGGTCAGTCGCAGCCGGTCGACGCCCAGCGCGCGCAGCCGGTCCAAGGTACGTGTGACGGTGGCCGTGGGACTGTCGAGGAGGAGCTGGTCGTCCTGGAACATGGACTCCAGCGGCCCGCGATGGGCCATGGCGGCGCGGGAGTGACCCGCGGAGGCCGCCGCCCGGGCGTCGCCGGCCGACAGCGCCGCGCCTGCGTGGCCGGCCGACAGCGCCGCGCCTGCGTGGCCGGCCGACAGCGCCGCGGCGGCGTGGCCGGCCGCCGGCGCGCGCAGCAGGGCCACCGACGCGGCAACCCCGGCCGCAGCGATCGCGGCGAGGCAGAGAACCTGAGCGCCGAGTCGGAGCCGCGGCCGGGATCTGCGTTCCAGCACGGCTCTCAGTGTCCCGGCTCGGCGGCCGTGCCGTCTCGCGAGCCCGCGAGGGCGGGTCAGTCCTCGTAGGGCGTGAAGTCCCGCTTGCGCGCGCCGCACACGGGACAGAACCAGGTGTCGGGGATGTCCTCGAACTGGGTTCCGGGCGGGATGCCACCGTCCGGATCGCCCTCGGCCGGGTCGTAGATGAACCCGCAGGACTCACACATGTATTTCATCGCGGGCTAGCGTAGCGTCAGCCCGCGCGGGCCCGCTGCGCGCCACGCGCCACGTGCCTGAGCGGCGCCGCCTGAGCGGCGCCGGTTGGGGTAGGGTCGGCGTGGTGGACACGCCGCGGCCCGCACCTGGCGAGGAGATCAACACCGGCCCCGAGACGGTCCCACGGCTCGCCGCCACCGTCATCCTCCTGCGCGGCGGCACCGACGCCCTGGAGATCCTGCTGGCCCAGCGCAACCCGGACGCGCGGTTCATGGGCGGCGCCTGGGTGTTCCCGGGCGGCGCCGTCAACGCCGAGGACGGCGATGGCGAGCCGGGGCGCAAGGCCGCGGCGATCCGCGAGCTGACCGAGGAGGCGGGCGTCGGCCTGGACGACCCGGAGGCGCTGGTGGCCTTCTCCCGGTGGATTACCCCGGCGGTGGTCAAGATCCGCTACGACACGTGGTTCTACCTGGCCGTGGCCCCGGACGGCGCGCAGCCGACGGTCGACGGCAGGGAGGTGGTCGACGCGCGCTGGTTTGCGCCACGCGATGCGCTGCGCGCCTATCGCACCGGTGAGATCACGCTGGTGTTCCCGACGATCAAGCACCTGGAGCAGCTCTCGTCGTTCGCATCGGCGCAGGCGCTGATGCACCACGCGCGCACGCGGACCGTCGCGCCGGTCCAGCCGAGGGTCATCGGCACCGGCGAGACGGCCCGGATCGTGCTGCCCGGCGAGCCCGGCTATGACGACTGACTCCGGCGCGGAGCCGCCGCAGCCGCTCACCGTCGCGGTCACGGGCCCCACCGGCGACATCGGCCGCTCTCTGCTGCGGGCCCTGGAGCGCAACCCCGCCGTGGGACGCGTCGCCGCCATGGCCCGCCGGCCCTTTGACCCCGCCGCCGAGGGCCTGCACAAGGTGGAGTACCGCCGGGCTGACGTGCTCGACGCCGACGCCGTGCGCGAGGTCATCGCCGGCGCCGACGTCGTCGTCCACCTCGCGTTCATGATCATGGGCGGCGCCCAGGACACGACCGAGATCAACCTGACGGGCTCGCGCAACGTGTTCGATGCCGCCATCGACACCGGGGTGGCACGCCTCGTGTACGCCTCGTCGGTGGCCGCCTACGGATTCGGCGCCGGCAACCCGCCCGTGCTGACCGAGGACATCGAGCCGCACGGCACCCAGCGCCACTATTACTCCGCGCAGAAGGCCGAGCTGGAGCTCGCGCTCCGCGACCTGCTGGTCGGCTCGGCGGTCGCCGCCTACGTGTTCCGGCCGTGCATCGTCGCCGGGCCCGACGCCCTGACGCTGGTAGAGAGCATCCCCTACGTCCAGCTCTCGGACAAGATGCCGGGGCCGATCCTGCGTGCGCTGGAGTTCATGCCGGCCCTGCGGCCCGTCATCCCGGACCCGGGGGTCCCCTTCCAGCTCGTCCACCACGACGACGTCGCCACCGCGCTGGAGGCGGCGGTTCTCGGCCACGGCGAGCCGGGCGTCTACAACCTGGCCGCCGACGGGACGCTCACCCTCGCCGACCTCGCCGACGCCCTGGGCTGGTACAGCATTCCCGTCCCTGAGCTGGCCGTGGGCGCCGCCGCGGAGCTCGTCGCGCGCCTGCCCTTCATGCCCGACGAGGCCCAGTGGATCGAGAGCATGCGCCGGCCGGTGATCATGGACACCACCCGGGCGCGCACGCTGCTGGGCTGGCAGCCGCGCCACGACGCCCGCGAGACCCTGCGCGAGATGGTGGCGGCGGCTCGGGAGGAGCGGCTGATCAGGTAGCTGGGTCGGCTTGGGTCGGCTGTCGCTTGGCGTGTGCCCTGGGCACGGGCGAGCGTCAACTGCGGGCTTGGGAAGGGCCGGGCCGCCGCGTTGGCGGCTGCCGGCAAGAGGTTCTGGTAGATAAACGTTGACAGCTAACGCTTTTCTCCCAAGGCTCCGCCGAGGGACCGCCGGACCGCCGTCCGTCCCGCCTTCCATAGCGCAGTTGACGTTCGCCGATGCGCGGCGCCAGGAGCCAGACCCGGAACCGCGGCTACGTGTCCCCGTTGAGGTTCGGCAGCCCCACCGACTGCAGCCAGTTGCTCACCGTGACGTTCAGCGTGGTGAACTCGCCGGTCCAGATGAGCACGCCCATCGCGATCAGGACCGCCCCACCGGCGCCGATGACCACCGGGTAGTGGCGCTTGATCACCGCGAAGGCGGTGGTGGCGGTGCCGAAGGCCAGGCCGGTGATGAGGAACGGGACGCCGAGCCCGGCGCAGTAGACCGCCAGCAGGATCGCGCCGTGCGAGGCTGAGCTCGAGGTGCCGGCGAGGGTGAGGATCGCCCCCAGCGTCGGGCCGGTGCAGGGGGTCCAGGCCAGGGCGAAGGCCGCGCCGGCGAGCACCGGGCCACCGCGGCCGGCCCGCTGCATCAGCCCGGTGACGTGCCATTCGCGCGACAGCGTGGGGATGAACGGCGCCAGGACGAAGAGGAGGCCCATGACGATGATCACGGCCCCCGAGATCTTCAGGGCGGTCGGGCCGTTCAGGGCGGTGCGCAGCGCGCGCTGCCCGAGCAGCCCCAGGGCGATGAAGATGAACGAGAAGCTCCCCACGAAGGCCAGGCTGGGACCGAGCACCTTGCCGCTGGTGACCTCTCCGGGCTGGCCGCCGGACACTGCGGCGATGTAGCCGGGTACGAGCGGCAGCACGCACGGCGACAGGAAGGAGATGAGCCCTGCGCCGAATGCCACCGGAAGCCCGATTCCCGACGCTGCGTCGACCATGTCGTCCCGAGGGTACCCGCTGCTCGCTGAGCGCAGCGAGGTCGGTGGCCGAGCGCTCGATCGGGCCGGCGCCGACCGCCACGCGGCGCCGGTCGGGCTGCACCGGCGTTTGGTGAATTCGTTCATCGGATGACAAATTCTGAAACTTTCCCCCGAGCCAACCGTTAGGATGGGGCAGGGTTCAACGTGGAAGCCTCCGCACTCCCACCTTCGGTAGCACTGGCTCGGACGCGGCTGGCGCTCGGCGCTCCGCTCCTGCGCCTTCGCTCCGACGAGCAGCTGGTGTCGCTGTTTCGCGGCGGGAGCGAAGAGGCGTTCCGAGCCATCCACGACCGCTACCGGCAGCGCATGTTCGCCTACACGCGGCAGATGCTGGCGGGCTCGGCGGTGGATGCCGAGGACGCCGTTCAGGAGATCTTCGTGCGCGCCTACTCGGGCCTGCGCTCCAGCGATCGCAAGCTGGCGCTGCGCGCCTGGCTGTACCGGATCGCCCACAACCACTGCATCGACGAGCTGCGGCGTCCGCAGTCGGTCGCGACCGAGACCATCCCCGCGACGGTCCCCAACGCCGGGGGCGACCCCGTGGTGCGGCTGGAGCAGCGCGACGCGCTCCATCGCCTGATCGCCGACGTCCAGCGGCTGCCCGACCAGCAGCGGTCGGCGCTGCTGATGCGCGAGCTCGCCGGCGTGACCTATGCCGACGTCGCCGGGGCGCTCGGGGTGTCGGTCCCGCGGTCAAGTCGCTGCTCGTGCGCGCGCGCGTCGGACTGGCTCAGGCCAGCGAGGCCCGCGACACCGCGTGCGCCCGCATCCGCGAGGATCTGATCGTCGCCCACGACCGGGGCGTGCGCACCAGTGGACTGGCCCGCCGGCACCTGCGCGACTGCCCCCACTGCCGGCAGTTCCGCAGCGAGGTGCGCGGGCGTCAGCCGCCAGCTGGCGGGGTTCGTCCCCGCGCTGGGGCCGATCGGCGTCATCGCCAAGCTACTGGGCATCGGGGGCGGAGGCGGCGCGGCCGCCGGCAGCGGCGCGATCGCCGGCAGTGGCGCCACCGCCACGGCCGCGGCCACCACGGCCGCAGGCGGCGTGGCCGGCTCCGGCGCCGTCGTGGGGCTCGGCGCGCTCGCCGGCACGGGCCACGTCGTGACGCTCCTGGCCGCCGCGGTCGTCACCGCCGGAGGCGCCATCGAGCTGCAGCACATCGCGCCGCCGGCGCCCCAGCGCGTCCATCACCACCACGCCGTGGCGCGCGCGTCCGCGCGGCGCACCCCGGCCAAGCCGAGCAGCGCGGCCACGCCTCGCCGGCGTCGAGCTCAAGCGTCAGCCAGACGTCGCCGACCCCGGTCGTCAGCTCGGCCGGCACCGGCTCCACCAGCGTCGGCCGCGAACCCGCTGACCCCCAACGCATCGTCTACGCGCGACCAGCCATCGTCGCTCGCGGCCCGACCTCAGGACCGCGCCGCTCGGGCTTCCGCTGACCGAGACGCTCGATCCCGACCAGCTGAGCACGCTGTACGGGCCGGGAACCCCGCCCAGCCTGATCGATCCGGCCGGCCCGGCGGCGACCACGCCCGTGACGCCGGCGCCCGCCTCCACCCCCAGCGCGACCGGCACCTCTTCCACGCATGCCCGCAGACCCCAACGCTCCCGCCTCGGCCACCGGCACGTCGTCGTCGACGCCGGCGGGCACCGCACCGACGAGCGGCGCCTCGACCCCCACCGCCGGCACGACGGGGACCGGTAGCGCCACCGGCGCAGACGTCCGGGACCGGCGCCTCGGGGACCGCCGGCGCCGGGACGAGCTCTTCGAGCACCAACACTTCCGCCGGCACCGGCTCCGGCTCGACGAGCTCCACCGGCTCGACGCGCTCGACCGGGAGCAGCGGCAGGCGCACCCAGGTGACCTCCGCCGCCTCGACGGGCTCGATCGATCCGTCCAAGGTCCCGGCGGCATCACGGCCTCACGGGCACGGTACGATCGCCGTGTTCACGATGACGGGCAACTGACCAGCGCGTACCTGGAAACGCTCGAGCACGAGCAGCTGCTCGTGCGCCGTGGGCCGCGCTCCGGGCTCTACACGCTGATCGCCATCCACTCGACGGTGCGGGGCCCCTCGCTCGGCGGCTGCCGCATGTGGGGCTACGGCGACGCCCGGCTGGCCGTGCGCGACGTGCTGCGGCTGTCGCGGGCCATGACGTTCAAGGCCGCGGTCGCCGACCTGCCGCTCGGCGGTGGCAAGGGCGCGATCATGGCGCCCACCGACGTGCCCCTGACCGCGCGCCGGCGCCACGCCGCGCTGCTGGACTTCGGCGACCTCGTCGAGTCGGCCCAGGGCAGCTACATCACCGCCGAGGACGTCGGCACCTCGAGCCGGGACATGGCGGTGATCGCGCAGCAGACCGGGCATGTCGCTGGCCTGGCACGGAGCCGAGGCGGTTCGGGCGATCCCAGCCCGTTCACGGCACTTGGCGTCGAGGCGGCCATCCGGGCCACCTGCCAGCGAGCCTTCGCCGACAGCTCGCTGCGCGGCCGCAGCCTCTGCGTGCTCGGGACTCGGCCATGTCGGCTCGCGGGTGGCCAAGCGGTGCGCCCGTGCCGGTGCGCGGCTCATCGTCGCCGACGTCGATCCGCGCAAGCAGGCGCTGGCCCTGCAACTGGGCGCCAGCTGGTCGACGCCCGCGGAGGCGTGGCGCGCCGAGGTCGACGTGCTCGTTCCCTGTGCACTGGGCGGGCTGTTCGACGACGAGGTGGTGCCGCGGCTGCGCTGCCGCGCGATCGCGGGAGCCGCCAACAACCAGCTCGCCGACGACCGGATCGCGGGACTGTTGCAGGCGCGCGGCATCCTGTGGGCGCCGGATTTCGTCGCCAACGCCGGCGGCATCATCAACATCGCCGAGGAGGCCCGGGGCTATGACGCGGCCTCCGCGCGCCAGCGCGTGCGGGGCATCGGCACGACCCTCCGGATGATCTTCGACCGCTCCGATGAGACCGGGGAGACGCCCTTGGCGGCGGCGATGGAGCTGGCCGTCCGGCGGCTCGGCGGCGATGGCGCTGGTCAGCGCGGCTCGGAGGCGCTGCGGGCCTCGGGCCCGGGTCGCTCAACCCCGGCCGGGAGCCGTCCCTCGGCCTGAAGCTTGTCCAGGTGCGCGGCCAGGGTGACGGTCGCGGCCGGCCGCAACTGCTCGGGCACGTCGTCCCACGCCGCGTCGAGCATCTCGCTCACCGTGCGCGCGCCCGCGTCCAGGCCCTCCAGCAGCCGCCGCTCGCGCTCCAGCCGGTGCGCGACGTACTCGTCGAGCTTGGCCGCGGGATCGCCGACGGGAGGCCCATGACCGGGCAGCAACACCGACAGGCGGCGGCGGCGCAGCTCACCCAGCGCCTCCAGATACCGGGTGAGGGCTCCCGGGTCAGGCGCGATGAACACGCTGCCCTGGCCGAGCACGGCATCGCCGGTCAGGGCGGCGCTGCCCACGACGAAGGCCATGTGGTCGGGGGCGTGCCCCGGCGTGCTCACCACCTCCAGCGGGCCGAACTCGCTGCCGTCGCGCAGCAGGCGGTCGACGTCGCCACGCGCCGCCGCCACCGGCGCGTGCGGGAAGCGCCGCCGGACCGCGGGCAGCGCGCCGGAGTGGTCGCTGTGGTCGTGGGTGAGGGCCACGCCGCCGAGCCCGCCCCGCGCAGCCACCTCGGCGACGACCGCGGCCGCATGCTCGGGCAGGTCGGGTCCGGGATCGACCAGCCAGGCCGGATCTGAGCCGACGATCCAGGTGTTGGTGCCCGAGAGCGTGAAGGGGCCGGGGTTGCCGGCGCGTAGCCCGACGATCTCATGCCCGGAAACCTCCAGCCGTGTCACTGCTTGAATTGTCGACCATGGCGGCGGGCGCCGACGAGACGCATGCTCTCGGGGATGATCCCGAGCGTCCTGTCGTCCTCGGGGGCGCCGGGCCCGGACGCGACGACGAGGACCCCGGCCGGAGCCTGTGGCGCGGCCTCATCTCGCTGGTCATCCTGGTGGCACTGGTCGTCGGGCTGGTGCTGGCGGTGCCCGGCCTGCACGGCGTCGGCGACGCGGTGGCCGACATGCGCGTGGGCTGGCTGGTCGCGGCCGTGGTGCTGGAGATTCTCTCCTGCCTCGGCTACGTGATCGCATTCCTGCAGGTGTTCGACCGCGCACCGCTGCGCTTCGGCGCCCGCGTCGCCCTCAGCGAGCTCGCCTTCGGGGCAGCCGTGTCACTTGGCGGCGCCGGCAGCATCGCGGTCGGCGCCTGGCTGCTCGTCGAGCGTGGTGGCAACCCGGCTCGCGTCGCCGAGCGCTCGGCGGTGCTCTTCCTCCTCACCAGCGCCGTCAACGTCGTCACGCTCGTCCTGGCCGGACTGGGGCTGTGGATCGGCGTGCTGCCGGGCCCGTCTAACCCCCTGCTCAGCGTCGTGCCGGCGGCGGTCGGAACCGCGGTGCTCGTGCTCTTCCTGGCGCTGCCGGCGATCACCGACCGCTTCGCGGCCAAGCGGGCGCCAGGGCGCATGCGCACGCTGCTCACGGAGTTCTCCTCGAGCATCCGCGCCACCCGGCGGCTGCTGAGCACGCCCGACTGGCGGATCATCGGCGCGATCGCGTTCCTGTGGTGCGACATCGCCGTGCTGGCGGCCTGCTTCGCCGCCGCCGGAGTCGTCCCACCCCTGGCGACGATCGTCCTCGCCTACCAGATCGGCTACCTGTCCAACCTCATCCCGATCCCCGGCAACGTCGGCGTGCTCGACGGCAGCCTGGTGGGGATGCTCGTCATCTACGGGGCCTCGGCGACGATCGCCACCGCGGCCACCGTCGTCTACCACGCCATCGCCCTGTGGATCCCGGCGATGTGGGGGACGGTCGCCTTCATCATCCTGCGCCGGACGCGCCACGAGCCGATCACCTTGCGGCCTCCGCGCGAAGTGCGGCGCCGGCGGCGGCTCGAGCGCCGCCGGCATGCCGGCGACTGAGGCGCGGAGCCACGCTTCCGGCGTCGATGCACGCCGGCACGCCGGACCATGGCCTATCCGTCCGCTGCCGTTGACCAGCCGCCGGAGCGAGCCTATCCTTGCCGCGGCTGCGGGACCCGCGCCCGCACACCCGCCGCTCGGCCATTCCTCAGCACGGACGCGTAACGAATGCTGGTTTCCGACGATCAGACACAGCCGTTTGACGCTGCCCCGACCGCGGGCGGCGCCCCCGTGGCCGCGAGCGCGCGACCGACGCCGCAGCTGCCCGTGGCGCTCCCGCCGGAGGCCATCCCCCACCTCCTGCAGCTCCGCGCCGCCCTCGGGCGCTACCGCACGACCGCCGCGCCGGCCGAGCTCTCCGGGGCGTTTCCCGCGGCGGGCGCCATGATCGGGACGATCGTGACCTCGGTTGACGGCCGACCTGAGCTCGAGCAGCTGCGCCGCCTCGCCGACACGCTGCCCGAGTTCGGCGAGCTCCTGTCCGCCGCCGCCGGCGAGGCCGAGCGGGTCGTCTGCGCGGGCACCGTCGGCGTCTGGGGCGCACTGGGCCTGCGCTCGACGGCCCCGTCCTGGACGCCGGCCGAGCGCGACACCGCGCGGATGGTGTTCGCCTGTGCCTGCGCGCCGGCGCTGCGGATGGACCCGGTGCGATTCCAGGCCGGCCTGCGCGCCGTCGCCGCCCCCCGGTTCGCCGAGCTGCTCTGCCGCGAGCTGGCCGAGAGCGAGGAGGCATGGACCCGTGCGCTCGGTGACCGCTACGAGTCCGTCCGCCACCGCTGTGCGCGCCGCACCACCTGGCGCAGCCTGGGCCTCTCCGATCTGCTGCGCGGCGACGAGATCTCCCGCTTGGCCGTGACGCGCCGCCTGGAGCGCTGGATGGCCGACGGCGGCCTGCTCCCGACCCTCGCGGGCGAGCTGGAGGCGGCCATCGTCCACGCCCGCACGCCGGCGCGCTTCGCCTAGGCCGAGTCCAGATGACGCCGGTGAGCACAAGCGCGCCGATGACGACCAGCACGACGGCGGTGACCGCGTTGCCCCAGCGGTCGAGCCAGTCACCCTTGATCTGGTAGCCGCCTCTGGCGGCGCCCAGCGTGAGGCCGACGATCGTTCCGATCGTGACCGCGCCGAAGATCACCACCGAGCCGACGGCGGTGGCCGCGCCGACCGTGGCCGCCGCCAGGAACACGGGCAGGATCGTCAGGTCCGGCGATGCGGCCGCGCCGAACGGCACCATGATCGCCGCCACCCGGCCGATCCCGTGGCCGGCGTCGGGGTCGGCGTAGCGGTGAGCGTGGCCGCCCGGGCGCTCAGCGTCATTGTCGGGCCCGTGCTCATGCTCATGGTCGTGGTCGTGCTCGTGGGTATGTCCATGCTCGTGGTCGTGCCCGTGGTGGTGGCCGCGACCAGTGGCCTGGAGCGCGCCGAAGCCGAGGCCGGTGGCGATGAGCAGGCAGCCGATGATCGCGTCCTGCGCGCTGGAGATCGACGAGCGGAACTGGAGCCCGATGGCGATGATCACCGCTCCCAGCACGATCGAGAGCAGCACGTGCGCCACCCCGGCGAGGCCCGACAAGCGGGCGATCTTGGTCATCGGATAGCGGCGCGCGCGGCCCAGCACGGCGAGGGGCACCCAGTGGTCGGGCAGCACGGCGTGCCCGAAGCCCACTCCGGCCGCCGCGGCGAACAGGGCGGGCGTGGTGGCGCTCATGCGTGCAGTGCGTCGGCGGCCGGACTGGCAGCGAGACCGAGACGGAGATGCTCGGTGTGGGACACCGCCTCCTCCAGCAGCGCGCGAATGTGCTCGTCGTGCAGCGCGTAGATCACCTGGCGGCCGTCACGCTCGCCGACCACGAGGCCGAGGTGGCGCAGCACCCGCAGCTGCTGGGAGACCGCCGACTGCTCCATGAGGATGTGGCGCGCCAGCTCGCCGACCGAACACGGACCGGCGGCGAGCCGGCTGAGGATCCGCACCCGGCTCGGCGTGGCCAGCGCGTGCATCGTCTCGGCCACGGTGCGTGCGGTCTCGGCGGTGAGCGTTGTCAGATCAGGTTCGAGGCCGTGTCCCATGCACACATTATTGCATGAACAGGCATGCATATATCTCCGTGCACTGAACCGTGGACCTCGGGCGGTCCATTGGTGTAGAACGCGGCATGCGCGCGGCGCGACCGCCGCGCGACGCGACCCGGAGGTGGAGAGACATGGCAGGCGAACCGATCCGAACGACGCACGCGGGCAGCCTCCCGCGTCCGAGCGATGTCGTCGACATGATCTGGGGTCAGCTCGAGGGCAACGAGGTCGACCCCCAGGCCCTCGCGGAGCGGATCGACGCCGCCGTGGCCGACGTCGTCAGCAAGCAGAACGCCGTCGGCCTGGACGTCGTCAGCGACGGCGAGATGAGCAAGACCGGCTTCAGCACCTACGTCAACGAGCGGTTCTCCGGTTTCGACGGCCGCTCGGAGTTCCAGGCCGATGACGTCGCGGACTTCCCCGATCTGGCCATGCGCCTGTTCAACACGCCCTCGATGGCCCACATCGTCTTCTCCAACTGCGTCGGCCCGGTCGAGCTCTCCGACAAGGACGCCGTGCATCAGGACATCGCCCGGTTGAAGAACGCGATCGGCGACGCCGATCCCATGTCCGCGTTCATGGGCACGATCAGCCCCGGCCAGATCGCGTTCAACTATCCCGACCAGCACTACGGCTCGCACGAGACCTATCTGGCCGCCCTGGCCGACGCTCTCTCCTATGAGTACAAGGCGATCGCCGACGCCGGCTTCATGCTCCAGATCGACTCGCCGGACATGGCGATGGCGGCCCACTGCCGCTCGGTGGGCAGCAGCGTCGGCGACTGGCACACCCACCTGCCGCTGGCGGTGGAGGCGCTCAACGCCGCCCTGGACGGCATCCCGCGCGAGCAGGTGCGCCTCCATGTGTGCTGGGGCAACTACGCCGGGCCCCATCACAAGGACGTCCCGCTGGCCGAGATCATCACCGATGTCCTCAACGTCAACGCCGGCACGATCTACGTCGAGGGGGGCAACCCCCGGCATGAGCACGAGTGGCGGGTCTTCCAGGACACCAAGCTGCCCGACGACACCTCGGTGATCCTCGGCGTGGTGGACGTGAAGTCCAACCACGTGGAGCACCCGCTCGTCATCGCCGATCGCCTCATCCGGCTGGGCAAGATCATCGGCAAGGACCGGCTGCTAGCCGGGACCGACTGCGGTTTTGACACGTTCATCCGCTTCTCGCTGGTCGATCCCGACGTCGCCTGGCTCAAACTGGGGTCGCTTGTCGAGGGCGCGAAGCTGGCCTCGGCCGAGCTCTGAGCGACTGCCCGGGCCCCCGGGCTACCGTTGGCATGGATGGATGTCACCCACCGCCAGCGCGTCGAGACCCTGCTGGCCGATGCCGCGGCCGAGCACGCCCTGCTGAGGGCGCAGCTGCCGCCCGAGATCGCCGCGTCGCTGCCCGTCGACGCCCAGGGGGTCACGCAGGCGATCGATCACCTGGCGACGGCGGCCGGCCTGTCCGCGGGCGAGCGTCGCGCCCTCATCCGCCCCCACGCGGTCAATCCGGCCGTGCTGCACGCGCGCGTGTTCGGAGCCGCCCCGCTGGCCCGTGAGACCGTCATCGGCTCGTTCGTGGAGGGGGCACGCGTGCGGGCCGACGCGCTGACCGCACTGGCCGATGCGGTGGGCGGAGAGCCTCTGGGCGAGACGATCCGGCAGCTGTTCGTCGCCAATCCACCGCCGGTGTCCGCCGATGATCCCGACGTGCTGGATGCGCTGCGCGCCACCTACGCCGCGCATGAGCGCGCCGCGATGCTCATCGCGGCGCGCCTCGACGCCGAATAGACGACACGCCGGCGCGGTCAGCGAGACGGGGTTTGTCACAACCGCGTCAATCCGTGCCCCAAGCGCCCGTTGATCTGATGAGACCGGCCGGTTGTTCGAAAGGATTCGACAAGGCGTGCCAGCAGAGATCACATTGGACGGGCTCGGCGCCGGATTCGAGGCGGAGCTCACATCAGCGGGGGGACGCGTTCCGGCGGGCGCGCGAGCCGGCGATGGCGGCTATCGGCTGACCTCGCGGCGCCGGCGCAGCGACGCGCACCGGATCGTCGCGTCGATCTTGGCCGTGCTGGCCCTCGTGGGCTGCGTGATCGCCATTTTCATGCTCGCCATCGCGCCGAGCGCGACCCGCATGCAGGGCGACATCGCATCGTTGAGCAGCCGGCTGGACACCACCGAGAGCCAGCTCACCGCTCTGCAGAGGATGACGGTCCACACCGCCCGCCAGGGATCGCACCTGACCCGGAGCATCGGACTGCTCAGCCGCCACGTCAGCGGGCTGGGACGCACCGTCCACGGCCTCCAGGCCAGCTCCGGCGCGACGCGCGACGAGGCCGACGGCCTGCGCGCCTGCTTCGCGGCGCTCCAGCAGGAACTCGGTGGCCTGACGCTCAGGACACGTTCGGTCCACGGGCACGTGACCGACGTCGGCCTCAGCGATTCCGTGGGCGCGCCGGCCTGCGGCGCCGTCGTCAGCAGCGGATAGCGGTCTCGCCCACCGGGCGCGGGCAGGGCACGCCAAACCCCGGCACCGGCGAGGTCGTCAAATAGGATCTCGCCATGCCCATGCAGGCGGATGCGCACGCGTTCTGGCTGCGCGCACCCGGTGTCGGGGAGATCCGCCCGGTCACGCTGCGCGAGCCGGGGGATGACGACGTCGTGGTCCGCACCCTGCGGTCCGGCGTCAGCCGAGGCACCGAGACCCTGGTCTTCCGGGGCGGCGTGCCCCCGGCGCAGTACGACGCCATGCGGGCCCCGTTTCAGGAGGGGAACTTCCCGGCTCCGGTCAAGTACGGCTACCTGAACGTCGGCGCGGTGGAGCAGGGCCCGCCGCAATTGCGCGGCCGCACGGTCTTCTGCCTGTACCCGCACCAGACCGCCTATGTCGTGCCGGCCGGCGCGGTGACCGTCATACCCGAGGGCGTGCCGCCCGCGCGCGCGGTGCTCGCCGGCACGGTCGAGACCGCCGTCAACGCCCTGTGGGACGCCCCGCCGCTGATCGGCGACCGGATCACCATCGTCGGCGCCGGCATGGTCGGCTGCTGTGTCGCCCGCCTGCTGACTCGGTTCCCCGCGATGCAGGTCATGCTCGTCGACGTCGATCCCGCCCGGGCCGACGTCGCGGCCGCGCTCGGCGTCGACTTCGCGCTGCCGCGGGACGCCGCCGACGGTCGCGACCTGGTCGTGCATGCCAGCGCGACATCCGCGGGGCTGCAGCGGTCGCTTGACCTGCTGGCGCCCGAGGGCACGGTCCTCGACCTCAGCTGGTACGGCGACACCGAGGTCCGGCTCTCGCTGGGTGGCGCATTCCACTCCGGTCGCCTCGCCATCCGCGCCAGCCAGGTCGGCACCCTCTCCCCCGCCCGCCGCGGGCGTCGCACCACCGCGCAGCGGCTGGCCCTGGCCCTCGAGCTGCTGCGCGACCCGGCGTTCGATGCGCTCGTCACCGGGCAGTCGCGCTTCTGCGAGCTGCCCGACGTGATGGCCCGCTTGGCCGCGGGAAGCCTGCCCGCGCTCTGCCACACCATCACCTACGACGAGGGGGCAACCTGTTCAGCGTGACCGTCCGCGATCACATGATGATCGCCCACAGCTTCCGCGGAGAGGTGTTCGGTCCGGCGCAGGGCCTGCACGGCGCGACCTACGTCGTCGACGCCACGTTCCGGCGAGCGGCCCTGGATGCCGACAACATCGTGGTCGACATCGGCGCCGCGGCCGAGCAGCTGCACGCTGTGCTGGCCGAGCTCACCTACCGCAACCTCGACGACGAACCCGCCCTCGCGGGCAAGAACACGTCCACCGAGGCGCTGGCCCAGGTGGTGGCCGATCGCCTCGCGGAACGGGTGCGCGCCGGCGCCCTGGGCGACAGCGCCCGCGCGCTCGACGGGCTCGTGGTCACGCTGCACGAATCCCACATCGCCTGGGCCAGCTACGAGCGCCCACTGTGATGACGGTGCACGCCGTCATGCCCGACGGCATCGACGACGTGGCCCGGCCGAGCGGAGGCAACGTCTATGACCGCCACGTCTGCCGCGGGCTTGGCGCGCTGGGCTGGTCGGTGCACGAGCACGCGGTGCACGGCTTCTGGGAGCGGCCGGACGCGGCGTCGTTCGCCGCCCTGGCCGGCGTCGTGGAGCGGATTCCCGACGACGCCGTCGTGCTGCTCGACGGGCTGATCGCGTCGACGGCTCCCGAGGTGCTCGTGCCACACGCGCGCCGGTTGCGCCTGGTCGTGCTCGTGCACATGCCGCTGGGTCACCGCCCCGCGGGTCAGGACGCTGACGCTGCCCGGCCGCGGGAGCGCGCGGTCCTCTCGGCCGCGACCGCCGTCGTGACCACCAGCGCGTGGACGCGGCGGCGGCTGCTGGAGCTCTACCCGCTGACCCACCACCGGCTCCACGTCGCCGAGCCCGCCGTCGACCCCGCCGCCCTCGCCGGCGGAACCGCGGACGGCGGGGCTCTGCTCTGCGTCGCGGCGATCACCTACGACAAGGGCCACGACGTGTTGCTCGAGGCGCTGGAGAGCGCTCGCGGATCTGCGCTGGGAGTGCGTGTGCGTGGGCAGTCTGGAGCGCGACCCGGCGTTCGCCGAGGGTCTGCGCGGCCGCGTGCGGGAGGCCGGGCTCACCGACCGCGTGCACTTCCCCGGACCACGGGCGGGAGCCGCGCTGGACCGTAGCTACCTGGCCGCGGACCTGATGGTGCTGGCCTCCCGTGCCGAGACCTATGGCATGGTCATCGCCGAGGCTCTGGCCCACGGCGTGCCGGTCCTCACCGCCGAGGTCGGCGGGGTGACGGAGGCCCTCGGCCACGGCAGCGGTGGGATCCGCCCCGGGCTGCTGGTCGCGCCGGAGGACCCCGCGGCTCTCAGCACAGCGCTCCGGGCGTGGCTGGGCGACGCCGAGCTGAGAGGGCGCTTGCGCCAGGCCGCCCGCGAGCGGCGCGGGTCGCTGCCGGGGTGGGCGGCCACCGCGTCCGTGGTGGCCGGCGTCCTGACGGCAGCGTCGCAGTGACCGACGAGGTCATCCGGGTCAGCCGGGAATGGCTGGCCCTTCGCGAGCCCGCCGATGCCGCCGCCCGGGCACCCGACCTCGCCGAGCGCCTCGGGCGCCGGCGCCCGGCGACCGGCCGCTGGCTGATTCACGACCTCGGCGCCGGCACCGGCGCGATGGGCCGCTGGCTCGCGCCGCTGCTGCCCGGGCCACAGCACTGGGTCGTTCACGACCGGGACGCCGATCTGCTGAAGGTCGCCGCCGTCCACCCGCCGGGCCCGGCCGCCGACGGCGCCGCGGTCACCGTCGCGGCGCAGCACTCCGACGTCACCCGGGTGGACCCGGGCGAGCTCGCCGGTGCGACGTTGATCACCGCCTCGGCCCTCCTGGACATGCTCACCGAGCACGAGCTGGCCGACCTGGTCACCGTCTGCGCCGGCCCGGGATGCCCCGTCCTGCTCACCCTGTCGGTCGTCGGGCGGGTCGAGCTGACCCCCGCGGATCCACTGGACCGTCACGTGGCCGCGGCCTTCGACGCCCACCAGCGCCGCAAGACGGAGCGTGGGCGCCTCCTCGGCCCGGACGCCGCCGCGCGGGCGGTCGAGCAGTTCGGCCGCCTGGGCGCCGAGGTCCTGGCCCGGCCCAGCCCCTGGCGACTGGACGGCGCGCAGGCCGGCCTGATGGCGGAGTGGCTTGCCGGGTGGGTGAGCGCCGCGCGCGAGCAGCAGGCCGAGCTGGGCGCGGAGCTCGACGGCTACCAGCGGCGGCGAACAGCGCAGGCGGCCGCCGGTGAGCTGTCGGTCGTCGTGGACCACGCCGACGTGCTGGTCCTGCCGGCGCCAACGGCGCCTTCAGCCCGCTGACAGCGGGACGTCGAGCGCGTGCGCGCCGCGACGCGCCTTCGTCGCCAGATAGCGGGCGTTGGTGGCCGACAAGTGCACGCCCGTCGGCACGCGCGCGGTCACCGTGACCCCGAACCGGCGAAGCTGGCGGGCCTTGTCGGGGTTGTTGCTGAGCAGCGCGACCCGCGTCACCCCGAGCGTCCGCAGCATCTGCGCGGCGACGAGATAGCTGCGCTCGTCCTCACGGTGGCCCAGCGCGAGATTCGCCTCGTAGGTGTCAAGCCCCGCGTCCTGAAGCGCGTAGGCCTCCAGCTTGGCGTACAGGCCGATGCCTCGCCCCTCCTGGCGCAGGTACAGCAGGAAGCCGCCGGAGTCGGCGATGCGCTCCACCGCTTCGCGCAGCTGGGGCCCGCAGTCACATCGTTGACTGCCGAAGACGTCCCCGGTGAGACACTCGCTGTGGGGCCGGACCAGCGGCACCGCCCCGCTCACGGCCGACATGACGCCGCCGGCCCGATCGCCCAGCCCGAAGGCGAGGTGCTCCTGGCCGTCGACCAGCCCGGTGAAGCTGAACACGCGGGCGGCTGTCGCGTAGCCGTCGGTGAAGCGCAGAGGCAGCGACACCTGGGTCCGGATCGTCGCAGTGGGCAGCGGCGGGGACATCGGCGGTGTCAGTCGGTCTGAAACCGCGGCGAGAGGGCGTAGCGCAGGAGCACCACGTCGCCGATCTGGCGCACCCCGGCGAGCGTCGCGCGGCGGCCGGGATTCCAGGGAAAACGGCCGTCACCCACGAACCGGGTCGCCCGCGAGTCGCCCACGAAGAACGGAGCGACGACCAGTTGCAGCTCGTCGGCGAGATCGTCGGTCAGGAACTGGGTGTGCACCGTGCCGCCGCCCTCGACCATCAGCCGCTGGACGCCGCGGGCCCCCAGATCCTCGCTGAGCCGCCGCATCTGGACGCGCCGGCCACCATCGACGACGGTGGCCACGCGGCCCAGTCGCGTCCGGGCGTCACCGAGGCTGGGACTGGCGCAGTAGACGAGCTTCTCGGCCTCGCCGGCGGTGAAGAAGTCGGCGCCGGGATCGAGCTGCACCCGCTCGGTCACCGTGACCTTGATCGGGGACGGCGGGAGCCCGCGGGCCGTGCGCTCCTCACGGCGGTCCTGGGAGCGCACGAGCAGCCGCGGGTTGTCGGTGCGCACGGTATTGGCCCCCACGAGGATGGCGTCGCAGGAGGCGCGCACCGCATCGACGCGGTCGAAGTCGGCGCGATTGGAGAGCTCGAGGCGCCGCGGGGCCGCGCTGCCGAGATAGCCGTCGATCGACATGCCGCAGCTGAGCAGGATGTAGGGGCGGTCAGGCATGCACTGCTCCCTCCCGGAGGCGCCGCAGGGTACGCCGTGGACGCCGGGTACCCCGTAACCATGCCACGGTGAGGACGACGGCGCCAGGCAGGCTGGCCACGAGCACCATCACGCCGTAGACCACGGCGGTGGAGACTCCCCGCTGCGCGCCCAGGCCCGCCGCGCCGAACGCCCATGCCGTCACCCCCTCGCGCGGTCCCCAGCCGCCGATGCTCGGCAGCACCATGGCCGCCATCACGAGCAACGCGATCGGCAGCATCTGCGACGGCGGAGCGGTGACGCCGGCGGTCCGCGCGGCGATCAGGAAGGTGAGCGCGTGGCCGCCGACGATGAGCGCGGACGCGATCGTGATGGCCGGCCATGCGCGCCGGGTCAGGAGCGCGTCGCGGATATCGCGGGCCGCTGCGCCCCGGAGCCGCGCCCATGCCGATCGATCGGCGGCGGGCCGCGCCCTAGCCAGGAGCACCACGCCGAACGCGGCCACGGCGACCCCGATCGCCACCAGCGCCATCGACGAGTGCACGGGCGACGGCAGCACCAGGAGCACGCCCACGGTGAGGACGATCTGCACGACCTGGCCGGCCGAACGCTCCCAGGCGACGGCTCGCAAGCCGCGGCTGACATCGCGCACCTCGCGACCGTGACTGACACCGCGGTGGACGTCGCCCACGATCCCGCCCGGCAGCGTGACGTTGATGAACACCGACCGGTAGTACGCCGCCGTCGCGGCCGAGAGTGACAGGTCCACGCCGAGGCCACGGGCGACGATCTTCCATCGCCAGGCGCAGCACACCGTGGTCAGCACCGCGATGCCGGCAGCGGCCCCCAGCGCGCCGCCGTCGATGGTGCGCACACCGTCGACGAAGGGGCCCGCGCCCAGGCGCCAGACCAGGACGGCGAGCGTCACCGCAGGGCCCAGGAGGGACGCCCACCGCCACACCGAACGCCTCATGCCGGCACCTCCTGCGCCCGCGGGCGATGGGGCCGGGCCGCGCCCGGCCAGCCGCGACGCTTCTGGAACGGGATCTCGAACACCGCGGCGAAGAGCTTTGCGAACCCGATCGTCAGCGGCAGCGCCAGGGCGAGCGAAACGAGGAACGCGGGGACACCGGTGGCGACCCGGCCGGCCACGATCCGTTGACACACGATGGCGACGATCGGGGCATGGGTCAGGTACAGGCTGTATGAGAATGAGCCGAGGCTGCGCATCGGCCGCACGTCGAGCCAGCCCAGGAGCCTGGCGGGACGGCCGGTGGCCAGGGCGGCGAGCAGGCACGCGATGGCCGGACCCAGCGCGAGGTCGATCCAGAACAGGTGGTCAAGCGTCCACACCGAGCCCTGCCACCAGACCGTCGCGAGCACCGGCGCCGCGGCGGCGAGCGCGAGGCGCGGCCAGGGCCAGGACCGGCGAGCCGTGCTCCCGCCGACGATGCCCGCGGCGAGGATGCCGACCGCGAACAGCGCGGCGAGATCGGGCGGGGACTGGATCACGAACGTGTCCACACGGGGGATGTGCGGCCCCAAGATGCCCACCGCTGCCACGACGAGCGTGGCGGCGGCGAGCATGACCACGGCGCCCCAGCGACGCACCATCAGCAGCAGCAGCGGGAAGGCGACGTAGAGCTGGGCCTCGACGGCCATCGACCAGAACGCCGCGTTGGGGCTATGCGCGGCGACGATGTTCTGCACGAGCAGCCCGTTGACGAGGACCGCCTTGACGTCGGGCACCCCGTGCCCCGGCTGAGGGACGATCAGCCAGGCCACCGCGAGACTGAAGGCGAGGGCGGCCCAGTACGCCGGCAGGATGCGCCGGACCCGCCGCTGCGCGAACGCGGAGACCGCGTCCAGGCGCCAGCCGTGGCGGGCCGGGGACAGGGCCAGCGAGAAACCGGAGAGGACGATGAACACGACGACGGCGAAGCGCCCGTAGATGAACCAAGCGGCCCAGAACGGCGCGTGGTCTGCCGGGTAGCCCGGGAACGCGCGCAGGAAAACGTGGTTGATCACCACGTACAACGCGGCCAGACCCCGGATGCCGTCCAGGCCGGCCAGCCGCCGAGGCCGAGAAGCGGCGACCGCAGGTTCAGTCACGGCGCCCACTGGCTACGGGGTCGGCGGGTGCGAGTCGAAGGCGGTGAGGAACTTGTCGCGGAACGCGCTCATCGGCCACAGGGGCGCGCTCGGGCGGGGCTGCAGTCCGGCGTTCCAACCCCAGCTTCCGATCTGCTTGAGCACCTTGGGGTCGTGGGCGATGATCGAGATCGGGACGTCGTGGTTGGAGCTGAGCCCGCTGACGATCGGCAGCGGCTGGTGGTCGCCGAGGACGATCATGACCAGGTTCTTGTTGCCATAGCGCTGGACGAACGACGTCAGCGTGTTCAGCGAGTACACGATCGACCGTCCGTAGGCCGCCTGCACGCGCGACGGGTCGCTCCAGAACGCTCCGGTCTCGTGATCCCTCGGAATCCGGTTGTAGATCGACCCGTTGCCGACCTGGTTCCATGGGATCTGCTGGGGGATGCGGTTCCACGGCATGTGGCTCGATACCGTGTCGAGCTCGGCGAACAGCGGCTGCTTGTGCGGCGTCGCGAGCTGGAGGCGGTTGAACGCCGAGTACATGTACTGGTCGGGCATCGACACGTAGGTGAACGTGGGGCCGTGATAGCCGACCTGATAGCGGTTGTAGATCGTGTCCCAGTGGTAGAACGCCTTCCCCTGTGGCCACGGGCGGTCGTTCGATGGATCGTCGACGACGGTCCGCCACCCGGCCCGCTTGAACGCATCGGCCAGCGTGAAGCGCCGGGCGGAGATCAGCTGGTTGTAGCGGTCCTGGTTGTCGACCCAGAGTCCAGCCTGCAGGCTGGAGTGTGCGAGCCAGCTGATGCCGCCGTACGTCGCGGAGTCGAGGAATCCGCTGCGAGAGGCGAAACCGGCGCTCTTCAACCGCTGCGTTCCCCGCGGCCAGCGCAGCGTCGACCTCCGGCGAGAAGGAACGGCCCTGCACCGCCTGCTGGCCGTAGGCTTCCACGAACACGAGCAGCACGGTCTTGCCGCGCAGGCCGGTCAGCAGCCGGTTGGTGGGAGTGCCGGCGCAAGCGGATCGCGCTTGATCTCGGCGGCGAACACGCTCCTGTCGTGGATGTCGGCCCGAACCGCATTGACCTCGTCGACGACCAGGCCGGCGGAGATCGTGGAGGTGATCGGCAGATGGGCGGTGAATTGAGCGCCGAGGACCGAGCGCAGCGCCCCAGACAGCGGCGAGCCCGGCGACCGTCCGCAGCGCCCAGCCGCGGTTGTCGGCAGCAACTCGGGTCAGCCGCAGCAGCGCCAGCGTCAGCAGGACCGCCCCGAGGACGGTGCCGACGACCGCGCCGACCTCGATCAGCTTCGTCTCGGTACCACCGACCAAGGAGCGCAACGTCTCGATGCCGTTCCCGAGCTGACTCGTGTCTCCAAGCGGGTCGTGAGGGCCGGTTGTAAAGCGTGAACACCTCGTAGTCGATGACCTTCAGGACGACGACCAGAGTGAGGGCCAGTCCTGCCATCACGGCCACGATGCGTCGAGGTGTGCGGGGCAGGACGAGGGCCAGCGCGATCAGGACGAGCCCCTCCAGCGGGATGCGCAGGAACCCGCTCAGCGAGAGGGCGCTGGGCCGGTCGGGGGAAACCAGGGCCGCCCACACGACCAGAACCGCGACGATCGTGAGCGCGGAGGAGATCACGCGTCGCACGCGCGCGCGGCGCGGGGCGGGCGGGCCCGATCCGGGGCCCGTCCGGTCGGGTCTCGCCGGCCGCCCGGACCCGCGCTCGGCGTCCGACGCGTCGGGAGTCAGGACAGCGTCAGTGCGGGTGGTGTCCGCGTCCGTCACGGGTGCGACGAGCGTGCCGGGCCGGTGAGCCCACAGCCACCACACGTCGCGGCCGAAGGACTCAGCGAGCAGGCCGAGGGCGACGACGACCAGCGCCTGGGTCGCCGTCTGCGACAGGAGGTGCGAGGCCGCGACGGTGAGGAAGACCCCCTGGGCCGCGGCGACCGTCTTGCGCCAGAAGCGCGGCGGCAGCTGCCGCGCGCAGCCACGGCGCCGGCCACCCGGCGGCGAGGAACACGTAGCGCGCCAGGGCCGATCGGAGGACCCAGGCGCCGGCGGAGCGGGCGACGTACACGCTCAGGACGAGGATGAGGAACGCGTCGACCTCGCCGTCGAGGCGGGGCGCCCGGTTCTCCGTCGAGCGGGTGCGGCGCGCCACCCATCCGTCGACCGCGTCCAGCGCGAGCGCAACCGCGGCGAGCGACACCAGTAGCGTCACCGGCACGAGCCGGCTGAACGAGTCCGCGACCAGGGCCGCGACCCCGATGGCCAGCGTGGCCCGGGCCACGGTCACCCAGTCGGCCGGGCTGAGTCTCTGAGGCGGTAGACCGGGAGCGCTTTGGAGCGGTGCCGAACGAGCATCGGCGGGCGAGATGCTGGGTCGCCTCAGTGCGAGTCCATGACAGCCGTGCCGGGCAAAGCCTTCCCGAGCGCCGGCTGACATCCCTGCGCGGAGTGAGCCGATTCGCGTGAGGCCGGGCGCAGCGGTGAGGCAGGACGAGCGCGCGCCGTTTCACCGGGCACTCAGCGCGCCCGCGTCTTCGGCTTATCCGCCCGGCGAGTTCGCCGAACAGGAGAGCTTCATGAGCGCCGGGGAGATCCTGGCCCTGGCGCGTCGGGCGGGCATCGCGCCCGGGGGTGTTCGTGCTCGACCTCTGCTGCGGAGTCGCCGGTCCCGGACGGCTCGTCGCCCAGGAGCTCGGGTGCGCGTATCTGGGGGTCGACTACAGCCCCAGCGCCATCGACATCGCGCGGGAGCGCGCCCACGACCTTCCCTGCCGCTTCGAGGTCGCCCAGGTCCCCCCCATCCCCGGGGGCCCTTCGACGTGGTGCTCCTGCTCGAGACGTTGCTCGCGTTCGAGGACAAGGACGCGGTGGTGCGGGAGATCGCTCGGGAGCTGACGCCCGGTGGCCGCTTCGCCTTCACCTTCGAGGAGGGGCGGCCGCTCACCGACGCCGAGCGCGGCGGATGCCCGACACCGAACCGTGTGGCTGACCCCGCTGGAGGAGATGCTCGGCTGCCTGGAGGCGGTCGGGCTGGTCGTCTGCTGGCTCCAGGACTGCAGCGCCGCCCACGGCACGATGGCGGAGGCGCTGTACGACGCGTTCGCCGCAGACGCCGACGCCATCGCCGCCGAGATCGGCCGCTCGGCGCTGGAGGAGCTGCTGGCTGCCCACCGGCTGTGGAGCGTCTGGCTGCGGGAGAGTCGGGTCCGCAAGTTCGCCGTTGTTGCCGAGAAGACAAACGGGGTGCCGCTCCAGACCTCCACCTCACCCCGTCTTACAGCGGCCCGGTGAGGTAGCGCTGAACGCCGGGCGCGACCCAGCGGACGACGTCCCGAGGCGGGCGGAGGCGAGCGGTTCAAAGCGCAGGATGTAGCGGGCGAGCCCGAGCCCGCCGAGTTGGGCGGCGACGAGATTGGCGCGAATATCGGGGTGGTCGGAGCCGAGCTGCGCGAGCAGCGGTCCGAACAGCGGGCGCGCATGAAGTCCGAGCAGTTCGGCGGCGCTTGGCTCGTTGATCGCGGCGCGTAGCAGCGTGATCACCGGGTGGCGGCTGCCCTCACGGTCCCAGGTGCGGACGAACAGCGCGACGAACCCCTCGCCGGCCTGATCGCGGCCGGCCTGAGGATCCGCGGTAGCTCCGCTCGGGATCGAACGGCCAGTCGATCGCGCGCCCAGCAGGTTCGCCTTGCTGCCGAAGAAGTGCGTGATCAACGCCGCATCGACGCCGGCCTCGGCCGCGATCGCCCGCATCGATGCGCCTTCGAAGCCCCGATCGGCGAACAGGCGCCTGGCGGCTTGCAGGATCGCCTCGCGGGTGTCCGTGCGGGCTCCACCCGTCCGGCGGCCGGTGCGGGGCGTGCGCGTGAAGCGCTCCGGGCGTTCGTCGTCATCGCCAACAGCTTGACAAGCGAATCTCATCGCTGTAAAGTCATCATCGTAAAGTCATCGGTGTTGAACGATTTAAAGGAATCGACATGGCTCGTAAGTGGTGGACATTGACGGCGGTCTGCACGGGCGTGTTCATGCTGCTGCTGGACATCACGATCGTGAACGTCGCGCTACCCGACATCGAGCGCGGCTTCCACGCCTCGCTGTCGGACCTGCAGTGGGTGATTGACGCATACGCGCTCACCCTGGCGGCGTTCCTGCTGACGGCGGGCTCGCTCGCCGACCTCTACGGGCGGCGGATTCGTTCGCCGTCGGGATCGCGATCTTCACGCTCGGCTCGCTTGCCTGCGGGGTCTCGACGAGCTCGTTGTTCCTGGTGCTGGCCCGCGCCGGCCAAGGCGTCGGCGGCGCGATCATGTTCGCCACCTCGCTGGCCCTGCTCGCCCAGGCGTTCCAGGGAAAGGACCGCGGCGTCGCGTTCGGCGCTTCGGCGCGATCACAGGCGTCGCCGTCGCCGTCGGGCCTGTCCTCGGCGGCGCCCTGACGAGCGGTGCCTCCTGGCGGTGGATCTTCTTCGTCAACGTCCCGATCGGAGTGTTGGCCCTGCTGGCGACCCTGCTGCGAGTGGACGAGTCGCGCGACCCGGAGGCCAAGCGGCCCGACTGGGCTCGGCTTCGCCACATTCAGTGCCGGCCTGCCGCGCTCGTGTTCGGCCTGATCCGGTCCAACGCCGACGGGTGGGGGTCGGGCACGGTGCTCGGCTCGCTCGCCGCTGCGGTTGTCGCTGCTGGCGGCGTTCGGCGTTGCCGAGTACTCCAGCCTCACCCGATGCTCGACCTTCGCCTGCTCCGCGTCCCGACCTTCAACGGCGGTCTGGCTGCCGCCTGGGCGATCTCGGCCTCGATCTTCTCGCTCCTGACGTTCCTCGTCCTCTACCTCCAGAACATCCTCGGGCTATCGGCCGTCGCCACCGGCGTGCGCTTCCTCCCGCTGACCGGCGCGATCTTCCTCACCGCCGGTGTGGCCGGGCGGCTCACCGCCCCGTCCCGGCGAAGTGGCTGATCGCAGCCGGGTTCGTGCTGATCGGCGCGGGACTGCTGCTGATGCGCGGCATCACGCCCGCCTCCGACTGGACGCATCTCCTGTCCGGGCATGCTCCTTGCCGGGCTCGGCGCCGGGCTGGTCAACGTGCCGCTCGTCTCCACCGCTGTCGGGGTGGTCGAGCCCGCCCGCGCCGGAATGGCGTCGGGGATCAATTCGACGCTTCGCCAGGTG
>CAVXRR010000024.1:0-22310 GCA_963764125.1 uncultured Solirubrobacteraceae bacterium
ACGCCCGACGGCCCGATGATCAGCGATGCGGGGTCGCGGTTCGGGGTGACGGTGTCCGGCCAGCCTCTGTCCGAGCCGCGCCGGCTGACGGCCGGCGCCGTGATCGGACTCGGCAACGTCATCTTGCGTGTGGAGAGCGCTTTGCGCCGCTCGCACCGTCGGCCGGGCCCGCGCCGGGGGGCCGTCCGCGGGGCCGAACGCCACGATCGTCGTCCCCGTCAACGCCACCCAGCTCGGCCTGCGGGCGCCCGCCGCGATGGCCGGCGACGGCGCGCTCCGTCCCCGCCTGCGGTCGGGGTGGGCGCTCAAGCAGATCGACGGCAGCGCCGACGACGAGCGCTGGGTGCTGCGCGACCTGCGCAACGAGCACCTTTCTCACCATCGAGAGCGAGGACGCCGCCCTGCTGCAGATGCTCGACGGCCAGCGCACCGTCGCCGAGCTGCTGACCCAGTCCACGACGGCGGTTGGTCCCTCGGGCCCCGGCCGGCTGGCGCGGTTGATCGCCGGGTTGGGAGAGCGCGGGATGCTCGACGGGATCGCGCCCACCCGATGGCCCAGCCGGAGCCGGGACTGCTGGCCCGCGCGTTCAAGCCGCGCGAGAAGACATTCGGGTGGGTCCCCGACTACTTCGACCGCGCCTACCGGCACTGGGGACGCATCTTCTTCTCGCCACTGACCGTCTCGTTCCTCGTCCTGCTCTCAGTGGCCGGGGTGGCGGTGTTCGCCTACCTGGTTGGGGCCCGGTATGGGACGCCGCTGGTGGTGGCGCATCGGCTCCTTCTCGGCGGGGCGGTGTTCTGCGCCGGGCGCTTCTTGATCGTGATGCTGCACGAGTTGGCCCATGGCCTCGGGCTCGCCCACTACGGGCGGCGCACCAGCCGGGCCGGGATCCGCCTGCTCTTCATCTTCCCCTACGCCTTCGTGGACACCAGCGAGGCGTACTTCGAGTCGCGGATGCACCGCATCGTGATCAGCGCCGCCGGCCCCGCGACCGACTTCTCGCTCGCCGCGCTGTTCGGGATCATCTGCGCCATCTCGCCCAAGGGCAACGTGCGTGACGTGTTCTTCCAGCTCGCCTTCGCGGGGTACGTGGGGGCGTTCTTCAACGCCAACCCGTTCCTGGACCGCGACGGTTACCAGATCCTGTCCGAGTGGCTGCGCGAGCCCAAGCTCAAGGAGCACGCGCGGGCCCAGCTCAAGGCGCGCCTGTCGGGCACGATGAGCGAGGAGGAGGGGTCGCCGGTGCTGGGACGCTACGCGGTTGCCGGCCTGGTGTGGTCGGTGATCGGCGTGGGCTTCGTGCTCGTGCTGTCGCTGCGCTACTACGACCGGCTGAGCGCGCTGGCGCCCCACAGCGTCGTGCTGGGCGCGTTCATCCTGTTCTTCATCGTGCTGCTGCTGCCGGTGGTGTTCGCCCTGGTGATGCCGATGGTCAGTCGTGCCCGGTACGGGACGCGCGAGGTGAATCGTGTCATCCGATGATCGTGAGACGGCTCTGGCGGGGGCGTTGATTGAGCGGTTGTTGGTGGATCCGGTGTTTCGGGGGGAGTTTCGGCGGGATCCGGTGGGGGCGTGTGTGGCGGCGGGGTTGCCGGGGTTGGCGGGGGAGTTGGGGGGGGGGTCGGGTCGGGGATGGAGACGTTGGAGTTGCGGGAGTCGCGGTCGTCGTTGGCGGGGGTGGTGATGGCGGCGGCGGTGGAGGGGTTGTCGGTGGCGGAGGCGCAGGCGTTTGTGGAGCATGGGGCGAAGGGGTTGCACGGGGTGCGGTTGCCGGGGCGGTTGGGTCATGGGGTGCGGTTGCCGTCTGAGGTGCAGAAGGTGCGGGGGGTGGAGCACAGCGTGGTGGGGCGGGTGCATCATGTGGAGCATCAGGTGAACGGGGCGGCGGGTCGCCGGCTGGTGGGCATGCGCCGGCGGGTTCGGGCGCGCCGGGTTCGGCGTCGTCGTCGCCGCAGGCTGCGGCGTCTCATGGGGCCGCTGCGGCGTCGGCTGCGTCGCCTGGGTCGGCGGCGTCGTCTCCGGTCGCTCCGGCCGGCGCGGGCGCGTCGGCAGTCCGGGGGCGTCGGCGGCCGGTTCGTCGTCGGCGGCGACTCACGTGGCGGGTGGCGGTTCGCCGGTGGCGTCGGCGGCGTCCTCTGCACCGGCGGCGGGGTCTGCGCCGGGCGGTTCGTTTGTGCCGTCGCCTGCGGACGGTTCGGTGTCAGCGGTGGCGTCGTCCGCCGGTGGCGGGGTCGTCGGGTGGGGGGTCGTTGCCGTGGCCGGATGCGCCGGGTTCGGGTGGCGCGCCGGCGGGTGGGGGTGTGGCGGGTGTGGTGTCGGCGGGTGGTGGTGGTTCTGGTGTGGCGGGTGCGGCGGGTGGTGTGGTGGGGGTTGGTGGTGTGGGTCCGGTGGGGGTGGCGGGGGTGTTGGAGGCGCCGGGGTTGCAGGCGTCGGCGCAGGTGCGGGCGTTTTTGGCGTCGGGGGGGGTGGATCCGCGGGTGGTGTCGGTCCTGGGTTCGGTGTTGGCGCATCATTCGGTGGGGGTGGCGGATGTGGTGTCGGTGAGTTCGCCGGTGCATGTGCAGGCGTTGGACATCGTGTCGGTGGATGGGCAGCCGGTGGGTCCGGATAATTTCGCGGCGCGGGATTTGGTGACGGAGATCGCGGCGTTGGGTGCGGGGGTGCGTCCGGATGAGATTGGGACGCCGTGGCCGATTGAGTCGCCGGGGTTTTTTTCGGATCAGAGTTCGCAGGCGAGTGTGCATTTGGCGTTTGAGATGCCGGGGACCAACGCGGCGGCGGGCGCGGGGGTGCCTGGTGGGGTGCCGGGCGCTGTCCCGGGCGCGGTTCCTGGTGCTGCGGTCCCCGGAGCCGCGGGCGGTGTCCCCGGAGCTGCGGGCTCGGTCCCGGGCGCGGTCCCCGGCGCCCCCGCGTACGCGGCGGCGGCGTATCCCGCGGCGGCCGCCCCCGGCAGCGCTGTGCCCGGAGTGGCAGCCTCCGGTGCGGTGCCTGGCACCGTTCAGCCCGCCGTCGCCGGCACCGTCCCCGCGACGGGCGTCCCCGCGACCACTGCGGCCCCCGGCTCGGGCGCTGCCGAGCAGGCGCAGCAGCTCGCCGGCTCTGGCGCGCCGCTGTCGCTCGCGGGGGATCCGACCGCGAGCGCCAAGATCTCGTCGATGGTGCGCTTTGCCGACTCGGCGGTCGGCAAGCCGTACGTTTACGGCGGCGGCCACGGCGACTTCAGCGTGCAGCCCGGCTATGACTGCTCGGGGTTCGTGTCCGCGGTGTTGCACGCTGCCGGCTATCTCACCCATCCCGTCGACACGACGGCGTTGCCCTCGCAGCCGGGGATCGAGGCCGGCCCGGGCAAGTTCGTGACGATCTTCGACCGCGCGCTGTCGGGTCACGACGGCCACGTGATCATCGAGATCAACGGCCAGTTCTACGAGTCCGGCGGCATGCACGGCGCCTGGGGCGGTGGCGGTGGCGTGGAGAAGATTGGCCGCCCGTCCGCGGACTATCTCAAGACGTTCGAGCACGTCCTGCACCCGCAGGGGCTGTAGGGGGTGAGCCACTGATGACCGACGACGAGAACACTCTGGCGGGGGCGTTGATTGAGCGGTTGTTGGTGGATCCGGTGTTTCGGGGGGAGTTTCGGCGGGATCCGGTGGGGGCGTGTGTGGCGGCGGGGTTGCCGGGGTTGGCGGGGGAGTTGGGGGGGTCGGGTGGTTCGGGGATGGAGACGTTGGAGTTGCGGGAGTCGCGGTCGTCGTTGGCGGGGGTGGTGATGGCGGCGGCGGTGGAGGGGTTGTCGGTGGCGGAGGCGCAGGCGTTTGTGGAGCATGGGGCGAAGGGGTTGAAGCTGGGGCATGGGTTGAAGTTGCCCCATGGCGTGAGGGTGCCGCCGGGGGTGGGGAAGGTGCAGGGTCTTGAGCATCGGGCGGAGAGTCGGTTGCATGCGGTTGAGCATCAGGTGAAGGGGGCGGCGCGTGCGCCGGTGCATGGTGCGCCGGTGGGTGGGCATGCGGTGGGTTCTCAGGGGGCGGCGGCCGGTGCGCCTGCGGGTTCGGCGTCGGCGGCTGCGCCGGGGTCGTCGGCTGCGCCGGGGTCGTCGGCTGCGCCGGCGGGTTCGGGAGCGGCGGGGTCGTCGGCTGCGCCGGGGGCTGGGGCTGCCGGGTCGCACGCGGCTTCGGCCGCGGCTGGTGGGTCGGCTGGTTCGTCGTCGGCGGCGTCGGTTGCGGGGTCGGCTGGGGCGGCGGGTCGCGCTGCGGGGTCTGCGCCTTCGCCTCAGGCGTCGGTGGCGTCGTCTCCGCCGGCGGCGGGGTCGTCGGGTGGGGGGTCGTTGCCGTGGCCGGATGCGCCGGGTTCGGGTGGCGCGCCGGCGGGTGGGGGTGTGGCGGGTGTGGTGTCGGCGGGTGGTGGTGGTTCTGGTGTGGCGGGTGCGGCGGGTGGTGTGGTGGGGGTTGGTGGTGTGGGTCCGGTGGGGGTGGCGGGGGTGTTGGAGGCGCCGGGGTTGCAGGCGTCGGCGCAGGTGCGGGCGTTTTTGGCGTCGGGAGGGGTGGATCCGCGGGTGGTGTCGGTCCTGGGTTCGGTGTTGGCGCATCATTCGGTGGGGGTGGCGGATGTGGTGTCGGTGAGTTCGCCGGTGCATGTGCAGGCGTTGGACATCGTGTCGGTGGATGGGCAGCCGGTGGGTCCGGATAATTTCGCGGCGCGGGATTTGGTGACGGAGATCGCGGCGTTGGGTGCGGGGGTGCGTCCGGATGAGATTGGGACGCCGTGGCCGATTGAGTCGCCGGGGTTTTTTTCGGATCAGAGTTCGCAGGCGAGTGTGCATTTGGCGTTTGAGATGCCGGGGACCAACGCGGCGGCGGGCGCGGGGGGCCTGGTGGGGTGCCGGGCGCGTGTCCGTGCCGGCGCGGTTCCGGGCTGCGGTCCCTGGTGCTGCCGGTGCGGTCCCGGGTGCGGTCCCCGGCGCAGCGGTCCCCGGAGCCGCCCCGGCAGTGGTCCCCGGAGCTGCCCCAGCAGCGATCCCCGGAGCGGCGGTCCCGGGTGCTGCCGTCCCGGCCACACCCTCGGTCGCCGCGGGCTCGCCAGCGGGTGTGGCCGCATCCACCCCGGCCCCGACTGGCGGCGTTGTAGGCCAGGGCGGCTCCTGCGCCCGTCGCCGCCTCTGCCGCTCCAGGTGGCGGCGAGAGCCCGGTGCCGCGTATGTGAACCTGCTCCCGGCGGACGCCAACATCGGACGAACCGACATGGGGGTTGACGTGGACCTCAAACCGGGAGAGCCCATCGTGGCGCCCGGGACGAGCCGGGTTCTGGGCGTGATGCAGAACTGGTATGCGGGGCAGCCGTATGTGGCTTTGCAGCTGCTGGACGGTCCTCTGAAGGGACACAACTACTACGTGGCGGAGCAGATCAACCTGGCTGTCAGCCCTGGGGACATCGTGCACCCGGGTCAGCCGATCGGGCACTTTGCAGCATCGGGAACGGGGATCGAGATGGGGTGGGCGGGTGACAACTGGCAGCAGACGCTGGCGCAGTCTCAGGGAACACCGGTGATGCGTCCCATAACAATGCTCCCGCGGGGCTCTCGTTCAAGCATTTCCTGGACTCGCTGTCCCGGCGGGCAGGGGCCGGGCCGCCTGCCGGCGCGGGAGATGCGGGCGCTTCCGCGGCGCCGGCCACCCCGGCGGTCGCGGCTACTTCGGCAGCCCCGGCCAGCCCGGTCGATCCGGCGGCTACGGCCAACCCGGCGGCCCCGGCCACCCCCGGCGCCGGCGTCGCTCCTGCGGCCGGCCGGAGCCGTCCCACCCGGCACGCCCGACCCCAACGCCCCGATCTCCGGCACCGCTCAGTTCCAGGCCGTCGGCGGCCACGAGGCCCACCACAAGCTCCACACCGTCAAGTTCATGCAAGCGGTCCAGCCGTCACCCGGCTCGCCGCTCGCCCAGGCCGCCGGGGCCGGTGGGACGGGCGCCCCCGGCGGGGTCGATCCGACCGCCGCGCAGGCGGGCCAGCCCGTCGCCGGCCAGCCCGTCGTCGACCAGGTCACCGGGCAGCCCGGCACCGCCGCACCGGGCACAACGCCAGCGGGTCTGGGCGAGCAGGCGCTCTCGCAGGCGCCGGCCCCCGCGGGCAGCGTCGTCTCAGTCAGCTCGTCGCTGCTGACCAGCGGGCAGCAGACGTTCGTCGCCCGCCTCTCGTCGCTGACCGGCCTCAACACCCGGGTTGTCGCGGGGTGGGTGCTGGCCGAGGAGTCGGGCAGCGCGGCGCAGGGCCGCGAGGCGGCGTCCAACTTCAACTGGCTGAACATCGGCTACTTCGACAGTGGCACCGGTGCGATCGCGCACGCCACCCCCTTCAGCAATCCGGTGAGCGCGGCCGAGCAGACCGCCAAGTTCCTCAAGGGCCAGTGGGGTGGGGCCAGCACGGGCATCCGGGACATCCTCAGCACCGTCGGCAAGCCGCCCGGCGACCAGATCATGGCCATCGCCAACAGCGGCTGGGCGAGCAGCCACTACAACAACGGGGCCAACCTGCGCGCCACGTTCGACGAGCTGGCCAACATGAAAGTGGTCACCGCCCCGCTCCCCGGTGCGGGCCTCGCCGTGCCCCCGCCCGGCACGGCGATCAGCTGACGTTCCGCTCATTCCGCTTGCCGCTCGTCCGCTCGACCCGCGCGGCGGGCGCGGCGGGCGCGGCGCGGACGGCGGGCGCGGCGGGCGAAGTGCGCGATCTTTCCAACATATGCATAAAAATCGCGCAGATGGGACCTGCAGAGGCGTGGCCCGAGCGCGCGTTTGGGACGTACCGGCACTTGCACGAAGCGCCCGCCCCCACGAACATCAACGACCATGACCACCACCATGGACCTTGACCAGGGCTCGGCCCTGCTGCACTTCACGCGCAACGGCGCGTTCGGACCCGGCGCGACCGAGCTGCTCGTGCTCGAGCGGGGCGAGGGCCCGTATGTCTTCGACACCCACGGCCGGCGCTACGTGGACGGGCTCTCCAGCCTGTTCTGCGCTCAGATCGGCTACTCCTACGGCGAGGAGATGGCCACCGTCGCCGGCGAGCAGCTCTCCAAGCTGGCCTTCAACACGCTGTGGGGGACGGCGCACCCCGCGGCGCTCGAGCTCGCCGACCGCCTGGCCGACCTCGCGCCGCCCGGGCTCGACCGGATCTTCTTCACCTCGGGCGGCTCGGAGTCCGTCGAGGCGGCGTGGAAGATCGTGCGCCAGTATCACCTCGCCAACGGAGAGCCCAAGCGGATCAAGGCCATCGCGCGCAAGATCGCCTACCACGGCGTCACGCTGGGCGCGCTCGCGCTCACCGGCGTGCCCGGCTACAAGGAGCCGTTCGGCCGCCCCGCCATCGACACCACCCACGTATCGAACACCAACGCGTTCCGCAATCCGCTCCAGGGCGAGCAGCTCACCAAGCACCTGATCAACGAGATGGAGCAGGCCATCATCGACGCCGATCCCGAGACGGTGGCAATGATCATCGCCGAGCCGGTCCAGAATGCCGGCGGCTGCCTGGTCCCGCCGCCCGGGTATTGGGAGGGCCTGCGCCACCTCGCCGACCGCTACGGGATCGTGCTCGTCGCCGACGAGGTGATCACCGGGTTCGGCCGGCTCGGCGAGCTGTTCGGCTCCACCCGGGTCGGCGCGGCCCCGGACGTCATCACCACCGCCAAGGGCATCACCTCCGCCTACGCACCGATGGGAGCGGTGTTCGTGTCCGATCACATCGCCGCTCCGTTCTATGACGAGGGGCGCACGCTGATGCACGGCATCACCTTCGCCGGCCATCCGCTGTGCGCGGCGATCGCCCTGAAGAACCTGGAGATCTTCGAGCGCGAGGGCGTGGTGGAGAACGTCCGGGCCCGCGAGCCCAAGCTCGAGCAGCTCCTCGGCACGCTCAAGGAGCTGCCGATCGTCGGCGACGTGCGCGGCGCGGGATTCTTCTGGGCCGTGGAGCTGGTCAAGGGCGAGGACAACGAGCGCCTGGACGCCGACGAGCGCGAGCGGGTCCTGCGCGGCTTCATGCCCGGCCGCCTGCGCGAGGCGGGCCTCATCGCCCGCGCCGACGACCGCGGCGACGCCGTGCTCCAGATCGCCCCGCCGCTCATTGCCGATGACGCCGTACTGGAGGAGATCGTCGACGCGATGCGCGACGTGCTGGCCGACGCGGGCAAGCTCCTCGGCCTGACGACCGCACTCACGGCGTAACGGCTAGGCCAGCGAGGCCATCACGTGCTTGATGCGCGTGTACTCCTCCAGCGCGTAGACCGAGAGGTCCTTGCCGTAGCCGGACTGCCCGAAGCCGCCGTGGGGCATCTCCGACAGGAACGGCAGGTGGTCGTTGATCCACACGCAGCCGAAGTTCAACGCGCGCGCGGCGCGCAGTGAGGCGCCGGTGTCGCGCGTCCACACCGAGGCGGCCAGCCCGTAGTCGGTGTCGTTGGCCCACTCCAGGGCCTGGGCCTCGCCGGCCGCACGCTGGACGGTGATCACCGGGCCGAACACCTCGCGCTGGACGATCTCGGAGTCCTGGGCGGGGCCGGCGATCACGGTGGGCTCCACGAAGAAGCCCCGCGAGCCCCACCCCCCGCCGCCGCACAGCACCTCGGCGCCCGCCGAGCCCGCACGCTCCACGAACCCCAGCACCCGTTCACGCTGCGCCGCCGAGATCACCGGCCCCAGCTCGACGTCGTCGGAGAGCAGCGGCTCCCCCAACCGAAGCGCAGACGCCGCCGGCACCAGCGCCTCGACCACCGCGTCATACACCCGCGGGGTCGCGATGATCCGCGTCGCCGCGGTGCAGTCCTGGCCGGCGTTGAAGAAGGCGGCCACCTTCATGCAGGCCACCACCGCGTCGACGTCGGCATCGTCGAGCACGACCACCGGGGCCTTGCCCCCCAGCTCCAGATGCACGCGCGCCAGATGCTGGGAGGCGGCGGCGGCGATCGCCTTGCCGGTGCGCACCGAGCCGGTCAGCGACACCATCCGCACCGCCGGGTGGGTGACGATCGCCTCGCCCACCGGGTTGCCGCGCCCACATACGACGTTGAAGACTCCGGGCGGCAGCACCTGCAGCGAGAGCTCGGCCAGGCGCAGCGTCGACAGCGGCGTGAGCTCCGAGGGCTTCAGGACGATCGTGTTGCCGGCGGCCAGGGCCGGGGCGATCTTCCAGATGGCCATGGCCAGCGGGTAGTTCCAGGGCGTGATCTGGCCCACGACGCCTACCGGCTCGCGGCGGATCATCGAGGTGTAGCCCTCGACGTACTCGCCCGCGGCGCGGCCCTCGAGCACGCGCCCCGCCCCCGCGAAGAACCGCAGGTGGTCCGAGCACAGTGGGATCTCCTCGGCGGCGGCTCCCAGCGGCTTGCCGACGTTGGCGGCCTCGACCCGCGCGAGCTCGTCGGCGTGCTCATCCAGAAGATCGGCCAGCTTCAGGAGCGCGGCCGCCCGGACCGCGGGCGTGCTCGATCCCCAGGCCGCGCCCGCCTGAGAAGCGGCGTCCACCGCGGCACAGACATCCTCCACCGTCGCGCTGGGGATCTCGGCCAGCACCTCCTCGCTGGCGGGGTTGAGCACCGGGTCGGCTTCGGCGCCGTGCCCGTCCACCAGTTCGCCGCCAATCACCAGTTGCGTCGTCATCGCCCACCCTCCGCTCAAGTCTTGTCCAATCCGGTGAGCGCATGATGACCTACCGTGTGCCCGTGCCGTCCCCCTGGCCCCAGACCCAGCCGACCCCCGCATACCGGGCCGCCTACGCCGAGGCCGAGCCGCGCTCGTTCTGGCTGGACTCGCTGCCCCGGCGCTCGCCGCACGAACCGCTCACCACTAGCGCGGAGGCCGATCTCTGCATCATCGGCGGCGGCTACACCGGCCTGTGGGCGGCGCTGGCGGCCAAGGCGGCCGACCCCTCCCGCGACGTGATCCTCCTTGAGGCGACCCGCTGCGGCAACGGCGCCAGCGGCCGTAACGGCGGCTTCCTGGAGGCATCGCTCACCCACGGGCTGGGCAATGGGCTCGCCCGCTTCCCCGATGAGATCGACCAGCTCGAGGCACTCGCCACAGAGAACTTCAATGAGCTCAAGGACGACCTCACCCGCTACGCCATCGACTGCGACTACGAGACGCCGGGGGTGCTCACCGTGGCGCTCGAGCGGCGCGAGCTCAAGGACCTGCGTGAAGAACACGAGCTGGCCCGCCGCTTCGGTCACGACGTGCAACTGCTCGACGCCGAGGCGACACGGGCGCAGGTCAACTCGTCGATGTATCTGGGCGCGGTGTGGGACCGCACGGGATCGGCGCTCGTTCACCCGGGGCGTCTGGCCGATGGCTTACGCGCCGCGGCCGACCGCGCCGAAATCCGAATCCATGAATTCAGCCCCGTCCGATCGATCCGCGAGGCCGACAGCACCGCGCTCACCCTGAGCACGGAGGGCGGAACCGTCAGGGCGCCCAAGGTCCTGATGGCGACCAGCGCCTATCCGCCGCTGATCGGCGCGGTGGGCCGCTACATCGCGCCCGTCTACGACTACGCGCTCATGACCGAGCCGCTCTCAGAGAGCCGGCGCCAGGCGATCGGCTGGCGCAACCGCCAGGGCATCAGCGACATGGGCAACCAGTTTCACTACTACCGGCCGACCGCCGACGGGCGCATCCTGTTCGGCGGCTATGACGCGGTGTACCGCTACGGCGGGGACGTGGGGCCGCACCGCGACGAGGACGACGCCACCTTCGCCACGCTGTCACAGCACTTCTTCACCACCTTCCCCCAGCTGGAGGGTCTGCGGTTCAGCCACCGCTGGGGCGGCGCGATCGACACCTGCAGCCGCTTCTCGGTGTTCTTCGGCCGCGCGTTCGGCGGCCGCCTGGCCTACGCGCTGGGCTACACCGGGCTCGGGGTGGGCGCCAGCCGGTTCGGGGCGCGCGTCGCGCTCGATCTCCTCGATGGGCGGAGCACACCGGCCACCGAGCTCACTATGGTGCGCCGCCGCCCCGTGCCCTTCCCGCCCGAGCCCCTGCGTTCCGGGGTCATCCAGCTCACCCGCAACCGCCTGGCCGCGGCTGACCGCGACGACGGGCGCCGCGGGCTGTGGCTGAGGACCCTCGACCGTCTGGGGCTGGGGTTTGACTCGTGAGCTCGCGGTCAGGCACCGCACATAGAATCGCCGCGTGTCGGCTACCGCGATCGCCGAGTGGGTGTTCGCCATCGGCTTGCTGGTCACCATCGGCATCGTCTGGGCCCGCTCGGTGGTGTCCACGGGTCGCCGCGGCCGGCTGCGCCTCATCGCCCGGCGCCGGGCACCGCGGGGCCGCCGCGCCGCGACCGAGGCCGCCCTCGACGATCCGGCGTTCGCGCCGGAGCGCATCGAGGCCGCGGTGGCGGCGACCCTGCCTCAGGTGCTGGGCGACGAGGGCCACGTGGCCGGCCGGCCACGGGTGGACATCCTCAGCGTCGTCAATCGCGAGGGCGACATCGAGGACCGCGTGGTCGTCCGTGTCCGCGCACGTTTTCTTCGCGGGCCCACTGCCCCACCGGCGATGCGCAGCGGACTGCTCGATCAGCGCTGGACCCTCGTCCACCACCGGCAGGAGTGGCGCCTGGCCACTGACACCGGCGATCCTCTGGACCCCACCCTGCTGTCGGCGCCGCTGATCGCCTCGCCCGCGGAGGACACCGCACGGCTGGCTGAGGCGAGCCTCCAGGAGCTGACCGAGCGCCGCAGGCCCGGCGAGCCACCGCCGAGCGAGCTGACCGACACCGCCGCGCCGCCGCTGCGGCAGTTGAGGGATCTCTCCGTCGCCGACGAGCGCTTTGCACCGATGCTCATCGAAGCGGCCGTCGCGCACATCGTCGAGGCGTGGGAGCAGAGCAGCGTGGGCAGCGATGCCCCCCTGCTGGCGGTGGCGACCGGCGCCGGAGCCCACGCGCTGACCTTCCCCGAGGCCGGCACGGGGCGCCGCCACATCCGCGACGCGCGCGTCGAGCGCTGGGACGTGACCCGCCTGGACGTGGCGGCCGCGCCCCCGATGGTCGAGGTCCGCATCCGCTGGTGCCTGAGCCATAGCGCCGACGCCCCGTGAACGAGGCGATCGCCCTCCTCGCCCTGGCGGTCAGCCTCACCGCCGCCGTGGCACGCTGGCGCCGCGCGCCCGATTGGGCCGTGGCCACCGCGGCGGCGGTGGTCGTGGTCCTCGTCGGTGCGCTCAGCTTTCATGATGCACGGACCGCGCTCGGGCGCCTGGGGCCGACCGTCGGCTTCCTGGCCGCGCTGCTCGTCCTCGCCGATGGCTCCCGCCGGGCGGGCGTGTTCGACGCGCTCGGAGCCGAGATGGCCTTCGGCTCCCGGCGGCGCCCGCGGCGGCTGCTCGGGATGGTGTTCCTGGCGGCAGCGGGGACCACCGCGGTGCTCAGCCTGGACGCCACCATCGTGCTCCTCACGCCGATCGTGTTCGCCACCGCGGCGCGGCTGCCGACGAGCCCGCGCCCGCACGTCTACGCCTGCTCGCACCTGGCCAACAGCGCCTCGCTGCTGCTGCCGGTCTCCAACCTCACCAACCTGCTCGCGTTCGCCGCCTGCGGCGTGTCGTTCACGCGGTTCGCCGCGCTCATGGCGTTGCCGTGGCTGGTGGCGATCGCCGTGGAGTGGGTGGTGCTGAGCCGCGTGTTCGCCGACGACCTGCGCCGGACGGGGGAGGCCCCGCGCGGCGACGGCGAGCGCGCCGGCGCGTCGCAGCGCCCGACGATGCCCAAGTTCGCGCTCACCGTGATCGCGCTGACGCTGATCGGCTTCGGGATCAGCTCGATCGTCGGGGTCGCGCCGGTGTGGTTTGCCGCCGCGGGTGCGCTCGCCCTCACCCTCCACCGGCCGCCGGACTCGATCACGAGTCTGGTCAGCGCCGCCGAGCCGACGTTCCTGGTCTTCGTGCTCGCACTCGGGGTGGTCGTGACGGCCGCCGGGCAACACGGGCTGTCCAGCGTGGTCGACTCGCTGCTCCCCCAGGGCGCGAGCCTTCCGGCGCTGCTCGGCGTGGCCGCGGTCAGCGCGGTGCTGGCCAACCTCGTCAACAACCTCCCGGCGACGCTCATCATCGTCGCCGTCGTCTCGGCCAGCGCGCCCGGTGGCGTCCTGGCGATGCTCATCGGGGTCAACGTCGGACCCAACCTCACCTACGTCGGCTCGCTGGCCACGCTGCTGTGGCGGCGGATCGTCCACGCCCACGACGAGGACGTCGATACCCGCGAGTTCCTCAAGCTCGGCGCGCTCACCGTCCCGGTCGGCCTCGTGGCCAGCACCGTCGCGTTGTGGTTGGCTTTGCAGGTCTTCTGATGCGCGTGCTCATCTGGATCACCGAGAGCTCCTGGCAGACGTGCGTCGATCAGGCGCGGGCGCTGCTCCCCGCCGATGCCGACGTCACGCTGCTGCACGTGGCCGCCAGCGACGTCGAGTACCTGGCCGCTCATCCCGGGCCCGGACGGCTGGGCCGCCACCGCCCGCCGCCGCCCGGGCCGCCGGTGCGCGAGATCGCCGAAGCCGAGGCCCAGGCTCTGCTGCAGCGCGCGCGGGATCGCCTGGGGGGCGACGCGGAGCTCAGCGCCCGGCGGGGCCGGATCGAGCGCGAGGTGCTCGAGGCGGCGGAGGGCTGTGACCTGCTCGTCCTCGCCCGCGACGGCGAGCCGCGGCGCGAGCCCAAGAGCATCGGCCACTACGCCCGCTTCGTCGTCGACCATGCCGGCTGTCCCGTGATGCTGGTGTGGTCAGAGCCGCCGCCCGGCCTGGGCGAGATGCACTGGCCGCCCCACCTGCGCCGTTAGACGTTGCGCAGGAGGCCCTCGGAGCGCGCCCACTCGACGGTGCGCCGGACCGTGTCGCGCGGGTCCGTGTACCGCAGCCCCAGCTCACGCTCGGCGCGCGAGCCGTCGTAGCGGTGGCCGTGCAGCAGGGTGCGCACCATCTCACGGCACACCGGCGGCTTGCGCCCCCGCAGCTTGAACGCGTACTCCACGACCGTCCCCGCCGTGGTCGCCAGCGCGCGCGGGACGATCCGCGGGTTGCACTCCACGCCGGCCACATCGGCGGCCAGCGCGAGGGCCTCGCTGACGGTGAGGCGGATGCCGCTGAGCAGGTAGCGCTCCCCGGCCACGCCACGCTCGGCCGCCAGCAGATGGCCCTCGACGCAGTCGGCGATGTCGACGAGGCTGACATCGGTGTTGACGAACACCGGCAGCCTGCCGTCGAGCGCCGCCAGCAGGAAGCGGCCGGTCCCGCTGGCGCGGCCCGGACCCTGCACCGAGGACGGGTTGGCGTAGACGACGTCCTGCCCTGACTCGCGCGCGGCGGCGACGGCGGCGCGCTCCCCCTCAGTCTTGGTTCGCTCGTAGGTCGAGAGATACCAGCCGCGGTGCGGGCTCCACTCGGTGCCGACCGAGCCGGGCGCCTCCCCGATCGTGGCCGCCGAGGACGTGTGGACCAGGCGCGGCAGGCCGGCGCGCTTGGCCGCGCGGACCGCGGCCACGGCTCCGTCGACGTTGGCGCGCCGCATCGGCTCGGGGTCTGAGACGCACAGGGTGTTGACCCCGGCGAGGTTGTAGGCCACCGCGCAGCCGGCCATCCCCTCAGCGAGGGCGGCCTCGTCGTAGACCTCGCCGCGGGCCACCTCGCAGCCCATCTCGCGCAGCGCTGCCTCGGCCTCCGCGGACCGCGCCAGCGCGACGACGTCGTCGCCGCGCTCGACGAGCCGCGCCACCAGCGCGCGGCCGATCACGCCGGTCCCTCCGGTGACGAACACTCGCTGAGGCACAGGCTAGGTGCGCAGGGCGGCGGAGGAGCGGATGAGGTAATCGGCGCCCGACCACGCGGTGACCACCGCGGCGATGACCATCGCCCATTGGTCGATGTAGGCGCCGGCGAACGTCACGTCGGGGCGCAGCATGGCCAGGGCGACGGCCACGAACTGCACGGTCGCCTTCCACTTGCCCAGCATCGACGTCTCCAGGTGCGAGCCGCCGGCTGCGACGGCCGCGCGCAGCCCGAGGATGGTGAACTCGCGTGCGATGATGATCAGCACCACCCAGGGGGAGGCGCGGTCGACCGCGACCAGCCCGACGAGCGCCGTCGTCACCAGCAGCTTGTCGGCGGTCGTGTCCAGAAACGACCCGAGCTTGGTGGTCACGTTCCACGCGCGGGCGAGCCGGCCGTCAATCCAGTCGGTCGCGGCGGCCACCAGGAACAGGATGGCCGCAGCGGTGAAGGAGTGGTTCAGCAACAGCGCCATGATCAACGGGGAGACCACGATGCGCACGCCGGTGCCGACCGCGAGCACGCGAGATGATCGCAACGCGGTCAGGGTACCCGCCTCCACAGTGGGGACACTATCTCACAGCAACTGGAGGGCCAGGCCGCGTGCCGCGTCGGCGTCGTCGGTCTCCAGCGCAGCCTGAGCCGCGGCCCGCGCGTCGGCCAGCGACACCTCGCGCAGCGCCGCCTTGACCTCGGGGACGAGCGCGGCCGCCATGCTGAGCTCGGTGACGCCGAGGCCCGCGAGCAGCACCGCGGCGGCGGGGTCTCCGGCCAGCTCGCCGCAGACCCCCACCCAGCGGCGGTGGGTCGCGGCGCCGGCGACGGTGGCCGCCACCAGGCGCAGCACCGCCGGCTGGGGCCCGGCCAGCAGCCCGGCCAGGCGGGCATCGCCGCGCTCGGCGGCCATCGTGTACTGGGTGAGGTCATTGGTGCCCAGGGAGAAGAAATCCACGTGGGCCGCCAGGCGCGCCGCGGCGAGCGCCGCCGCGGGGACCTCCACCATGATCCCCAGCTCCATCGGCGCGTCGATGCCGGTCTGTGCCCGCGCCCGCTGCAGCAGCTCGCGCGCGGCGGTGATCTCGGCCAGCGTGGCCACCATCGGCAGCATCGTCTTGACCGGATGCTCCGCGGCGACGCGCAGGATCGCGCGGAACTGGGTCGACAGCACCTCGGGGCGGGCGAGGGCCAGCCGGATCCCGCGCACGCCCAGGAACGGGTTGTCCTCGGGCGGCATGGGCAGCGCCGGCAGCGGCTTGTCGGCACCGGCATCGAGCGTGCGCACGATCAGCGGCCGGCCGCCGAGCGCCTCAGCGATCTCCCGCAGCGTCTCGGCCTGCTCATCCTCGCCGGGCAACGCGTCGCGGCCCAGGAACAGGAACTCCGTGCGCAGCAGGCCGACGCCCTCGGCGCCGAGCTCCACCGCGCGGGCCGCGTCGCTGCCGGTGCCGAGGTTGGCGAAGACCTCGATCCGCTGTCCGTCACGCATGACGGCCGGCTCGGCCGCCCGCTCCTGGGCGGCCGCGCGTCGCTGCCGGGCACGCTCGCGCCGCTCCTGGGCGTCGCTCACGATGTCGGCGGGCGGGTCGACCATGACCGTTCCCGCCTCGCCGTCGAGGAGCAGCGTGGTCCCGTCGGTCACGCCCAGCACCCCGGCGCCGAGCCCGACGACGGCGGGCAGTCCGAGCGCGCGGGCCAGGATGGCGGCGTGCGCGGTGACCGAGCCGCGCGCCGTGGCGATGGCCAGCACCTGTGCCGGGTCCAGGCCGGCGGCGTCGGCCGGGGTCAGCTCGTCGGCCACGACGATGCCCGAGGCCGCTGCCGACCGCGCGTCCCCGCCGGCGCCGGTGATGGCGCCGACCACGCGACGGCCGACATCGAGCACGTCGGTGGCGCGTTCGGCGAGCAGCGGCTCGTCGAGGCCCCGGTACACCGCGGCCACCTGCTGGGCGGCGTCGTAGAACGCGCGCTCGGCGGTGGCGCCTGAACCGATCGCCTCCCGCGCGGGCTCGAGCAGCGCTTCGTCGGAGAGCAGCGCCAGATGAGCGTCGAAGATGGCGGCGTCCGCCTCGCCCGCCCGGCCCGCGACGACCTCGCGGTCGTGGGCGACGGCATCGCGCGCCGCGGCCAGCCCGGCCTTTAGCGTGGCGAGCTCCTGCTCCGGCGCCTCCGCCCGGCGCTCGTCGGGCGCGCGACCGACGCCGCCGAGGCGATGCGCGGCGCCGATGGCCACGCCGGCCGAGGCGGCGACGCCCGTGAGCACGGCTCCCGCGGCCGGTGGCTCGGGGGGCTCCTCCGGTCGCGCGGCCGCAACTGCGGGGGGCGGTGTGGGCGCTGCCGGCGCGGCCGGCGCGGACGCGACACCGTCGCCGAACCCACTGAGCGCGAGCTCCCGGAGGGCGTCGACGGCCGCCTGGGCGTCCGCTCCCGTGGCGGTCACCCGCAGGGTGTCTCCGAAGCGGGCCCCGAGCGCCACGAGTCCAGTGAGGCTGTCGGCGCGGACCGGTGTGCCCGTTCCGTTCTTGGCGACGCGCACGTCGGCGTCGAAGCGCCGGACGGTCTCCACGAACCGTGCCGCGGGACGCGCGTGCAGCCCGATGGCGTTGCGGACCTCGAGATCGGCGCCGGCGTCCGCGACGCCGTCGGCAGCCTCCGGAACGGCCTCGGCCCCGGCATCGGAGTCATCGGTGATCTGGCTCGTCTTCATCGCCAGCGCCCCGCGCGCCTCGGCCGCCACCTCCTCCAGCGACGCCCCGCCCGCAGCGGCCGCAGCAGCCGCGACCGCGCCCTCCACCAGCGGCGCCGCGCTCAGTTTCACCGGCCCGGGCGCTCCCTCGAGCATCTCGACGGCGAACTCGGCGCTCATCAGCGCGCTGCCGAGGTCCATGAGCACGAGCACCCCGTCCTCTGACATCGCGCGCTCGATGGCGCTCCGGACCCGCTCGGCGTCGGTGCCGAGGACCGGGTGGGCGGGGTCCGAGTCCTCGATGCCCCCGGCCGCTTCGATGGCCAGCCCCTCACCGCCCATCTCGCGGGCGAGGCGCACCACGCCCTCGGCGAGCGCGTCGCTGTGGGAGACGACGACGATGCCTACCACGGCTCCCCCGGCGACTGGCTAGTGAGCGGAGCCGTTGTGGCTCAGGCCGTAGGAGCGGTGCAGGTAGTCGATCGGGTGCACCGAGGGCAGCTTGGTCCCGTGGGCGATCTGCCAGCGACACGTCTCCGAGTCGCAGGCGACCGTCGGGGCCCCGGAGGCGGCGACCTGGTCGAACAGGTCGCGCCCGACGGCCATCGCGATCTCGTACTTCTCGGCCTTGAGGCCGTAGGTGCCGGCGATCCCGCAGCACCGCGCGTTCATCTCCCGGACGTCGAGCCCGGGCACGAGCGCGAGCAGATCGAGTGCCGGCTTGCCCACCCAATGGCCCTGCTGCTGGCAGGGGGCGTGGTAGGCGACCGTCTCGTTGATGGGGGAGAAGTCGGTCTTGAGCTCGCCGCGGTCGTGCAGCTCCAGCAGCAGCTCGCAGATGTCATAGGTGCGCTCGGAGATGAACTTGAGGTCCGGGTCGTCCTCCAGCGAGAGGATCTCGCGCGCCTCACGCTTGAGCATCAGGGTGCAGCTGGTGGCGTTGCCGACGATGATCGTGTCCTCGTCGGTCACGTGCTCGCGCAGCGCCTTGGCCAGGCGGATGACCACCTTGCGCGCGTCGTCGAACAGGCCACTGGACTGCAGCGGCAGCCCGCAGCAATCCTGCTTGGGCACGACGACCTCAAAGCCGTTGTGCTCGAGGATCTCGACGACCTTCTCGCCCTCCCACGGCTCGTAGTACTCGGTGCCGCAGCCATGGAAGTAGACGATCTTGCGCCCCGTCGCCGCGCCGGTCCGCTTGCGGGCCCACCGGGAGAAGCGCCGGCCGGCGAACTTCGGCGCCGGGGCATCGCGGTGGACGCCCAGGAGCTTCTCGCCCGCCACCCGCAGCGGCTTGAACTGCAGCGTGAAGTTCGCGATCGGCGCCGCCGGCGTACCGGCCCGGCCCAGCCAGGTGGGGCGGGTGATGATCCGGTCGCGCAGCGGGAAACCCTTCTGGCGCTTGAGCTTGTGGCGCGCTTGGGCGTTGATCTCGGCGATCTTGACGCCCTGGGGGCAGACCTGCGAGCAGATCCCGCACCCCGAGCAGTAGTCGACCGAAGCGTCCACCGACGGCTCGTCGGCGATCCGGTAGCGCTCGGACTGGGGGCCTGCGTACTTGGGTCCGGGGAACAGCGGGGTCGCGTTGGACACCGGGCAGGCGGTCTCGCAGATGGTGCACTTGACGCAGTGGTCAAGCGACCCGCGCAGCAGCTCGGCCACGAACAGGTCGTTGCCGGTCCCGGTCGCCCCGCTCATACCGTCGCCGCCGTCGGGGACACCTGGGCGCCTATCACCTGCGCGGCGCGATAGCCGCTGGCCAGCGCGATCCCCTCGCCCGAGCCCTCACGCCACGGGATCGCCCCGGGGAGCGAGGCGCCGGCCACGACCACGTTCTCGGCGCCCTCGGCGCGCAGGCCGGAGTCGACCGCAACGCCGACGCGAGCCATGGGCTGCTCGTCGAGATACCGACCCACGAATCGGGGCTCGCCCTCGGCGGGCACGCCGCGCAGCGGCAGTCCGAGCACCCGCTCGCGCGTCACCCAGTGGGAGTCGAGCTCGATGCCACCCGAGGCGAAGCCGCCCGAGGCAAGCACGAACCACGGCGCGACGTAGATGAGGTCGCGCCCGGCGGCGTGGGTCGAGACCGCGGTGATCCGGTCACCGTCGCGATCCGACGAGGTCACCTCGGCTCCGAGGACCAGCCGGCCGCCCGCGGCGCGCAGCGCCGAGCGCAGGATCTCGTACAGCCGTATCCCCGGGACCGACGGGGGCAAGGTGGGGATCTCGAACACGCGGCGGCCGAGCCGGTGCTCGACGTCGGCCAGCACCTCGTGGGGGTCGCGCAGCCCCAGCATCGCCGGCAGCCCCACCGCCTCCTCGGCGCGCAGGGTCAGCGACAGCTCGGCGCAGAACTGGCGCCGCCATTTCTCGTCGTCGAAGTGGCGGGCCAATCCCAGCGCGTTCATGTCCGCACGCTCGAGCTTGAGATCCAGGCTCACGGCGCGGGCCTCGATGCCCGCCCGCTCGAGGTTGGCGGCGCACAGGCTGGGGTGGAAGTCGCGCAGCGCCGGCGTGCCCACGATGCACACGCGCTGCAGCCCCGACGCCTCCCCGTTGGCCATCGTCTCGGGGACCAGGGCCGAGGGGCGCAGGGCGCCGACCGCCGTCGGCAGCAGCTGGTTGTGCTCCAGGCTGCCGCCGTAGACATAGCCGGGCAGCGGTCCATTGGGCACGATCTGGGCAAACCAGCTCAGCGCGTCGCCCACCGTCTCGGCGCCGAGCAGCGCGTAGGGGTGATCGGGACGGGCGGCGATCAGCTCCTCGAGCGCGGCGGCGGGAGCGTCGACTCGGTCGGGGGCGTAGCCCAGCACGTCGATGGTCGCGGGCGCCAGGTGCGTCGAGCCCACGCCCTTGGCCACCACGCACACGCGCGCGCCGGCCTGTGCCAGCCGCGTCCCCGCCACCAGTCCGGCTGTTCCGGCGCCGATCACGACCGCGTCGAAGTGCAGCTCGCTGCGCCTCACGATCCCCCCAGGTGCTCCACGTCGAGTACCCCCTGGAAGATCCAGTCATCGAGGCGGACCTGGCGTAATTGGTCGCCGTAGAGCACCGGCCACACGCCCTTCCAGCGCTCCTGGAGGAAGTCCAGCAGCGACTGGTCGGCCTGCTCGGCGCTCAGCCCGTCGCGGCCGTGCAGGATCCCGGTGGCCCGGTAGATGCAGAAGCCGCCCTGGCACGGCCCCATCCCCAGCCGCAGCTGGCGGCGGATGTCGTCGAGATTGGTCGAGGCGGTGCGGGTGATCGCCTCCTCGAGCTTGTGGCGCGGGACGAGCTCGCATTCGCAGATCATCTGCTCGTCGATGAGGCTCGCCTCCTTGCGCTCCAGACGCTCGCCCAGGCGGTAGTTCTCGCCCGATTCCGAGCCGGGCAGCGGCTCGGTCGACGTGGTGCAGGGGCGGGTGTCACCCAGCTGCTGGACGACGGCGTCCATCGTCTCCTCGGCCATGAGCCGGAAGGTCGTCAGCTTGCCGCCGGTGATAGTGAAGAAGCGGGCGACGCCGTCGCGCTGGGCGTGGTCGAGCAGGGCATGGGCCCGGGTGACGTCGCGGGTGTCGGTGTCCGACGCCTTGGCGTCCTCGAACAGCGGCCGTACCCCCGTCCACACGCGCAGCGCCCGCTGGCCGCGGAAGCCCGGGACGAGCTTCTCCCCGTCGTCGAGCATCGCGTTGACCTCGTTCTCGTGCACGGTGTGGTCGTCGGGATCGTCGGTGTGCACGTCGGTGGTCCCGATCACGCTGACGGTGCGGACCGGGACGATGATGTCGCCGTCGGTGGGCATCTGGCAGCGATTGACCACGGTGTTGACCAGGCGGTGGTTCATCGCGATCATGATTCCGCGGCCCGGCAGCACCCGGACGCCCTCGATCCCGGCCATGTCAGCGACCTGGCCCGCCCAGGCGCCGGTGGCGTTCACGGTGACGCGCGCGTGCACGTCAAGCTCCTCGCCGGTGCGGGTATCGCGCACCCGCGCGCCTGTGACCTCATCGCCCTCGCGATGGATGGCCGTGACTGCGTGATAGGGCAGGACCCGGCCCCCGCGCTGCTGGACCCCATGGCCCATCGCCCACACGGTCTTCCAGACGTCGATGTTCCCGTCAGGGACCTTGAAGGCCCGGGAGATCTGCGGGTTCAGGCGCGGCTCGGCGGTGAGCGCATCGGCGATGCTGATCTCCTCGCAGTCGACGCCGGTGTCGGCGCAGCCCTGGGCGAAGCGGTCGGCGTAGGCGGGGTCGTCCCACTGCGTGGTTACGAACAATCCCCCGGTGTCCTCGATGCAGTCCGCGGCGACGCGCCGCAGGATCCGGTTCTCGCCGATGCACTCCTCGGCGGCCCGCGTGTCCTTGACGGCATAGCGCCCGCCGGAATGCAGAAGGCCGTGGAAGCGCCCGCTCGTGCCCTCGGCGAGATCGCGGCGGTCGACGAACACCACGTCGTAGCCGCGCAGCGCCGCGTCCCAGGCCACCCCCGCGCCCGTTGCGCCACCGCCGATCACCAGGACCTCGGTGCTGAGCGTCACCATCTCGTCAGACTACCTCCGCCGTGCCGTGGGGGGAAGACGGCGAGGGCAGCCCGGAGGCCGCCCTCGACATCCAGCGTCCTACCGCGTCAGTCGAACCAGTCGAACGTGCGGGTGACGGCCTTCTTCCAGTACTTGTAGTACTCGTCGCGCTTCTCGCGCTCCATCGTGGAGTCCCAGCGCTTGTCCTCGGCCCAGTTGTCGCGGACCTCCTGCTCAGAGTCCCAGAACCCGACGGCCATGCCGGCGGCGTAGGAGGCGCCGAGCGCGGTGGTCTCGGCCACCTGCGGACGGATCACCGGCA
>CAVXRR010000025.1:0-98817 GCA_963764125.1 uncultured Solirubrobacteraceae bacterium
AACCAGGGCGGCACGATGACCAACCTCTACAGCCTGGTCGGCCTGATGATGTTCATCGCCATCGGCGGCGACGCCTGGACCCTGCGCGGCCTGCAGCGGACCTTCGACCTGGTGCCGCTGACCAAGGCCCCGCAGATCGCCACCCTGACCACCGGCGTCGAGCAGGCCTTCTCCACGATCTTCGTCTCCGCCGTCGAGGTGGCCGCCCCGGTCATCCTGGCGCTGATGATCACCGACGTGGCCTTCGGGATGATCGCCAAGGTCGTCCCCCAGGTGAACATCTTCGGCGTCGGCTTCCCGATGAAGGTGGGCGTGGCCATGCTCGTCGTCGCCGCCTCCCTCCCCTTCCTGGGCTCGTTCATGAGCAACCAGATCTCCAGCGCCGTCCTCGGCGCCCTGCACTTCATCTAGAGCCATGGCCAACGACGACAAGACAGAAAAGCCAACCGGCAAACGCAAGAGCGAGGCGCGCAAAAAGGGTCAGGTCGCCAAGAGCACCGAGATCAACGGCGCGCTCGTCCTGGTGGCCGGCCTGGTCGCGATCTCGATGCAGGGCCCGGCGGTCGTCAACTCGATGGCCGAGCGCCATGCGCGCGCTGTTCGGCATGGTCTCCAAGCCCAACGAGGTGTCCTCGGCGGCGGGCCTGCACGGGATCCTGGCGCTGATGATCCACACCATGGAGACGACGGCGCTGCCGATCGGCATCATCTGCATGGCCGGCGGCGTGCTGGCCAACGTCGCCCAGGTGGGTTTTCGTCCGACGCCCTACCTGCTCAAGCCGAACTTCAAGAAGCTCAACCCGCTGCAGGGCGCCAAGCAGATCTTCGGCAAGCGCATCGGCTTCGAGCTGGTCAAGGTCCTGGCCAAGGTGGCCATCGTCGGCGGTGCCGCCGCGATGAGCCTGGTCCCGCTGATCACCAACCTCGGCGCCAGCATGGGCACCACGCCGATGGCGCTGGGCAGCCTGCTCAACAACGGCGCCCGGTCGATCATCGAGCGGATCATCATCGTCTACCTGCTGATCGCCGTCATCGACCTCATCCACCAGCGCCGTACCCACGCCAAGGGGATGAAGATGACCAAGCAGGAGGTCAAGGACGAGGGCCGGCAGACCGACCTTCCCCCCGAGATCAAGGGGGCCATCCGCCGCCGCCAGATGATGGCGGCGCGAGCCCGGATGATGGCCGCGATCCCCACCGCGGACGTGGTCGTCACCAACCCCACCCACTACGCCGTCGCGCTCAAGTACGACGGCAACCTGCCCGCCCCCGTCGTGGTGGCCAAGGGCAAGAACCTGGTGGCCGCGCAGATCCGGCGGATCGCCACTGAGAACAACATCCCCATCGTGCCCGATCCGCCGTTGGCGAGGTCACTGCACGCGATGGTCCAGATCGACCGGATGATCCCGGCCGAGCTGTTCGCCGCCGTCGCGCAGGTGCTGGCATTCGTCTACAAGATGGCTGGTCGAAGGAGGATCGCCGCATGAACGAGCAATCGCTACGCAAGCTGCTCAAGCACACCGACCTGATCGCCGCGGTCGGCGTCGTGCTGGTCGTGACGATGCTCGTGATCCCGCTGCCGGCCATGCGTGCTGGACCTCATGATCACCTGCAACATCTCGGGCGCCCTGGCGATCGTGGTGGCGACGATGTACATCAACAAGGCGCTGGAGTTCTCCGCCTTCCCGACGCTGCTGCTGCTCACCACGATGTTCCGGCTGGCCATCAACGTGTCGGTCACGCGCCTGGTGCTGACCACCGGCAACGCCGGCTCGGTCGTGGCCGACTTCGGTCAGTTCGTGGTCGGCGGCAACGTCGTGGTCGGCCTCGTCATCTTCATGATCCTCATCGTCATCCAGTTCGTGGTGGTCACCAACGGTGCCGGCCGCGTCGCCGAAGTGTCCGCGCGCTTCACCCTGGACGCCATGCCCGGTAAGCAGATGGCGATCGACGCCGACCTCAACGCCGGCCTCATCACCGACCAGGAGGCGCGCGACCGCCGCTCCGAGATCGCCCGCGAGGCCGACTTCTACGGCGCGATGGACGGTGCCTCGAAGTTCGTCAAGGGCGATGCCATGGCCGCGGTGATCATCACCGCCATCAACCTGATCGGCGGCATCGTCGTCGGCATGCTCCAGCACCACCTGGGCTTCGGCGCCGCGTCCAAGCACTACTCGCTGCTCACCGTCGGTGACGGTCTGGCCGCCCAGATCCCGGCGCTGCTGATCTCCGTCGCCACCGGCATCATCGTCACCCGCTCGGGCTCCGAGCGCGACCTCGGCTCCGAGATCGCCACCCAGATCCTGGGCCAGAAGAAGGCGCCACTGGTGGCCGGTGGCGCGATCCTCTGCTTCGCGCTGGTCCCGGGCCTGCCCAAGATCCCCTTCATGCTCATCGGCGGGCTGCTCTTCTCCGATCGGCTGGGCGCTGCGCAAGAACGAGGACGGCATCGCGGCCTTCATGGCCGCCCGCCGTCGCCGCCGGCGCCGCCGTGGGCGAGCTGCCCGCCGCCAAGGAGGACACGAAAGCCGCGCCGCGCGACGAGGTGATGAAGGAGCTGCCGATCGACCCGCTCGAGCTCGGCATCGGCTTCGGCCTGGTGCCGATGGTGGACCGCGGCTCCGGCGGCACCCTGGTGCGCCGCATCTCGCTGATCCGCCGCCAGATCGCCGGCGAGCTCGGCATGGTGATCCCGCCGGTGCGCATCCACGACGAGGTCGACCTGGACTCGCACGAGTACGTCTGCAAGGTCCGTGGCACCGAGGTGGCGCGCGGCCGGGTGATGGCCGGCCACAAGCTGGCCATGGATCCGGGCGACGCCGTCGGCAACCTGTCGGGCATCCCCACCACGGAGCCCGCGTTCGGCCTGCCGGCGGTGTGGATCGCCGACTCCCAGCACTCCGAGGCCGAGGCCCTGGGCTACACCGTGGTCGACGCCGAGTCGGTGATCGTCACGCACCTGACCGAGACGATCCGCGCCCACGCCGCCCAGCTGCTCACGCGTCAGGACGTCCGGCAGCTGCTCGACCAGCTCAAGGAGTCCAACGAGGCCGTCGTCAACGAGGTCGTGCCCGACATCCTGTCGCTCGGCGAGATCCAGCGCGTCCTGCAAACGTTGTTGTCAGAGGCCGTCTCGATCAGGGATCTCGGCGCTATTGTCGAAGCAGTGGGTGACAAGGCGCGGATCACGCGCGACACCGGACTCCTCGCGGAGTACGCGCGTCAGGCGCTGGGTCGAGCCATTACCGCCCCCCACCTCGGTGCAGACCAGACATTGCGCGCGATTACCCTCGATCCGTCGATTGAGCAGGAAGTGGCAACGTCGATCACGGCCACGACCGATGGCGAGTTCCTCGCGCTCGAGCCGTCCCGCGCCCAGGCACTGCTCGGCGCCGTCCGCGCCCAGTCCGATCACGCCGCTGCGCGCGGCGGGATGCGCCCGGTGCTGCTGTGCTCGGCTCGCGTCCGTCGCCACATCCGGCGCCTCGTGGAGTCGGCCGTGCCGCACCTGGCCGTCTGCTCCTACAACGAGATCGCGTCGGGCATCAGCGTCGAGACGATCGGAGTGATTAGCGCGTGACCGACCCCTCCTCGCCGTCATCGGCACCGTCCGGCGATCCGGACGGCGTGCGCACCTACCGCGGGCGCACGATTGAGGAGCTGATTCCGCGGATCCGCGCCGAACTGGGCCCGGACGCCATCATCCTGCGTGAGCGCGAGGGGCTCATGGGCGGGATCGGCGGCTTCTTCGCCCAGAAGTGCGTGGAGATCGACGCGCAGGCGGCTCCGAGGGTCAACGTCTACGCCGACGATTTCGAGGACGAGTACGACGAGGAATTCGAGGGCGCGGCCCGAGGAATTCGAGAAGTTCTCGGCCGAACCGCCCCCAGGCTATGTGCCCGTGCCGTTGCCCGACGCTCCGCCGCCGGACTACGACGCCCCGCAGGCGCCCGCGGTTGAGGGACCGCGGGCGTCCGCGCCTTCGCCAGCACCGGTCGGCTGACGGCCCCCGCCGCGCCGCCCGGTAGCTGCCGGCCCGCCGATCGTACCGGCCGCCGCGGAGTCCTCGCGCCTCCCGCCTGCACCGCGCCGTTCCTCGACGAGGCCTCGTTCGCCGCGCGCCTGGAGGAGGCCTCGTTCCGAGACCGATGCCCCGCTAGCCCGAGCCCGAGCCCGAGCCCGAGCCCGAGCCCGAGCCGGCGCCGAGCCGCGCGCCCGCGGCCGCCCCCGTCCTTCATCGCCTTTGACGAGCTCGACGACGGCCCGGCGCCGGCGACCGAGCCGGTGGTCCCCGAGCCGGTCGAGCCGGAGCCGGTGTTCGTGGAGCCCGAGCCCGAGCCGGAGCCCGTCTACGCCGAGCCCGAGCCCGAGCCCGAAGCCGGTGGCCGAGAAGCCCGAGCCCGTGTACGCCGAACCCGAGCCCGAGCCCGTCGCCGAGAGCCCGCCCCTGCGCCGCGGCCCGCGCCGCATGAGCTCGACCCCGCCCCGTGGCTCGCGTTCGCCGCCGAGTCCGCGGAGACGGAGGCGACGCCCGAGCCCGAGCCGGTGGCCGCGGAGCCAGAGCCGGAGGAGACTCAGCCTGAACCTGAGCCTGAGCCCGAGCCGGTGGCCCTGCCGGAGCCCGAGCCGGAACCAGAGCCCGAGCCGGAGTCCGAGCCCGAACCAGTGGCCGCGGAGCCCGAGCCCGAGCCGGAGCCAGAACCCGAGCCGAGCCCGTCACCCCGGCAGGCGCCGCCCAGACACCGCCACCGCCGGCACCCCCCGCCCCCGACTTCGGCTACGCCCCCCGCCGCCGCGGCGGCCTGCTCCCGGCGGCAGAGCGGATGCTGCGCGCCGCCCTCGACGCCACCGCGGCGGCCAACGAGCGCCGCGAGCGCGAGCACCAGGCCCGCATGGCGCGCCCCGCTCCCTCGGCGCCCCCGTTCCCCGGCGCCGGGACGCCCACGCCGCGCGCCCGCCCCGCCAGGGCCCGCCCCGGCGCCCCCGACGCCGGCGCGGCCGAGAGGACGAGGAGCGCGCCCGCGAGCGCCAGGAGCTGCACCGCCGCGAGGCCGACCTCGAGCGGCGGCTGGTCGCCTCCGGGCTCACGCCCGGCCGGGCCGCCGCCCTCGTCGGTGCGGCGATCTCACGCCGCGGCCCGTTCAGCGCCGACGGCACCCTCAGCGACGACGTCCGGGCGATGATCGCGGCGTCGCTGCCCACGCCGGTCGCGCTTCCGCAGGAGCACGGCGCGGTCGCGCTGGTCGGTGCCGGCGGATCGGGCAAGACCCGCAGCGTGGCCGCCCTGGCGGCGGCGCAGGCCCGCGCCGGCACGCTGGTGAGCGTCGCCAGCCTCGGCACGCCCGGCCGTGAGGACGAGCTGGGCGCGCTGTTGCACGGAGAGCCGGTCAACATCATCCCGGCGATGCGCACGCGGGCCACGGCGCGGGCCGTGAGCTCGGCGCGCGAGCGGGGCCTGGTCATCATCGACACCGCCGCCGCGGCTCCCCGCGACGACTCGACGATCGACGTGATGGCCGAAGCCCTCCACAGCTTCGGGCTCGACGGCATCTATCTGACGGTTCCGGCGACGCTCAGCTCGGGGGCCGCGGTCCGGCTCGTCGACAGCTTCTCGGCCTTCGATCTCACCGGAATGGTCGCCACGCACGTCGATGAGACCGACGAGCTGGGCCAGATCGCCGAGCTGGCGATGCAGACCGGAATCCCGCTCGCGTACACGTTGAACGGATTTGCCCTTCAGGAGGCGGTCACATCTGCCGATCCTGATACTATCGCAGCTGAGTTGCTGAGATGACCAAACACACCGAGATCGCAACCGACAACGTCACGCTCTTCCCCGGAAGCGGGCAGGGCACCCTCACCACGCCGACCGGCGAGGAGTTGCCCGTGCGCACATTTGAGCGCGGCGAGGAGGTCGTCCTGGTAGTGCTCGTGCACCTCGACGACGAGCGCGAGAGCGACTCGGTGGAGTCCGCCAAGCTCGAGTACACCTCGCGCCGCGGTCTGATCAAGCTGCGCGGCGAGGCCGTGTTCGAGGACCAGAGCCTCATCCGGTTCCATCCCGACGGCGATGCCGAGGTCCTGCAGCGGCGCGACTTCGTGCGCGTCGACACCCCCCACCCCGTGACCGTGGAGTCCGAGGAGGAGGGGCGACGGCACGTGCACACCGTCGATCTCAGCGGTGGCGGGATGCTGCTGGCCGACGACGAGACGCTCGACGTGGATCAGACGATCCGCTTCGCCATCTCGATCGTCACCAACGAGCTTCCGATCGAAGGGATCGCCCGCGTCGTCCGCATCCGCGAGGACGGCAAGCGGGCCCTGATGTTCGAGCAGATCGACGAGCAGGACCGCCAGCGTCTCATCCGCTTCGTGTTCGAGTGCATGCGTACAGCCCGGGCCCGGACCCGCGGCGACTGGATCTAACAGGCCGTCCCCACCAGCGACCGAGGACACCACCATGGCTAAGAACAAGAGCGACGCCAAGAGCAAGGCCAAGGGCGACAAGAAGGGCAAGAAGGGCAAGGGCGCGGCCGACGGCATCAGCGTCGCCGGGCATCCCCGCGCCGCCGCTCAGGTCCGGCGCGCCAAGGGCTTCGGAGGCGTCACCTTCTTCCTCATCACCGCCTATTTCTCCTACAAGGCCCAAGTTCCGCCGGATCAGGTGGCCGTGCGCGCGCTCATCGCCGGCATCGGTGGCTACATGCTCGCCTGGATGTGCTCGGTGACGGTGTGGCGCCAGCTGGTGCTCGCCGAGCTGCGGTCCGCCATCGAGAGCGGCCGCGCCCGGATGGAGCCCGTCGACCCCGGGCGGCCCTCCCGCCAAGGCCCCCGACGGCGAGGGCAAGTAGCACGCCGCTCGCGTAGGCCATGGACCCGATTCACCCGATCGTCCCGACGGCCCCGCACCTCCCCCCGGTGGCCCCGGCCCCGGCGGTCAGGCCGACCGACCGCCAGGTCCAGCGCCAGCAGCAGGATCAGGAGCGCGAGCGCCGCCGGCGGCAGCAGCAGCGCCGGGACTCCTACAACGACCAGGAGTCCCCCTCGGACGACGACGCAGGCGAGGACGACGGCCGCCTGCACGTCGACGTCACCGTCTGACGCGCGTCGTCCGATGGCGGCACGGTCCGTCTCACGCCCCCGGGAGCCGGACTCCTCAAGAAAAGTGTCCAGGCAACGCTGGACAGCCCTCAAGTCGTCCCGCCTGACGTCGATAACCCCGTATGTAACCGGCCGCAAGGAGCAGCCGGGGGACTAAAAACCCAAACCACACCACGGAGGTGTACTCACATGTCCCTGTCGATTCTGACGAACATCTCGGCGATGAACACTCAGCAGAACCTGCTGAAGTCTTCAAACGCCGTTGCGACTTCGATGTCGCGCCTGTCCTCGGGTCTGCGCATCAACAGCGCCGCCGATGACGCCGCCGGCTACGCGATCTCGCAGGGCCTGACCTCTCAGGTCAACGGCCTGAACCAGGCGAGCAGCAACACCAGCGATGCCATCTCGATGGTCCAGACGGCGTCGAGCTCGCTGAACAACATCCAGAGCATGCTGCAGCGTGTGTATGAGCTGGGTGTGCAGTACAACAACGGCTCGAACTCGAGCACGGACAAGACGGACATTCAGTCCGAGGTCAACCAGCTGACTCAGGAGATCGACCGTCAGAAGACGTCGTCGAACTTCAACAACCTGAACCTGCTCGACGGCACCGCCGGCGGCAGCGGCACGGTGACCTTCCAGGTCGGCGCTAACGCCGGCGACACCCTGACCGCCACGTTCTCGAGCGTCGAGGGCAACAGCGGCCTGGGCGGCCTGGGCTTCAGCTGGGGCAGCGCGGCAACTGGTGGAACGGTCATCGACCTCTCCAACGCGTCCGCTCTGACCAGCCTGACCAGCGCCATCAACAACATCTCCAGCATGGCGGCGACGCTGGGCGCGGTGCAGAACCGTCTCCAGTACACCTCCGACTCGATCTCCTCGACCGAGCAGAACCTGTCGGCGTCCAACAGCCAGATCAAGGACGTCAACATGGCGCAGGAGATGACGAACATGACTCAGCAGCAGATCCTGGAGCAGGCCGGGACCTCGATGTTGGCTCAGGCCAACTCGCAGCCCCAGCTCATCCTGAAGCTGCTCGGCTAGTCCGATTGACGTTTGACGGGGCGGCGCCTTCGGGCGTCGCCCCGCCAGGCACCCTCTCCCATAAGACTTCATCAGGCAGGCTGGGCGACACCTAGGCGCCGCCGGCCCGATGTCCCAAGCTCGATCTGCGGCAGCTCGGCTGACCGCCTCGAGAACAACAACGCCTCGCGCTCACCCAGGTCGCTAACCACGCGAGGCCTATATCAGATCCGATCCATCGAGGGAACGGTTCGAGAGAGGCGGACTTCGGTCCGCCTCTCTCGTTTAACCCGGAGTCACCGAACCCGCGAGGGTTCAAGTTCCGGGGCCGAGGCGTCGATGATCTCAGGAGAAGATGAGCATCTCTGACGTCACCGCTCGGGTGGCCATGATCAACTCCGAGCTCTCCAACCTGGCGACGGCGTTCACGCCGCCGGCCAACACCGCTGCGAGCACCACCGGCTCGAGCGGGTCGACGGGGGCCTCGATGTCGTTCTCCTCCCAGCTCTCCAACGCCATCACCGGCGCGACCGCCACCACGGGGACCACCGCCACGGCGGGGACCACGGGCCTTCCGGCCAAGGCCGGCACGATGCTCACCTCCGCACAGCAGACCTTCGCCAGCCGCCTGGCCGCCGACACGGGGCTCGACAGCGGCGTCGTCTCCGCATGGCTGCTGGCCGAGGAATCGGGTGGCGCCGCCGTCTCACGCCAGGCGGCCAACAACAACGACTGGCTCAACATCGGCTACACCGACTCGGGCACCTACGGCTCCGCGGACAACATCTGGGGCGATCCGAGCGCCGCCGCAGACGCCACCGCCGGCTGGCTCAAGGGCCAGAACACGATCCCCGGCTACGGCACCGCCAGCTCCGGGGTCCAGTCGATCCTCTCCACCGCGGGCCAGGCCCCGCAGGCGCAGATCTCCGCGCTGCAGAACTCCGGCTGGGCCTCCAGCGGATACCCGAGCCTCCCCTCGCTCTACCAGCAGGTCGCGGGCTGATCCGAGCCTTTAGCGGCGGTTGATGGCTGCCGATAATCACGGTATGCCCCTCGATGGAGCGTCTCCGCGTGTCACGCTGGGGATCGCGACGTACAACCGCCACGACTACCTCGCCGAGGCGATTCGCAGTGCCCTGGACCAGGATTTCTCCGATCTGGAGGTCCTCGTGGTGCTCGACGGCACCACGAACCCGCACACCGACGAGGTGCTCGGGTCCTTCGCCGGCGAGCCGCGCCTGCGCGTCGTGCGCCACGCGACCAATCGCGGCATCGCCGCCGCCTACAACACCTTCGTGTCGGAGGGCCGCGGTGAGCTGATCGCCATGATCGGCGACGACGACCTGTGCCTGCCGGGCCGGATCCGCCGCCAGGTCGAGATCTTCGACCGCCACCCCGAGACCAGCGTGGTCCACGGCGACGCGATCGTGATCGACCCCGATGGACGTCAGACCGGCGTGTGGCCGAGCGCGGAGTTCACGCCGTCGGCCCTCGTCCAGTCGTTCTTCCGCAGCCACAACCACCTCGTCGACCCGTCCCGGATGGTGCACCGCCGCGTGTACGAGGCGGTGGGCGGCTACGACGACCGGTACCCGCTGGCCAACGACTTCGACTTCTTCCTGCGTGCGGCGCGCGAGTTCCGCTTCCGCCACGTCCCGGGCGGCCCGCTCGTGGCCATCCGCCGCCACGGCGCCAACACCTCCGACGAGTCCGCGCGGGCGCGCGAGCTGGCCGACGTCGAGGCCGCGTTGGCGGCCGCGGTCGACCGCTATCCGCTGCGCGAGTTGGTGCCCGAGCTCGACTGGGCCGTACTCGATCAGACCGATGCCGAGCGGCAGGCGCTGCTGCGTCTCGCCGACGCGCTGGAGAACCGGCTGCTGCCGGTGCCCGGGCTGGCGGCGACGTTGCGTCAGCGCGCGGCCGCGATCCCGGCTCTGGCACGCCCTCACCTCACCACCGGCGGAGCGACAGACGCCTCCGGGCGCCCCCGGCGGCTCCTGATGACCGCGTTTGGCTGGAACGACAGCGGCGGGGGCACCACCGTCCCGCGCCTGGCGGCCAAGGAACTGGCCCGCCGGGGCTGGCAGGTCACCGTCTTTCACGCCGCGGTGAAGCCGACGGCGTCCAAGCAGCCCTACGAGGTCGTCGAGTGGGAGGAGGACGGGGTTCACCTGATCGGCGTGCACAACCGTCCCCACGGGCTCTTTGACCTCGGCAACCCCGACCGCGAGATCGACGACCCCGCCATCTCCGCGGCGTTCGAGCGCGCGCTGGAGCAGGCGCGCCCCGATGTCGTGCACTTCCACAACCTCCACAACCTCGGCGCGTCGCTGATCGACCGGGTCGCCGCCCGCGGGGTGCCTGCGTACTTCACCACGCACAACTACTGGCTCATCTGCCCCCGCGCCTACCTGCTCACCGACAAGGGCGCCATCTGCGCCGGGCCGGGGGACGGCAGCGCCTGCGCCGCCTGCGTGGGCAGCGCCGACGTGGCCGGCTACCAGCGGCGGCTGGCCGAGATCCGCTCCCGCGCCGAGCGCGGCCTCACCGCGATCCTGTCGGTGTCCGACGCCGTTCGCCGCACCCTCGTCAACGCCGGCTACCCGGCCGACCTCATCGACACGGTCCGCCAGGCCATGCCCCACGACGCCGAGATCTGGGAGCAGGTCGGCCGCGACCGCGTGCCCGGGCGCGTCGCCCGAGACCTCACCGTCGCCTTCCTGGGCTCGGCCTACCCGCACAAGGGCCCGCAGCTGCTGATCGAGGCGGCACAGCGAACCCAGGCACGGCTGAACATCAAGATCCTGGGCGAGGTGCCCGACCGCTTCGCCGAGCAGCTCAAGGCCCTGGATCGCCGTGGCAACGTGGAGCTGTGCGGCGCGTTCTCGCCATCGGAGATCGGAGGGCTGCTGCGCGGTGTCGACGCGGTCGCGCTGCCGTCGATGTGGTGGGACTGCGCCCCGCTGGCCGCCGCCGAGTGCCTGGCGGCGCGGACGCCGGTGCTCGTCCCGCGCCTCGGTGGGCTGCCCGAGGCCATTCGCGACGGGATCGATGGGCTCACCTTCGACGGACTCGACGTCGACGACCTCGCGCGCACGCTCGATCGCCTGGCGTCCGAGGCCGGGCTGCTGGAGCGGATGCAGTCCGGGATCTCCGAGCCGCGCGCCTTCGCCACCTACGTCGACGAGCTGGAGGCCTACTACGGGGGGGCGCGCCCCTCCCGCGTGGACGGCGACCCCGCCGCCGAGGACATCGCCGTGCGCTGGCAGGGCGACCACGGCCTCCCGACCAGCCTGTCCATCATCAACGACCGCGTCTCTGAGCGCCTGCGCGGCTCGGTGCAGCGGGTCAACCGCGACGCCACCGAGACCACAAGCCCGCCGCTGATCCACACCGCGGACGTGGAGGTGCGCCACCAGTGGCCGCCGGACCTCGGCCCCGCCCGCGCGGGCCGGCTGGCGATCATCCAGCCGTGGGAGTTCGGAGCGATCCCGCAGGAGTGGCTGGGACCGCTGCACGCCAACGTGGACGAGCTGTGGGTGCCCAGCGAGTTCGTGCGCCGGATGTACGTCGAGGCCGGCGTGGATGCCGACCGCGTGGTGACGATCCCCAACGGCGTCGACTTGGAGGCCTTTCGCCGCGACGGCCCCGAGCGCGACCTGCCTGAGGCCGGGGAGGGCACGCGCTTTCTCTTCGTGGGCGGCCTGATCGGGCGCAAGGGCGCCGACGTGCTCTTCGCCGCGTGGCGCGAGGCGTTCGCCGGGCGCGACGACGTCACGCTCGTGCTCAAGGACTTCGGCGCCAACGGTATCTATCGCGACTCCGGCCGCGAGCCGATCCGCGAGCACATCGCCTCCGGCGCGCTCCCCCGCATCGTGCTCATCGACGAGGATCTCTCCACCGACGAGGTGGCGGCGCTGTATCGCGCCTGCGACGTGCTCGTCCATCCCTATCGGGGAGAGGGCTTCGCCATGCCGGTGCTCGAGGCGATGGCCTGCGGCCTGCCCGCGATCGTCACCGGCGGCGGCCCCACCGACGAGTTCCTCCCCGACGCCGCCGGCTGGCGGATCGACGCGCGCCGGTCCCTGTTCGCCGAGGACCGCATCGATACCCTCGAGACCCACGGTCGCCCGTGGGTCCTGGAGCCCGACCGACCGCACCTGGTGGCGCTGCTGCGCCAGGCCGACGCCGCCGACGACGACGAGCTCGAGGCCCGGGGGCGGGCCGGTCGTGCCGCCGCCCAGAGCCTCTCCTGGGACGCGGTGGCCGCGCTCTACCAGGACCGGATCACCGCCCTCGCCGCGCGCCGTCCCCGGCCCGCGAGCGCGGCCGTGCACCAGCCCTTCCCGCTTCAGGAGGACGTGGCCCTGGGCCTCCTGGCCACGCCCGCGTGGCGCCGCTCGGATCGCCTGGGTGAGCTGCTGGCCGACTGGGTCGCGGCGACCACTCGTGACACGAGCGCCTGCCTGTACCTGCTGGCCGATCCCGGCGTCGACGGCGAGCCCGAGGATCTCGAGGCCCGCATCCTGTCGGCGGCCGAGGAGGCCGGGGTCGACATCGAGGCCGGCGCGGACATCAACGTGCTGATGGAGCCGGCCGTGGCCGAGCGCGACGTCCGCCTTCACACCGCCGTGGACGCGTACGTCACGCTCCACGACGCCGGCACCGGCCACGAGCGCCTGGCCCGCGAGGCCGGCAACGCCGTCCTGCATCCGGGCAGCGCCGAGCTGGCGGCCGCGCTGGCCGCCGCGCCCACCGCCGCGCCGGCAGCTCGCTGACGCGTTGCCGCGCGGACGCGCGGAGCAGCGGAGCGGCGGAGAGGGCGGGGCGGCGGCTCAGGCCGCCGCGGGCACCGGGGCGAGCACGCCGCGCAGCAGGGAGTCGCGGTCGATCCGCAGGCGAAGGTCGCCGAGCACCGCCTCGCGCTCACCGAGCAGGACGACGTTGGCCGACAGCTCGCCGAGGCTCATGGCCGCGGCGATGCGATGCTCTCGGGAGACCGGCATCCGCGCGACGCTGGCCAGCGCCTCGCTCACGGTGAGGTCGCCCGCGAGCGGCGCCAGCGCCGCAAACCTGCCCGCAGCCGACTCGGCCGACGCCAGGAGCTGCTCGTGGTGCGCGCGGCCGAGCGCGACGGCGTGGCGGGGAACCTCCACCCCCACGCACAGGGCACGGTGAACGAGGAACTCCTCGCCGAGGCGGTCAGGTGAGATGCGATGGCCGACGGCCGCTCCCGGGACGTAGACGGTCGTTCCGAGGCCCGCCTGGTGCAGGCGCCACGCGACGGAGACCTCGTCTCCGTTGATGCGGGCCTCGGGGCCGGGGCCGAAGTCCGGGTCAAAGCCGCCGACGGCGTTCAGGGCGTCGCGACGCACCCCCCAGTTGGCGCCGTAGACGACGTCGGGCGGGGCGAGCCGCCGCTCGGCGTCGCCGAGATCGAGGATCGAGAGAAGTGGCTCGAGCGAGCGGCCGGGCCAGCCCGGCTCGCGGTCAGCGGGCCACAGGCCCGCGATCGGGCCACCGACGTTGGCGACGCCGGTGCGAGCCAGAGCGTGCGCGGCGTGGTGCAGCCAGCCGGGGACCACGCGAGCGTCGTCGTCGACGTAGAGGAGAAGGTCATGGCGCGCCGCGGCGGCGCCGGCGTTGCGCGCGTGGCACAGACCGCCGCGGGGCTCGGCGACGACGCGCACGCGGCCGCCCGAGCGACGGGCGAGCTCTGCGGCCACGTCGGCCGTGTCGTCGCTGGAGTCGTTGTCGACGATGACCACGTCGCCTGCCCCGGCCGCCAGCACGAGCGCCACGCCGTCGGGCAGCTCCTCGGCGCGGTTGCGGGTGCAGATGATGACGGTCGCGTCGGGTGCGCCCAGCCGGTCCACGCGCGCCTCGCGCACCAGCCGGCTGCCACCGCGGTCGGCGGCCCACCGCGCGAGCTGGAGCTCGACGTGACCTTCGCCATAGGGCAGAGAAGGCAGGCCTTCAGCCATCAGCTCGCGGCTCGTGGCCACGCAGTCGAGCAGCAGGGCGGCGGGCGCGCCCTCGCCGGGGGCCGAACGGGGGATGATGCTCCCATCGGGGCCGGCATCGACGCCGAACGCGCCGTCCACGATCGGGCCGGCCAGCGCGGCGCCGGCGCGGACCGATGCCAGCAGCGCGTCGACCGCTCCCCGCGTGGGGACCGCCAGCGGGGCGAGCGCGACGACGGCCGCTGCCCGTGAGCTCTCGGCGGCAAGCTGCCACGCCTGATGGCGTCCGAGCGCCGTGGCGCCGCGGATGATGCGCACGCCGCTCAGCGTCCGCAGGACCGCCTCGGTGGCGCGGCCCGGAGCGTCGACGGCCAGGACGAGCTCGACATCATGGGGCAGGCCGGCGCTGCGGATCGCCTGAAGCTGGGCGCTGAGGGTCTCGGCGTCGTCGGCGGCGTGCACCAGCACGGCGCCACGCGGGTCCCGACGCGCCGGCCGGGGGGTGGAGGAGGTGCCGGCCAGCTCGCGCCAGCTCGCGGCGGGCGCATCGGCGGCGATGGCGCGCTCCCCGCCGGCCTCGCCGACGTGCACCGCGCGCGCGGGAAGGGTGAGCTCAGGGCCGGCCGCCGCGATCTGGATGTCGGCGACGGCATCGGGGTCCAGGCCCTCAGCCTCGAGTGTCCCGGCCGCGGCGGTAAAGGCCGCCTGGGCCGCGGCGTCGTCGCCCGCGGGCACCGAGAGGATCAGCGACGTGCGATCCCCGTCGGAGAAGGTACGGGCGTAGGTGGCCACGGCCCGGTCGGCGCCCGGCGCCGCGGCACGCAGCACGAAGGGCGTGCGCGCCACCTGCGCCAGCAGCCGGCGGGCGCCCGCGCGAGCGGCCTCAGTGCCGAGCAGCGCGTCGATGTGGCTCCGGCCGCAGTCGCGGATGTGCTCCCACAGTGGGCGGTCGCGGTGCAGCCGGAGGGCGGCCGCGGCAAAGCGCTCGGGCGTGTCGGCGACCAGCGCGTGCTCGCCATCCACCAGCGACATCCCCTCGGCCCCGATCGACGTGGTGACGACGGGGAGCCCGTGGCTGAGCGCCTCCCCGATCTTGCCCTTCACGCCGGCGCCGAAGCGCAGCGGAGCGATCGAGACGCGCGCGACGTCGAGGTAGGGCTCAACCTCCGGGACCCAGCCGGTGACCTGCACCAGCCCGGAGGCCAGCGCCGTCACGGCGGGAGGCGGCCCTGCGCCCACGAGGGTCAGCGGGACGTCGGGAAGCTCGGCCTGGATGAGGGGCCAGGCGCGGTGATGGAAGTCCAGCACGCCGTCGGCGTTGGGCGCGTGCGCGAACCCGCCGACGAACACGAGACCGCTGCGCTCCGCGAAGCCGGGGGACGAGCCGACCGGCCGGTGGATCGTCGCGATGACGTGGCAGGGCACGTCGGGAGCGAGCGCGCTCAGCTCGCCGGCGTCCTGCTCGCTGACCGCGACGAGCGCGTCGGCGGCGCTGTAGATCGCCTGCTCGCGCTCGCGCGTGCGCTCGGCGCCGGCCATGGCGATCGGGTCGCCATTGAGCTCGGCGCCGCGCCGCTCACGCACGTGGTGGACGTCGACGGTGTCGATCACGATCGGCGTCAGCGGCGAGTGGGCCCGGATGAGAGGCAGGTACTGCTCGGCGACGTTGAAGAACGACAGCAGCGCCAGATCGAACCGGCCCCGCGTCACGATCCCCGTGAAGTCCAGGTCCCCTCCGGGCGGGATGGGGGCGCCGAGGGCGCGCATCCGCTCGGGATCGGACGGGAACACCTCGATGCCGAGGCCGGCGAGCCGCGCGATCGCCCGCTCCTGGGCGACGCATTCCCGGGCGACGTAGGTGATCTCGTGGCCCTCCTCGGCGAGGATCTCCAGGAGCCGGAACAGGCGCAGCGAGCCGGCGTCCCGGTCGGTCGCGACGACGTCGCGGTTGACGACGAGGATGCGCATCGCCTACGCCGCCACCGCCAGTGAGGCGGCGGAGGTAGCCGGGGGGGTGATCACCGCGCGCAGCGCCGGCAGGCGCGACGCGCCGAAGCGGGGGAGGCCGACGGGGAGGCGCAGCGAACGTTCCGTGAGCATGCCGTCGACCCGGCCGGCGGCCACCGCGAGCTCGGCGGCGCCGTTGACGACGACCCCCAGTAGGTCGGCCGCGGCGGCGGCGTCCAGCCCCAGCGTCTCGACGGTCTCGGTGAGGCGGGCGAGCTCGGCCTCGCTGCCGCAGATGACCAGGGTCGCATCGTCGGCGCCGCTGAAGACCGAGCAGAACGCGCTCAGGAGCTCGGGACGCTCGACGACCTCGTCGGCGGTGGCGAGCAGCGCGAGACGGCGCGCGCCGGCAAACGCCCCGCCGGACCGGGCCACGGCAGCCAGGGGCTGACCGAGCTGGGGGATGAGGCGCAGGCCGCCGTCGATGGCGAGCGCCTCGGGATCCTGGTCGAGGATGCCGCGGGCCCACGCCGACTGCTCGGGCGAGAACAGTGCCGGATGGTTGAGGACGATCTGGGCCTTGAGCCGCTGATCACGGGTGTGCGCCTCGGACAGCATGCTCGCCGGGCGGCGGCGGTAGTAGAAGACCGGGCGCGGGACGAGCGCGCCGAGATGCCCGTACTCGCCGCAGGACAGCCAGAAGTCCCAGTCCTCGTAGGCGGTGAAGGCCTGGTCGTAGCCACCGACCTCCTCCCACGCGCGACGGCGGAAGAGTGCCGTGCACGGGAACAGATTGCCGTGGCAGATCCGGGCGAAGTCGTACCCGCTGGGGGTGTGCTGCTCCTCGATCTCGCCGAAATAGCGCAGGCTCCCGTACGCGATCGAGACGTCGGGGCGTGCCTCCAGGACGCGCACCAGGTCCTCGACGAAGCCGGGATCGATGAGATCGTCGGCGTCGAGCGGGAGCACGTACTCGGCGTCGGAGGCGGCGATGCCGGCGTTGCGGCTCGCCGCCAGGCCCTGGTTGGCGTGGCGCAGCAGACGGATCTGCCGTCCCGGGTGCGCCGCGATGAGCCGCTCGGCCACCCCGGCGGTGTCGTCGGGGGAGCCGTCGTCGACGATGACGATCTCCAGGTCGCGATAGGTCTGGGCGCAGACGCTGGCGACGGTGTCGGGCAGGAACTCCGCCTGCTGGTAGCAGGGGATGACCACGGCGACGCGCATCTAGAAAGACAGTCCGGGACGCTGGAGGAGGAGCTGTGAGAACGTGCCGTGCTCGATGACCCGGTCCACGGCGATGGCGACCGGCGTCCCGTCGCCGTCGAGCACCGAGGTCGACCAGCCGGCGGCGACGAGCGAGCGCAGGCGCTCGGTGATGGGCTCCCAGTCTGAGCCCATGCGGTCGCGCAGCAGCTCGAAGCAGATCCGGTCCACCGCGCCTGACGCGATGAGCGACTCCATCCCGCGCAGGACCTGCTCCTCGCCACCCTCGACGTCGATCTTGACGAGGTGGATCCGCTCGAAGCGACCGCGGTGGATGTCCAGCGGCTCGGCGTCGACCTCGAGCGTGCGCTCCTCGTCGACGGCGTACGCGCGCTGGTAGTCGTCATCGTGGGGCAGCAGCGAGCCGTTGCCCTGAAAGCGCGTGCTCTGGTGGAAGCGGAGGGTCCCCGCGTCGGCCGCCGCTGCCTTGGCGATCACGTCAACCCGGTCGGTGTAGTAGTTCATCGCGATGTTGTCGCGGAGCAGGGCGACGTTCTCGGGCGCCGCCTCATAGGCGACCACGTGCCCCGCGGGACCGACCAGGCGGCCCATGAGCACCGTGAACAGCCCGACGTTGGCGCCGATGTCGAACGCGACATCACCGGGGCGCAACGTCCGCTGCAGGAAGTTTGTGAAGGGGTTGTCGTAGTTGCCGTCGTGCAGGACCTCGGGAGTGAGGCTCAGGTCCGAGGCCGACATGAAGAGCTTTCCGCCCCAGTTGGTGGAGACGAGCAGGCGGTTGTCGCCCAGGTAGGTCGCGCGGTGGCTGACCGGAGCGGCCGCCGGCGTCGGGCTCACGGGGGCCGGAGCGGGGATCGCGTGCCCGCCCGCGCCGGTGACCGGGCGGAAGGAGGCGAGACGGCTGCGCAGCGCGGTGCCGTCACCGGCGAGGGCCGCGTGACCGCGGGCGGCGGCGAGCGCCGGCCTGCCGTGCTCATCGATCGTCCGGCGCGTGTCGTGCAGCCAGCTGACGGCGTCGGCCACCTCGGCCATGAGCCGGTCTAGATCGCCCGCGGAGGCGACCGCGACGTCGTAGGCGGCGGCGCCGGTCTCGGCGAAGGACTCCAGCGTGATCGAGGCGCACTCGTGCGCGTTGACGCGCAGACCCCCGAGCAGGCCCTGGGCGTGCTCCAGGTCCGCCGTCGCGGGCTGATGCGGCGTGGCGAGCACCAGCTCCACCGGATCGTGGGCATCGAACAGGCGCGCGAAGGTCGGGATGATGGCGGCGGCGGCACCGGTGTGCGACCAGTCGATCGCCACCACGAGCCGGTAGCGCGGCGGTACCTGCTCGAGCTCCTTGGTCACCCAGCTCCCGGCCCAGTGATGGACGGCGTAGGACTCCGGGAACTCCTCATCGCTGCGGTACTGCTCGTTGTACAGGTACGGGTAGAAGACGTCGGGCTCGCAGACGAGCAGGCCATCGCGCAGAGCCGGATCGGAGTCCACGACGGCGGTGACGAGGTACGGCCCCGTCGTCTCGTTCGGGCGGCCCTGGGGATTGGCGGCGATCGAGCCGGGGATGGCTGCGACGATCGCCTCCATGAGCGGGTGGCCGCGCACCGCGCCCATCAGCGCGTTGGTGAGGTGGCGGTGGTTCTCGGTCCCGATGAACGCCTCGACGCCGCCGAGGAGATCCTCGAAGGGGCGCAGGCACTCGAAGTCGGTGTCCACGTAGATCCCGCCGTAGCGCAGCAGGATCTCGTAACGCGCGATGTCGGAGCGCAGCGCGTAGGACGTTGCCCTGTCAAACAGCTCCTGGTTGCGCAGCGGCGGCAGGTCAGACGGCCGCCAGAGCTTCATCTCCCAGCCCGGGTGATGGGCGGCCCACGTCTCGCCGAGGGCGGCGAGGTCGTCGGGGAGGGGGTCCTCGCCCGGCCAGATGCGGTGGATGATCCGCGGAATGAGCAGGGAGCCGGAGGATGCCGCGCGCGGCGCGGCGATCGAGGGGGTCGCCATACGTCGTTAATCGGCTGCCCACGGAGCCGACTTGAGCGGCGCTGCGAGCGGCGCTGCCAACGGCGCCCACGGGGCGCGCAGGGGGCGGCCGCGGTGCGGGTCAGGCGACGGACGCGAGCGTCGCCGACGCCAGCTCGGCCAGCGACTCGGGGGTGTGGTGCGGGATCTCGCCCAGCGGCCCGATGTGGCGCCGGCGCGAGTACACCGCCTCGACGGCGGCCATCACGTCGGGGTCCAGCTCGCCCGCGACGAGGGCCGGACCTCCGTCGCCATCGAGTCGGGCCCGGCCGACCGCCTGGACCAGCCCCGCCGTCTCGTGCTCCAGGGTCTGGATCAGGAGGGTGACGTCCTCGCGATCGGCGAAGGCGGCCGCAAACGCGACGAGGAGCTCGTCATCGGCGATCAGCTCGTCGGCGAGGGCCAGCACGTGCAGTCGCTGCTCGCCGAAGCCGTCCAGGAACGCATCCTCGGCCTCGGTGTCCCGTGCGCGGTCCTCGGCGGTCGGTGCGAGGACGACGGGCTCGCCGTCCACGATGATGCGGATCCAGCGGTCGAGCATCTCGTCACGGCCGGCCGCCAGCTGATCGGGCGAGGACCAGGCGAGGGTCGCCTCGTTGACGCCCGTGGCCGCGACGAGCGGAAACTGGAGTGAGATCCCGAAGAAGGCGCCGTGGGCCTGGCGCAGGGCCAGGCGCCGGATCTCCGCATCGACGGCGCCGGGCTCCAGCTCGTGCAGGCAGTCCAGTTGCGCCCCGTAGGCGGCGGCATCGCGCACGGTGTGAGCGAAGCTCGTCTGGCTGATGTAGTTCCCGGCGGCGACGACCACGTGCTTGCCCTTGACGGCGAGCTCGATGCCGGCGGTGCTGACCCAGACGAGGCCCAGGGTGCATAGGTCCATCAGCGAGTAGGAGCTGATCTCGACGTCGGGCGCGACCATGCGGACGTTGGGCGGCAGGTCTTGCGCCAGTTCGCTCATCTGCTGCAGCTGGACGCGGTTGGCCCCCCACGAGCGCTTGCTGCCGGTGTTGGGATGCACGCGGATGACGAGGTCGATGTCGGGGTTGCGCCGGGCGTGCTCGATCGTCTGCGTGATCCATTCGTGCTGTGAGCCGAACGGGCTGCGGTAGTCCTCCTCGTTGGCCACCTCATCGTCGGAGGAGGTGAACAGCACCCAGATGGGCCGCTCGCCGGAGAGGCGGAGCTGGCGCAGGACGTCGGCGGAGGGCTGCGGGGCGGGGGTGAAGGGCACCCAGCCGGTGTTGCGCCCGTGCTCGCGCTCGGACATGAGACGCCCGATCTCGTAGAGCTGGTCGGCGGTCAACGCGACGCCGCCCCAGTCCTCCCAGTAGCGGTGGTAGGGCTGCAGGGTCATGCAGTACGCGTCGGGGATGAGCATCCACGTGCCGTCGCGGAACCCGCGCTCGTGACTGACCACGCGCACGCCGCGAGCCTGCGCGAGCTCCAGCGCGACGCGGGTCGAGGACATGCGGCCGTTGAAGACGACCATGACGTCAGGGGTGGTCTCGGCCAGCATCCGGTCAAGGGCGAAGGCGGCGATCAGCGCGCTGCGCACGTAGCCGCGCAGCGTCGGCTCGATGGCCGGATCGGTCGGGTCGAGGTGGCTGGTGCGGAAGTGCGACTGCACCGAGGAGCGGACCCACTCGCCGACGGGCCACTGCCCATGGGTGGCGGAGAGAAGGTCCTCAGCCTCAAGCGAGCGCGCCCAGAAGGCGGCCTCGCGGCCTTCCTCCCGGGTGAGGAACCGCCCGAGCCAGGTGAAGTCGATCCCGAGGTCGGCGGCGAAGCTCGCCGTCTCGGCCTGGCACGACCCGCACGAGTTGGCGGGCCGCTCGATCCCGTTGGCCGGCATCCACAGGTCGCATTCGCTGAACATGCCGTCGCACATGACGTAGTCGACCTCGGCGCCGCGCCGGCGCAGGGCATGGACGAGCGTGGCCTCATAGAGCTTCGGCAGCGCGAAGCGGTTGTAGGGCACGTAGAAGAGGACTCGAGGAGCGGTCACCCTTCGGGTGATCGGCCCCGGCGCGCCTCAGCTTGAATGGGCGAGCGCCTCCGCGAGGGTCATCGCGGGCCCGCGGCCTTCACGCATCACGGCCGCGCTTGAGGGCCCCGCGTTGAGGATGGCGTCGAGGAACGACAGGTGGGAGGTGAATTCCGCGCCCGGCTGCGGGTACTCCGGGTGCTCGTAGGCCTGGAAGCGCAGGTCGATGCCGGCGTCGGCAAACACGGTGCTGTCGGCCAGGTAGGCGAGCGAGCCGAGCGCCGAGAGGTAGGTGTCGGCCGCCAGGTGGCGGCAGATGGCGGCGAGCAGCTCCTCCTTCGCGCCCTCCAGCGGGCCGAGCTCCGATGCGCGCACGACATTGGCGTCGATCCCGCTCAGCTCGCACAGGGTCCGGATGAGGGTGACGTTCAGCTCACACAGCCGGGTCCACTCACGCTGATAGAGCGGCTCCAGGGCCGGCCGGTATTCGCCCCAGAAGGGCGCGCGGCCATAGCTCATCTCGATCGACGTCCAGTGCTTGCGGCGCCAGGGCTCATCGTTGTTGATGGCGACGTCCGCGATCGGCTCGTCAGTGCGGCGGAGCACCGGCACCGTCAGCCAGATCGGCCCGCCCGGCGTGGCGATCCGGTTGCGCTGCTGCCACGATCGCCGCGCGAAGGCGACGGTGTCGAGGAACACGAAGACATCGCTCTGGTCGATGAGGTCGAAGTAGCCGATCCAGGGCAGATAGGTCGGCTGCATGATCGCGGCGATCATCGCCGGATCATCGCCGGCGGGCGGTGCTCGAGATCATGCGCCGCCGGTGTGGATGAGGTTGCGCCATTGCAGTCCCTCGCCCGCGGTCAGTCCGGCGACGGCGACCGCGCCGCAGGCCAGCTCCCAATAGCGGGGGTGCAGCCCCGGGACGAGGTTGCGCTCTGAGCGCAGCACCCCCAGGTTCTCGGGGCCGAGCGTCTCGCCGGGGGCCACGTCGCGCACCGCGTGGATGCTGCGCTTGTCGTTGGGATACAGGTCCTCCTCGGCCGGCATGATCCGCTTGCGGCCGTCGCCGGCGATCGCCGACACGTCCCCGAAACGGTCCGTCACCGCGGCGAGGCGGTCCGCCGGGCCGATGTCCTGCAGCTCGCGCACGGCCGCGACCATCGCGCGCAGCTCAGCGGGCTCCAGCGAGATCGGATGGTCGGGGCCGGGCAGCGAGCGGTCCAGCGTGAAGTGCTTCTCGATCAGCGCCGCGCCCATCGCGACGGCCACGGCCGGGGTCCGCTTGGCTTCCATCGTGTGGTCCGACAGCCCCGCGGGGACGCCGAACGTGTGACGTAAGGTCTGAATCACCCGCAGGCTCGCCTGCTCGGGCGGGAGCGGGTAGGCGCTCGCGCACTGGAGCAGCACGAGGTCGGGATCGGGCCACTCGGACTCGATGGTGTCGATCGCCTCGGCGATGTCGCCGATCGTCGCCAGGCCCGTCGAGCAGATGAGGGGGCGGCGCAGACGCGCCGCGGCCCGCAGCAGCGGCAGGTGGTTGAGCTCGGGCGACGCGATCTTGATCGCCGGCATGTCGAGCTCGGCGAGATCCCGGAGGGTGGCCTCGTCAAAGGGCGCGCACAGGAACGCGACGTTCGCCTCGTGCGCCGCGTCGCACAGGCGCTCGAGCCACTCGACGGGCAGCTCCACGGCGTTGAACATCTCGTGCAGGTCCGCCGTGCCCATCGGCGTGTCCACCGCTCCCGCGTGCGGCGGGTAGAGCGAGTCGGCACGGAAGAGCTGGAACTTGACGGCGTCCACTCCGGCCTCGGCGGCGACGGCGATGAGCTCCCGCGCGAGATCGAGGTCGTGGTTGTGGTTGGACCCGATCTCGGCGACGAGGTAGACGTGCCCGGGCGCGACGCCCGGCCAGATGGGCCGGTCGGCGGCGTTCACTACCTGCGCACCGTGATCAGCCAGTCGCTGTCGCGCCGGGTCCGCTGCGCGAAGGTCCGCTCCGCGAGCTCGAAGTTGAGCTCGGCGAAGGCGCCGTAGACCTCCGGCACGTCGGCCTCGGAGAGGAAATGCTGCACCGTGCCGCGCTCGTTGGTGTCGTCGAGGGTCAGGCGATAGCCGTTCTCGCCGATCGCCTCGCCCTGCCCGCAGCGGACGTCGGCGGTGGTGCGCACCACCACGAAGGCCTCGGCCCCGGGCTTGAGTACCCGACGCAGCTCGGCCACCGCGGCCCGGCCGTCGGCGGCGGTGCCGTAGTAGAAGACGGCGAAGCTCACCGCGATCTCGAAGGTCGCGTCGGGGAAGGGCAGCGCCGCCATCGACGCGGTCTGCAGGCGGGCGCGGCCGCCGCCTCGCGTGATGGCCTCCTCGGCGTGGCGCAGTCCCTCGGCGCTGATGTCGACACCGTCGACCTCATAGCCGAGGTCGCACAGCAGCAGCGAGTGGCGGCCTCCGCCCACGCCGATGTCCAGCGCACGGGCGCCGGAGCGCTCGGACGCGCGGGCGGCGAGGAAGCGGACGACGTTCTCGTTGGGGTAGACGGGCCGGAAGCGCTCCTGCGCGTGCAGTGAGTCCCAGAAGGCGGCCGCCTCGACGGTCATCCGTGCGGAGGATAGGTCACGGTCACGCCGCGGCGACGGCTCACGGTCACTCCGCGGCGACGGGACACGGCAAGGTGAGGGCGGCACGCAGCGACCGCGCCACGCGCTCGACGTCGGTCGCCTCCATCGCCGGGAAGATCGGCAGCGACAGCGCCTGCTCCCAGTAGGCCTGCGCCTGCGGAAGCGCGGTCATGTCATAGCCCAGATCGCGGTATAGCGCGTGCGCGGGAATCGGGATGTAGTGCAGCTGGGCGCCGATGCCGTCGGCGCGCAGCGCGTCGTAGACGAGCCGCCGGCGGCGCGCGCCCTCGGGGAAGCGGACCACGAACAGGTGGTAGGCGTGGCGGTCGCCGGGCCGGGCCCGCGCCGGGAGTGTGAGCTGCGGCAGGCCGGCGAGGACCTCGTGGTAGCGGTCGGCGACTGCGTTGCGGTCGGCGATGAAGCGCTCGAGCCGCTGGAGCTGGCTGAGGCCCAGCGCACACTGGATGTCGGTGATCCGGTAGTTGAAGCCCAGTGATGCGATCCCGTAGTGCCAGCCACCGAGCATCGGATCATCCTCGGCGTCCGCGCGCTCCATCCCGTGGCTGCGAAAGCTGCGCAGCGCGTCGGCGAGCGCGTCGTCGTCGGTGGTGACCATGCCCCCCTCGCCGGAGGTGATGGCCTTGACCGGGTGAAAGCTGAACACGGTCATGTCCGCGGCGCCCGCGCCGACGGGCCGGCCGTCGCGGATCGCTCCGAGCGCGTGGGCGGCGTCCTCGATGACGACCGTCCCGTGGCACCGCGCCTCCTGAAGTGGTTCGAGGTCGATGGGTAGACCCGCGAGCGAGACGGCAACGCAGGCGCGCACGCCGTCGAATCGACCGGCGTCGCGCGCCGCCGCGAGATCGAGGTTGCCCGTCGCCGGGTCGATGTCGGCGAAGACCGGACGCGCGCCGACGAACAGGGCGCAGTTGGCCGAGGCGACGAAGCTGATCGGCGTGGTCAGCAGCTCGTCGCCGGGGCCGAGCCCGGCCGCGGCGGCGGCCCCGTGCAGCGCCGCGGTGCCGTTGGCGAAGGCCACGGCATGGCGCGCCTGGACTGTCTCGGCGATCGCCAGCTCGAAACGCTCGACGCGGGGGCCCTGGGTGATGAGCGGATCGCGCAGGGCCGCGAGCACCGCATCGACGTCCTCGGCGTCGATCGACTGCCGTCCGTAGGGCAGGAACTCGCTCACCGGGTCGCCAGCCCGGCGGCCGTCCGCTCGTGCATCGCCTGGATCACGCGCGCCGCCCCCTGCCCGTCGACCAGCTCGGCGCCGCGGCGGGCAAGCGCCTGGCGGCGGTCGGGGTCGGCGGCGAGCTCGGCGACGGCGGCGCCGATCGCGTTCGCGTCCAGGATGTCGTGCCGGCCGAGGTACACCGTCGCGCCGGCGTCGGCGAGGGCGCGCGCCCCCGGCGCCTGGTTGTCGGCCACGACGATCGCCACCGCGGGGGTCCCGATCCGGGCGAGCTCGACCAGCGTCCCCCCCGCCGCGCTGACGGCGAGATCGCACGCGGCCAGGCGCGCGGCCATGTCGCGCACGTCGACCGCGATCTGGACCCGGTGCGGGGAGCGGGCGGCCTGCGCCCGCAGGGCCGCCCCGTGGGGGTTGGCACCGCCGACGAGCAGCAGAATCTCCAGCGGCCCGGGCACGGCGGCCAGGCCCCGCAGCACGTCCTCTGAGACGTTGTCGGGGTCGCTGCCGCCGAAGGTGATCGCCAGCCGGCGCACCCGCGCGGGCTGGGGCGCGCCGGTTCCCGGCCCGTCGCGGAACTCGGCACGCAGCAGGGCGTAGCGCAGGCCGAGCAGGAGCCGGCTGGCGGGCGCGCGATCGGCGTACCAGGCGGGCTCGGCGTCGGCGTTGGGGTTCAGCACCAACTGGGCCGCGTAACGCCCGGCGTGGCCGTGGTCGTCGATGGCCAGCACCCGGTGGCCAGCGCCGACGAGCCCGGCCTGGAAGTCGCCGTCGAAGCCGTACCCGTCCAGCACGATCCAGTCGGCGTCGATCTCCCGCGCGAGCGCGGAGGTCTCGGCGAGGTCGCCGGGCGTGGCCGGCGGCGCCACCAGCGAGCGGACCTCGGCGCCGGCGGCGGCGGCGCGCTCGGCGAACGCGCCGGGGGGATCGGCGCTGAGAAACATCGCCCGGGGGATGGCCACCTCGGCGAGAGCCAGGCAGCGCATGACGTGGCCCATGCCGATCGCGGCGGAGGCGTCGGCGCGGATGAGGATCGTCGCGTCGCTCACGCGGCGGCGTCCTTCTGGGTGACGTGCGCGTTGAGCTGCGCCAGCTCGGGGTGGGCGCGCACATGAGCGATCAGCTCGGCGACGCCGAGCTCGCGGTCGGCGAGGTCGAGATCGGCGTAGAGGCGACGCACCAGCGCGAGGTCGTCGGCCGTGTCGACGGTCCAGCGCAGATCCGCGGCGTCATACGGCCGCACCACGCTGTGGACGGCGAACAGGTCGGGGCGCTCTCCGTAGCCGAACCAGGTCACGTGCTCACGAGCGGCCGCGGATCTGGCCATCCGCGCCATGCGCTCGAGCACGTCACGCCACAACGCCTCGCAGTCCAGGCCCCGGGGAAGGGCGGGCTCGATCGAGTTGGAGGCATAGTCGTGGGTGGCGCGGCGCTCGGTCAGCTCGCTGATGACCACGTCGACCTCGGCAGGGTCGATGAGCGGGCAGTCGGAGGTGATCCGGACGACGAGCTCGCCGCCGGAGGCGCGGACCGCTCCCGCGTAGCGGTCCAGGACGTCGTGCTCGCTGCCGCGATACCAGCGCAGGCCGAGGCGATCGGCGAGCGCGACGAGCGGGTCGTCGTCGGGGTTGGTGGTGACCGCGAGCACGACCTCGTCGATCTGCTTGCTGCGGCGCAGGCGCTCGAGCTGACGTTCGAGCATGGGGCGCCCGGCCAGATCCAGCAGCACCTTGCCCGGCAGGCGGGTGGACGTCATTCGCGCCTGGACGACCGCGACAGTGCTCACGTGGCGATTCTGTCAGCCGAGCCCGCGCCTAGACTTGACCGCCGGCAGCCATGGATCTGAACGGAAAGACCCTGCTCGTCACCGGCGCGACCGGCTCGTTCGGCACCGCGTTCATCCGGCGGGTCCTCGCCGATCACGACGTGATGGGGATTCGTGCCTTCAGCCGCGACGAGCTCAAGCAGGGCGAGCTCGCCCTGAACGTCGACGACAGCCGCCTGCGCCTGCTGCTCGGGGACGTGCGCGACCTGGAGCGACTGCGGGTCGCCACCCGGGGCGTGGATGTCATCGTGCACGCCGCGGCGCTCAAGCAGGTCCCCGCCTGCGAGTACAACCCGTTCGAGGCGGTCCAGACCAACGTCGTCGGCATCCAGAACGTCATCTCGGCGGCGATCGACAACCGGGTGGAGCTCACCGTGGCCCTGAGCACCGACAAGGCGGTCAACCCGGCCAACCTCTATGGCGCCACCAAGCTCTGTGCCGAGAAGATCGTCGCCCAGGCCGGCGTCTACACCGGCGGGATGTCATCACGCTTCGCCTCGGTCCGCTACGGCAATGTCGCCGGGAGCCGCGGCAGTGTCATCCCCATCTTCCGCCAGCAGGCGGCCACCGGGCGGGTGACGATCACCGACGAGCGGATGACGCGCTTCTGGATCACGCTCGAGCAGGCGGTTCAGTTCGTCCTGAGCTGTCTGCCCATGGCCAACGGCGGTGAGACGTTCGTGCCCAAGATCCCGTCGATGCGGATCGTCGACGTGGCGACGGCGCTGGCCCCCGACGCCGAGCGCGTCATCACCGGCATCCGCCCCGGCGAGAAGCTCCACGAGGTGCTCCTCACCGAGGACGAGTCGCGCAACTCGTTCGACATCGGCGACCGCTACGTGATCATGCCCGCGCGACTGGACACCACGCCCCCGGCCGGGGATCCGCTGCCCGACGGGTTTCGCTACAGCTCGGACGAGAACGACCTCTGGCTGACCGCCGACGAGCTGCGCGCCATCGCCGATGGGCTCGGACAGGTGCGCCGCCGGGCGGACCGCATCGGCGGCGAGACCTGAGCCGGCGCTCCGAGGGTCAGAGGCCCTCGGGATGGAGCACGGTCGGGAAGGTGGCCAGGTAGGAGGCCGACGGGGTGCCGATCTTCTGCACGCCGCCGCCACCGCCCCAGGCGCCGTGCATGCCGCCCGACTCATAGAACTGGCCGTTGATCTCGATGATCACGTGGCCGTTCTGGCCGGGGAGGGCGCGGTCATAGACGGTGACGTACTGGCCGGGGCCGGAGACCATGCCGGCCTGGCTGGGCAGCGCGGTGGTGTCGACCGGCGAGGTGAGGTAACCGCCGGCGTGCAGCACGGCGGAGACGAAGCCCGAGCAGTCATAGCCGCTCTGCGGGGCCCAGCCGGAGTGGCCGCCGCCGTAGACGTAGGGCTTGCCGACGAGCGAGTCGGCCTCGTTGACCATGGCGGTCACCCGCGGGTCCCCGACGGCGGTGCCGCCGCTGGTGCCCACGACACCGGAGGCCGACGAGGCGAGGGGCGCGGTCGAGGCCTGGGCGCTGGCCAGCTGGCTGGCGAAGTCGGTGGAGGTCCCGGCGGAGGTGCCGGCGGTGCCCGTGGAGAACGAGGCACCGGTCGACGCGCCCGTCGACCCGGACGCGGACGTCGCAGAGCTGCCGGCGAGGGAGGCCGGGTCGAGGATCTGCTGCTGCAGTTGGATGATCTGGTCGATGCGTCCGACCACTGCACTGATGCTCACTTCCCATGACATCGGCTGCGCGCCCGATGATCTTGAGCGCGATCGCCATCCGGCGGGAGGGTTCCGCGCTTCACTAGAGTCGCGCCCGTGCCGCTGACCCGTGCCGACATCGCCACCGAGGCGCACCAGCTCCTCGTCGAGGGCTACGGGCTGTACCTGGCCTCCAACGGCGCCGTGCTGGACCAGCTCGAGACCGCCCCGTTCGGGGTGTCGGTGACGACCCTCGACTTCCTCAAGCCGAACCCTGGCCCGGGCGGGGCGGGGGTCGAGTCATGGACCGTGGCTGACCTCATGCGGGTCTACAACGTGCTCAACGCCACCGCGTTCGGGGACAAGGGCATCCCGCTGCAGAATTGGGTGATGATCGACCTGGGCCTGCTGCCCTCGGCCTTCCTGCTCGTGACCCTGCCGCTGGAGCGCGCCCGGGCGGCGGCGACCGAGGAGCGCGGCTACGCGTCGGAGCGGGCTCACACCGGCCAGGTCCTCGGCGCCGTCCTCGCCGAGGCCGAGCGACTCGGCTACGACGGGCCGATCCCCGTCGCCGGCTACTGCGCGGCGCCGACCCCGGGGCCCGGGAGCTGGGTCGGCTGGTCGCTGTGCTCCTCGATCCCCGGACTGGGGACCACGACCAAGGGCTTGGGGCTGGAGATCTACCGCGCGACGACGCTGACCGGCGTGGCGCAGTTCACCGACCAGGCGATCCGCGTGCACCGCAAGTTCGGTCGCATGGAGGTCGTCTCCGCCGTGCTGGACCTGCATCCCGTCCCGCATACGCTCGTCTATCGCACCGATGTGCACGACGACGACGCCGAGCGCGCCCCCACGATGTGGATGGATTCCCGCGACCTCGCGTTCCAGCAGGAGATGCAGGCCAAGATCGACGCCGGCGCCAGCCGCTACTACATCGTCTCCCCCGGGTTCGTCGATCACCGGGTCCCCATCCTGGAGGTGTCTCAGAGCTGATGCCCGGTCGCCACTACGTGCTCGCCTTCTCCGGCGGGCTGGACACATCCTTTGCGCTGGCGGTGCTGGTGGACCGCGGCGAGCGGGTCACCACGGTCACCGTCAACACCGGCGGGTTCCCGCCCGAGGAGCTGCGCGAGATCGAGCAGCGCTCCCAGGAGCTGGGGGCCGACGGGCATGTCGTCATCGACGGGCGCGCCCGTCTCTATGACCAGTTCGTCTCCTACATCCTCAAGGCCAACTACCTGCGCAACGGCGTCTACCCGTCGTGCGTCGGGGTGGAGCGGATGCTCCAGGCCGAGGAGGTGACGCGGGTCGCGCTGGACCGCGGCGCCGACGTCATCGCCCACGGCTCCACGGGCGCGGGCAACGACCACGTCCGCTTCGACGCCGTCACCAAGGCGCTCGCGCCCAAGCTGGAGATCGCCGGGCTCATCCGCGACGAGCAGCACACCCGCGAGGAGGAGCGCGACTTCCTGCGCGAGCGCGGCCACGCCGTCTCGGACATCACCGCCAAGTACTCGTTCAACTTCGGGATCCTCGGGACCACCATCGGCGGCGAGGAGACGTACGGCTCCTGGGAGTACCTGCCCGAGGAGGCGTGGCCGACCACGCGCTCGATCGCCGACGCGCCCGACGAGCCCGCCGAGCTGGTGCTGCGCTTCGAGCGCGGGCTGCCGGTCGCCTGTGAGGCCGTCAGCGGCGTCACCCCGGCCGAGGCCGAGGTCGGCGAGCTGGGCATCGGCGTCCCCGGCTACGACACGCTGGCGCTGCTGAACCGCATCGGGGGCGGGCACGGCGTCGGCCGCGGCATCCACACCGGCCAGACGATCATGGGCATCGTCGGCCGCCTGGGCTTCGAGGCGCCGGGAATGCTCATCCTCATCGCCGCCCATCGCGAGCTCGAGCGCCTCGTCCTCACCAACGCCCAGCAGACCATGAAGGCCTCCCTGGGCACGACGTTCGGCGACATGCTCCACGAGGGCCGCTACTACGACCCGCTGCTCACCGACATCCGTGCCTTCCTGGACAGCTCCCAGGAGCGTGTCACCGGCGACGTGCGGGTGCGCCTGCACAAGGGCAACATCGTGCCGCTGGGGACGCGCAGCGCCTACAGCCTGCTCGACGCCGGGCGGCGCCTGGGCTCGACCTATGGTCACGGCTCGTCGCTGTGGACCGGTGAGGACGCACGCGCGTTCGCCCACATCTATGCCACCGCGGGCGTTCTGGCCCACGCCGTCACCGAGGAGTAGCCGGGCGGGGAGCTAAGCGGCCGGTGCGCGAGTGGCGTCCGCGGTGAGGATCGCCACCAGCAGTGCCTCCAGGCGCTCAAGCTCGGCCACCGGAATGGACTCGGTGTGCTGGTGGGGGTCGCGGCCCCCGCTGGCCAGGGCGGCGACGTCGGTGCTCGCCGCCAGATAGTTGGCCTCGAGCGTGGCCTGGCGCTCCTCGAGGACGACGCGCAGGCCGTCGACCCGCGCGGCGGCGGATTGGACCAGCGCCCGCGCGCGCGAGTCCTCGGCCAGGGGGAACGGCGGGACCATCCGCGAGCGATCGCGGATCCAGTCGTGGCGGGCACCGTGCGCGGCGCAGACGCGCGCGATCGTGTCGGTGATGGCCGTGATCGTGCCCTCGATCTCCTCGACGGAGTAGCCGCGGACCTCGCCGCGCACGAGGGCACGGTCGGGAACGGAGTTGGTCAGCGCGCTGTGGAGCGAGGCCTCGACCCCGCCGGCGGTCAGGGCCGCGGGCGTGAGCCGGTCGATGACCGAGCCGCCGAGGATCGCGGCGACGTTGACGCTGCCGCCGCCCGGCTGGCGGCCGAGGGGCAGCGCAGCGATGATCTCCGACGCCACCGCGATCGCGTTGACCCCCGCCTCGGGGTTGGCGGCGGCGTGGGCGGCGCGCCCGTGGACGACGAAGGCGAACGAGGTCTGGCCGAGCGCGCGGGTGATGACGGTGCCGACCGGCTTGGCGCCGTCGACGGAGAAGGCACAGTCGACGCGCGCGAGCAGGTCGGCGGCGAGCAGCCCGGCGCCCATCCTGCCGCTCTCCTCACAGCAGGTGAAGGCGCCGTGCACGGTGGGCCGCCGGGCCTCGGGCATCGCCGCGGCCGCTGCGCACACGCGCATCACCGCGGCGACGGCCGCCTTGTTGTCGGCGCCAAGGATCGTCTGGCCATCGGAGCGGATGACCCCCGTCGTCATCGAGGTGCGCGGTGACCGGTGGCGAGCCGGACTCGACGGTGTCGATGTGGGAGACGAACAGGTACGTGGGCGCCTCCGGACCGCCGGGCACGGTGGCGATGAGGTTGCCGCAATCTGACCCGTTGACCTGGCCGGCGTCGTCGAACACGGCGGTCACCCCGTGGCCGGCGAGCCAGTCGCGGATGAGCTCGCCGACCACCCGCTCACGCCGGCTGGGCGACGGCACCGCGACGAGCTCGAGAAAGAGCTGCGCGACGGGCGCGTCCCGGGTCAGAGGCACGCGCGGCAGGTTACCTGCGGCCGCGCTGCGGCCCTAGGTCGCGACCGGTGCGGCGCCCAGCTCGCCGGCGAGCGAGTCGGAGGTCATCACGTCGGAGAACATCGGGTAGTCGAACTTGATCGCGTTCTCGTGCTCCTCCGCGGAGGTCGCGGCGACGCAGTCAGACAGGGTGATCACCTTGTAGCCCTTCTCGTAGCCGGTGCGCATCGTGGACTCGACGCAGCAGTTGGTGAGAAAGCCTCCGAGCGCGATCGTGGTGATCCCGCGGGCGCGCAGGATGAAGTCGAGGTTGGTGGTGGCGAACGTGTCGAGCCCGCGCTTGCCCTCGACGACGACGTCACCGGACTGCGGCGCGAGCGCGTCGACGATCTCCGACCCCCATTCGCCCTTGACGAACGCGGTGGAGTCGACCACGCCCTTGAGGATGCCGTAGGGATGCTCGGCGATCTCGTTGTAGCCGGGCGCGAACATGATCGGGGCGTGGACGATCGTGGCCCCAGCCTGACGGGCGGCGTCCACCAGCTTGCGGGTGTTGTCGAGCATCCCGGTGTCGTCCATGACGCCGGCCACGGCGCCGTGCAGCGCCCCGCCCTCGGACGTGAAGTCGTTCTGGTACTCGATCAGGACGATCGCGGTGTGCTTGGGGTCCAGGGCCATGCGGGTCTCCCTTCCGGTGTGGACGGCGGCTATGGAGATCGTAGACCCGCGGGTGAGGATCGGCTCGCCCGCGGGGTCAGCCGAGGGTGCGGATCGGCTCGCCCGCCAGGAAGGCCGCGATGTCCTGCACCACCTGCGCGTACATGTGGCGCATCCCGGGCTCCGAGACGTAGCCGAGATGGGGCAGCAGGACGACGTTGGGCAGCATCGTCAGCGGGTGATCGGGCGGGAGGGGCTCGCGGTCATAGACGTCGAGCCCGGCCGCCGCGATGACGCCGACGCGCAGCGCGGCGACGAGCGCCGCCTCGTCCACGATCGGCCCGCGCGAGGTGTTGATGAGCGCGGCCGTCGGCTTCATCTGGAGCAGCTCGGGGCCGCCGATGAGACCGCGGCTGCGCTCCGAGAGGACGAGGTGGATGGAGAGGAAGTCCGCGCCGGAGAGCAGCTCCGCCTTGGCGACGCGACGCACGCCGACCTCCGCGGCGCGCTCGTCGCTGAGATTCTGGCTCCACGCCACCACCTCCATGCCGAACGCCCGGGCGGGCCCCACCATCGCCGCGCCGAGGTTGCCCAGCCCGGCCAGGCCCAGGGTCGCGCCCGCGAGGTTCGCCGGTAGGTCGAGCTGCCAGCGCCCGGAGCGCACCGCCCGGTCCTCCTGCGTGACGCGCTTGGCCACCGCGAGGATGAGCGCCCACGCCACCTCGACCGTCGAGGGCACCCCGGCGGCCGGCGTGGCGCCGGTGCCCTGCGTGCCCGAGACGGTCACCCCGCGCTGGAGCAGGTGCTCGACGTCGAGCGACGCGTTGCGCATCCCGGTGGTGATCACGAGCCTGAGGTTGGGCAGCTGCGAAAGCACGTCGCGGTGCAGACGCGTGCGCTCGCGCATCAGCACCAGCACGTCAAAGCCGCCCAGCCGCGCCGGGAGCTCGTCCTGGGCAATCGGCTCGGAGAAGAACTCGACCCCGACGTCATCGCCGAGCGACGCCCAGTCGGCGTAGCTGTGGGCGCGGCGCTGGTAGTCGTCGAGGACGGCCACCCGGGTGTTAGGGGATCGTGATGAAGGCGGCATTTGGCCTCACGGCCATGGCGATCGCGCCGGTGCAGGAGCAACCTATCGCTATCGGGTCACCGGGTGGCTCGGCTGAACACGTCCATACGAGCGCGAGGAGGAAGCTTTGCCTCGAGAACTGCACATCCTGGTTGTCGCGAACCGGACCGCAATGTCCGCCGCTCTGGAGGAGGCGATGCGCGCGCGGGCGCAGGAGTCCCCCGCCACGTTCACGCTCGTCATCCCGGCGGGGCGCGGCCTGCAGGGCCGCCGGGCGGTCGACGAGATGGACACGCACATGCGGGAGCTCGGGCTCGACGTGCGCGCGGTGGCCGGCGACCCCGATCCCCTGCGCGCGGTGCTGGAGGTCTACAGCCCGGCCGAGTTCGACGAGATCATCGTGTCGACGCTTCCGGCTTGGGGATCGCGGTGGATGCGGTCGGGACTGCCCCAGCGGATCGAACGCCACACCGGAGCGCTGGTGCGTCATGTGGAGGCGCGCGAGATGCCGAGGGGCCGGGAGGCCCGGCCCGTGGCCACGGGCGCCCGCCAGCGGTAGGGCCTGGGCGCCCGCACGCGGTCGGGCGCACGTGGGCGCACCGTAGAATCGCTGGCGCTGCCGGCCGAGTACGCCACCTACTTCCGTCCTCCGGGCCTGACCGGGATCGAGGCCCTGCACGCGCGCTTCGTGCACCACGCCTACCGGCCGCACTCGCACCGGACGTGGACGATCGCGGTCGTCCAGCGCGGGGCGGCGCGCTTCACCGTCGAGAGCACCCGTCAACGCGCCAACGCCGGGGAGTTGTTCGTGCTCGAGCCCGAGGCCGTCCACACCGGGATGGCCGCCGTGCCCGAGGGGTGGTCCTACAAGGTGCTCTACATCGAGCCCTCGGTGCTGAACGACTCCGCGCAGCGCGATGGCCCGGCGCCACGGGCGGCGCGCTGGGTGGTGTTCCGCGACCACGCGCTGCGCGCGGCCCTGCTCCGCGCGCACACCGCGCTGGCCCTCCCGGAGCCTCCCAGCCTGGCCGTGGAGGAGGAGGTGCTCAAGGCGATCGCCGGCCTGACGCCGCACCTGCGCGGCGCGGCGGTGGCCGTGTCCGCCCGCCGCCGAGAGCGCGGCGAGCACGCGGCGGTGCGCCGGGCGCGCCTCCATCTCCAGGACCGCTGGGACCAGCCGGCGTCGCTGGCGGAACTGGCCGGCGTGGCCGGGCTGTCGCGGTTCGAGCTCATCCGGCGCTTTCGTGAGCAGAACGGCCTCACTCCGCACGCGTTCCAGCGCGACCTGCGCATCGACCGGGCCCGGGCGATGCTCGGCGACGGTGTGCCTGCGGCAGCCGTGGCGGCGGCGTGCGGGTTTGCCGACCAGCCGCACCTGTCGCGGGTGTTCAAGCGGCTTGGTGGGAGTGACCCCGGGCGCCTACGCGCGGGCCGCGGGTCGCTGACCTCCCGCGCCCAGCGCCCCGCGGTCAAAGAGCGCAACATCGTTCAAGACCGCGGCGCCCGGCGGCGGCGATGATCCCGCCCCATGACCGTCGCCGAGTTCGACACCAAGGTCGCGATCGTGGTCCGCGACGACCTCGCCGTGTGGCAGCGCCTCAACGTGACCGCGTTTCTCATGGCCGGGCTGGTGGCCTCGGCGGGCGCGGAGGCGATCGGCGAGGACTACGTCGACGGGGGCGGCGCCCGGTACCTGCCCCTGCTGGTGCAGCCGGTGCTGGTGTTCGAGACCGGCGCCGACAAGCTGCGCACGCTGCGCGAGCGCGCGGCCCGTCGCGAGGTCCCGGTGGCGATCTACACCGCCGACATGTTCACCACCGGCAACGACACCGACAACCGCGCCGCCGTGCGGGCTGTGGCCACCGACCAGCTGGACCTGGTGGGACTCGCGGTCCGGGCCGGGCACCGCGACGTCGACGCGATCGTGCGCGGCGTCCAGCGCCACCCGTAGCGCAGGTCTCACGCGCCGCATCGGGAGTCCTTCGGCGTTTAAGACGCTCGGCTTACGGGGCCCACCGAATCTGCTGGCATGAACTCGAGCACTGGCCTTCTCCAACGCCCTGCGACCTCGCGGGAGGGCGGGCGGGACCGCTTCCTCCGTGGGCCCGCGCCCGCCGCCTCCACGTGGCTGGCCGCCAACTGGCAGCGCCTGGCGCTGCCGACCCTCCTGCTGGTCACCGCGGTGGCGTACCTCTGGGACCTGAGCGCCTCCGGCTATGCCAACAGCTTCTACGCCGCCGCCGTACAGGCCGGCACCAACAGCTGGAAGGCGTTCTTCTTCGGCTCGATCGACTCATCGAACTTCATCACCGTCGACAAGCCGCCGGCGTCGCTGTGGGTGATGGCCCTCAGCGGGCGCATCTTCGGCTTCAGCAGCTGGAGCATGCTGGCGCCCCAGGCACTCGAGGGCGTGGCCGCGGTGGCTCTGCTCTACGCCGCGATCAAGCGGTGGTTCGGGACCGGCGCGGGCCTGGCGGCCGGCGCGCTGCTGGCGGCGACGCCGGTGGCGGCGCTCATGTTCCGCTTCAACAACCCCGACGCGCTGCTCGTGCTCCTGCTGGTCGCCGGCGCCTACTGCCTGACCCGCGCGCTGGAGCGCGCCGGGACGCGCTGGGTGGTGGCGGCGGGCACGATGATCGGCTTTGCCTTCCTGGCCAAGATGATGCAGGCCTTCCTGGTGCTGCCGGCGTTCGCGCTGGTGTACCTGGTGGCAGCGCCCACCGGCCTGCGCCGTCGCGCGCTGCAGATGCTGACCGGCGGCATGGCCATCGTGGTCAGTGCCGGGTGGTGGGTGGCGATCGTCGCGCTGTGGCCGGCGAGCTCGCGACCGATGATCGACGGCTCGGCTGACAACAGCATCCTCAACCTCATCACCGGCTACAACGGGCTGGGACGCATCTTCGGCAGCGGCGGGCCGGGCGGTGCGGGCGCGGGCGGCGGCGGGGGCGGTGGCGGGGGGAACTTCAGTGGTGCCACCGGCATCCTGCGGCTGTTCAACTCGGTCATGGGCGGCCAGGCCTCGTGGCTGCTGCCCGCCGCGCTGCTGGCCCTTGCGGTCGGTCTGGTCGCCACGCGACGAGCGCCGCGCACCGACCGCACGCGTGCCGCGCTCCTGCTCTGGGGCGGCTGGCTGATCGTCAGCGGCCTCGTCTTCAGCCTCTCCAGCGGGATCATCCACACCTACTACACGGTCGCGCTCGCTCCCGCCATCGCGGCGCTGGTGGCGATCGGCGGCCGGATGCTGTGGGCCCGGCGCGACACGGCGCGGGCACGGGTGGCCGCGGCGATCGCGGTGGCCGTGAGCGCCGGATGGTCCTGGGAGCTGCTGGACCGCACGCCGAGTTGGGAGCCGTGGCTGCGGACGCTCATCCTCGTGGCGGGCGTGGCCGCGGTGGCGCGGGCTGATCGTCTCCGCGCTGTGGCGCCCGCTGCGCGCCCGGCTGGGCGTGGTGGCGGTGGTGCTGGGCGTGATGGCATCCGTCGCCGGCCCGGTGGCCTACGCGGCTCAGACGATCTCCACGCCGCACACGGGCTCGGTCCCGGCGGCGGGGCCGGCGAGCGCCGCAGGGATGGGTGGCGGCTTCGGCGGGATGCGCGCCGGGTTCGGCGCCGGCGGCGGGACGCGCTTCAGCGGCGCGCCTGGGGGCTCAGCGCCCAGCACGGGGGCGCGCAGCGGGGGCATGCCCGGCGGGCAGACCTCGGTCAGTGCGGCGCTCAAGGGCGCGCTCACGGCCAACGCGGGGCGCTACCGGTGGGTGGCCGCGACGTCGGGCTCACAGTCCGCGGCGTCGCTGGAGCTGGCCACGGGCGGCGAGCCGGTGATGGCGATCGGCGGCTTCAGCGGGGAGGGCGGGAACGTCACCCTGGCCCAGTTCGAGAGCTACGTGAAGGCCGGTGACATCCACTACTACATCGCGTCCAGCGGCGGCGGGCCTGGCGGCGGCGCGGGCGGCCGCGCGGGCTCGTCGAGCGCCATCACCAGCTGGGTCAAGGCCCACTACACGGCGGTGACTGTCGGCGGCCAGACGCTCTACGACCTCACGTCACCGGTGAGCTCGTAGGCGCCTCGGCCTGAAAAATCTGCTGGGGAGGGGGGTGGAAGTGCGCGCGCTGGAGGCTCTGAGCAGTAGTGGGCGATAAGCATCACCACGTAACGCTTATCTCCCAGGACCCGCGGGAGGCGGCCATCCGAGCGCTGGCTGGGCGGGCGGGCGGGAACATCTCGCGGGCGCAGTTGTTAGGGGTTGGGCTCAGCGCCGGGGCCATCGATGCTCGGCTGCGGACCGGTGCGCTGGTCTTTCGCTACCGGGGTGTGTACGCCCCGCCGCCCGCGCGCCAGGACCCCCAGGCCCTGATTGCCGCAGCGGTGCTCGCGGGCGGCCCCGATGCCGTGGCCGGCCACGCCTCGGCCGCGTGGCTGTGGGGATTGCTGCCCCGTTACGAGCCACCCCCGGAGATCGCCCTCACAAAAGGGGATCGCCGCCCACGCCACATCCTCACCCATCGATGCCCGTCGTTACAGCCCCGCGACATCACCCATCAACGCGCCATCCCCACCACCACCCAGGCCCGCACCGCCCTGGACCTCGCGCCCCGGCTCACCAACAAGCAACGCAGCCGGCTGGTCAACGACGCGCGCCTGGATGGCTACCTGCGCCCCGCATCGCTGCAGGACGTCCTGGAGCGCAACCCCCGTCACCGGGGCGCCAAGCTGCTCAAGCCCTTCGCGGAGACCACCCAAAACCCCACCCGCTCCACCCTGGAGGATGAGTTCCTGCCCTTCCTCGCCGCCTACGGCCTGCCCATCCCCCAGATCAATGTTCGCCTCCACGGCCGGGAGGTCGACGCATTCTTCCCCGAGCACAACCTGATCGTCGAATTGGACGGCTGGGAGACCCACCGCGACCGAGACGCCTTCGAGGACGACCGCGACCGCGATGCCGACAACCTCGCGCACGGCCACAGCACCATCCGGATCACCCGAGACCGCGTGACCCACCGCCCCGACCACGAGGCCGCGCGCCTCCTCCGCATCCTCGACCGCGAGACAGCGTGACGGCCAATACGCTGCACGCCATGGACGATATGGAAGGGTGCCTGGCCTGCGACCTCACCACCGGGCGACATCCGCTGCCGGGTGGGGTCATCCACGAGACCGAGCGCTGGAGGGTCGAGCACTGCGTGGGACCGCTCGGCGTCGGGACCCTGGTGGTCAAGCCCTTGCGCCACGTCACGCGCGTCTCAGAGCTCACCGCGGCGGAGGCCGACGAACAGGGGGCACTGCTGCAGATGTGCGCCGGGCTCGTCGACGGGCTGCTGTCGCCCGAGCAGACCTACGTCTGCCTGTGGTCGCACGCCGGCGGTGAGCCCGGTCACCTGCATTACGTCGTTCAGCCGATCTCCCGCGCGCTGATGGAGGAGCTCGGTACGCACGGCCCGTGGCTTCAGGCGCGCATGTTCGACGCCGGCGAGCCGCCGGCGCCCGAGGAGGTGGAGGCGTTCGCGCACCGGGCACGCCACGCCCTGTCCCGCGCGCAGGCCTCCTAATGTGTGCGTGAGCGATGGCCCATCGGGAGATCCACTCGTGGCTGATGGACATGGACGGCGTGCTCGTGCACGAGGAGCAGGCGATCCCGGGCGCCGACGAGTTCGTGGCGCGCCTGCGCGCTGATGGTACGCGCTTCCTGGTGCTGACCAACAATTCCATCTACACGCAGCGTGACCTGGCCGCGCGGCTGCGCAACAGCGGGATCGACGTGCCCGAGGACAGGATCTGGACCTCGGCGCTGGCCACTGCGCGTTTCCTGCAGGACCAGCGTCCCGGCGGCTCGGCCTTCGTCATCGGGGAGGCGGGGCTGACCACCGCGTTGCACAACGCGGGCTACACGCTGACCGAGCGCAGCCCCGACTACGTGGTGCTGGGCGAGACGCGCACCTACAGCTTCGAGCGCATCACCCAGGCCATCCGCCTCATCGAGAACGGCTCGCGCTTCATCGCCACCAATCCCGATGCGACGGGGCCGTCGGTGGAGGGGCCGCTGCCGGCCACCGGCTCGGTGGCGGCGCTGATCACCCGGGCAACCGGGATCGATCCCTACTACGTGGGCAAGCCCAATCCGCTGATGATGCGATCGGCGCTGAACGCCATCGACGCCCACTCCGAGACGGCGGCGATGATCGGCGACCGGATGGACACCGACGTGGTCTCCGGGCTGGAGGCGGGGATGGAGACGATCCTGGTGCTCAGCGGGCTGACGACCCGCGAGGACGCCGAGCGCCATCCCTACCGGGCCGGCCGGATCGTCGACTCGATCGCGGACCTGCTGCCAGAACTGGGCGGTTAGGGGTCACGTCAGGATTAGTGGTGGAATTGGGTCGTCGACCCGTGGATGCCAGGCGTCGCACGGGAGCGAAGCAATAGCGCGCTATTGCGAGCGAGCGGGTGGCGCATGGCGCCGCGGGGCGGCTGCACAGGCCGCCAATAATCCTGATGTGCCCCCTGAGAGCTACCCTGCCCCGAACGCCGCGGGCGGCGAGCCGGTGATGTCGTGGTCAGCCAAGCGACGAATTTGCGACTTGGACGGCATCTTCTGCGAGCTTTGAGGTCCGGCACGCGTGACACTGTGTCACTGCCTCTGCCCGGTCCGCCTGCGATGCGGCTACTCTGCCACCCGCCAATCAACGTTTCACGCTAGGAGACAGGATGAACAAGACGGAACTCATCGACGCGATCGCCAAGGACAGCGGGCTGTCCAAGGCCGACTCGTCGCGTGCGCTGGAGTCGATCCTCACCACGGTGACCAAGACCCTCAAGAAGGGTGACGATGTCGCCATCACCGGCTTTGGCAAGTTCTCGGTGGCCAAGCGCGGAGCGCGCACGGGCCGCAACCCTCAGACGGGCGCGCCGGTCAAGATCAAGGCGTCCAAGAACGCCAAGTTCACCGCCGGAGCCACGCTCAAGAACGCGGTCGCGGGCCGGCGCAAGTAGCTCGCCGGCGGCCGGCGCACGTAGCCGGTCGCGGGCCGGCGCACGTAGCCGGTCGCGGGCCGGCGCACGTAGCCGGCCGGCGACGCCGGCGCATCCGCCGGGGATGAGAACACGGTTTCGGCGGCCCGGGCATCTCGGCCCGGCCGCCGACTACGCGTCGGTCAAGTCGTCGTCGGCGGCGAGGCCGGGCTCATCCTCGGCCGCGTGAATCGCGCACAGCGTCGGCCCGCCGGACTCGAGCACCGCCTCGAGCTCCGCCGGGGTCAGCCGGGCACCGCACTCCTCGCACCGCTCGCCTGCCGTCTCGATGCTGTGCTCCTCCAGGCTCATGGAGCGAGTTTAGTGGTCGCCGCCAGCCCTATGGCGAGCCGTCGGCGGGCGCGGGGCTTGCCGCACCGAGGTAGGCCAGCACCGCCAGGACGCGGCGGTGATCGTCGTCGGTGGCGGGGAGGTTGAGCTTTCCGAAGATATTGGTGACGTGCTTCTCGACGGCGCCGAGCGTGATCACCAGCTCGCGGGCGATCGCCGCGTTGCTGCGTCCCTGCGCGATGAGTGAGAGCGTCTCGCGCTCGCGCGGCGTCAGCTCGGCGAGCGAGTCCTCGCCGCGGCCGGTCTGGGCCCGCACAAGCGAGGCGATGACCTCGCGGTCCAGCGCCGTGCCGCCGGCGGCGACGCGGTGCACCGCATCCAGGAAGCCGCGCACCTCGCCGACGCGCTCCTTGAGCAGGTAGCCGACCCCGCTCTCCCCCGACGCGAGCAGCTCGCCGGTGTAGATCGGCTCCACGTACTGGGAGAGCACGAGGACCGACAGGTCGGGGTGGCGGCGCCGCGCCTCCAGGGCGGCGCGGATCCCCTCGTCGGTGAAGGTCGGTGGAAGGCGCACGTCGACGATCGCCAGGTCGGGCTTGTGACCCGCGACGATCCGCAGGAGGCCGTCGCCGTCGTCGGCCTGCGCCACCACCTCGATGTCGTACTCCTGGAGGAGCGCGACCATGCCCTCGCGCAGCAGCACCGAGTCCTCGGCGATCACGACTCGCATGGCAGCACCGCCCGGATGGTCGTGCCGATGCCCTCGGGCGAGTCGACGTCGAGCGTCCCGTCGAGGGCCTCGACCCGCTGGCGCAGGCCGCTCAGGCCACCGCCGCGGGGATCGGCGCCGCCCGGCCCGTCGTCGGCGATCTCGACGACCAGACGCGACCCGGTCCGGCGGATCGCGATCCGGACCGACGCGCCCGTGGCATGTTTGGTGGCGTTGGTCAACGCCTCGGCGGTGACGAAGTAGGCCGCGGACTCCACGACGGGGGGCATGCGCTGGGTCAGCTTGCTCTCCACCGTGGTGTCGATGCCCGAGCGCTGGGCCAGCGCCTCGACGGCGGCCACCAGGCCACGATCGGCCAGCACCGGCGGTGCGATGCCGCGGGCCAGGTCGCGGAGCTCGGCCACCGCGGCGGTGGCCTCCTCACGCGCCTGGCGGATGAGCTGCGCCGTCTCGGGCTGGTCATCCAGGCGGGCCTCGGCCCGCCCGAGCTGCATCGTCAGCGCGACCAGCCGCGCCTGGGCGCCGTCGTGGAGGTCGCGCTCGATCCGGCGCAGCTCGGCCGACTGGACGTCCAGCACCCCGCGCCGGGTCCGCGTGAGCTCGTCGACGCGCGCGGTCAGATCGGTCTGGCGCGGTGAATAGAACACCGCGTGCAGGGCGAACGCCATGGCCAGACCGACCGCCGGGAACACGGGCCAGAAGAAGCCGAACCCGGACATCACCCAGACGAGGAACAGGTAACCGACGACGACCACGGAGGTCGCGCCCTGGATCGCCAGCCGGCGCCGCGGCCCCCGGGGCTGCGCCCAGGACCGCCGCCACGCCACCTGGAGCGCGATCGGCAGGGCCAGGCCCGTCCACACCCACATGGGCCAGAACGGCCCGCCGATCGCCGCCCAGATGATGGTGACGGCCAGGCAGCACACCACTGACAGGGTGACCTCCCCTGCCAGCAGCGTGCTGCCGGTGCGCTGTGCGGCCTGAGACTGAGGGCTAGTCATGAATGGTGACTCCCAAGGCGACATCATCGCAGTGCCGCGGGCTCCATCGCCGGGGTGAAGGACTCCCGGGGCCGTGCCGACCGCCGCCCCAGAAGGGTGACGACGGCCGGCAGGGCCACGGCCCGGACGATGGTGGCGTCGAGCAGGATGGCGACGGCGAGGCCGAAGCCGAGCTGCTTGAACTCCAGGAGGTGCAGCGTGGCGAAGATGCTGAACACTCCGACCATCACCGCGGCGGCGCTCGTCACCGTTCCCGCGGTCGCCCCCAGGGCCCGCACCGACGCGGTCCTGGCGTCGGCGCCGCGGCTGCGCTCCTCGCGCACCCGCTCGAGGATGAGCACCGTGTAGTCCATCGACAGCCCGAACAGCAGGACGAAGGCGAACAGCGGGAGCCATTCGACGATCGCCCCGTCGGAGGTGAAGCCGAGCAGCTTCTCGCCGACGCCGTGCTGGAAGACCTCCACCAGGATCCCGAACGAGGCCCCGACCGACAGGAGGTTCAGTCCGATCACCGACGCCGCCAGGGCCGGCGAGCCAAACGCCGCGATCAGCAGCAGGAAGGCCAGGCCCAGCACGCCCGCGATCACCAGCGGCGTGATCGTGGTCAGCCGACCTGAGAAGTCGGCGCTGCCCGCGGCGCTGCCGCTGAGCATGACCTTGGCGCCCGGCAGCGCCAGGGTCCGGTCCACGGTCTGGCGCAGTCGGCTCACCACCCGTTGCTGGGCGACGAGTGAGATGTTGGGGAACGGCACTGACACCAGCGCGGTCGAGCCGCCACGAGCCACGTCGACGGAGATCGACCCATGACCCCCGGTCACCGTCTCTGCCCGCCGGCCCAGGTCGTGCATGGCGCGCAGCGCCGCGGGATTGCCCAGACCGTGCCCGGTGACGACCACCTCGGCGTCGGTGGGCGTGCCCGGAAAGGCCCGGTCGATGGCCTCGTCGGCGAGACGGACCGTATTGTGGACGGGCAGATCCTGGACGCCGGGCTCGCCTGTCCGCATGCCCAGCACTGGAACCGAGAGTGCTCCGAGCACGGCCACGGTCACCAGCAGCGATGCCGCCGGGCGGGCAGTGACGAGGGTGGCGATCCGCTGCCAGACGCCGGACGCCTCGGGGACGGCACGGCGGCGGCGGGGCCACAGCCGGCCGCGGTCGATCCGGTCACCGAGCAGCGCCAGCACCGCCGGCAGCACCGTGACAGAGCCCACCCCGGCGATCGCCACGACCAGGATCGCGCCGAGCGCCATCGAGGTGAACACGCCCAGACCGGTGAAGGTCAGGCCGGCGAGCCCCACCATGACCGTCAGCGCGGCCACGACGATGGCACGGCCGACGCTGGCCGTCGCCGCGGTCAGAGCGGCGTCGCTGTCGCGACCGGCCCGCCGCTCCTCGCGCTCGCGACGGATGTAGAACAGCGAGTAGTCGACCCCGACGGCGAGCCCGATGAGGACGACGACCGACCCGGTGGGCTGCCCCTGGGGGGCGATATGCGAGATCACGCCGAGTGCGCCGAGCGCTCCCGCGACCGAGGTGAGGCCGAGCAGAAGCGGGACGACGGCAGCCACCAGGGCACCGAAGGCGACGATGAGGATGATCAGCGTGATCGGCAGCGAGACGAGTTCGGCGTGGCTGAGGTCGGTGTTGAGGGTCTGGTTGGCGGCGTGGCCGCCCGACGCATCGCCCGCCTCCTGGAGCGTCGCGCCCCGATGCGAGGCGGCGATCGACCCGACGGCCTGCTCAAGCGGCGTCACACGCTTGTCGGCGGTGTCGGGATCACCGCGCAGCTGCACCTGGACGAGCTGCAGCCGCCCTCCGGCGCGCGACAGCGCCGGGACCTCGCGCGGCCCCTTCACGGCAGCGACGCTGGGCAGACGGCGGACGCGGAGCTCGAGCGCCGTGACCGCGGCGCCGGTGTCGCGGGCGCTGCCGGAGCTGACCAGCACGCTCTCGGTCGCCGGCGACTTCAGGTGAGCCGCGGTCAGAGCGGCATCGGCTTTAGCCGATTCACCGGTGCCCGAGCCCGCGGTGGAGAGGGTCTTGGTACCGGCCGAGGCGCCGGCGAAGATGCAGCCGGCGATGAGGACCAGCCATAGGGCGACCACGGTCCGCGGGTGGCGGGCCGAGGCGCCGGAGATCGTGCTCACTACCCGGGCGAGACGCCCGGACGGCGCGGGAACTGAGTGGAGTGTGAAGCGTGGATGTCTCATGGTCGCCAGCCTGCCGATGGCGCGGCCCGGTGTCGCTGGGGCCCGGAGGCGGACGGCCCGGAGGGGACCCCCGACGCGCGTCGGGGGTTAACCCCACCCCGTCGCACACAAGTTCAATGACCAGACCTCAGTGCTAGACTCCGGGTCATGCTCGGAAAGGACTACGCGGGACAGGATTGCTCGATCGCGGGCGCCCTGGAGGCGGTCGGCGAGCGGTGGACGCTGCTGATCGTCCGAGACGCCTTCTACGGGGTGCGCCGTTTCAACGACTTCCAGGCCCACCTCGACATCCCCAAGGCGGTGCTCTCAGACCGGCTCAACGGGCTGGTTAACGACGGGATCCTCACGCGGGTGCCGGACCCGGCGCATGCCGGGCGCCATCTCTACGAGCTGACGCAGAGCGGCCGGGAGCTGTGGCCGGTCATCCACGCCCTGCTCGTGTGGGGCGGCAATCATCGCCGTCCCAACAGCCGGGTGTTCACCCACGCGACATGCGGGACGCGGCTGACTGAGAGCGGCCTGTGCGAGACCTGCGGGGTCACGCCGGGCCCGGAGGACCTCATCACCGAGCGCCGGCGCGGCTATCGCCCGACGCGCGACGACCCGGTGACGCAGGTGCTGCGCGCGCCGCACCGCCTGCTTGAGCCCATCGAGACCTAGGTCGGCGGCGGTGGCGAACCAGGCCTATGTGGAAGGTCTCGTCCCCTTCATCCACGTGCGGGATGTGATGCGCTCGACGGCGTTCTACGAGCGGTTCGGCTTTGAGGTGCACAACACCTATGAGGAGGATGGCCGGAGGGTCTGGTGCTGGCTGGAGCGCCACCATGCACGGCTCATGCTCGCCGAGGCTGATGCGCCCGTGGTCGCCTCAGACCAATCCGTGCTGTTCTACGTGTACGCCCACGAGCTGGAAGAGCTGCACAGCCGGTTGGCGGAGGCAGGGCTTGAGCCAGGGCCGATCGAGCCGGGAGCGCCCGGCCCTGACCGTCAGTTCCGCATCTCGGATCCGGACGGCTACTGCCTGATGGTCACGGACGCGGCGGCGATGGCGCCGCCGCGAGATCGCTAGGACGCCGGCGGGTCGTCGCCGGTCGGCGTGACGCCCGCCGCCTCCACCATCAGGATCACGGCGCGTCCCGGGGCGCTGGTTCGGTGCATGACTGTGCGCGGCACGGTGTAGCTCTGGTGGCGCGACAGGCGGACGGAGTCGCGGCCCTCCACGTCGATCACCAGCTCGCCGTCGAGGACCATGAAGAACTCGTCGGTGTCGTCGTGCTTGTGCCAGTGGAACTCGCCCTTGATGACGCCGAGGCGGATGACGGAGTCGTTGACCGAGGTGAGCGTCTGGTTGAACCAGGGCTCGTGGGCGGCGGCCTCGCCGTCGATGTCGATCATCGCGAGGTGGCCGAACTTGTCGTCGAGGCGGATGTCGTAGTCGCCCTCGGAAAACCCGGTCTTCATGACTCACCTCCGGTTAGAGCACTAAACTTATGAGTTTACTTGGAGCATACTGGCGGGACGCGTACGCGCCGGGACCGTGGGGACGGTGGTCAGCAGCTCGATGTAGCGCTCGGCGGAGCGCTCCAGGACGCCCTTGCCGTCGCGCCGGATCGCGGGGCTCCACCAGCCGCCGTAGATGCGGTCGAAGTCATAGGGCGCCAGGGCGCGCACGATGCCCCTCACTCCCGGCTCGGCCAGCGGCAGGCGCACCGGCGCGCTGTAGACGAACGACACGCGATCCTCGCCCGGGGTGACCATGATCGTGTCGCCGGCGAGGATCGCGCCGCGGCCGCCGGCCCCCGCCGACCAGTGGGCCACCGCGCTGCCGGGAAAGTGCCCTCCGCACTGCACCAGCATGAGGCCCGGCGCCACTTCACACGTCCCCGACCAGGTCCGCACCGCGGGGTCGGGGCGCATCAGCCATGCGGCGTCGACGTCCACCAGCAGGAGCTCCGCGTCGAAGGCATGGCTCCACTCCACCGCCGCCCCATACATGTGGGGATGGCTGGCGCTGACCGCACGCAGGCCCCCGGCGGCGCGTACCGCCTCAAGCGCCGCGTCGTCGAGGAACGGTGCCGGGTCCCACAGCAGGTTGCCCTCCCGCGTCTGCACGAGCAACCCGCGCTGCCCGACGCCGACGTCGGGCTCGCAGCCGACCCCGATGAGGCCGGGCTCGACCTCGCGGACCACCGAGCGGCAGCCGTCGGCGGCCAGTTGCGCCATTGTCGTCCAGCGCTGGCCCGCGGGCGAGACCCACTGGCGCTCGTCCTCGCACAGTGGGCAGCGCTCCGGCGCCGATGCGGTCGGCGGGAAGTTGGCGCCACAGGCCGGACAGATCCAGATCTCGGCTGAGCTCACAGGCTCAACGGGACACTACCGACCGGGTGGTGCCGGGGGAGCGGGACCGAGCTGCCCCCATGCCGCCGGCGGAACGGCGCCGAGCGGGTCACACGCGGCGTAGCGTGTCCGCCATGCCGCGGCCCCGCAACCAGCTCACCGCCGGCGAGTGGGCGATCCTCGCGCTGCTCGACGAGGAGCCCGCCCACGGATTCGCGCTGGCGCGGGCGCTGGCCACGGGCGGCGAGGTGGGCCGCGTGTGGGAGATGCACCGTCCGCTCGTCTACCGCGCGCTCGAGACGCTGCAGCGCCTGGAGCTCATCCGCCCGATGGCCACGATGCGCAGCGACTCGGGGCCGCAGCGCACGATCTTCGAGCCCACGCCGGAGGGCCGCCGGCGGCTGACCGAGTGGCTCGGGCAGCCGGTCGAGCACGTCCGCGACGCCCGCTCCCTGCTCATGCTCAAGCTGCTCTTCCTCAGCCGCCGCGACGCCGACTCAGGGCCGTTGCTGCTCGCTCAGCGACAGCAGTTCGCCGCGCTGGCGCAGCGCCTCACCGTCGCCGCCGACGCCGCTCAGGGCTTCGAGCGCGGACTGCTGCTGTGGCGCTTGCACACCACCACCGCGGCGGTTCAGTTCACCGAGGCGATGCTCAGCGAGCCGGAGCCGATGGGGCCGTGAACTGGCCCAGCCACGCGATGAGCTCGTCGCCGGGCATGGGGCGGCTCATCAGGTAGCCCTGGGCGACGTCGCAGCCGAGCTCGCGCAGCCGCTCGAGCACCTCGGGGTCCTCCACCCCCTCGGCCACCACGCCGAGGCCGAGGTTGCGCCCCAGGTCGATGGTGGAGCGCACGATGACCGCGTCCTCCTCGGAGGTGGCCATGTGCGACACGAAGGAACGGTCGATCTTCAGCTCGGAGATCGGCAGGCGCCGCAGGTAGCCCAGCGAGGTGTACCCGGTCCCGAAGTCGTCGACGGAGAGGCGCAGGCCCATCGCCCCCAGGCGCTCGAGCACGCCGCGCATCCGGAACATGTCGGCGACGATCGCGGACTCGGTGATCTCGAGCTCGAGCAGCTCGGGCCCCACGTCCCACTTGGCCAGGAGGGCCGCCACCTGGTCGGGGAAGTCGAGGTCGATCAGGTTGCGGGTGGAGACGTTGACCGCGACCGCCAGCGTCTTGCCCTCCTCAGTCCAGGCGCGGCACTGGCGCAGCGCCTCGTCGATGACGTAGAGCGTGAGGGGCCTGATCAGGCTCGTCTCCTGGGCCGCGTCGATGAACTCGTTCGGCCCGACGAGCCCTCGCGTCGGGTGCTGCCAGCGCACGAGCGCCTCCACCGCCGACACGTGACCGGAGCGCAGCTCGAGCTTGGGCTGGTAGTGGAGCACCAGCTCCCGCTCGTCGATGGCCCGGCGCAGCTCCGAGATGAGCGAGAGCCGCTGCGGCTGGTTGCGGTCCTCGGCGCGGTCATAGACCTCCCACCCCGAGTTGTCGCGTTTGGCCACGTACATCGCGATGTCGGCGCGCTGGATGAGGCCCTCGACGTCATGGGCGTGCTCGGGATAGGTGGCGGCGCCGATGCTGGCCTCGATCTGCAGCGGCAGCCCGTCGAGCGAGAAGGGGGCGGCGAACGCCGCCTGGATGCGCTTGGCGGCGCCGGCGACGCCACCGGGGGAGCCGTCGTGAAGCAGGATGGCGAACTCGTCCCCGCCCAGGCGTGCGATCGAGTCCGCACCCCTCAGCGTCGTGCGCAGGCGCCGCGCCGCCTCCACCAGGAGCCGGTCGCCGCTGGCGTGCCCGAGGGTGTCGTTGATCTCCTTGAAACGGTCGAGGTCCATCACCAGCACGGCAACCCCTCCGCCCTCGCGCTGGGCCCCGCGGATCACCTGCCGGACCCTGTCCTGGAAGAGGACCCGATTGGGCAGCTCGGTCAGGGAGTCGTGCAGCGCCTGGTGGCGGTTGAGCTCGGCCTGCTGGCGGAGCGCCGCCTCTGCCCGGTCGCGATCCTGCTCGGCCAGCACCTGCTCGGTGACGTCGAGCAGGACGCCGTCGAGCCACAGCCGCTCGCCGGCCTCGCCCAGGATCGCGCGGCCGCGCTCGGAGACCCAGCGCAGCGCGCCGTCGGCGTGGAGCACGCGGTATTGAAGGGTGTAGGGCGCTCCGACCTCCAGCGCCCGCTCGATCTCCGCGGCCACATGGGGACGGTCGTCCGGGTGGATGATGGAGCCGTAGGTCCGGACGGCGTTGTCGACGAAATCGGCCGCGGGATAGCCGCAGAGCAACTCGATGTGGTCGCTGATGAAGCGGATCGGCCAGTCGTCCTGGCAGGCGCAGCGGTAGACCGCGCCGGGGATATTGGCGACGACCGCCCAGAACTGCTCCTCGATGATCTGCGCACGGGCATCCGTGGCTGATTGCGCGGCCATGCTTCGGACATCGGCAGATCGGCGCTGGGCTGAAATCCCGAAACGCGGTTTTTCAGCGTCGCCGGCCCGCGGCCAGCGGCTACTTGCAGCTCGGATCCAGGTTGAAGGTGGCGGTCGACTGCACCAGCGACAGCGGGCCGCCGGACGGGATCAGCTGGACGTGGTTGACCTCCGTGTTGGCCGGGTCGTCGGAGGGGTCGAACGGCCGGTAGAGCCCGTACTGCGCGAGCTGGGACTCGCTGATCCGGGCCGCGCTGGAGCGCAGGAGGCCGTTGACGCCGATGTCCTCGGCCAGGCCCTTGGTGTGGGGGTCGTCGGCGAAGCCGCCGACGGCGACGCTGTGGGCCGGGGTGCGGTAGCCGCTGATGCCGTAGATCACGACGCCGAGCGCCTTGGCCAGCTGGTCGAGACGGGCGGTGAGGACGGGAAGCTGGCCCACGGACTGGATGGTGCCGGGGTCGGCGACGAACCCAGGACCCGACGCCTGGACGACCGGGGCGGCGTCGGCGCTGGAGAGCGCGCCGCCACACAGGTTGAGCAGCCTGAGCTCCTTCTTGACCTCCGCCAGGGACGGAGCGTGGGCGTTGGGATCGCCGACGATCTCAGCGCCGCCGCCGACCGACGCCGCCGCATGGGCCCCAGCGGCGGGCTCGATCGCCTGCGGATGGCCCTGGGGCACGGCACTCAGCGCCCCGCCGTCGGGCGCCGCGGAGTCGGCAGCGGGCTGCGCACCGCCGCACGCGGCGACGGCCGCGGTGACGGCCAGCGCCGCGATCAGTGATCGGAGCGGCGCGGCGCCGCTCGGTCGCATCCAGCGGAGCCCCCGCGCTCCGTTCAGTTGCATACGGCGCAGCGGCCGCCGACGCAGGAGCAGACGGGGAGCTCGGCTCCGGTCCGCTCAGGACGCCAGTGGCGAAGCCACGCCCGGGCAGCGGGGTTGGAGCGGTCCTGGTGCCCGCCCGGCCAGCAGGCCGAGACGATGCGTGAGGTCAGCCCGCGCAGCTCGGCCGGCCGTGAGGCCGTCACCGAAGCGGCGATGTGGATGCGCAGCTCGTCGTGGGTCATCGTGCAGGAGGCGCGCCCTGGGTCCGGTCGCGCCTGCGGTGCAGATACCCGAATCGATCGTGGCCCTCACCACGCCTCATCGTAGGGGCCGGCCAGTGTGCGGGCGCCGGCCGAGCCCTCGGCCAAGCCGCGGCCCCTGTCCGTCCTGCCGGACGCCCCACGACCGTCGCGCCGCGGGGCGCCCGATGACGCTGAGCTCAGCGCTGTGGCACGCCGGCGACAGCCTCCTGGAAGATGCCCATCGCTTCGGCGACGCCCTCGTTGCAGTAGCCGTCGGTGATCCGCAGATCGTCGACGATCATGGCGGCGTCGACGAGGATGCGCCGGAACGCCATGTCCTCACGCACGGCGGCCAGCTGGGCGGCACCGCCGCGCAGCTCCATGTATCCGTTCAGGCCGCCGTTGGGCGAGAGGAGGACCACCTCGAACGACTCGATCCGGCCCTCCTGCTGCAGCCGGCCGTAGTATCCGAGCGCCTCGTTGAACACCTCGACGCTGCGCTCCTCCATGCCACGAACCGGACTGCCCCAACTGAGGAACAGCAGGCGATCGGCCATTGTCAGCCCCCTTCGTGTCGTGACCCGGCTCAGAACCGGGCCTTTGAGGCCCACTATCTCAGGGGCGGTGGGTGCCGCGCAACGGGTGCCCGGGGAACTCGCTGGTCCGCGCGCCATACTGTGGTGTGATGACGGCGTTTGACGAACCGGCATCTGAGACGGGAGTCCCCTTCTGGCGACGGCCGCTGGTGCGCTCCCGGCCCGACGACCGGACCTCGAACACCCTGCAGACGCCCGGGATGCGGCGCTACGCGGCGATCTCGGGCGGCCTGACCGGGTCCCAGCACCTGTGGATGGGCGGCAACACCGTGCGCCCGGGCCAGAAATCCGCCGACCACCACCACGGCGAGGCCGACAGCGGGATCTACATCGTCTCCGGCCATCCGCGCTTCGTGTTCCTCGTGGACGGGTCCGAGCAGCACATCGACGCGGCCCCCGGCGACTTCGTCTACGTGCCCGCGTGGGTGCCCCACCGCGAGGAGAACCCCTCCGACTACGAGGACGCGGTGGTGGTCCTCGCCCGCAGCACCCCCGAGGAGATCGTCGTCAATCTGCCCAGCCTGCGGTCGGTCGACGGGATCCCCGGCGCCTCTGAGTCCTCCCCGGGGTGAGGTAGGCCCGTCGTCAATCTGAGGTAGGCGGGCGATGAAGACCGGGCGCGCGCCCGATGCGCGAGGTGGGGGCTTAGACGCATGCTTGTCCGCATGCTCATCACCACCTCATCCACCCGCCGCCGTCTCCCGGGCGACCGCGCCTTCCACCTCATCCTCCTTTCTCTGGCCACCTCTGCGCTGGGCGATTGGATGTACAACGTCGCCCTGCTGGCCCTCGTCTTCGGCCGCACCGGCTCGGCCACCTGGGTGGCGCTGACGACGGCCGCCCGCGTCCTGCCGATCGTCGTGCTCGGGCCGCTGGGCGGCGTCCTGGCCGACCGGCACGACCGCCGGGCGCTGATGATCACCGCCGACGTAGCCCGCATGGTGCTGATGGTCGCGCTCGCCGTCGTCGCCGCCGCCGGCCTGCCGATCCTGCTCGCCCCCGTCCTGGCCGGCCTGGCCACCGCCGCCAGCACGGTCACCTCGCCGTCGGTGGCCGCGAGCACGGCCCGCCTGGTGGCCGATGACGAGCTGCAGCGCGCCAACGCGCTGCGATCGGCGATCGGCCAGGGCGCGATCGTCGCGGGACCGGCAGTGGGCGCCGCCGTGCTGGCGCTGGCCGATCCCGCGGTGGCGATCCTGCTCAACGCCACCACCTTCGCGGTCTCCGCGGCGGCCGTACTGGCCATTGGCCGCCACGACGCGTTCCGGCCCCGTGCCCGGGCCGGCGGCGACACGCCCAGCTTCCGCGCGGACCTCGCCGCCGGCGCGCAGGCGCTGCGCGGCGCCCCCACCGCCGTCCGGCTGGTGGCCGCCGACGTGCTGTGCAGCGGCGTGTACGGACTGCTCACGGTGATGCTGGTGCTCGTCAGCCGCCAGGTGGGGGCCGGTGAGGGCGGCTACGGGATCCTGCTCGGCGGCTTCGGCGCCGGCGGCCTGCTGGGCGCGGCGATCATGGCCCGCGTCGACACCCCGGCGACCTGGCGGCGCACCCTCGCGGTCGCGCTCCTGCTCGTGGCGACGTCACTGGCGGCGCTGGGCCAGAGCACGGGCATCGTCCAGGCCCTGGTCCTGGCGGTCCTCGGTGGCGGCGGCATGATCGTGGGCGAGGTCCTGTCCGAGACGGCGCTGCCTCGCATGCTCGACGACGAGGTCCTGGGCCGCGCCTACGGCCTGGCCGTGCCGGTCTCGCTGGGTGGAATCGTGATCGGGTCGCTGGCGGCCGGCCCGCTGGTGTCGCTGCTCGGGCTCCAGGGCGCCTTCGCCGCCGCCGGCGGCTTCGTGGCGCTCACCGCGGCTGTGCTGCTGCGCCGCCCCCTGGCCGTCGCCCCCGCCGTCGCTCCGCTCGCGCCGGCGCAGTGAGGCCCTGGCGCGGCGAGCGATGAACTTCTCAAGCGGCGGCGTTAAGACCCGTGTCACGCAATCGAGCATCAGGAGGACGCGGAGCGATGGGAACCGTGGTGGCGGACATGACGATGTCGGTGGATGGCTTCATCGCCGACCCGGACGACGGTGTGGGACCGCTGTTTGACTGGTACGGCGCGGGCTCCGAGGAGTTCATCTTCCCGGGGACGGCAGGCCGGCGCGGGTGTCAGCGGCGAGCGCTGAGCACCTGCGGCGGATCGTGGCCGAGGTGGGCGCGCTGGTGACGGGTCGGCGGCTGTATGAGGTCGCGCACGCCTGGGGCGGAAGTCATCCCGCCGGGGTGCCGGTCTTCGTCGTCACCCACAACGCGCCTGATCAGGCACCGGCCGGGACCACGCCGTTCACCTTCGTCACCGACGGCGTGGCCGGCGCCATCGCCCAGGCGCAGGCGGTGGCCGGCGAGCGCACGGTGGTGATCGCCAGCGCGGACATCGCCCGGCAGTGCCTCGACGAGGGCCTGCTCGACGTCATCCAGGTCAGTCTGGCGCCCGTCATGTTGGGACGGGGGATCCCGTTCTTCAGCGGGCTCGCGCGCTATCCGGTGATGCTCGAGGACCCGGTCATCGTGCCAGGTCAGCGGGTGACGCATATGTACTTCCGGGTTCGCCGGTAGCGGCGGACTCGAGCGCCCACTCGCGCAGCCGGAAACGCTGCACCTTGCCGGTGAGCGTCCGCGGCAGGTCGTCGACGAAGTGCACCAGGTGGGGGTACTCGTAGCGCCGCATGCGCTCCTTGCACCAGGCGCGCAGCTCGTCGGCCAGGACGTCGTCGCCGGGCTCGTCGCCGCCGCACTGCACGTAGGCCGCGATCCGCGTGGCATCCTGGACCCGCACCCCGACCACCCCGACACCGGCCACGCGCGGGTGCTCCATGAGGGCGTGCTCCATGTCCACCGGCGAGACCCACAGGCCACCGACCTTGAGCATGTCGTCGACCCGGCCCACGTAGGCATAGGTGCCGTCCGCGGCGCGCTCATAGCGGTCGCCGGTGGCAAACCAGTCGCCCAGCATGGACGCCTGGGTCTTGGCGTGCTGGTGCCAGTAGAAGGCCGCGCACGAGTCTCCGCGCACGAACAGCGCGCCGATGCCCGGGCCCTCCACGGTCACGCCGGCGTCGTCGACGAGCTGAGCTCGTAGCCCGGCACGGGCGACCCGGTCGTGCCCGGCCGTACGTCGCCGGGCCGGTTGGAGCAGTAGATGTGGAGCATCTCGGTCGAGCCGATCCCGTCGACGATGTCGAGGCCGAAGCGCTCGCGCCACCGGTTGATCGTCGTGGGCGGCAGCGGCTCGGCCGCCGACACGCAGAAGCGCACCGACTCCAGCGCGCCGTCGGCGTCCGGATCGCGCACGAGCAGCCCGAACAGTGCCGGCACGCTGAAGAACACCGAGGGCCGGTGGGTGCGCAGGGTCTGCAGGATCGCCGGTGGCTTGGGCGGTCCCGACATCAGCACCGACGTGCCCCCGAACCACAGCGGGAAGGTCAGGCCGTTGCCCAACCCGTAGGCGTGGAACAGCTTGGTGGTGGAGAAGTGGACGTCGTCGGGGCCGAGGCCCAGCACGCCACCGGCGTACTGCTCGCAGGTCACGCCGATGTCGTGCTGGAGGTGCACGACGCCCTTGGGCTTGCCGGTGGACCCCGAGCTGTACAGCCAGAACGCCATGTCGTCGACATGGGTGGGGGCGGCGTCGAGCTCGTCCGGCTGGGCCGCCATCGCCGCGTCGAGCTCGGTCACGCCGGCGTCATCGCGGCCGCGCACCAGCCAGCGCACCGGCCGGTCGCCCAGGGCGCCGCGCAGCCGGTCCAGCACGCCCGCGTCGGTGACGACCACCTCGGCGTAGGAGTCGTCGACGAAGTGGCGGAAGTTGTCGTCCTTGTCGAGGTGGCTGACCGGGACGGGCACCGCACCGATGCGGATGGCACCGAGGAACGCGATCGGGAACACCGTTGTGTCGTCGAGCACGAGCAGCACCCGCTGCTCACGGCGCACGCCGAGCTCGCGCAGGAGGTGGCCGGCGCGGTTGACCTGCCGGCGCAGCGCGTCGTAGGTGAGGGTCGCGTCGGCGGCGATGAACGCCGTCGCGTCGCCCCGGCCGGCGCTGACCTGGCGCGCCACGATGTCACTGACGTTGGTCCGCTCTTCAGCCTGCGCCATCTCTTCTCCTCTCCGATCCCGGGCCGCCGCTAGGCCGCCCGCTCCTCCATCGGTTCGAGCTCTCCCTCCAGCTGCGCGAAGTAGTCCATCGCCCGGTCGCGCCAGCGGGCGTGACGGCCGGTGAACAGCTCGTGGGCGCGCCGGCGCGGCCACCCCTCCGGCAACAGCGCGGCCGGCAGGTCCGGATCCAGGAACGGGAACTTGCGCCAGGCGTGCACGAGCAGCGTCTGCTGGCGGAAGCACGCTTCGTCCGAGAGCGCCCGCACGCGGGCGAAGTCGTCGATGAACGCCTCGTACTGGGTCCGCACCGCGTCGAGATCCCACGCGTCGGCGATGAGTGACTGCGGGTCGCCCATGCTCCCCAGCTCGGCCACGAAGGACCGGGCCTCGGCCGCGGGCTCCTCGTTGATGGCGGCGGCCAGCTCGTCCTCTCGCTCGACGTGCGGCGTCAGCCACACCCCGCCTCCCAGCGACCCCAAACCGGTCCAGGCCAGGCGCGAGCGCAGCTGATGGCGCACGGCGCGGCGCTCCTCGGGGACGCGGAGCACCACCACCAGCCAGCGGCCGTCCCACTGCCACGGCTGCCCGAACGAGTAGATGCGCTCGGCGCCGGTGCGCAGCAGCCCGGCGGTGCGGTCGCCGAGGGTCATCCGCGCCCGGCGACCCCGCCGCTCGGTGGTGAGCCAGCCGTCGCGGGTGCTGCGCGCCAGCGCCTGGCGGGCCGCCTGCTGGCTGTAGCCCACGCACACCAGCGCCGCGACGAGCGTCTCCTGCCAGACGCCGCTGGGGCCGCGGCAGGACGTACTCGCCCAGGACGGTCAGCAGCAGCGACCGCGCCGCCGGGGCGCCGACCGACCGCCGTCTCAGCTGCTCGTCGATGACTCGTCCTCCGGGGAGTCGAACTCGGGGCGCAGCGCCTCGAAGTGGGTGTTGCAGGTGCGGCAGCGCAGCTGGCGCGTGATGAGCTGGCCGCCCCAGGCCGAGACGGCCTCGATGTCGGGCGACTCGCAGAACGGGCAGGTGAGCGGCGTGATCGTCATCGGCGGCGGCGCTCGTCCCAGCCAGACCAGTCGGCGGGATCCGGGAGCGGCACCTCGGCCCCCGCCGCGGCCAGCCGCTCCACCAGCCAGGTGCGCACGCGCCCACGGATCTCATCCGGCCCTTCGCTGACCATCCCCTCGGCCACCGCGGCGCCGTAACCCGGGTGCTCGCCGGGCCCGGGCCAGCGGGCCGCCTGCGCCCACATCTCGCCGATGCGCCGCAGCAGCAGCTCGCGGTCGGTCGCGCCGGTGGCGCAGATGCGCTTGAGCCACGCCTGCGCATGGACGCGGTGAGCGCCCTCCTCCTGGAGGATCTTGCGCGCGCGGTGGGCCAGGGGCTCCAGCGTGCTGTCGCGCGCGCTGGCCACCCATGTGGTGAGGATGCCGTCGACGACGAGGTTGGCGGCGATGACCGACGCCCAGTCGGGCAGCTCGGCGGCGATGACCGGCAGCGGATCGCCGGCGTCGAGCCCCTCATCGGAGCGCTCCACGCCGAGCTTGGCCAGCACGGGGTAGGTGGAGCGGGCGTGGCCGAGCTCGTCCTGGGCCATCGCGGCGGCGGCGACCGCGGACTCGATCGTCGGCGCGCTCACCGCCCATTCGCCGTAGCGGCGACCGAGCGCTGACTTGTTGTCGGCCAGCGAGCCGATCAGCGACACCATGGTCGCGGTGGCGGCGTCGACGGTGGATCCCGTCCCCATGCTCATGCTCATGCGCGAATCGCCTCCCGGATCTCGGCGCGCGGGACCAGGATCATGTGCACCCACGGCTGCTCGTCGTAGATGGCCCGCGCACACACCAGGGCCAGATCCTCGTCTGACTCGGTGACCGTGCCGACGTGGTGCAGCGGCTCCTCGTAGGCCTGGCGCGCGAACACCTCCCACACCGTCTCGTCGGCGCGGCTCATACAACGATCCCCAGCGCGCGCATCGTCTGGCGCGCGTCAGCGCGGATGCGGTCCTTGGTCCACACCGGATCCCACACCACCTCGATGTCGACGGCGTCGATCTCGGGGTCGGCGAGGAGCGCCTGCGTGATGTCCTCCTCGATGAACTCGGTGGCCGGACAGCCCATCGAGGTGAAGGTGATCTGAAGCTCGGCGCGGTGCGCGTGGGGGACGTAGGCCACCGACACGATCAGCCCCATGCCCAGCACCGATACGGGGATCTCAGGGTCCTCGACGTGGCGCAGCGCCTCCCAGATGCGGGCCTCGACCTGCTGCGCGCTGCCGGCCTCGGTGAGGCTCATGCCGCCCGTCGCAGGGACGTCGTCTGGTAGCCGCGCTGCAGCGTGGCGACGTAGTCGCGGTTCATCGGCCCGCGCGCGCGCCACCGCACCACCACGTCGTCCCAGTCGATGGCGCCCTCGTCGAGCAGCCACTCGCGCTTGTCGGAGTCGAACCGCGCCGGGAAGGGGCAATCGATGACGTAGCGGTCGCGCTCAGCGTCGAAGTGGGCGGGGACGTCGATGCCGATCTCCTCCATGAAGGGCACGACCTCGCTCATCCACCACTGGCGCAGCTGGTCGTTGGACTTGCCCTTGAAGCCGTAGTCGAGCTGCTCGGAGTGCTTCTTGCGGTCATCGGGCAGCCCGAACCACTCGAGGGTGAGGATGAACATCCAGTCCACGGCGGCCTGGACCTCCGCGCGGCCGTCCGGGTGCTTGCACAGCTTCTTCAGCCACGTGCGGCCGTGGCGCAGATGGAAGGTCTCCTCCTTGTCGACCTTGGCCAGCGCCCGCTTCCACGGGCCGAAGGTGCTGGACTGAAAGACATCGGAGAGCAGCACGAACCCGGCCTGGTCATAGAGGGCGTTGGCGCACACCAGCTCGACCCAGGAGTTGAGCGGAACGTCGAAGGCGTAGGGGTACTTGAACTGCTCGGCGGGACGCTCGTAGATGAGCCAGTCCATGTCGACCCCGAGGTCGCCGAGCAGCCGGTAGCCGATGTGGGCGTGGGCCAGCTCGTCCTGGATGATGCTCATCGCCGATCCGAAGTTGTTGAGCGCCGGCGCGTGGCTGGCGGCGCGCAGGTACGAGGGCGCGCTGACGAACTCCGTGTCGGCCGAGACGGTGAGGATCCGGCGCATCCCCTCGAGATACTTGGGCGACATGTGCTGCAGCCCCTCCACCAGCTTGCCGGCGGCGAGATGCGCCTGAACCTGCTCCTCGGTGAGCGGCGCGAGCTCTTCGATCGGTGTGGCGGACATGGCACCTTCCTCGGCAGGTATGACACTTGACTTACGGTCGGCATCGTATAGTCTCTCAAGCTTGTCGTCAAGCGATGAGAGGACAACCTGTGCCTGAGATGCTGATCGGAGGAGAGTGGCGCCAGGCGGCGGCGCACGAGGAGATCGAGGTCGTCAACCCGGCCACCGAGGACGTCGTCGACAGCGTTCCCGCCGGCTCGCCCGAGGACGTCGACCTGGCGGTGGCCACCGCCCAGCGAGCGCTGCGCGAGTGGTCGCGCACCGACGTGGAGAAGCGCGCTTCGATCCTGGCCACGGCCGCCGGCCTGATCAGCGAGCACGCCAAGGAGCTGGCCGCGACGCTGACCTCCGAGCAGGGCAAGCCGGTGGCCGAGGCCATGGGCGAGGTCACCCATCTCGCGCACGGCGTGCGCTACTACGCCGAGGCCGCGACCAAGGTGCGCGGCTCCTATCAGGACCTGCCCTCCACGCTCGGCCCCGCCTACGGGATGGTCGTCCGCCGCCCGATGGGCGTGTGCGCCGCGATCACCCCCTACAACTTCCCGCTCACGCTGCTGGGCACCAAGGTCGCTCCCGCGCTGGCGATGGGCAACACCGTGGTGGCCAAGCCGGCGACCACGACCCCGCTGGCCACGCTTGAGGTCGCGCGCCTGTTCTCCGAGGCCGGCGTGCCCGACGGCGTCCTCAACGTGGTGACCGGGCGCGGCTCGGTGATCGGAGACGCGCTCGTCTCCCACCCCGACGTGCGCCGGGTGGCGTTCACCGGCTCGACCGAGGTCGGACGGCACGTCGCCCAGCTGGCGGCCCCCGAGCTCAAGCGCCTGTCACTGGAGCTCGGCGGGTCAGACCCCGTGATCGTCTGCGCCGACGGCGACGTCGACGCCGCGGTCAAGGCGGTGATCATCGGGCGCTACTGGAACGCCGGACAGGCATGCCTGGGCTGCAAGCGCGTGTTCGTGCACGACAGCGTCTACGACGCCTTCTTGTCCCAGCTCGTCGAGCGCGTGGGCCGCTACGAGCCCGGGGACGGGACGGTCAAGGCCGAGAAGCCCAAGCTGCGTATGGGTCCGATCCACACCCGCGCGGGCCGGGACGAGCTGCTGGCGCAGATCGAGAGCGGGGTGTCCTCCGGCGGGGAGCTGCTGATCGGGGGCGGAGCGGGCGACGGCGACAAGGGCTGGTTCCTGGAGCCGGCGGTGATCGCCGAGCCCGCCGCCGACTCGCGCGTGATGACTGAGGAGGTGTTTGGTCCTGTCCTCCCGGTGCTGCGGTTCACCGAGTTCGACGACGCGATCGCCCGCGCCAACGACACGCCCTACGGCCTGGGCTCCTCGATCTGGACCCACGACGCCCGGCTCATCCACCGGGCGGCCCAGGAGATCGACTCGGGCATGACGTGGGTCAACCAGATCCACTACGGCTACGACGAGCTGCCCTTCGGCGGGATGAAGGCGTCGGGCTTTGGCAAGGAGCACGGGCTGGAGTCACTGGACTCCTACGTGGAGCTCAAGTCCGTGGTGGTGGGAGGGCTGGCCTGATGGCGGTCGCCTACCAGAGCGGAACGATCACGCTCGACAACCCTCCGGCCAACTCGTACGACATCGATTACATGCGTGAGCTGGCCGAGGCCATCGACGCCGCGTCCGCCGATGACGCGGTCCGCGTGGTCGTGGTCCGCTCCGCCAGCGAGAAGTTCTTCTGCGCGGGCGCCGACATCAAGCGCTTCCTCGCCAACGACCTGGACGCCAACATGGACATGATCCGGCTCGCGCACGAGGCGCTGGCCTCGATCGCGCGCTCGCCCAAGCTGTTCGTGGCCTGCATCTCCGGGCACGCGCTGGGCGGAGGTCTTGAGATCGCGCTGGCCTGCGATGTGCGCTACGCGGTCGAGGGCCTGTACCGGCTCGGGACCCCCGAGGTGACGCTTGGCCTGCTGCCGGGCAACGGCGGCACCCAGCGGCTGCCGCGCTTGATCGGCGTCGGGCCCGCTCTCGAGCTGCTGACCACCGGCCGCACCCTGCTCCCCGAGGAGGCGCGCGCACTCGGGCTGGTGTCCCAGCTGTTCGCCGATCAGGAGGCGTTCGACGAGCACGTGACCGGCCTGCGCGCGCTGCCGCCGCTGGCGCTGGCCAACATCAAGCGCGCGGTGTTCGGAGGCGTGGAGCTGCCGCTGGCCGATGGGCTGGCGCTTGAACGCGACCTCATGGAGGAGCTGTTCCGGAGCGACGACGCCCGCGAGGGGCTCACCGCCTTCAGCGAGAAGCGCACCGCGGAGTTCACCGGCTCATGAGCACCGAGACGATCACCACCTACCGGGGCGCGTTCGTCAACGGCGCCGAGCACGCCAACGGCGGCGACCCGCTCCCGGTCACAAACCCCGGCACCGGCGAGGTTTTCGCCGAGGTGCCCGGCGGCACCCCGGATGATGTCGACCTGGCGGTGGGCGCGGCGGCGCATGCGCTGCGCGACTGGTCGGCGCTGGCGGTGTCCAAGCGCGGCGAGATCCTGCGTGCGGCGGCGCACCACGTCGAGGCGCACCTGGACGAGCTCGTCCCCGTGCTCACCCGCGAGCAGGGCAAGACGTTGCGCGACAGCCGCATCGAGCTGGCCAAGGCCGTCGACACGCTCATGCACTACGTCGGGCTGGCCAAGACGCTGCGCGGCGCGCACACCCCGGGCCTGGACCCGGGGGTCGACGGGTTCGTGCTGCGCCGCCCGCTCGGGGTCGTCGGCGCGATCGTCCCCTGGAACTTCCCGACCACGCTGCTGTGCAACAAGCTCGCTCCCGCCCTGGTGGCGGGCAACACGATGGTGGCCAAGCCCGCCGGGACGACGCCGCTGACCACCCTGCGCTTCGCCGAGCTGCTGGCCGAGGGCGGCCTGCCCCCCGGGGTGTTCAACGTCGTGACCGGCAGCGGCTCGGTCACCGGGACCGCGCTCGTGCGCCACCCGCTCGTGCGCAAGATCGCCTTCACCGGGTCCACCCCGGTGGGGGAGCAGATCATGGCGCTGGCAGCGCCGGGGATGAAGCGGGTGACGCTGGAGCTCGGCGGCTCGGACCCGATGATCATCTGCGACGACGCCGACCTGGACGCGGCCGCCAGCGCGGCCTCGATGGGCCGCTTCTACAACTGCGGCCAGGCCTGCCTGGCGATCAAGCGCGTCTACGTGTTCGAGTCGGTCGCCGATGAGGTGATCGAGCAGATCACTGCCAAGGCCAAGCGGCTGAAGGTCGGCCGCGGCGACGTCAAGGGATCGCAGATGGGACCGCTGCACACCGCGGCCCAGCGCGACGAGGTGGCCGGACAGGTCACGCGGACGCTGGCCGCGGGCGGCTCGCTGCGTGCCGGGGGCGGTCCCCCCGACGACCCGGAGCTCGAAGGCGGCTTCTTCTACGCGCCGACCGTGGTCGCCGACCCGCCGCACGACACGGCGATGGCCACCGAGGAGGTGTTCGGCCCGGCGCTGCCGATCTGGCGCGTCGCCGATCTCGACGAGGCCATCGCCCGTGCCAACGCGTCGCCGTTCGGTCTGGGCTCCTCGGTGTGGACGCGCGACCTGGGGCGCGCGCGCCGCGCGGCCGAGCGGATCGAAGCCGGGTACACCTGGATCAATTCCCGCACCAAGGTCTATGACGAGCTCCCCTTCGGCGGCTGGAAGTCCAGCGGCTACGGCAAGGAGCACGGCAGCGAGGCCTTCGACTACTACACGGAGACCAAGTCCGTTGTCTTCGGCAGCCAGTCCTGAGCCCGAGCGCGAGTCGTTGCGCGACTCGCCATGGGATCTCAGCGGCTTCCCCGTCCCCCTCATCGACCTGTCGCGGACCTTCGAGGGGTTTCTGGACCTGGAATGGCTGGAGCTCACCCCGGAACTCGCCCGCGTCCGCTTCGGGGTGCGCGAGAACCTCAAGCAACCGCTTGGGCTCCTGCACGGCGGGATCTACTCGGCGGTGGCCGAGACGGTGGCCTCGGTGGCGACCGTGCGCGCCGTGTGGGAGGAGGGCAAGATCGGCTCGGGGCTGAGCAACTCGGCCAGCTTCCTGCGCCCGGTCACCGCGGGCACCGTCCAAGTGACCGCACGCTGCCGCGGCCACGACGACCGCGAGTGGGTGTGGGGCCACGAGTTCCGCGACGACGACGACCGCCTGTGCGCGCTGGTCGACGTGACGATCGCCGTGCGCCCAATGCCGGGGGCGTGAGCTCCACCGCCGCCGTCGAGGTCAAGGGCCGGCCGATCGAGGTCCTGGATCTGCCGGGGACCTCGGCGCAAACGCCGCTCGTCCTGCTGCACGAGGGACTGGGCTCGGTGGGGCTGTGGCGCGAGTTCCCGGCTCAGCTCCAGACCGCCACCGGGCGCCGGCTCATCGCGTTCTCGCGCTACGGCCACGGCCGCTCGGCGCCACCGCCGCAGCCGCGGACCCCCGCGTTCTTTCACGAGGAGGCGCTGGAGGTCCTCCCCGAGCTGCTGTCGACGCTCCAGGTGTCTGACCCCGTCCTCGTCGGTCACAGCGACGGCGCGTCGATCGGCCTCATCCACGCGGCCCACCACACGGTCACGGCGCTCGTGCTGCTCGCGCCCCACGTGTTCGTGGAGGAGATCTGCGTGGCCGCGATCCGGGGAACGCGTGAGACCTTCCTCCAGGGTGAGCTGCGCGAGCGGATGGCGCGCCACCACGACGACCCCGACGCCGCCTTCTGGGGGTGGTGCGACGTGTGGCTGGATCCTGCGTTCATGGCGTGGAGCCTGGAGGAGGAGGCGGGCCGGCTGCAGGCGCCGACGCTGCTCATCCAGGGCGCCGAGGACCCGTACGGGACCTTGGCCCAGATCGACCGCATCGAGGCGGGCGCCCGCGGGCCGGTGCAGCGGCTGGTCCTCCCTGGCGGCCACAGCCCGCAGCTGGAGCACGGTCCGCGCGTCGCCGAGGCCGTCGCCGGCTTCCTGGCGGGCACAGATCAAGTCCGTCCAGGCCGTGCCGATAAGTCAGACACCTGATAACAGGTCAGGGATCTGACCAAACCGGGGCCAAGACACCTGAGCCTCGGGACCGGGAACACGGCACGGGCTTCTTGGAACGGGACGTCACGGGACATGTCTGCCACCGCAGGCGATCCGCGCGTCCTCGGCGTCATCTCCGTGCGCGAGCGTCTCGTGCCGGTGGTAGCCCCTGCCGGCCAGCGACGCCGAGAGCCTCGGGGCCATCGCCAAGCTCGGCGATCGCCTGCTCATACTGCTCGATGCCGAGCGCATCTTCGACGGAGTCGAGATCGAGGCCTCGGCGGCCGAGTAGGGCCATCCGGCGGAGCCTCCTCCTTGAGCATTCGTCCAGATGCTGGACGGATGTTCTAGTTACTTTGTCTATTGAGGAATGAAATACTGCTTTCGGGCAGCAGGACGGGACCGGTCGGAAACCGCAGGGGCACTTTCACTCCATTCCTCAAGGAGAACCTATGAGTCCCAGTCCTCGTACTGCCGCAATCGCGGTGGGCGTCGCCGCAGCGTTGGCCTTCCCGGCCGGGGCGCTTGCCGCCGGGCACAACGCACCGAACCTCACGTGTGACAGCTCCCAGCCCTTCTACACGGGCACCTTCAACAACGTCGTCGTACCGCCCAACGAGACGTGCAACATCTCGAACTCGACGATCCGCGGCAACGTGACGGTCGAGCAGGCCGCGAACCTCGACCTGGAGAACTCCGGCACCGTCGGCGGGGACCTGCTGACCGGGAACCTGGCCTCGGCATTCGAGGACAGCGGCTGGGTGATCGCCGGGCAGGCCATCGGCAACGGGTCCGGCGGGATGAGCTTCACGGGCACGGTGCACGGCATCCTGGCCAATAAGGTCGACGCGCTCGACACGCAGAGCGCGACCATCGACGGCAGCGTCGTCTCCAATCAGGGCGTGTTCGGCGGCCTGATCGGCGGCAGCGTGATCACCGGTCAGCTCGTGATCAACGGCTCCGGTACGGCCGACAATCCCGCGACCTGGGCGATCGGCGGTACCCGGCCCGATGGCTCCATGCAGGAGATCGACGGCAACACCGTCCTCACCAACAATCAGGCCGAGATCCTCCTCTTCAACAACCACATCAAGCAGAACCTGGTGTGCCTGGGCAACACCCCGGCGCCGATCAACTCGGTCGGCGGCTTCGGCAATACCGTCGACGGGCGCTCGCTGGGCCAGTGCGCCACCACCAACACCGGCGTGCCGAGCGCGAGCGCGATGAGCGCCGTGCACAGCGCGATGGCGCGCTAGGCACTTCGCCGGTAGCTGCGGAACCCACGTGGAGGGGCGGCCTTGACGGACCGCCCCTTCTCGGGCCCGCGCCGCGCGGCGCGGGCCGTTGCGGCTACTGAAACAGGATCAGCTTGTAGGCCGAGAAGGCGAAGCCGATCGCCAGCAGGCTCCACGTGACCGGCCAGGTGAGCGTGCGGACGAACGCCTTCTCCCACTGTCCGAGCAGGAGCACGTAGCCGAAGATGGCGGCCAGCATCACCGCGTAGATGATCACCGCCACCAGGGGCGGCGGCGCGAGGCCGACGATCGGCGCCACGATCAGACCCAGCACGATCCAGGCGGCGATGGCCAGGATGTCCACGGAGAGGCGGGTGCGCTCACGGCCGACGATCGTCATGAAGCCGCCGGCGCCGACGAGGGCGGCGAGCAGGAACACCCCGAGCGGCCAGTGCGTCCCGAAGCCGAAGATCGCGCCCATCAGCTTCCCGCCGGCCCAGAGCAGAAGCGGGTCAAAGAAGGCGACCGCGAAGTAGCACGCGAACATGTCCTCGGTCGAGTCCCACGGGTTGGCGAAGACCGGCCGTCTCGGGACCAGCGCGGCGCGCAGAGCCGCGGGGTCCATCGCGGCGCTCAGGGAGCGGGATTGGTCTGGTTCGCTCATCGATTCGGGGCCTCCACGCACATATTAAGCGGCGCATCGCCGAGCTGCGTTGCCCGTGGGTCGGCGGTTACCCTCCGCGGCATGTCGCGGGGCCCGGGACGCGTCTTCGTGGTGGGGTCCACCAATGTGGACCGGACGGTGCAGGTCCCGCGGCTGCCGGGGCCCGGCGAGACCGTCCTGGGCGATGCCCTCGTGGTCAGCCCCGGGGGCAAGGGCGCCAACGCGGCGGCCGCGGCCGCCCGGGCCGGCGCGACAGTGGTGTTCGTCTCGGCCGTCGGGGCCGATGGTGACGGCGAGACGGCGATCGCCACGCTGCGCGCGGAGGGGGTCAGCGTCGAGGGGGTCGCGGTGCGCGACGACACGCCGACCGGCGCTGCGCTGATCGTCACCGACGCCGAGGGCGCCAACCTCATCGCCGTCGCCGCCGGCGCCAACGCGCTGGTCGATCCAGCCCACGTCGCCCGGTCGCTCGCGGAGCTTGCCGCCGGCGACGTCGTGCTGGTGAGCGCCGAGATCTCCGACGCGGCCATCGAGGCCGCCGTGCGGGCCGGAACCGAGCGCGGGGCGGTGACCGTGCTCGACCCCGCCCCCGCCCGCCCGTCGCTGCTTCAGGCCGCGCGGATCGGCGCCATCCTCACCCCCAACGAGTCCGAGGCAGCCGTGCTGACCGGTTGCGACGACGCCGAGGAAGCGGGGCGACGGCTGGCCGCACTCACCGGTCGAGCGGCCGTGGTGACGCTCGGGGCGGCCGGCTGCCTCGTGGTGCAGCACGGCGCGGTGGCCCGCTGCCCGGCGGCGCCGGCCGGAGCGATCGTGGACACCGTGGGGGCCGGCGACGCGTTTGCCGGAGGGCTGGCGGCGGCGCTGGCCGGTGGCGACCCGCTGGATGCAGCGGTGGGGATGGCGCTGCGGGCGGCCGCCGCGTCGCTGGGGCACGCGGGCGCGCGGCCGCCTGCCCCCGGCGCGGATTAGCGGCGTTGGGGCGGGGCACCGGCGAAAGTCAACGGCGAGCTTTGGAGGTGGAACCATCGAACCTGGAAAACGTGTCAAACCTGAGGTCCGCCACCGGGTTTGGCACGAAAACCATGTGGGAGATGGAGAACGTGGGACACCTGGTGCTGAGTTCGGGCTTTGTCACGCTTTCCAGGTCGCTCGGCGCGAAATGGTGTAAGAGAGGCGCGACGTGACCGCCGCCGTCCCCGAGCCCGTGGTGGACGACGGGGGCCAGGAGTTCACCGGCGCGGGCGCGCCGTCGACCCCATGGCGATCCGGGCCTGATGCTGCTTTCGCGACGTTAGCCGCCGGTCACGATCGAGAGCACGTACTCGGCGGCCGCCTCGACGTCCCCGCGTGGAGCGCGGATGCGCAGGTGGGCCTTGCGGTAGGTCGCCTGGCGGCGGAGGAACAGCTCGTGGATCTCGCCCTCGGTGCGGTGCTGCAGGAGCGGGCGGGTCCGCATGAGCGTGGGCAGCTCGGCCTGCACGTCGCGCCACGAGACCGCCAGGTTGACCACGAACGCGCGCTCGAATAGGACGGTGCGCGTGTCGGCGTCCTCCAGCGCACCGCCGCCGAGCGACAGCACGGCCGGCTCGCCGACGAGCAGCTCGGCGACCACCTGCTTCTCCAGCGCCCGGAAGCGATCCTGCTCTCCGGCGGCGAAGAGCTCCGGGATCGAGCGGCCGCAGCGCTCGACGATCACCTCGTCGGTGTCAAACCACACGCGGCCCAGGCGCCGGGCGGTGAGCTCGGCCATGGTGGACTTGCCCGCGCCCATGAAGCCGACGAAGGCGATGTGGCGGCTCAGCCGGTCGGCGCGCAGCTCGGCGTGGGCGCCCCGCAGGAGCGCTTCGGCGGGGTCACCGCCGGGGGCGGTGGTCATCCCTCCAACGGGAAGGTCGCCGCGTGGACGTTGGTGTAGTCACACGCCGTGCTCAGTACCACCAGCGTCTCCGCGCGCACGAAGCCGGGCAGGAGGGCGAGCTTGGTGGTGAGCAGGTGCTGGAGCTCCTCGACGCTCTCGGCGCGCACCTTGACCAGCCAGTCGTAGCGGCCGCTGATGGCGTAGGCCTCCTCCACCTGGTCCATGTCGCGCAGGAGGCGCTCGATCGCCTCGTAGGTGTCGGCGTTCTGGGCCACCTGGAGCACGTAGAAGCCGGTGATGGGAAGGCCGATGGCGCTGGGGTTGATGCGTGCGGTGATCTCCGTGACCACGCCGCGCTCGCGCAGGCGCTCGGCATGGGCACTCACGTCCTCGACGGTCCGGCCGAGCTCGCGCGCGACCCTCGGCAGGTCGGCCGCGTCCTCGGCGAGCAGGTGGATGACCCGCCAGTCGTCCGGGGTCAGGTCCTCAGGCACCCCGCGAGCCTACTGAAAGACATTGCCCTGCATGGACCGACGTTTCGCGGCAGGGCTAGGATGGGCCGGTGCCCGACCCCACTGCGTTCGTCGACGAGGTTGCCAACGAGCTTGACAGCTGGCCGGGCGTGCGCATCGAACGGCGCCCGGACGGCGTCGCCGCCGTGCGCTACGGCCACGCCGAGCTGGGGCTCCTGTACCCCGATCGTGGCATCGTCGAGCTCCCGTTCCTGAGCGTCGAGCACGACGAGTTGATCGAGCACGGCGAGGCCGAGCCCGCTGTGGCCACGCCGGACTCGGTGGGCGTCAGCCACGACCTGCGCGGCCCCTCGGACGTGACCGAGGTGCTGGCGCTGTTCGATCGCCGCTACCGAGAGGTCCGCGGCGAGGACCCGCCGTACAGCTCCCAGGACCCCACCTGAGCGGGCTGCTGAGCGCGCCCGCGCTCCAGCACTGCAGGCATCTCGCGCCGCCGAAACGATGAGCGACACCCCCGCGATCGCCACTCGGGGACTGACCAAGGACTTCGGCGGCGGGCGCGGGCTGTTCGAGCTGGACCTGGAGGTCCAGCGGGGCGAGGTGTTCGGCTTCCTGGGCCCCAACGGCGCCGGGAAGTCGACGACGATGCGGCTGCTGCTGGACCTCATCCGGCCCACGTCGGGCACGGCGTCGCTGCTCGGCCTCGACGCGCACGCCGACAGCCTGGCGATCCGCCGCCGGGTCGGGTACCTCGCCGGGGACTTCGGCCTCTACCCGAAGCTCACCGGCGCCGCGGTCCTCGACTACCTGGGCGACCTGCGCGGCGGGGTCGACCGCGTGCGGCGCGACGCTCTGGCCGAGCGCTTTGCCGCCGACCTGCACCGGCCCATCCGCGAGCTCTCCACCGGCAACCGCCAGAAGCTCGCCCTCATCCAGGCGTTCATGCACGACCCGGAGCTGCTCATCCTCGACGAGCCGATCGCCGGCCTTGACCCTCTGGTGCAGCAGAGCTTCCACTCGCTGCTGGCCGAGTGCAGCGCGCAGGGTGGCACGATCTTCCTCTCCTCACACACCCTGTCTGAGGTGGAGCGGGTGACCCATCGGCTGGCCATCCTGCGCGAGGGCCGGCTCGTCGTCGTGGACTCGCTGGAGAACCTGCGGCGGATCGCGGTCCAGCGGCTCGAGATCGAGTTCACCGACCCGCCGCCCCCCGAGGCCTTCACGGGGCTGCCCGGCGTGCGTGAGGTGAAGGCCGCGGGGGCGACGCTGATCGTGGCCTTCGAGGGCTCCGCCGACGCCGTCGTGAAGGCCGCCGCGGCGCACGAGGTGCGCGCGATCCGGTCGCGCGACGACGACCTGGAGGAGATCTTCCTGCGCTATTACCGCGCGGAGGCCCCAGGTGGCCGGCGCGAAGGCCCGACGTGACCGGCACGGAGGCCCCAGGTGACCGGCGCGAAGGCCCGACGTGACCGGCACGGAGGCCCCTGAATGACCCGCGCTCCGCTGACCATGGCGTTGCGCCTGCGACTGGCCTCCACGGGGTCCGCGGCGTTCGGGCTGGTGGCGGTGCTCGTGATCGTGGGCGCGCTGTTTCCCGCGGTCGGCCACACCTTCGGCAAGCTCAACCTGCCGCGCGGGGTGTCAGAGCTGCTGGGCGGCGCGGACTACGCCACCATAACCGGCTGGTTTCGCAGCGAGATCGGCTCGGTCTACGGGCCGCTGCTGATGGGCGCCGTCGCCATCACCGGTGCCGCCGCCATCACCGCCGGCGAGGAGGAGGACCGGATCCTCGCGCTCGTGCTCGCCCATCCGATCACGCGCGCGCATCTGGTGGCCGCCAAGGCGGGCGCCGTCGCGGTCCTGGTGGCGATCATCGCGGCGGCAGCGTGGGCCGGGCTGCTGGCCGGCGTGGCGCTCGGTGGCGGCGGGATCGGCGTCGGCCACATCACGGCCTTCGCCGTGCACCTGGCCTTCTTCGGGCTGGCCATCGGCGCGGTGTCGCTCGCCGTCGGGGCCGGTACCGGCCGGCGCACCCTGACCACCGGGGTGGCTGCCGGCGTCGGGATCGTCGGCTGGTTGATCAACGGCTTCGTCCCGCTCGTCGGCGGGATCTCCTGGCTGAAATACGTCTCCCCCTTCTACTACTACGCCGGCCATGATCCGCTCACGCGCGGGATCGACGTGATCGACCTCGTCGTGCTGGGTGTGACCGCGGCAGCGCTGTCCGCCGTCGCCGTGCTGAGCTTGGAGCGCCGCGATCTGCGCGCCTAGGCCGCCCGCGTATGCTGCGCGCCATGGCGACGGCGCGGTGGGCGACGTTTGACTGCTACGGGACGCTGGTGGACTGGAACGCGGGCATCGGCGCGGAGCTCGGCCGGCTGTTCGGCGCCGAGCGCCGGGCGTCGCTGCTGGAGCGCTACCACGACCTCGAGCCGCGCATCCAGAGCGAGCACCCCACGTGGAGCTACCGCGACGTGATGGCCGCCGTCCTGGCGGAGCTGGCCCGCGAGTCAGGCCGGCCGGTGCCGGCCGGTGAGCAGGACGCACTGGGGCGCTCGCTGCCCGAGTGGCCGGTGTTCGACGACGCCCGGGAGGCGTTGACGCAGGCCCACGAGCGCGGCTGGAAGCTGATGGCGCTCTCCAACACCGATCGCCAGTTCATCGACGCGTCGATCCGCGCCATCGGCGTCCCCTTTAACGGCGCGATCGTGGCCTCGGAGATCGGCTCTTACAAGCCCGCCCCCGGCCACTGGCGGGCGTTCTACGCCCAGACCGGCGCCGACGGCGCGCACCACATCCACGTCGCCCAGAGCCATTTCCACGACATCGCTCCGGCCGCCGAGCTCGGCATCCGCTCGGTGTGGATCAACCGCCTGGCCGAGCGCGGCGACCCCGCGCCCACCCGCGAGCTGCCCGGTCTGAGCGGCCTGGCCGACGTCCTCGACGAACTGGTGCCCCCAGCGTGACCGACCACCGACCACCGGCGACGGCCGCCATCACAGGCGCTCGCCTGCCCGCACCGCGTAGAGGATGGTGTTGCCGGCGGGCGCGAGCGGGCACTGCCAGTCCGCGTTGTAGCGGCACGAGGGGTGATAGAGGAAGTTCAGGTCGATGACGAGGCGGCCGTCGTCATCGCCGAGGTCGGCGCCCTTGGCCGTGTCCAGGAGGTAGCGGCCGCCGCCGTAGCTGGTGTCCCCGGCGGTGCCGTCGCGCAGGGGGACGAAGAGCCCGCCCGCGTACTGCGCCATCCACCAGACATCGAGCGTGGCGTCCAGCGGCGCGGGAAGCACGACCGCGCCGAGCCGGCGCAGCGACGTGGTGTCGGTGCCGCCGGTCTGGCGGGTCAGCGTCGTCGGTTCGGCCTCGGTCGAAGGCTCCAGGGCCAGAGCGAAGCGCAGCTCCGGGTCATACGGCCAGTACGGCACGCCGCTGCGGCGCAGCTCGTCATCGGGGAGCAGCGGGCTCTCGGGGTGTTCGCGCATGAGCTCGTCGCGGCCGCGCCGCCACAGCGTATGAGCCTGGACCGGCGACGGCTCGGCTCGCACCGCCGCGTAGAGCGTGGCGACGCGGCGACGCCAGTCGACGAGCTGGAGCTCGCCCGCGTTGGCTGTGGGGTGGTGGGCTGCCATCGTCGCGCGTCTGCGGTGGGGGCGTGACCGATTATCGCCGGGGCCGGCAAAACCGGCCTGACCCTGCCCAAGGCTTTGCGGCGCTCAAGTTTGTTGACTGTCTGCCGATCACTGGGGCATGGAGTCCTCGATGCTCGGCTTTGACCCGATGCGCTCTGCCAACCCCACGCTGCTCATCGCCGACGACGACGCGGTCGTGCGGTCGATGCTGAGCCTCACGCTCGAGCGCCAGTTCGACATCATCGGCGCAGCCCGGGACAGCGATCAGGCGATCGCCCTGGCCCAGGCGGCCCAGCCCGACGTGGCGCTGATCGACGTGCAGATGCCCGGCGGCGGCGGACTGAGCGCGATCCACGGCATCTCCGAGGTGTCCCCCGACACCGCGGCGGTGGTGCTCTCCGCCGACGAATTCGAGCCACTGGTCCGCGAACTGATGATCGCCGGCGCCATGACCTACGTGCGCAAGGGCATCGCCCCGAGCGCCCTGGCCGACGTGCTGCACCGGGCCATCCGGGCGCGCCCGGCCTGCGCCGCCTAGTCACGTCGCGCCCGAGCTCGGCGCCGCGAGTTCGGCTCACGCCCCAACGTGATCCGCGGCACACGCGAACGTCAACGACGCTCGGGAAGAGGGTGGACGGGCGGGTCCTGACGCGACGGACACTGGGCAACCGGAGACGTGCGCTCCTCGCGTCGGGGGCCCGACCAGAGCACACACTGCGCAGAACCCGTCGTGCGCTCCGTGGCGTCACAAACCGCCGTACACACGGCGCGTGGACTAGGCCAGCAGCAGCCGCAGCGCGGTGGCCGTCATCACGACGGCGACGAAGCAGTCCACGCAGCGCCACACCCGCGGACGGGTGAGGAACGCGTGGGCCAGGCACGCCGCCGCGGCCAGCGCGGCGAACCACACGACGCTCCCGATCGCCGCGCCGGCGCCGAACCACCACTGGCGTGGCCTTTGGCTGTGGGCGACCGAGCCCAGCAGAACGATCGTGTCCAGGTAGACGGCCGGGTTGAGCCAGGTGAAGGCCAGGCATGCCGCGACCACCGCCGCGCGGCCGGAGCGCCGGGGCCCGGTGGCCCGGTCGACGGCGAGCCCGGCGAGCGCCCGGCGGGCCGCCAGCGCGGCGTAGGCGAGCAGGACCGCGGCGCCGCCCGCGCGCGTGACCTGGACCAGCCAGGGGCGGCCGGCCAGCAGCGCCCCGGTCCCCGACACCCCGGCGGCGATGAGCACGACGTCCGAGGCGGCGCAGATCGCCACCACGATCGTGACGTGCCGGCGCAGCGCGCCCTGGCGCACGACGAACACGTTCTGGGGCCCGATGGCCACGATCAGTGACAGGCCGAACAGCAGTCCCGAGACAAGCGCGCGGAACGCTGGAGCGTCGATCATGCGCCCCACGGTAGGCCGACCGGTGCTCCAGCACCACTTAGGTTTCTCAATTACCATTAGTAGTGCTAATGGCAGAAACGATCGACCAGGGGCAGCTCGAGGCGCTGTTGGCGGCCGTCACCGAGGGCACCTTCGACGCGGCGGCGCGGACCCTCCACGTGACACCGTCGGCGGTCAGCCAGCGGATCAAGGCGCTGGAGACGCGGGTGGGACGTGTGCTGGTGACGCGCTCAAAGCCCGTCGCGGCGACGCCGTCGGGCGCCGTGCTCCTGCGGGCCGCGCGCCAGATGCAGGCGATCATGACGGACGCGCTGACCGAGCTGGGCGACGACACCGCCGGGGCGCCGCTCACGGTGCCCCTGGCGGTCAACGCCGACAGTCTGGCCACCTGGTTCGTGGAGGCGCTGGCCGCCGCCGGCCCGGGGCTCACCTTCGACCTACGCCGCGCCGACGAGACGCGGACCGCCGAGCTGCTGCGCGACGGCACGGTGATGGCGGCGGTGACCGCCTCGGCGCAGGCGGTGTCCGGCTGCACGGTGCGCCGCCTGGGCCAGATGCGCTACCGGCCACGGGCCTCGGCGTCGTTCGTGGCGCGGTGGTTTGCCGACGGCGTGACCGCACAGGCGCTGTCGGCGGCGCCCGTGATCCTGTTCGATCGCGAGGACCCGCTGCAGGACCGGTACCTGCGCCGGCGCTCGCGGCGCCGCCTCTCCCCGCCGCGCTGCTACGTCCCGGGCTCGGGCGCGTTCGTTCAGGCCGTCCGGCGGGGGCTGGGCTGGGGCATGGTCCCCGACCTCCAAGCCTCCACGGACGATGCGGGGGCCGCGCCGCTCGTGGAGTTCGACCCGCGCGCGGTCATCGACGTGCCGCTCTACTGGCAGCAGTGGCAGCGCAGTTCGCCGTCGCTTCAGCGCGTCAACGCCGCGGTCCGCGCCCACGCCGCCGTGGTGCTGCGGTAGCTGACGTCGCCGTCAGCGCCTTGCCAGCGCGTGCGGTGAGGGATACGGTCGGCTCGGTGAACGGCACGCTCATCCTCGAGAGCCTCAAGGTGGGGACGTCCCTGGACGAGGTGGACGTCGTGATGCGGCAGATCAGGCGTTTCGCCACCCAAGACGTGCCGGACTACCAACCGCCCGTGTGGACGGTGGTGGAGTTCGAGGCCGATGACGCAGAGGCGCAGAGGCTCGCCGCCGACCTGGCGGGTGTGCTGGACCAGCCGGGGTGGTACGTGAACTTCTCGACCAGCTCCGAGACGTTCGTGGTCTTCCCCGACAAGGTGTTCCGCTACCCGTGCGGCGAGCCGGCGGGGCGCAGCGAGGCACAAGCCTACGCACGCGAGCTCGGGGTGCCCGCGACGCAACTCGACTGGAGCGAGCACGGCCGGTAGGGCGTGCCAATGTTAAGCCGACATTTATCGGGCGCGAGGCCCCAGCATTTAAGGACGGGTTGCTATACCTTCGCGCTTTCCGGACTGAGAGGAGTCTGTCGTGAGGTGCAAGATCGGTCATCTGGGGATGTGGACCGGCGGGGTGCTGGCAACCTTGGCCCTGGCCGCGTGCGGGAGCAGCAATTCGTCGAGCTCGAGCTCGAGCTCGGCGGCCGGTGGAGGCTCGACCTCCTCCAGCGCGCCGGCGGCGACCTCGTCGTCGAGCGCCGCTGGAACGTCCAGCAGCGGTGCCGTGTCGCCCAGCAACTTCAAGGTCGGCGTGGTGACCGACATCGGTGGTCTGAACGACCACGGGTTCAACCACCTCGCCTACGAGGGCCTGCTCCGCGCCGAGCAGCAGCTCCACATCAAGGGGCGGGTGCTGACGTCCAGCTCGGGCGCTGACTACACGCCCAACCTGACCACCCTGGCCCAGCAGGGCTACAACCTGGTCGTCCCGGTCGGCTTCCTGATGGCCGACGCGACCGACGCGGTGGCCAAGCAGTTCCCGAACGTCAAGTTCGCCATGGTCGACTCCGACGCGACGGCGGAGAAGGGCGACCCGAAGAACATCGAGGGCCTGCTGTTCCAGGAGGAGCAGGCCGGCTACCTCGCCGGCACCCTCGCCGGGCTCTACGCCAAGGAGCATGGCTACAAGACCATCTCCAGCGTCGGCGGGCAGAAGATCCCGCCGGTCGACCACTACATCGCGGGGTATCAGGCCGGCGCCAAGAAGGCCGACCCGGGCATCCAGACGCTCAACGGGTACTCGCAGGACTTCGTCGACCAGTCCAAGTGCAAGCAGCTCGCGCTCAACCAGATCCAGCAGGGCTCCAAGGTCGTCTTCCAGGTGGCCGGCGCCTGCGGGCTCGGGGCGCTCTCCGCGGCCCAGCAGCAGGGAGTGCAGGGCATCGGGGTCGACGCCGACCAGGCGTATCTCGGGTCCTACATCCTCACCTCGGCCGAGAAGAAGGTCGACGTCGCGGTGTTCAACGCGATCAAGGCGCTGCTGGCCGGCAAGTTCGCGCCCGGCGCCAACGTCACCAACAACATCGCCAACGGCGGCATCGGCTACGGCAAGATCGGCCCGGCCGGTCTGAAGTTCGCCCCTCAGATCGCCAAGATCTACAACGAGATCAAGACGGGGCAGATCGCGAACATCCCGAACACGGTCAAGTAGACGCGATATTGAATGACGGATAGCCCGCCCTCGGCAAGCTCGGCGTCCCCGGCGCTCGAGCTGAAGGGCATCACGAAGAGGTTCGGCTCGGTCGTGGCCAACGACCGAGTCGACTTCGACGTCCGTGCCGGCGAGGTCCATGCGCTGCTCGGTGAGAACGGCGCGGGCAAGTCGACGCTGATGTCGGTCCTGTACGGCCTCTACCGGCCGACCGAAGGCGAGATCTTCGTCGACGGCAAGCTGGTCGACGTCGACTCGCCGGCCACGGCGATCAAGCTCGGGCATCGGCATGGTGCACCAGCACTTCATGCTCGTGCCGGTGATGACCGTGGCCGAGAACATCGTGCTCGGGCAGGAGCCGAAGCGGGCCGGGGGGATGCTCGATTTCGCGGTCGCTCGCGCCCGCGTGCGCGAGCTGTCGGACCGCTACGGACTGGCCGTCGATCCCGACGCGACGATCGAGGACGTGACCGTCGGCGCCCAGCAGCGCGTCGAGATCCTGCGCGCGCTGTATCGCGGCGCGCGCATCCTGGTCCTCGACGAGCCCACCGCCGTGCTCACCGCGCAGGAGGTGACCGAGTTGATGGGCGTGCATCCAGCGCCTCAAGGAGGACGGCACCGCGATCGTCTTCATCAGCCACAAGCTCAACGAGGTGCTCGAGGTGGCCGACCGGATCACCGTGCTGCGCCGCGGCCGCCGGATGGACACCGTGCCGCGCGCGGGCGCCACCGAGCGGAGCCTGGCCCAGCTCGTCGTCGGCCGCGACGTGCTGCTGGCCGTCGACAAGGCGGCGTCGAAGTCGGGCGAGCCGCTGCTGCGACGTCGACGACCTCCACGTCCGCGACGACCGGGAGCTGCCGGCGGTCGACGGGCTGTCGCTGTCGGTGCGCGCCGGTGAGATCGTCGCCCTCGCCGGCGTCGACGGCAACGGCCAGCAGGAGCTGGTCGAGGCGATCACCGGGCTGCGGGTGCCGGAGTCGGGCAGCGTCGTCGTCGACGGGCGGGACATCGCCGGCCTGGGCGTGCGGGCCGCCACCGAGGCGGGGATCGCCCACATCGCCGAGGACCGCCATCGCCGCGGCCTCGTCCTCCCGTTCACGCTCGACCGAGAACATGGCGCTGCGCGAGTACCGCCGCCCGCTGTTCAGCGCCCGCGGCTGGCTGCGCCTGCGCCGCATGCGCGACCGCGCCGGCCGGCTCCTGCGCGAGTTCGACGTCCGCGGCGGGGGTCCCGAGGCGTTCGCCGTCGTCGCTGTCGGGCGGCAACCAGCAGAAGGTGTGCGTGGCCCGCGAGATCGCCTCCGATCCGAAGGTGCTCATCGCCCACCAGCCGACGCGCGGGCCTGGACGTGGGCGCGATCGAGTTCGTGCACCGGCGGCTGATCGCCGAGCGCGACAAGGGCCGCGCGGTCCTCCTCGTGTCGCTGGAGTACGAGGAGGTGCGCGCGCTGGCCGACCGGATCCTCGTCATCTACGAGGGACGGATCGCCGGCGAGTTCCCGCCCGACGTCACCGAGGAGACGCTGGGCATCGCGATGACGGGCGGCCAGGCGTCCGAGGCAGGCGGCGTGAGCGCGACGACGAGCCCGATGCCGAGCAGATCGTCGAGGGCGGCGCCCAGCCCGGCGAGGAGGAGGCGCTCGAGGCGTCGCTGACCTCGCCGGCGCGGCTGACGGCCTACATGCGCCGCGGCGGGGTCATCGTGCCGATCCTGACCGCCGTGATCGCGTTCCTGGTCGCCGGGATCGTGGTGCTGCTCACCGGGCACGACCCGCTCAGCACCTACAACGCGATCTTCAAGGGCACCGGGCTCAACTGGCTGTTCCCGTGGGTCGGCGGCACCGAGCGCTCGACGGCCGCGCTCGCGCTCCAGCAGACGCTGATCCAGACCACCGCGCTGATCCTCGTCGGCCTGGCGGTGGCGTTCGCCTTCCGGGCCGGGCTGTTCAACATCGGCGGCCAGGGCCAGTACACGGTCGGGCGCGATCGTGGCGGTGTGGATCGGCTCGTCGTTCTCGGGCATGCCGGCCGTCCTGCACATCATCCTGGCCATCGTGCTGGCGGCGCTGGCCGGCGCGCGCGTGGGCCGGGATCGCCGGGCTCCTCAAGGCGACCGTCGGCGTCCACGAGGTGATCTCGACGATCATGCTCAACTGGATCGCGATCTGGCTCGGCGTCTACCTGTTCCAGCTCGGCGGCCCGCTCCAGGACCCGGCCCAGTCCTCGGTCCCGGTGTCCAAGACGGTCGTGGCCTCGGCCAAGCTGCCGGTGTTCTGGGGCCCGGCCCAGCTCCAGGGACTGGACATCGGGATCTTCATCGCGCTGGCGCTCGGTGGTCGTGTTCGCGGTGCATCATCAACCGCACGCGCCTGGGCTACGAGGTCCGCGCCGTCGGCTTCAACCCCGACGCGGCCAGCTACGCCGGCATGAACGTCGGGCGCAACTACGTCCGGGTGATGCTCATCTGCGGCGCCTTCGCCGGGGTGGCGGCGTCGCTGGACATCCTCGGCTGGAAGTTCTCACTGTTCACCAACGACATCCAGTTCTCGCAGATCGGCTTCCTGGGGATCGCCGTCGCGCTGCTCGGGCGCAACACGGCGGGCGGGGTCGGTGGCGGCAGCGCTGCTGTTCGGCGCCCTGCTCACCGGCACGTCGCAGCGCAACCTCGACCCGACGGTGTTCGACCCCAACCTGGCCCAGTACCTCACCTACATGATCCAGGGGCTGATCGTGCTGCTGGTCTCGACCGACGTGATCGCGCTGCGCGTGCTGCGGGGCGGGCGCGGCATCGCCGTCGGGCTCAGACGCAGGCCGCGAGAGCCGGCCGCCGGCACGGAGGGAGCGGCGTGAGCGCCGGAACGATCGCCGCGGCGCCCTCGCGCGTGGCCTCCGCCAAGCACGTCGGGATCGCCGGGCTCGTCCTGGCCGTGCTCACCTGGGTCATCACGCTGCCGCCGATCCTCGTCCGGACGCCGGTCCCGTCGATCATCCTCGGGCTGGCGGCGATGGTGGCCGGAGCGATCGCGCTCGCAGGGCGGCGAGCGCCGGCTGGGCTACATCGACCTCGGGCTGGCGGTCCTGGCCATCGCCGGCGCGATCGCCTCGACGAAGTCCGGGGTCGGCCACCTCAACACCGTGTTCGTGTGGTCGGCGCTGGTCGCGGCGATGCTGCGCTACGCCACCCCGCTGCTGTTCGCCGCGCTGGGCGGGATCATCTGCGAGCGCAGCGGCGTCATCAACATCGGCCTGGAGGGCATGATGCTGATGGGCTGCTACTTCGGGATCTACGGCGCCGACGTGCTGGGCTCCTGGGTGCTGGGGCTCGTCGTCGCCGCTCGCCGCCGGCGGGCTGCTGGCGCTCGTGCACGCGTTCTTCTCGATCCACCTGCGCGCCAACCAGGTGGTGAGCGGAACCGGCATCAACTTCCTGGCCCTGGGGATCACCGGCTACTTCTTCACCGCCCACTACGGGACCAACGGCACGCCCAACAACATCTCCCAGGTGCCCAACATCAAGCTCCCGCTCATCCAGCACGTCGGCTTCTTCGGCCAGGCGATCGGCGACGCCAACCTCATGACCTGGCTCGGGCTCGCTGCTCGTGCCGGTGCTCGCCGTGTTCCTGTTCCGCACCCGCTGGGGCCTGCGCCTGCGCGCCGTCGGCGAGAAGCCGCGCGCCGCCGACACGGTCGGCCTGCCGGTGCTGCGCATCCGCTACCTCGCCGTCGTGACCTCGGGCATGCTGGCCGCGCTCGGCGGCGCGTACCTGTCGGTCGCGTTCGTCGGCTCCTTCACGCCAGAACATGACCGAGGGCCGCGGGTTCATCGCGCTGGCGGCGGTCATCTTCGGGCGCTGGCGTCCCGGGCCTGGCGCTGGTGGCCACGCTGCTGTTCGGCTTCTCCGAGGCGATGGCCGACCGGCTGCCGACGTTCTCGGCGACACTTGCGACACTGTTTCAGGCGTTGCCCTACCTGCTCACCCTCGTCGCCGTGGCCGGTCTCATCGGCGCCTCGCGCCCCCCGGCGGCGAGCGGCATCCCCTACGTCAAGGAGTAGCGTGATAGCGGCAGACCAATGGCCGTCGCCCGCCTCGCCCTCGACCGCCGATCTGAGGGGGCCGTCGGTCTCAGCGACGAGATCGAGCTCTACCAGCGCACCTACAACACGCTGCTGCGCTCCAGCGGCGAGACGCACCTGCGGGTGCTCGAGCCCTCGCACCGGGCGATCGGCTCCAGCCTGCATCCGCTGGCGGCCAGCGACGAGATCGACCTCGGCGCCTTCATCTATGCCATCCGCCGGCTCCCCGACGGGATCGTCGGCGCCCAGCTCGTCGCCATGGCCCAGCAGTTCGAGGCGCTGGTCAGCGCCGGGCTGCCGGTCGACACGTGGGACGAGGCCGAGGCGCCGGCCCGGCGGCGGCGCTGGTATGACGACGGGGCGGGCACGCTCGCCGTGCTGCTGGCCAGCGCGTCGGACCTGGACGACCTGCTGCCGACGCTCGTCGCCTTCCAGATCGAGTGGAACAAGATCCGCGTCCGCCAGCGGGCGGCCGGCTGGCTGGAGATCGTGGGCGACCGCGAGCCCGCGCCCGAGGAGTGCGCGCGGCTGCTGGGCGGCAGCGCCGAGGACTGGGGCCGGCTGCAGGAGTCGTGGGGTGAGCGCTTCGCCGAGCACCTGCGGCTGATCGCCTCACGAGCGGATGGCGCTGCGCATCCGGATGTTCGGCGGCTCGAACACCGGCTACGCGCGCATGACCCGCCGCTGGTGGGCGCCGGTCAGCGCCGAGCTCAACCGCGAGGGCCTGACCACCGAGCGGCCCCTGTACTTCGTCAGCTCCAACACCCACAGCCTGGTCAACATCGCCACCTCGGTCGCGCGCGACCGCGAGCAGGAGCTGGTGGCCTTCGTGGAGACGATGGACGAGGACGACATCCTGCGCCACGAGCTGGCCGCCTTCCGCGAGGGGCGCGCCGAGGGCTCGTGGGAGAACTTCCTCTACTTCGTCGCCCGCATCTACTTCGCCACCAAGGGGCGTGCCGGCAAGGCCGAGCGCCGCGACGCCGAGAAGGCCGGCGGCGTCACCCACATGCGCAGCACGACCGCGCTGCGCGTGCCGGCGCAGATCCTGCCCCTGGGCGGCGCTGCGCGTGCGACGCGCCTGGACCCGCGCATCGGCGAGGTCGACGCCGACGCGCTCGCCGCCTCGGAGGCCGTGATCGTCAACATCGACTATCCGCTGGGCCTGGCGGCCTACAACATCCTGCGCGAGGTGGCCGTCGACCGGGCGGCGCTGCGAGGGGTGTACGTGCTGGGCAAGGCGGCGACGCTCAACGCCGACGTCGGCGACGTGATGATCTCCAGCGTCGTCCACGACGAGCACTCCAACTCGACCTACTGGCTCGACAACGCCTTCGGGGTCGACGACCTCGCCGGCGACCTGCGCTTCGGCACCGGGCCTGGACAACCAGCGCGCGGTGACGGTCAAGAGCACCTTCCTGCAGAACCGCTCCTACCTGGACTTCTACTACCGCGAGGCCTACACCGTCGTCGAGATGGAGGCGGGGCCGTTCTGCAACGCCGTCTACGAGATCGCCGACGCCGATCGCCACCCCGTGGGCGAGGCGGTCAACTTCTCCAAGCTGCCGATCGACCTCGGGATCATCCACTACGCCTCTGACACGCCCTACACCCAGGCGCGCACGCTCGGCGCGCGCGGGCTGAGCTACTACGGCATGGACTCGACCTACGCGGGGTCGCTGGCGATCATGCGGCGGGTCCTGATGCTGGAGGGCGTGCTCAACGGCCGGGGCCGGCGGGCGACCGACCGGACGGGCGACTACGCCCCGACCGGATGCCATGCCGTCTTCAGCTCGGTGAGCGCCTCGATGCGCTCCAGCGCGTCGGCGACCGCCGGTCTCGTAGCTGTCCACCGCGTCGCGCGTGGCGCGCGCGCTTGATCGTCTCGGCGGCCAGCCGGTCGAGCTCGGCGCCGAGCTCGGGGTCGCCGCCGGCGTCGACGATCGCGTTGAGGTCGCGGTGGGCGCCCAGCGCGGTGGCGAGCTCGGTGCGGCGGCCGCGAGAGGAGGTTGACCACGCCGCCGGGGATGTCGGAGACCCCCAGCACCTCGGCCAGGTCCAGCCCGGCCAGGGGCTTGGGCTCTGACAGGATCGCCACCACGGTGTTGCCGGCGGCCAGCGCGGGCGCGATCTCGGCGACGAGGCCGAGCAGCTCGGGCTCGTCGGGCGCGACCACGCCGACCACCCCGGTCGGCTCGGGCAGCGAGAAGGACAGGAACGGCGCGGCCACCGGGTTGATCCCGCCGAGCACCGCCTGGAACTTGTCGGTCCAGCCGGCGTAGTGCACGAGCACGTCGACGGCGGCGTCGACCTGCGCCCCGTCGGCGACCGCGGCGAGCTGGTCGCGCCGGGACTCCAGCGCCTCGGCCGCGCGGTAGAGGATCTGGCCGCGGTTGTAGGCGGTGCGCGCCGACCACGGCCCGAACGCCTTGCGCGCGGCGGCGACGGCGTCGCGGACGTCCTTGCGCGAGGCGCGGGGGATGTTGACCTGGCTGTGCGCCGCTCTCGGCCGCCGGGCGCGCGTGGTCATAGCGGCCGGACTCCGAGCGCACGAACGCCCCGCCGATCCACAGCTTGTAGGTCTTGCGCACGGCGATGCGCCCCGACCCGTCCCTCCGCCGGGCTCATCGCACGACCTTCAGGTAGGGGCGCAGGCCGGCCGGGCCGCCCTCGCGGCCGAACCCGGACTCCTTGTAGCCGCCGAACGCCGCCGTGGGGTCGAAGTGGTTGTAGGTGTTCTGCCAGACCACGCCGGCGCGCAGGGCGCCGGCGACCTCGAAGGCCTTGGCGCCCTTGTCGGTCCAGATCCCGGCGGCCAGCCCGTAGCGGGAGTTGTTGGCCTTCTCGATCGCCTCGGCCTGGGTGCGGAAGCTCAGCACCGAGACGACCGGGCCGAAGATCTCCTCCACCGCGATCCGGTGGGCGGGCGAGACGTCGGTGAACAGCGTCGGCGCGAACCAGTAGCCGTGCTCGGGCAGCTCGCAGGCGATCGTGCGCCGCTGCGCCCCCTCGTCCTCCCCAGCGGCGACGAGCGTCTCGATGCGCTGAAGCTGCTCGGCGGAGTTGATCGCGCCGACGTCGGTGTTCTTGTCCAGCGGGTCGCCGACGCGCAGCCGGCCCATCCGCCGCCACAGCCTGGCGATGACGTCGTCGAGCACGCTCTCCTGGATGAGCAGGCGCGAGCCCGCGCAGCACACGTGGCCCTGGTTGAAGAAGATGCCGTTGACGATCCCCTCGACGGCCTGGTCCAGGGCCGCGTCCTCGAAGACGATGTTGGCCGACTTGCCGCCCAGCTCGAGGGTGAGGCTGGTGGGGCGGCCGGCCAGCGCGGCCTGGATGTCGCGGCCGACGGCGGTGGACCCCGTGAAGGCGATCTTGTCGATGCCCGGGCTGCGGACGAGCGCCGCGCCGGCCTCGCCGTCGCCGGGGAGGATCGAGACCACGCCGTCGGGCAGCTCCGCCTCCTGGCAGATCTCGGCCAGCAGCAGCGCGGTGAGCGGCGTGGTCTCCGCCGGCTTGAGGATCGCGGTGTTGCCGCAGGCCAGCGCGGGGGCCAGCTTCCACGCCGCCATCAGCAGCGGGAAGTTCCACGGGACGATCTGACCGACGACGCCCAGCGGCGCCACCTCGCGGGCGTTGACGCCGTAGCGCAGCTTGTCGGCCCAGCCGGCGTAGTGGAAGAAGTGCGCGGCGGCGAGCGGGATGTCGACGTCGCGCGATTCGCGCAGCGGCTTGCCGCCGTCGAGCGTCTCGACCACCGCCAGCTCGCGGGCCCGCTCCTGGATGAGGCGCGCGATCCGGAACAGGTACTTGGCCCGCTCGCGATCGGGCAGCGCGGCCCACCGCGGCTGGGCGGCGCGGGCGGACTCGACGGCCGCGGCGATGTCGGCGGGGCCCGCCCACGCGACCTCGGCGATCGGCTGCTCGGTGGCGGGGTTGAGCGTCGGCTGATAGGATCGCGCCCACCCGGCGCCGGCTCGCGGAAGGCGCCGTCGATGAACAGGCCGTAGCGGTCGGCCAGCCGGACGTGGTCGGTGGCCTCCGGAGCGGGGGCGTAGTCCCAGACGATGGTGGTGCGCTGCTCGGTGGTCATTCCTTGGAGAAGTCCTCCGAGCGGCCGTAGCGGCCGGTCTCGGTCTTGGCGTACTGGAGCAGCAGGTCGTTGAGCAGGCTCGACGCGCCGATCCTGATCCGGTCGGGGGTGAGCCATTCGTCGCCGAGCGTCTCCTTGACCAGCACCAGGCGCTTGAGGGCCTCCTTGCTCGTCGACACTCCGCCGGCGGCCTTGAAGCCCACGATCCGCCCGGTGCGCTCGGTGTAGTCGCGGATCGCCTCGAGCATGACCAGGCAGACGCCGGGCGTGGCGCCGCTCGCGGCCTTGCCGGTGGAGGTCTTGATGAAGTCGGCGCCGGCCTCCATCGCCAGCATCGAGGCGTGGCGGACGTGGTCGTAGGAGCCGAGCTCGGCGGTCTCGAGGATCACCTTGAGGTGCGCCTCGCCGCAGGCGTCCTTGATCCGGGCGATCTCGCGCTGCACGCGGGCGTCGTCGCCGGCGAGGAACGCCTCGCGCGAGATGACCATGTCGATCTCGTCGGCGCCGGCGGCCACCGCGTCCTCGGTGTCGCGCAGCTTGGCCTCCAGCGACACCTGGCCGGCCGGGAATCCGGTGGCCACCGAGGCGGTCTTGACGCCGCTGCCCTCGAGCGCCGCGTGCGCGACGCCGACCAGCGACGGGTAGACGCAGACGGCGGCGACCGAGGGGATCTCGGGCATCGACGGCGCGGGGCAGACCGCCTTGGCGCAGAGGTGGCGCACCTTGCCGGGGGTGTCGGCGCCCTCGAGCGTGGTCAGGTCGACCATCGACACGGCGAGGCGGATGCCCTGCTGCTTGGCGGTCGTCTTGATCGAGCGGGTGCCGAGCTGGGCGACGCGCTCCTCCACGCCCACCCGGTCCACGTGTGCCAGGCGACGGCTCATCGCGGCTGAGGCTATCGCGGCACTGATATGCATTCCACATGCGACGCGCCGCTGTCATCGTCATGGACGCCTGTGGGGTGGGCGCCCTGCCCGACGCCGCCGACTACGGGGACGAGGGCACCAACACGCTGGGCCACCTGGCCGAGCGGGCCGGGGGGCTGGACCTGCCCGACCTCGGGTCGCTCGGGCTCGGCTCGATCCTGCCGCTGCAGGGCGTGCCGCCGGCGGCTGCGCCGGTGCTGCATGGCCGGGTGGGCGCGGTCGGGCCGGGCAAGGAGTCGACGACCGGCCACTGGGAGCTGATGGGGGTGAGGGTGGAGCGCGCGCTGCCGACCTACCCCGAGGGATTCCCGGACGACGTGGTGGCCGCGCTCGAGCGGGCCACCGGCCAGCGCTTCTGCTGCAACCGGCCCTTCAGCGGGACGGCGGTGCTCGACGAGTTCGGCGAGCATCACCTGGCCGACCGGAGAGCTCATCCTCTACACCTCGGCCGACTCGGTCCTGCAGATCGCCGCGCACGTCGACGTGCTGTCCGAGCCCGAGCTGTATCGCGTGTGCGCGGCGGCGCGCGAGGTGATGGACGGCGAGCACGCGGTGGGCGGGTGATCGCCCGGCCGTTCGACGGCGGGGCGGGCGCGTGGCACCGGCGGGAGGGGCGGCGGGACTTCGCCCTGCCGCCGCCGTCGCGCTCCTACCTGCAGGAGCTGCAGGCGGCCGGCGTGCCCGTGCACGGCGTCGGCAAGATCCGCGACCTGTTCGCGGGGGTCGGCGTCGACGTCAAGCACCCGGGCGCGACGAACGCCGAGGGGATCGCGGCGACCACCGAGCTGCTGCGCTCGCTGCTCGGGCGGGCTGGTCTTCGTCAACCTGGTGGAGACCGACCAGCTCTACGGCCACCGCCACGACGTGCCCGGCTTCGCCGCGGCGCTGCGCGCGATCGACGACGCCGTGGCGGGGTGGCTCGGGCTGTTGCGCGAGGGCGATCTGCTCATCCTGACCGCGGACCACGGCGTCGACCCGACCACCGACCACACCGACCACACGCGCGAGTACGCACCGCTGCTGGCGCGCTTTGCCGGGGACGGCGGGCGCCGTCACGACGGCGCGCTGGCCGACGTCGGGGCGAGCGTGATGCGCTGGCTCACCGGCCGCGACGCGCCCGGAGCTCCCGGGCACGTCTCGATCCGGCCGTCGTACTGCCGGAGTCTAGGCTGGCGTCGGTGATCAAGCGCGTCCTTGTCTTCTGCGGATCGAGCCCCGGCGCGCGGCCCGAGTACGCCGAGTCCGCGGCAGATGCGCTCGGCCGCCTGCTCGCGCAGCGCGGCCTCGGCCTCGTCTACGGCGGGCGCCAGGGTCGGGCTGATGGGCGCCGTGGCCGACGGCGCGCTGGCGGCCGGCGGCGAGGTGATCGGCGTCATCCCGCGCCAGCTCGTGGAGCACGAGATCGCCCACACCGGACTCACCGACCTGCGCGAGGTGACGACCATGCACGAGCGCAAGGCGTTGATGGCCGATCTGTCCGACGCCGTCATCGCGCTGCCCGGGCGGGACGGGGACGCTGGACGAGCTGTTCGAGCTGTTCACCTGGAGCCAGCTCGGCTTGCACCGCATGCCGATCGGCCTGCTCGACGTGGCCGGCTACTGGCAGCCGCTGCTGGCCATGCTCGATCACATGGTGGCCGAGCGGCTGCTGCGCGCCGAGCACCGGGACACCCTGCTGGTCTCAGCCGAGCCGTCCGACGCTGCCTTCGACCAGCCTGGCGTGGCCTACCGGCACGAGCGCGCGCCGACAAGTGGCTCGATCGCGGCGCGGGCGTGCGCGGAGGGTCTAGCCGAGGCTCAGTAAGCGTGCCGAACACGCGGTCGCCGGCGTCGCCCAAGCCGGGGCGGATGTAGGCGTTCTCGTCGAGCTCGCGGTCGATCGCGGCGGTCCACACCGCGACGTCGGGATGCTCGGCCTCGAGCGCGGCCAGCCCCTCGGGGGCGGCGACGAGGCAGACGAGCTCCAGGTGGCGCGCGCCGGCCCGCTTGAGGTGGTGCAGGGCCCGGACCGCGCTGCCCCCGGTGGCGAGCATCGGGTCCAGCAGGTAGACGGGGACGTCGGGCAGGCCCGGGCGGCAGCCGCTCGTAGTAGTCGATCGGGCGCGTGGTCCTCGTGGTCGCGCTGGATGCCGAGATGGCCGACGCGGGCGTCGGGGAGCAGGCGCAGGAAGCCCTCGACCATGCCGAGCCCGGCGCGCAGCACCGGGACCACCGCGATCTCGTCGCGCAGGCGCAGGCCGCGGGTCGTCTCCAGCGGCGTGTCGATGTCGACCTCCTTGACCGGGAGCTCGCGCGCCACCTCGACGGCCATGATCGCGGAGGCCTCGTACAGGGCCTGACGGAACACGCTGTGCGGGGTGGACCGGTCGCGCATCACCGAGAGGCGATCGGCGAGGACGGCATGCTGGACCACGGTTGACGCGCTGAGCCATCCGGCGATCCTACCTGCGGGTGCCCGCCATCGGGCAGGCGCGCCGTCATGACGCGTCGATGAATTCGAGATCAAGGCCCGCGACGCCGACCCCGATGCGACCGCCGCCCGGTGTGAGGCGCTCGGCGCAGCCGATCACGGCGTGCTGCACCAGCGCGACACCTACTTCGCCGGCCGCCACGGCCGGCTCAAGCTGCGCGAGCAGGCCGGCGCCGGCGCCGAGCTGATCGCCTACCGACGTCCCGACGGCGCCGAGGCCGAGGAGAGCGCGTTCGTCCGCGCGCGCCGCCGCCGATCCCGGCGCTGCTGCTCGAGGCGCTCGACGCCGCGCTGGGGGTGACGGTGGTCGTGGTCAAGCGACGGCGGCTGTTCGTGTGGGAGAACGTGCGCATCCACCTCGACGACGTCGAGGGCCTGGGCACGTTCATCGAGCTCGAGGCGATGGTCGGGCCCGGCCTCAACTCGCCCGACGAGGCGGCGGAGAAGGTGGCGCGGCTGCGCTCGGAGCTGGCCATCGCCGACGACGCGCTGGTCGCGGTCGGCTACTCCGACCTGCTGCTGGACGGCGCCGAGGCGCTGCTGCGCGCCGCCGACGCCGCGATGCGGACGGCCTACGCGCCGTACTCGGAGTTCAAGGTGGGCGCCGCGGTACGCGCGCGCACCGGCGCCATCTACGCCGGCGCCAACGTGGAGAACGTGGCCTACCCGCAGGGCCAGTGCGCCGAGGCCTCGGCGATCGGTGCGCTGGTGGCGGCGGGCGAGTCGGCGATCACCGCCGTCGCGGTCGTGGCCGAGAAGGTGGAGGTGTGCCCGCCCTGCGGCGGGTGCCGCCAGCGCCTGGCGGAGTTCGGCTCCGCCGGACACGCCCGGTGTACCTCGGGCGGCCGGGCGCCGACCCGCAGACGACGACGCTCGCGGAGCTTGCTGCCGCTGTCGTTCGGGCGCAGCGAGCTGGGGCGATGACCGACGCGGCCGCGGTGCTGGCGGAGCGGCTCGGGTCGCCGCCGCGGGTGGGGGTCGTGCTGGGCTCCGGGCTGGGCGCCGTGGCCGACGCGGTGACCGACCCGGTGGTGGTCGGCTACGAGGACCTGCCCGGGTTCCCGCGCCCGACCGTGGAGGGGCACGCCGGGCGCGCCGTGCTGGGGCGGATCGCCGGCGTCCCGGTGGCGGTGCTCCAGGGCCGCGCCCATCTCTACGAGGGCGGGCCGATGGATGCGCTGCGCGTGCCGGTGCGGGCGCTGCGGGCCGCCGGGCGCCGAGATCCTGGTGCTCACCAACGCCGCCGGGTCGCTGCGCCCCGAGGTCGGCCCGGGGCGGCTGATGGCGATCACCGACCACATCAACCTCACCGGCACCAACGTGCTCATCGGGCCCAACGACGCGTCGGTCGGCGAGCGCTTTCCGCCCATGCGCGACGCCTATGACCCGGAGCTGCTCGGCGAGCTGCGGGCGGCGGCGCCGGCGCTGGGGGTCGCGCTGGCCGAGGGCGTGTACCTGGCGGTGAGCGGGCCGAGCTTCGAGACGGCGGCCGAGATCCGGGCCTTTGCCACGCTGGGCGCCGACGCCGTCGGCATGTCCACCGTGCACGAGACGACCGTGGCGCGCCACTGCGGCCTGCGGGTCGTCGCCGTGTCGGCGATCACCAACCTGGCCGAGGGGATGTCCGAGGTGCCGCTCAGCCACGAGCAGACGCTGCGCGACGGCGAGCGCGCCGCCGGCGACCTCAGCCGCCTGCTGCTGGGCTTCCTGGAGCGGATCGGGGGCGGCGATGCTGGTCGCTGAGCTGATCCGCCGCAAGCGCGACGGCGGGGAGCTGTCGGCGGAGGAGGTCTCAGAGCTGGTGGCGGGGATCGCCGACGGCTCGGTCAGCGACGCCCAGGTCGGCGCGCTGGCGATGGCGATCTTCCTGCGGGGCATGACCGCCGAGGAGCGCGTGGCGCTGACCGGCGCGATGACGCGCTCGGGCGACGTGCTTGAGTGGGGCGACGCCGGGCCTGTCCGGCCCGGTGCTCGACAAGCACTCGACCGGCGGGGTGGGCGACAAGGTGAGCCTGCTGCTGGCCCCGATCGTCGCCGCCTGCGGGGCGGCGGTGCCGATGATCTCCGGCCGCGGGCTGGGCCACACCGGCGGCACGCTGGACAAGCTCGAGGCGATCCCCGGCTACGACGTCGCCCCGTCCTCCGATCGCCTGCGCGCGGCGGTGGCCCGGGTGGGGTGCGCGATCGTCGGCCAGACCGCGCGGCTGGCGCCGGCCGACCGGCGGCTGTACGCGATCCGCGACGCCACGGGGACGGTCGAGTCGATCCCGCTCATCGTCGGCTCGATCCTGTCCAAGAAGCTGGCGGCGGGCCTGGACGCGCTGGTGATGGACGTCAAGGTCGGCTCGGGGGCGTTCCTGCCCGATCTCGAGCGCGCGCGGGAGCTGGCGCGCGCGATCGTCGACGTGGCCCGCGGCAACGGCCTGCCCACCGCGGCGCTGCTCACCGACATGAACCAGGTCCTGGGCCGCACGGCCGGCAACGCGGTCGAGGTGCGCGAGTCGATCGATCACCTCACCGGCGCCGCGCGCGACGAGCGCCTGACCGAGGTGACGCTGGCACTGAGCGCCGAGCTGCTCGTGCTCGGCGGCGTGTTCGCCGACGTCCGCGGAGGCGCGTGCGGCCGCCGAGCGGCGCCCTCGACGGCGGCGCGGCGGCGGAGCGCTTCGCGGCGATGGTGGCCGAGCTGGGCGGCCCGTCGGATCTGGTCGGACGCACCGGACCGGCATCTGCGCGCGGCGCCTGTGGTGCGCGCGGTGCGAGCCGGCTGAGCCCGGGGACCGTGCCGCGGTCGACGTCCGCGCCGTCGGGATCGCCGTCGTCGGCCTCGGCGGCGGCCGGGCCCGCGAGACCGATCCGGTCGACCACAGCGTCGGCTTCACCGAGGTGGCCGCGCTGGGTGAGCGGGTCGGGCCCGGCGAGCGCCCGCTGGCGATCGTGCACGCGCGCGACGAGACGAGCGCCGAGCGGGCCGCCGAGCGCGCTGCGCGCCGCGTTCGCGCTCGGGGATGGTCCCGAGCAGTCCGCTGCCGATCGTGATGGAGGTGCTGCGATGACCGTCGACTCCCTGCCCAAGGTCGAGCTCCACGTTCACCTCGAGGGGACCGCGACCCCCGAGCTGGTGCAGCGCCTGGCCGAGCGCAACGGGATGCCGCTTCCCGAGCGGCTGCTCAACGAGCACGGCCGCTTTCACTACGGGGACTTCCTGGACTTCCTGCGCACCTATGACATGGCGGCGAGCGTCATCCGCACCGCCGAGGACTACCGCGACATCACCTACGAGTACCTGCGCGACTGCGCCGCGGAGGGGGCGATCTACGTCGAGCTCACCGCCTCGCCCGATCACGCCCGGCTCGTGGGGCTGACCGACGAGGAGCACCTCGGCGGGCATCGCCCAGGGCATCGACGATGCCCGCCGGCTCCACGGGATCGAGGGGCGGATCCTCATCTCGGCGGTGCGCAACTTCGGGTCGAGCAGGCGCTGGCCGTCGCCGCACTACGCCGCGGCGGAGACCCATCCCTACGTCGTCGGGTTCTCCATGGCCGGCGACGAGGCGAACTTCCCCATCGCCGACTTCGCCGAGGCCTACGCGATCGCCGCCGAGGCGGGGCTGGGGTGCACGGTGCACGCCGGCGAGTGGGCGGGGCCCGAGAGCGTGCGCGCCGCGCTGACCCTGCCGGTCACCCGCATCGACCACGGGGTCCGCGCGATCGAGGATGCCGGCGCTGGTGACCGAGCTCGCCGCAGCGCGAGATGGTGCTCAACACGTGCCCGACCAGCAACGTCGTGCTCGGGGTCTTCCCCGGGTTTGACGAGCATCCGCTGCCGCGGCTGCGCGACGCGGGGGTGCGGCTGACGCTGGGCTCCGACGATCCGCCCTACTTCGGGGCGACGATCGGCGGCGAGTACGGGGTGTGCTTCGAGCGGCTCGGGTTCAGCGAGGACGACCTGACGGCGGTCACCCTCACCGGCGATCGACGCCGCGTTCTGCGACGAGGAGCTGAAGGGCGCGCTGCGCGCACGGGTGTCATCCGGGGAGCCGGCGTGAAGATCCTCGTCACCGGGAGCGCCGGGCACCTCGGCGAGGGACTCGTCCGCGTCCTGCGCGACACCGGCCACGAGGTGGTGGGCCTCGACGTGCTGCCGTCGGAGTTCACCCGCATGGTCGGCTCGATCGCCGATCGCGACTGCGTGCGCGAGGCCGTCGCCGGGGTGGACGCGGTCATCCACTCGGCGACCCTGCACAAGCCGCACGTCGCCTCGCACAGCCGCGCCGAGTTCGTGGACACCAACGTCACGGGAACGCTGCACCTGCTCGAGGAGGCCGTGGCGGCGGGCGTCAGCCGCTTCCTGTTCACCAGCACGACGAGCACCTTCGGCCGCGCCCTGACCCCGGGCGCGGGCGCGCCCGCGGCCTGGATCACCGAACAGGTCCAGCCGGTGCCGCGCAACATCTACGGCGTCACCAAGACCGCGGCCGAGAACCTGTGCGAGCTCGTCTGGCGCGACCACAGACTGCCCTGCCTCATCCTGCGCACCTCCCGGTTCTTCCCCGAGGACGATGACCGCGACGACGCCCGTGCCGCGTATGACGACCTGAACCTGAAGGTCAACGAGCTGCTCTACCGGCGGGTGGACCTCCAGGATGCGGTCGACGCTCACCTGCTGGCGCTTCAGCGTGCGCCCGAGATCGGCTTCGGCCGCTACATCATCAGTGCCACCACGCCGTTCGCGCCGGGCGACGTCGATGAGCTGCACCGTGACGCGCCCGCCGTCGTCCGCCGGCTCTTCGGCGACTACGAGGAGATCTACGCCTCGCGTGGCTGGACGATGCTCCCGGCCATCGACCGCGTCTACGTCAACGCCCACGCCCGCGACGAGCTGGGCTGGTCACCGGCCTATGACTTCCGGTCCGCGCTGGACCGCCTGGCCGCCGGCGAGGATCCCCGCAGCCCGCTGTCGCTCACCGTCGGGGCCAAGGGCTATCACGCGCAGCCCACCGGGGTCTACACCACCCGCGCGCGTGACTCGACCCGCTGAGCGTCAGCGCGGCGGGTGCATCGGCCCGGGGTTCGCCGCGGGTGGGCGGGACCCGGTATTGGTGCCGGCGGGGCTGGGGTACGGGACGCCGAGCTCGATGGCGCCGAGCTGGCGCCAGAACTCGTCGCGCAGCTGGGTGTTGCGGTGCGCGGCCGACGTGGCCAGGTCGCGGAACAGCCGCTCGAAGCGCTGGCCGTTCTTGATGGCGCTGGCGCCGATCGTGCGGAAGAGGTGCTGCTCGACGGCCTCCCAGCACTGGACCATGACCTCGCGGGCGATCGCCGCCAGGCGGGCGTCGTCGGCCCAGGTGTAGGGCTTCGTGCCGGCGGCGCTGTCGCGGCAGGCCTCCATGTGCATCTCGGCGCAGCGCATCATCGCCGCCTCGGCGGTCTGGAGCTTGACGAAGGCGGCGCCGTACCACCGCTGGAAGTCGGCGTTCTCAAACCGCGGACCGAACGGCGGCAGGGGCGTGGGCTTGTCCAGCGCCCAGTTGCGGTACTCGTCCAGCGCGTTGTAGCCGCCGCCGACCAGCGTGCACGCCAACGACAGCGTGAAGATGACCAGGGCCCGGCCGCCGTACATCGGGTTGCCGTGCAGCGCCAGACCGGGCGTGCCGTTCTCCACGGCGACGTCCACCATGTTGACGTCCTCGATGACGTAGTGGGCGGGTAGATCGGCGCCGTCGAAGCGGATGGTGTGGGAGCCGGTGCCCTTGAGCCCGAGCGTGTCGCCCCAGTCGTCGAAGCTGGGTGAACGCCGAGCGCGGCGCGACGAACAGGGCCATCCGCGGCATGCCGTCGGCGTCGGGCTCGGGGAGCATCGCCTGGCCCATGTAGTAGGTGGAGTACGGGATCCCCGAGCAGTAGGCGACGGCGCCCTCCAGCCGGTAGCCGCCGTCCTGCGGCGTGGCGCGGATCGTCGGGGCGGCGACCGAGGCGGCGCGGAAGTCCCCGCCGGCGAACACCTCGTCCTGCGTGCGCTCGGGAAACCAGGAGCCGACCTGGAGCGCGTGGTTGGCCGACAGGCACGCCCCCCACGCGGCGCCCATGTCGCCGCGCGCCAGCTCGACGCCGACGCGCATGAAGGTGGGCACGTCGACCTCGAGTCCGCCGTAGCGCCGCGGGACGTACATGCGGTAGAAGCCCGCCTCCAGCAGCGCCTCGTGGACCTCCGGGGAGTAGGTGGCACGCTCCTCGGTCTCACCCTGCTCGGCGATGAGCTGCTCTCGCAGCGCGCGGGCGCTGGCCACGAGCTGATCACCGACGCGCTCCATCTCCCGTCCCTCCTCAAGGGTGCTCATCGACTCATCGTAGGGTCTGGGCAGTCCATGGGAGGGCGGGAGTGCAGGAGTCTGCGCTGACAGGCAAGTCCGCCTGCGCGGCATCGCGGCGGCGCAGCAGCACGAGTGAGAGCACCGCCGCTGCGGGGACCGCGGGGGCGGTTACTGCAGCGACGCCTCCAGCGTGACCTCGGGCACGCCGGCGAGCGCCCGGCTCACCGGACAGCCGGCCTTGGCGCCCTCGGCCGCCTCCTTGAACGCAGCCTCGTCGATCCCGGGGACGTCGCCCACGGTGCTCAGCGCGATGGCCGTGATCGTCGGCGCGCCATCCACGAATCGCAGCGTCACCGTCGCGTCGGTCTTGACCGAGGTCACCGGGGTTCCCGCGTCGGCCAGCGCGGCCGACAGCGCCATCGAGAAGCAGGAGGCGTGCGCCGCGGCGATCAGCTGCTCGGGGTTCGCGCCGGGGCCGTCCTCGAACCGCGACTTGAACGAGTAATCCCCGGTGATGCCGTCGCCTGCGGTGAACGTGCCGGCGCCGCCCTTGAGGTCGCCCTTCCACTCTGCACTGCCCTTGGCTGGCATGGTGCTCCTTTGCTGTCTGAGGGTTCTGCCGCGATCCTAGAACTCCGGGACATCAACGTGGCCGTCGGCCACCATCCGGCGCAGGGACCGCGACATCGCCGACTGGCTGGACGCGGTCGCGCCCTCCGAGTGACCCGGGACGCGCCCGAGGCACCACATCAGCGATGATGGGTGCATGGCCGACGGACCTTCCTCTCGCAGCGTCAAGATCGGTGCCGACGAACGGACGGGCTGGTCCTCGGAACGGCCCCGCCGCGACGGCGCCCCGCCGCGACCCGTCGACGTCTCCGTGCGCTCCCGCGTGCTCGTGCCGACCGATCGGATGCGCTACTCGCCGGGGAGCCTCGTCGTCGTCGCCGGCGCGGCGGCGTCCGAGCCCGCCAAGTTCGCCGACCGGGTCGTGCAGGAGCGCGGTGCCGTGCTCTCACTCGGGAAGGTCCGCGCTCTGCTGGCCGGGCGAGTGCCCGAGAGCGAGGCCGAGGCGCGCGCGCACGAACTGCTCGCCGCCGCCGTGCTCAAACGGCTGCAGGCCAACCAGTCCGTGGTCGTGCCCGTCGAGACGCTCGACGCCGGGGAGCGGGAGACGTTCGTCCGCCTGGCCCACGGCCTTCAGCGCCCGCGCCACCTGATCCTTCTCGAAGCGCCCCGCGACCAGGTCGGGGACGACGAGCGCCCTGTGCTCGACGAGCTCCGGCGCGCCCTGGACGCCGGAGAGCTCGGCCAGGAGGGGTTCCAGACCGCCCTGCGCCTCGGCGGTCCGGCGCTCGCGGAGCTCAAGCGCGTCGTCTTCGCCCGCCGGCCGCCCGAGGACTGACCCGACGCCGCCCGGGGGATCCGCGATCCCCTGCGGCATCCGCCGGGGTCATGAGCCCTGGTGCGCCTCGATCTGCCGGAGCACTCCGGCCGTGTCGAACCAGGCCTGCTCCCGGGCGATGAGCCCGTCGCGGAGATCGAACACGTGCAGCATCCGGAACTTCACGGGCGCGCCCCCACCCTCGACGCCGAGAAACGACCCCTCCACGTGACCGGTCGCGATCGCCTCGTCGATCACGTGGTCGCCGTCACCGAACCGCAGCATCGAGGCGATGTGCAGGTCGGGGATCGCGGCCATGATCCCTTCGTACATTCCCGCCGTCGCGTCCTTGCCCTGGACCGGACAGGCCGGGTGCCCGACGTCATCCCAGACCACATCATCGGTGTAGGTCGCGAGCGTCGCCGCGACGTCGTGGGCGTTTTCCGCGGCGAAGTGCCGCTCGATGATGTCCATTTCGCTCCTTGGTAGCTGGCGACCGTCGGTCAGCGGCCCCGAGTCCGGCGCCCCATCGTGAGGCGCCGGGCGAAAGCAAAGCAGATCCGCCGAGGTGGGTCCTCACCGCGCCTGCAAGCTGCCGTCGGCAAGGGATGGACGGTCAGGATCGTCGAAAGTACGAAAGTCGCCGATCAGCTCGGGCTGCGTGAAGGTGGCCGGCTGCTCGTGGCGATCCTTCGCCCCGGTCACGAAGGCTTGGAACGAGGCCAGCTCTTGCAGCGCCCGAGGTGCTGCCCTCATCGGTGTACAGGTGTATGAACTGGCGCGGGTCCGGGAGATAGAAGACCGCGTAGCGAAGATCCAACCGGTCGTGTCTCTGCGAGCTCCTCGAAGACCGCCCGCACGAGGGCTGCGTTCTCCTCTTCACGTCCGAGCTTGACAGTGTAGGTGACGATCGTGTGGCGCATGGTTGCCTCCTGGTTCGTTGCTTTGCGTGGTGGTGGTTGTCGAGGCTGCGCCTTCAGGTGGCAGGCTCGGGTTGTGGATCTCGGAGGGCGGTCGCGGCGACTGCTGTTGCCATCTCGTCGTTTCGGATGAGCAGGAACGTGACGGGGATCGCGAGCAGCGCGATCGCGCCGGACACCCATAGCGCGGCGTGGAACCCGCCGGTGAGCGCGGTGTGGACGCTGTCCCCGCCGCGCAGCAGCGTGGTGTAGTGGCTGGCGGCGATGCTCGAGGCGATCGCGATGCCGAGCGCGCCGCCGAGCTCCTGGGAGGTGTAGATCAGCCCGGATGCGAGCCCGGCTTCGTGTTCGGCGACGCCGGCGAGCGCGGCGATCGAGACCGGAATGAACGCGAATGCGCTTCCCATTCCGACAGCCACCAGGAACGGCCCGAACAGGTTTGCCCAGAAGTGCCCGTGCACCGGCGCTTGGGTGGTCCAGAGGATCCCGACGCCGATGCACGGTCATCCCGAACGCCATGACCAGCTTCGCCGAGCCCTTCGTGACCAGCAGCTGGGAGACGCCGGCGAACAGCATCGAGGTGATCCCCGCCGAGGCCCACGCGAAGCCGCCCTGCAGAGCTGAGAAGCCGAGCACCTGCTGCATGTACAGGGTGCCGATGAAGATGAACGAGTAGAAGCTCGCTCCGAGCAGGACGCCGACAGCGTTCGCTCCGGCGAGCGTTCTCAGCCGGAAGATTCGCAGCGGCATCAGCGGCGCCTCGCCGCGGCTCTCGATCACCAGGAACGCTCCGAGCAGGGCGACGGCGATCGCCAGTTCTGCGATCGTCCTGCTCGCGCCCCAGCCGATCCGCGGGGCTTGCGCGATCGCGTACGCGAGGAGCACGAGCGCGCCGGTCACCGTCACCGCGCCGAGCGGGTCAAAGCGTCGCCGCTCGGTATCGACCCGGGTCTCGGGCACGACCCGCCGGATCAGCAGCAGCGCGACCACGCCGACCGGAACGTTGAGCAGAAAGACGTACTGCCATCCGGCGAACCGCGTCAGGATGCCGCCGAACACGACCCCGAAGGTCGCACCGAGCGCCGCGAGACCTCCCCAGATACCCAGCGCCTTGTTGCGCTCGGCGCCCTCGGTGAACATGTTGCGAACGGTCGACAGCGCGGCCGGGAGGAACAGTGCGGCGCCAAGACCCTGGACGGCGCGCATCGCGATCAGGACCGCCTCGCTGCCCGCCAGCGACGCTCCCAGCGAAGCGGCCGTGAACACGGCCAGGCCGACGATGATCATGCGGCGGCGCCCGAGCAGATCGGCGGCCCGGCCGCCGAGCAGCAGAAAGCCGCCATAGGCCAGCCCGTAGGCGGTCACGACCCACAGCAGGCTCGTTTGCGAGAAGTGGAGCTTTCGCCCGATCGTCGGCAGCGCGGTGTTGACGATCGTCAGATCCATGACAGTCATGAACGCGGCAACGGCGAGCAGCGAGAACGCTCGCCAGCGATGAATGGGTGGGGACATGGGGGGACCTCCAGGGTCTGGTTCGAACAGCGGGACTTGAAGAGCGAGTGACGCGCCGGCGGCGCCGCTACGGAGACCGCGCGCTCATCGTGGCGCCGGGAAGCCGAATACGGGCAGCAGCGACGGGTCGATGAACGCGTCGATCCCGACGATCCGCTCACCCGTGACCTCGAGCACGAGGATCCCGTGCGGGACCAGCCCGCCGGCATCAGTTCGCCGCTGCGCCGCGACGGCGGGACGACCGTTCGCCCGCGTCGCGGTCAGTCTGCATGCGGGCGAGGTCGCCGCCCGCCGCCGTGCTCGCGGAAGAACTGTCGCGATCGCCGCGGCGCCGCGCAAGCGACGGCTGCGGCGGCATCCGCAGGACGGCGTCCTCGCGCAGCAGCGCCACGAGCCCGTCGACGTCATCGCGAGCGAACGCGTCGACGTAGCGGCCGAGCAGCTCGCGCTCGGTCCGCGGCGGGCGTGGCAGGCGCCGGCGCGGGGAGGCGCAGCTCGATCGTCGCCCGTGCGCGCTGCAGCGCGCTGTTGATCGCCGCGACCGTCGATTCGAGCAGCTCGGCGACCTCGGGCGCGGTCCAGCCGAGCACGTCGCGCAAGATCAGGACCGCGCGCTGGCGGCCCGGCAGCTCCTGGATCGCGCGCAGCAGCGCGAGCTCCATCCCCTCCCGAATCGCGTATCGCGCCGCCGGGTCATACGTCGGCGACGCCGCCTCGTCGAGCGGCAGAGTCGGGGAACGGCTCGAACCGGCTCCGGGCCGGCGCGGCCGGCGCTCGAGCTCATCAAGGCACGCGTTCGTCGCGATCCGATACAGCCACGTCTGCAGCGGCGCGCGCGGCTCGAACCGCTCGAGCGCACGCCACGCCCGCAGCAGCGTCTCCTGCACGATATCCTCGGCGTCGTGCGGCGAACCGAGCATCCGGTAGCAATGGACCTGCAGCGCTCGGCGGTACGGCTCGACCAGCCGCGGAACGCCCGCTCGTCCCCGGCCTGCGCGGCGGTAGAAGAGAAGGCGTTGGTCCGGGTTGTCTGCGAGATTCGCGCTCATGGCTCTGAGTAGCTGAAACGGGCGCCGGCACACAAACTCATCGGCGGAGGTCGAGATCTTCGAGGCACGCGATCAGCGCGATCCGGTACAGCCACATTCGTGCCGTCACGACCGGCTGCTCCAGCTCCCGCTCCCGCCACGCGCTCAGCACAGCCTCCTCCAGCGCACACTCACCGTCGTGCGCGTTGCCGAGCATCCAATAGCCGAACTGCTGGAGCCCCACACGGTGTCGCTCGACAAGCCGGCCGAACGCGTCCTCGTCCCCGGCTCGCGCGGCCACGAGCAGCGACTGCTCATCAACACAATCGGGTTCGGTCACAGTCTCGAGAGGTCAAACGGTCGCGGACGCCCGACCTCATCGATGACCCGCTCGCCGCCTCACACCACCAGGGTGGTTTGCAGGTACTTTTGATCAGTG
>CAVXRR010000026.1:0-35884 GCA_963764125.1 uncultured Solirubrobacteraceae bacterium
GATACGCAGAGTGTCGAAGTCAACCTCGCGGAGCCGCGCGGCGGCGATGGGCGCGGCGCGCGAACCCCGTGCCAGATTGAGAATCAGGGAGCGCTCTCGGTCCAGTGGTCTCAAAAACGTGCGAGCGACCCGCGCGAGCGGGCGTAGTTGAGTGCCGCGCGGAGGATCAGCAGTCCGACGGGCAACAGGATGACCGTGATCCCTACCAGCACAAGGATGTGCACCGCCACCTGCGCTTCGTCGCCGCCGTTGAGGATCGCGGTACGAGTCGCCTGAAGTGCGTAGTAGAGGGGCGAGAGCTTCGCAAAGAACTGGAGCCACGCCGGCATTACTTCAATCGGAAATGCAGCCCCGCTGACGAGGGTCATCACTGCCGTGACCACGGCGGCCAAATGCCACGCCCTGCTGGATCGCCAGCACGGCAGCTGCAGCGATAAAAGCCAATCGCGGTGACTACAAGGACTTGACGACACAATCAGGCACACGAACGTCGCCGGCCAGTTCGGCGAGACCCCGTGAAAGCCGAGGGGCACGGCGATACCAAGCGTCACCATGGCGGCGACGATCTCCTCTATCACCGGCAGGATTCCCCAGCCCAACGCCAGCGCCAGCAGCGGGATCGGCTGTGTTGCCAGGATCTCGAGCGTTCCCTCTACCTGGTCACGCCGGGCACCGGTGGCGGTCGTGATGGTCGAGGCGCGCAGCACCCCCGCTACGACGAAGCCCACCACCACGAAGCGGAAGTACTCAGTGCTATTAGATATATATTTGTTACCACCGATCAGATGTGACACGTAACGGAAGGAGACGATTCCGTACACGGTCGCGAGAATCCCCGTGAGGAAGCTGAGCCTGTATGACTTGAGGACACGGAAGTCCTTCCTCGCGAACTCCCAGACTACCCGCGCGAACCCGCTCAACTATCCCACTCATCCGGGGTGATCAGCCCATCCCGCAGCCGGAACAGAGACACGTTCCTGCCCGCGAACTCCTTCACCGTCGGAGCCACGATCAGCGCTGCCGAGCCAGTGTCAATCCGGCTCTTGACGAATGCCATCGCCCGCTCCACCCCATCCTCGTCCAGGCCGCGTAGCGGCCCGTCGATCAACAGGACCTTTGGATCACCCAACCCCGCGCGGGCAAGGATGATCCGCTGGCGCTGCCCGGTCGATAGGTCCGCTATCCGGCGGGTGAGAAAGGGCGTGACCTCCAGCTCCTCTGCGATGGCACGGATCTGTGACTCGCGCCGGGACTTCTCGACGCCCCGGGTGGCCGCAAAGAGCATGAGATTCTCCAGCGCATTCAAGCGCCAGTAGATGCTGCGCTCGTTGACAAACGCGACACCGATTTGCGTGCGCACGCGCGCAGCCTGCCGCTTGACGTCGAACCCAGCGACGCTCGCCGCTCCTGCATCCGGGGTCACAACTGTGGCCAGTATTCGAAGCAGGGTTGTCTTGCCGACGCCATTGGGCCCCTGGAGCACCGCCGCCTCGCCGAAGGCCACCTCGATTGATGCACCTTTCAACACCGCACGCTCACCGAAGGTCTTGCGTACATCTTGAGCGGATATTGCGGGAAACGTTATTGACATCGTTAGCTGTGCTGATCGTCTAGCATCGGCGCCCGGCCTCTGAGGTGTTCGAGCAATTAAGCAGGAGGGGACTGAATGGCCGCGGAGGCGGATCCTAGACTTGAGTTGCGCGGCGAGGATGTACTATGGCGCAGACTGGATTCAGAGATCGTAATACTCGATGGCCAGTCCTGGCAGTACTTGGGGCTGAACGCCTCAGGCAGCCTCCTGTGGGAACGTTTGCAGACCGGGGCTACAAAACCGAGTTGATCAGACTTCTGATCGATACATACGGGGTCGCGCAGGAAACCGCGGCGGCCGACGTGAACGCTTTCATCGAGAGCTTACGGGCGAAGGACCTGCTGACGAGGTGAAGGGCGCGCGCAACCGAGCGGATCGGCAAGCTGGTTGGGGGAGCAGTTTGCCCACTGGCCCTACTGTGGACCGAGCTGGCTCTGCGCCACGTCCAACGCGAGCTCAAGGATCGGCGGATCACGGCCCGTGTGCCGCCCGCGCTCCTGGTAACACCACTCGCGACTGCCGCGGCTGCCGGCTGGCTGCGCGCTCGGCGCGCCAGCTGCCTAGAGCGCCCGCTGATTATGCAGCGCTGGCTGTTCGCCGCAGGGGAGCTGCACGACGTCCTGATTGGCGTGGCGGCCAGCACCAGCCCCTTCTCTGCGCACGCGTGGCTGGATCACGAGGCGGCACCAGGCTATAAGGTGATTGCCCGTGTAAACCCACTGCGCGCTTCGTGAACCGGCACACAGGACCTCCTGGCCCACCTCTCGCCGCTAGAACTCGCCTGGGGCGTCCCAATCGGCCCGGCGGACGGTGTCACGGCTCTCCAGCCGCAGCGTACGGTGACTGGCCGTACCGCCCTAGAACGAGATCGTCGGCGGGGCCTAACGCGCCCGCCCTGCTTGGTCAGCTTCTCCGGGGGCCGGGACTCGTCGGCCGTCCTGGCGCTCGCAACACACGTGGCCCGCCGAGACGGGGCTTGCCCGATCCAATCCCGGCCTCGAACTTGTCTATCAAAGGTCCCCTTCCGGCGGCTGACGAGCGCGACGGGACGGCAAGACCGATGATCCCCGTTATCTAGGGCTCTCCCAGATTGGTTGCGGGTTGAGTTTGACCGACGAGTTGGACGTCCTGGGACCGCTGCGCGTGCTGACGTGGTGCAGCGCCACGGCGTGTTGGCACCGTTAACAGTCATTTTCAGGATCCCATTACTCGAGCGTGGCTCGGCGGCGGCTCAGTGCTGACTGGGATTGGCGGCGACGAGGTGTTCGAGCCCACCGTAACGAGCGGTCCTTGCGCGGCTGGTCTCCAGGCGCCGGCCCCCATCTCGGCGCCACGCGCGGTCGATCTTGGCTGCGGCTGCGCCTCGTTCTGTCCGTGAACGCCAGCTCGCAATGGCGCTGGCGCCGGAGCCGCTGCAATGGCTACAGCCAGGCGTCCATCTTCGGATCGCCCAGACGAGCGCCTCATGGCATGCGAGGGAGCCCATCGGCTACGACGCTGCAGTGCGGACCTGGTGGTGGCGCAGCCGACAGCTTCAGGTGAACCTCGCAGGGAAAGCGTTGCTGGCCGCGGACTTTGACGTTCAGATGCTCCATCCGTTCGCTGATCCGCTGTTCCTATCTGCCTACGCGACGGCGCGTGGGCGCCTCGGCCCGCCCGGGAGAGCGTGGGGGCTTCGCGAGCTGTTCGGCGACATCCTCCCACCGGAAATGATCGAGCGCGAGACCGGGGAGCTTTAACATGAGCGTTCTGGACCGCGGCCGCACGGACCATCGCGAGCCGATGGGACGGGACAGGCGGAATTCGGAATTCGTGGACGAGGAGGCTCTCCGTGCCGAGTGGCAGCGGATAGCCCGGACTGGCACTGCTTCGCGCTTGCCCAGCAACTGCTCCTAACCAAACCTGGTCGGCAGCTCAGCGAACAGAGCAGCGCGCCCCGACAAGGCCGACGGTGACCGTCAAGCTCGACGAGCGGTGACCTCGACCCCGGTCCGGTCCGAATCAGGCGAATCAGGAACGAGTTCGCTGATTGCTCGTATCGAAGCGGAGAGCGCGTCCAACGGATCGGCCGGCGCCATAACCTCGGGCCGCCGGCGTTGCACCGCGCGGACTCGAGCGAGCACCTGGAGGCACTCCACGCCGTCTCGCCAGGTGATCTTCTTGCCGTGCGCGGTGGACCGACTGTGGTAGGTCACAGGGATCTCGAACGGCGTGATGCCACGAGCCAGCAGCTTGGCGGTGATCTCAGTGTCAAGTCCGAACCCGTCCTCGGAGAGCTCGAGGTCACGGAAGAATTCTACCGGGAGGAGCTTCAGGCAGGTGTGCAGGTCGGTCAGCGAAGCATTGAACATCACACTCGCCGCGAGCGTCAGCGCCTTGTTGCCCAGTGCATGTCGAAACGACTGGTAGCGCGTGTTGGCGCCGAACAGCCGCACGCCATAGACCACGTCGCAACGCCCCAGCATCACAGGGGCCATCAGCAGTCCCAGGTCGCCGGGTCATATTCGAGATCAGCATCAAACGGCACAAAGTGGGTGCCCGAAGCCACGGCTGCGCCCGGTCTGCAGCGCGGCCCCTTGCCGAGGTTGCGGGGATGCTCGATCACACGCGCCTTTGGGTGCCTCAGCGCCCTCAGGATCTCCGAGGTTCCATCGGTGCTGCCGTCGTTGACGATGATCAACTCAAAATCGCACGGCAACTCAGTCCGCAGCACCTGCGCGACCGCGCGAGCAATCGTGCGCTGCTCGTTGTAGGCAGGCATCACGATCGAAAGCTTGATCTCAGGCGAGACGCGGGTGCCGACGTGCGCCTCGACCAGCCGCGGCTTGTTAGATCCCCATGGCGTGTGAATCGTCAAAAGTTGTGCTCACAGAAATCTCTACCTCATCGGCCCGTTTCAGAATCAAATCTGGACGGAGTTCCCCTGCCGCCCGATCAGATGGAACTGAGGTCCCGCTGCAGTTCCGTCCTCGTATCTTCTGACTATGAGCACAGGACAGTGTTGCGAAGTTGCGAAGTTCGGCGAAAAAACCTTGTTGACCAAATCTCCTCCCGAGATCTGATCAACGGTCAAGACCGACACCGCCGATGACACGGTCGTCGATGCACTCGCGCTCGCCTGCCGAGTGGCCTCCGCCGCCTATATCGAACTGCCTGGCTCGGTGCCGCGATGCAGACGTCCACTGCGGCTCACCATATTCCCCGCGATCGAAGGTAGCACATGTGTGCCCACACGCTCCGCGACGCAGGTTGCCTATCAACATCCAGGTGTCGATCCCTCCGTGCTGTCGATCGTCCATCCGGCCACAATGTGCGCTTTGTTGCTTCCAGTGCTCGGATGCTCGTGACGGACGAGCACTTTGTCGCTGTCGCAGATGCGAATGTGAGCCGGACCGCGCACCACGGGCAGCCGCGGGCGCCACGCAGCATGTGCGCAATCTCACCAATGGGAGACCCCAGGGACGGGTTTATGTGGACGGCGTCTAGGACCTGTCTGTCGGATCGCCGCAGCCACTGCACCCGTGACGGCGGGTCTCAGCGGCTTCCCCGACCCGATTCGACGACGGGGCCGCTAGACCGCAATTTGCGAGAAACTTAACCGAGAGATGGGCTCAAGGCAAGGCTGCAAGCTGCCTACCAGCGCAAGCTGCACAGGTTTTGCGCGCCAAACAGGAGCGCACAGACTCCAGCGCGTCCGACGAATGCCTTCAGGAGGCCCCAAAGCCGCGGGAGCTTCCGGGCCTGGGCCGACGGTAGATCACCCGGTCCACGAGGCCGTACGCCATCGCCTCTTCGCCCGTGAAGTAGCGGTCACGCTCCATGTCGGCGTGCACGCGCTCCACCGACTGGCTGGTGTGCTGGGCGTAGATCTCGTCCACGCGGGCCCGCAGCGCCAGGATCTCCCTGGCGTGGATCTCCACGTCGGTGCTCTGGCCCTCGAATCCGCCCGACGGCTGGTGGATCAGGATCCGGCTGTTGGGTAGGGCCATCCGCTTGCCCGGCGCGCCCCCGGCCAGCAGCAGCGAGCCCATCGACATCGCGATCCCGTAGCAGATGGTCTGCACGTCGGGATTGATGAACTGCATCGTGTCGTAGATCGCCAGGCCGGCGTAGATCGAGCCTCCGGGCGAGTTGATGTACAGGTGGATGTCCTTGTCAGGGTCGTCGGACTCCAGGTGGACCAGCTGGGCCACGACCAGATTCGCGGTCTCCTCGTCCACCTGGCCGCCCAGGAAGATGACCCTGTCGTTGAGCAGGCGTGAGTAGATGTCGAACGAGCGCTCGCCGCGCGCCGTCTGCTCGACGACCATCGGGTACCAATGGCATGGCAGCCTCCTTCGAGTTGGTATCGTGCAACCGAATGGTTGCGATGCAACGCTAGCAGACGTGCAACCCTTGGGTTGCAGATCCTCACTTCCCGGCTCGACAGGAGGCACCGATGGCTGATCTGATCAAACGCGAGCTCGAACTTCCCGCCGCTCCCGACGAGGTGTGGCGCGCGCTGACCGACCCGGCCTGGCTGGAGTCGTGGCTCGCCGACACCGTGTCGCTCGAGCTCTGGCCGGGCGGCGAGGCGCTGTTCACGTTCGGGGACCGCGCTCGCACGGGCTGGGTCGAGGAGGTTTCGCCGCCGTCCACGGACGGCGAAGAGCCCGGCGACGGCCGGCTGGCGTTCTGGTGGGCCGAGGACGACGAGCCCGCGTCGCGGGTGGAGCTCGCGATCAGCCCGGTCGAGGGCCGGGACGCTGCTGCGCGTCGTCGAGACCCGTCCGCTCCAGGTGCTCGAACTCGTGGGCATTCCGCTGCCCGGGACCGGCGGCGCCACCTACGGACCGGCGCTGGTGGCGGCCTGAGCATGTCGCAGGATCCCGCCGGCGCGGTGTTCGGCGCGCTCGCCGACCCGATGCGCCGACGCCTCCTGGCCGAACTGGCCGCCCACCCGTCGACCGCTACCGAGCTGGCGGCTGGGCTACCGATCTCCCGGCAGGCCGTCACCAAGCACCTCACCTCGCTCTCGGAGGCCGGCCTGCTGGAGCGCGAGCGGGCCGGACGCGACGTGCGCTACCGCGTCACGCCGGCGCCGCTGTCAGAGGCGATGTCCTGGATGGCAGAGGTGGGCGGCCAGTGGGACGAGCGGCTGGCGCGGCTGGCCCAGACGCTCGGGAGCTAGTTCGGGTCGAGATCCCGAAGTGCGGGACGGCCCAGCCGACGATCTTCTGGAACGCCGGCGCAGCCACTGAACCGCCGTAGATCGAGCCCTGCGGCTCGTCCACCATGACGGCGACCACGAGCTTGGGGGCACTGGCGGGGACCATCCCGATGAATGACGCGATGTACTGGCTGCTGGAGTACTTGCCGTCGACCACGACGCTGGCGGTTCCGGTCTTGCCGGCCAGGTCAAAGCCCTTGATACCCGCGCCCGAGGCGGTCCCGCGGTCCGACAGGACGCCGCGGAGCATGTTGCGCACCGACGCCGCCGTGTTGGCGGAGATGATCCGGTGGCCCGCTGGCAGCGGCTGGGCCTTGCCGCCGATGGCCTGGACGATGTGCGGTGCACGCAGGATCCCGCCGTTGGCGATGGCCGAGTACGCCGTCGCCATCTGGATCGGGGTCACCGACTCCCCCTGGCCCATCGGCAGGTTGCCCATCGAGGAGCCCGAGTACTTCGAGGCGGGAAGCACGATCCCGGTCTGCTCGCCGGGGATCTCTGATCCGGTCGCCGACCCGAACCCGAACTTGCGCACCCAGTAGCTGAACCGGCTGGGGCCGTCCCGCATGCCGATCAGGTCCGCGCCGATGTTGCTGGAGACCTGGAGGATCTGGGCGGTGCTGAGCGTCTCATAGCCGTGGGATTCGGCATCGTGGATCTGGCGGTCCGCGACCTGGAGCACCGGCGGGATGTTGAAGGGGGTGCTGGGTGTGACCACGCCGTCCTGGAGCGCCCCGGCGACCGTGATCGCCTTGAACGTCGAGCCAGGCTCATAGCTGTCGGCCACGGCGTGGTCGCGGTCGGCGAGGCTGCGCACCGCGTTGGGGTCGTTGGCGTTGACGCGCGGCCAGTTGGCCAGAGCCAGGATGGCGCCGGTGGCCGGGTTCATCGCGATCGCGGTGGCGGCGCGAGGCGAATACTGCGCGCCGACCCCTGCCAGCACCTGCTCCACCTCATTCTGGAGCGAGGCGTCGATCGTCAGCTGCAGCGTCTTGCCCGATTGCATCGGACGGACCTCGTCGATCGAGATCGGCTGGTGGACGGCGTCGTTGACGATCCGGCGCTCGCCCGTCGTGCCCGAGAGGTTCGCGTTGTAGCGATACTCCAGGCCGGCGTCGCCCGCGCCCGACGCGTGGACCCCGCCCAGCACCTGGGCCGCGGTCCAGTCGCGCGGATACACGCGCTTGACGTCCGGGATGCTGGTGATGCCGTTGATCGGCTTGCCGCCGAACTTCAGCGCCAGGATCGACTGGGCCGTCGCCGGCGTCACCTCCCGGGCCAGGACCACGTAGCCGGTGTGCGGCTTGGTGATGGCGGTGAGGACGGTGAGGACCCTCATGTGCAGCAGCGGCGCCATCGTCTGCGCCATCTGCATCGGATTGCCCTGCTTGATCAGGTACGGATCGGCGACGATGTCGGCCGCCGACTCCGAGAGCGCCAGCTCCACCCCGTTGCGATCGGTGATCGCCCCGCGCGTGGCGGGGATCGGCTGGTTGGTGATCTGCTGGCTGACCGCGGCCTGCTGGAGGCTGTCGGCCCGCACCACGCCGAGATAGACCGCGCGGACCACCGCCACCGCGAGCAGCGACAGGAACGCGACGAAGATGTAGCCGACTCGCCGATCGATCGCCACCATCGCGATCCCCTAGCCGCCGACGGGCGTCGCGCCCACCCCGCCGCTGGACGACGAGCCCGACTGACCGGTCGGGCCCGCCGAGGGGGTCGGGGCGGTGGGCGTCACCGGCGAGGTCTGAGACGTGTCCCCGGTGCCCGTGGCGGTGGCCGGCGTCGTCCCGGAGGAGACCGTGCCCGCCGTCCCGCTCGCCACGGTGGTGCCGGTCGATGACGTGCTCGGTGCCGTGCTCGACGCCGTGCGCCGGGTCGGTGCCGCGGTCGACGCCGCGCCGGTCGGGGTCAGGCCGGGGCTGGTGTTGACCGACGTGCCCTGCGGGGCGACGGCAGCGCCGATCGCGGGCAGCTGGGCCAGGAAGTTCGTGGCGTCGGGGGCATGGATGCTGTTCAGAGCGCGTTCGACGCTGCCGGGACCCCTGTTGACGAACTTGAGCTGCCCGGGCCCGGGCATCAGCATCCCCATCTGGACCGCCATCCGCTCGATGCGCTGCTCGTCGGAGAGCTGGGCCACGCTGGCGCGCAACAGCTCGTTCTGCGCCTGAAGCGCGGAGCCCCGCTCGATCGAACGGCCGATCCCGGCGTTGAGCTTGAGCACCTCCACCTGCATGGCGACGATCCCCGCCAGGAGCACGCCGAGCAGCGGGATCCAGACGCGGCCGCGGATGACGCGGTCCAGCAGGGCGTTGTCGGGCAGCGCGCGGACGTAGGCGGCGCTGCGCAGCCGCCACGGCGCCCTGGCGGCGGCGGGCGTGTGCGGGTGCGTGTGCGGCGTGCGCTCCGGAGCGGTCGTCGGACGCGTCGGGCGCGTCGGACGGGTGCGGGCGGGCGCCGGGACGGCGATGACCCCGCCGGAGGCGGCAGCGCCCGCCGGTCCCGAGACACGTCGCGGCGCCGTCGGCGCCACCGAACGGCGCACGTTGGAGCGATGGCCCGAGTTGCGCGCCGATGACGGCCGTGGCGGGGCGTCCGGGCGCGACTTCTTCGTCGTGCCGCGGGCGGCGGGCGTGAGCGCGGATGGCGTCATGTGTCTACGACCTCCAGCTTGCGAGCGGCGCGCAGGTGCGCTGACTTGGATCGGGGATTGGCGGCGACTTCGCCCGGTGTCGGAGCCACGGCGCGACGGGTGAGGAGCTCGGCCTCCGGCTGACGTCCGCAGACGCAGATCGGCAGCTCGGGCGGGCACACGCAGCCGCGCGCCCGCGCGGTCAGGAAGCGCTTGACCAGCCGGTCCTCGAGGGAGTGGAACGAGATCGCGGCCAGCCGTCCGCCGGTGCCGAGCAGATTCCACGCGATCGGGAGCGCCTCCTCCAGCTGCACGAGCTCGTCGTTGACGGCGATGCGCAGGGCCTGGAACGTCCGCTTGGCGGGATGGCCGCCGGCGAACTGGGCGGGAACGGGGACCGCGGTCTTGATCGCATCGACCAGCTGCTGGGTCGACGCGAACTCCTGGCGGCGGCGGACGCGGCCGATGGCGCGGGCGATCTGGGAGGCGTAGCGCTCTTCGCCGTATTCGCGCAGCAGGCGGGCCAGGCGTCGCTCGTCCCACGTGTTGACGATCTCGGCGGCGGTGACCGTCTGCGCCGGGTCCATCCGCATGTCCAGCGGAGCGTCGTAGGCGTAGGAGAAGCCCCGCTCCCACGTGTCCACCTGCATCGAGGACATGCCCAGGTCCAGGTAGACCAGATCGGCGATCAGCCGTTCCTGGCGCAGCTCGTCCAGTGCGGTGACGAAGTCGGCGCGGATGAAGCGCGTCTCGCACTGGACCTCGGCGGCCAGGGCGGCGAAACGCTCCTCGGCCAGCGGATCGCGGTCCACGCCGATCAGGGTCCCGGCGGGGCCGAGCCGGTCGGCGATGAGCCGGGCGTGACCGCCGCCACCGACGGTGCAGTCCACGGCGGTCTCCCCCGGGCGCGGATCGACCAGCTCGATGAGCTCGCCCGCCAGCACCGGGATATGCGTCTTGGTCATGTCAAGAAGTGTTGCCAAGGCTCGCTGCCAGGTCGGGGATACGGGTCAGGACGTCCTCGAAGTTGTGCGCGTAGCGGACGCGGTCCCAGACCTCGAGGCACTCACCGGAGCCGGTGACCACGACCTCCTTGCTGAGGCCGGCGTAGTCCAGGAGCGGGGTCGGGATCATCACGCGATTGGCGGCGTCGAGCTCGGTGTCAAAGGACGCGTTGAAGAAGAAGCGCTTCAGCTCGCGAGCCGTCGGCGAGAACGGGTTGAGTCCGGCCAGCGAGGTCTGGGTGAACTCGTCGTAGGCGTCGGGGGTCCAGATCGCGACCGTCCGCGGCGCGCCCGTCTCGACCTCGTGCGACGGCGCCAGCACCACACCGTTGGCCAGGGCTCCGCGGAACTTGGCCGGAATCGTCAGCCGGTGCTTCGCGTCGAGCGCGTGTTCGAAGGTTCCGCGGAAGTTCAAGGGAGGTCATACAAGGTCTTGAAAGCTCAAAACCCGGGTGGCTGGGTGGGAGGAGCCCTGCCACCCGGGTTCCGGAAGCGACGCCCACAGTATCCCACTCTCTCCCACAATGCAACCCAAATGGCACCTGTTGCCCCACAATCTGGCCCACCACCTCTCCGGAGGGCCCAAATCCCTCACCGTCACTGGCGATTCGGGGTGGGACGGCGTGGGACGCCGGCCCCCCGAGGTGTGCACGAACCCGTGCAGCGCGCGGTTCTGCCGAGCCGGCTTGCAATTCGCGCGCGGTTCCGTCCGCGGGGTGTGCGCCGTCAGCCGGCGAAGCCCTGCCCGTGCACGGCCACCGGCAGCTCCAGCACGAGCCGAGCGCCGCTCTGCGCGGGCGCGGAGACGAGCGCGCCGCCGTGGGCCTCGGCCACGTCGGCGGCGATCGCCAGCCCGCGGCCGCGAGTGCCCCGGCCCCGTCGCGGACGCCGCCGCAGCTCGGCCACCGGCGCCGGCAGGCCGGGACCGTCGTCGGAGACGGCGATCCGCACCAGTCCCCCGCGCGCCGCGACCTCGACGCCGACCGGACCCCGTCCGTGCTCGATGGCGTTGGCGATGAGGTTGCCGATCGCCTGAGCCAGCCGCAGCCGGTCCCCCCACACGGCCGACCTCCTCCCCACTCCATCCCACGCCGACCGCGCCGCCGCCCGCCGAGGCGGTCGCCTGCCACGCCTCGACGCAGTCGGTGACGAGCTCTCTGACATCCACGCGGTCCAGCCGCCACAGCCTCCGGCCACCGCCGCCGGCGCCCGACAGGTCGTCGAGCGCGAGCGCCGCGCGGCCCAGTTCGGTGTCGATCGCGCGCAACCGCCCGGGCGAGGGCAGCTCCTGTCCCGTCGGCGCCGCCAGGCCGAGCCGAGCCGCCGTCAGCGGGCCGCGCAGCTCGTGACACGCGCGCGCGACGGCCTCCATCCGGTCCCCGTAGAGCCGCAGCACGCTCACCGCGAGGGCCCCGACCAGCCCCGCCGCCACCCAACCGGCCACCGAGACCGCCGCGCTCACCACGTCGAGCTCCCGTCCAGCAGCCGGTAGCCGATGCCCCACACGTTGACCACGAACCGCCGGCTCCCGACGCTGAGCTTGCGCCGCAGGCGAGAGGCGTGCGAGTCCAGCGTGCGCGTCGCCCCCACCGACTGAAAGCCCCACACCTCCGCGAGCAGCTCCGCGCGCGTGAACACGCGCATCGGCTCGGTGGCCAGGAGCAGGGCCAGGGCGAACTCCTTGTTGGTGAGACGGACCGCCTCCCCGTCGACCCACGCATCGCGTGACATCGGGTCAAGCTCCAGCGCACCGACGCGCAGCCGGCCCAGACGCGGCCGGGCGCGGGCCCGGCGCAGCAGTGCGTCGAGCCGGCCCCGGAGCTCGCCGTAGCTGAACGGCTTGACCAGATAGTCGTCGGTTCCGCGCTCAAAGCCGCGGATGCGATCGAGCTCGCCGGCGCGGCCGCTGAGGATGAGCACGGGCAGCAGGGAGTCCAGGCTGCCGCCGCGGCGAGCGGAGGAGCGAACCTCGGTGAGCAGCTCCAGCCCGTCGCGGTCGGGCAGCCCCAGATCGATGATGGCGAGCTCCGGCGGCCCCGCGGCGATCAGGCGCAGGCCCTCGGCGGCGGTGCCGGCCTCGAGCGGCTCGTAGCCGTCGGCGGCCAGGTTGTCGGCCAGGAAGCGGCGCGTCGCGCAGTGGTCCTCTACGATCAGGACCGTCGGTGGATCCGGCTCCATATAGATAAGAGCCTCGAGCCGGACCTCTTCCACCCCCCTCCCGCTGCAACATCTAATTCAGGGGTCCCGGGGGAGCAGGATTCGCCCATATGATGCCGACGCGATGTACCGACGCGGCAACTACAGCTCGGGCGACGACTTCGTGCTCGAGTACGGCGAACTGCGGTTCACCTTCAACGAGCGCGACTTCCGCGAGCGCTGCGAGCAGTCGGCGCGCAAGCTCGGCTTCATCAGCGGCGCCGTCGAGGAGGACGAGGCCGAGGACCTCATCAACCTCGTCGTCAACGGCGAGGTCACCGATCCCGCGTCCGCGCTGGGCGAGCACGTCAACGAGTGCTGGGCCGAGCTGGTCGGCCCCTCCGAGCGCTCGCTCGTGCACTGGCTGCGGCGCCTGATCTTCCGCGGCGCCTGGCTGGACCAGCGCGTCAAGGAGGGAGAGCTGGACATCGCGTTCGACGACGACACCTCCGCGTTCGTCTACGTCCAGCCCGATCGCGGCGGCGAGCCGATCGAGCTCGCGCCCGAGCCCAGCTGGAATCGCGTCGCCTACCAGCGTCGCTGAACGCGCCGGGCGGACCTCGTGGCGCGGGGCGCCGCGAGCGTGCCCGCTATCCCCCGGCGCCCACCAGCCCGGCCACGTCCTGGTCCCTGGGCGCGGGGTTGTCGAGCAGCAGCCGCGGGACGGTGACGAGCTTGTAGCCGCGCTTGCGCAGGGCCTTGATGATGAGCGGCAGGGCGGCCACGGTCTGCGACCGGTCGCCGCCCGCGTCGTGCAGCAGGATGATGGCCCCCGGCTTCAGCCCGGCCAGCGCCCGCTGCACGATCACGTTGACGCCGGGCCGCTCGTAGTCGTCGGTGTCGACGGACCACAGGACCATGAGCATCTGGTACTTGCGCAGGAGGGCGAGGGTGGTGTGGTTCCACATCCCGTAGGGAGGCCGGAACATCCGCGGGAACGGCGCGCCGTAGTCGCCGATCGCGGCGGAGTCCTGGACGAGCTGGGCCAGCTGCGCCCTGCGCTTGAGCTGGGACATGGGCTGATGGTTCTCGGTGTGGTCACCGATGGGATAGCCGCGAGCGACGATCTGGGCGGTGGCGGCGTGGAAGTAGCGCTCCTCGATCCCGACCTCGAAGAAGGTCGCCGGCACGTGCTCGCGGACGAGGACGCGCAGGACGTCGGGCGTGTAGGGGCCCGGCCCGTCGTCGAAGGTGAGCGCCACCTCCTTGTGCTGGGAACCGGCGGCGCGCACGAACGGCGTGTAGGAGAGCGTGCGCGTGATCGCCTGGCTCTCCGCGCGCTGCTCGTCCACCACGAACGAGCCCGCGCCGCCGCTGGCCAGCGTCTTGATGCGCCGGAAGTAGCCGTTGGACGCCACCGCGTTCCGGTGCGCCGGCGCATGACTTCCCGACGAGGCCGCGCCGACCGCCAGGCCGGCGATGAGCGCCACCGCCGCCGCGACGACCAGCACGGCGATGATCCGCCTTCGGCGGTGATGGGGCGCCACCGGCCCGCGCGGGCGCTCGCCCGTGACCCGCGGGCGCAGGCCGGGGCGCGGGCCTTCCTGGAGTGTCGAGTAGGCGTCGTCCATCGCGTGTCCCCGAAGACATGATGCCGTGCAGGGCCGGCCCCCGCCGCTGGTGCAATGCTCCGCCCGCGCTCGCGGGGCCGGCGGGGGGCAGGCGGGGGTAGGCGGGAGGCGGGCGGGCTCGGGTTCGCGCGGCCACCTTCCGCGCGGGCGATTACGCTGCGTCCGCCATGAGTGCCACCGTCTGGCTGGTCATCCCCACCTACAACGAGGCCGACAACGTGCGGAACATCGTCGTCGCGGCCGCCGCCGAGCTCAAGCGCGCGGCTCCGGACGACCACCGGATCCTGATCGTGGACGACAACTCCCCGGACGGCACCGGCGCGATCGCGGACGAGCTGGCCGCCGAGTGCGAGTGGGTCGAGGTGCTGCACCGCCCCGGCAAGAGCGGCCTGGGTCAGGCCTATCTGGCCGGTTTCGCGCGGGCGCTCTCCGGCGGTGCCGAGCTGGTGATCGAGATGGACGCCGATTTCTCCCACGACCCGCGGTACCTCCCGCAGCTGCTGGCCGCCGCCGAGGACGCCGACCTCGTGCTGGGCAGCCGCTACGTGCCGGGCGGCGGGGTGCGCGACTGGGGCCTGCTCAGGCGGCTGGTCAGCCGCGGCGGCGGGATCTACGCACGGCGCATCCTCGGCGTGCAGGTGCGGGACCTAACCGGCGGCTTCAAATGCATCCGGCGCGAGGTTCTGGAGGCGATCGACCTGCCCAGCGTCCGGGCCGAGGGCTACGTCTTCCAGATCGAGGTCACCTACCGGGCCCTGCTGGCCGGCTTTCGCGTGCGCGAGATACCCGATCGTGTTCGCAGACCGCGCGGTGGGTAGCTCCAAGATGTCCACCCGAATCGCCGTCGAGGCGATGCTGCTGGTCCCTGTGATGAAACGCAGCGCGCCGGCGGCCCTCGCCCGGGCCGGCATCGCGCCCGCCACGACGCTCAATTAATAAGATTCCAATGTTGCTCAAACCGCACCAGGTCCGCGTCCGGGCATCCTGAACAGGATGAGTGCCACCAGCCCAGCGAGCGCGATGCCGCCGAGCGGCGGTATCGAGCGCCCGCGCGCGTGCTGGACGTCATCGCCCCCAGCGGCCGGGGTCACGGCCACCGCCGCCCTCGCCGCCAGCGCCGCCGCTCCGGCCACCCCCGGCTTCGCCCTCCCGGTCGCCCCGGGCGTCGCGCCCGCGCAGGCCCTCCATCGCGCTCCCGGCAGCCCGCCGCGAGCCGAGCCGCGGCCGACGGAGGCTGAGCCGGCGCGGGTGGCCGCCCGGCGGCCTCGTGCTCAGCGGAGCGGTGATCGCCGTCGCGGCGGCCCACACCCAGTCGCTGCTGCCGGAGTCGATCCGGTGTGTCCCGGCGTCCCTCGCCGGCGCGTTCGGGTCGCTGTTCCTCAATCTGCACGTCGGCGGCGCCGATCGCCGCGCTGGTGCTGATGTTCGTCTCCTACGCCGCCGTCGTCGCGCTGGCGGGGCAGCTGTCGGCGCGCGTGGTCCTGGTGGCGATCGTCGCCGTGCACGCGGTCGTGCTCCTGGCCCCGCCGCTGGCGTCCACCGACGTCTTCAGCTATCAGGCCTACGCGCGGATGGGCGCGATGTATGGGATCAACCCCTACACGCACGGGCCCTACGCGATCAACCTGGACGCCGTGTTCCCCTACGTCGGAGCCAAGTGGTCCACCACCACCCCGAGCGCCTACGGTCCGGTGTTCACGGTCTCCACCTACCTGCTGGCCCCGCTCACGATCGCGACCAGCGTGTTCGCCTACAAGTCGATCGCGGCGGTGGCGAGCCTCGCGCTGGTGGCGGTGGTGTGGCGCTGCGCCCGGCTGCGCGGCAACGACCCCGTCAAGGCGGCGGCGCTCGTGGGCCTGAACCCGCTGCTGGTGATCTACGGAGTGGGCGGCGGCCACAACGACCTGCTCATGCTGCTGGCGATGGTGGGCGGCGTCTACGCCATCCTCGCCTCGCGGGAGGGGTGGGCGGCGGGCTGAGCGTGCTGGCGATCGGCGTCAAGCTGACCGCCGGCCTCGTCCTCCCTTCGCGCTCGCCGCCGGCGGCCCCGCGGGACTGCCCAAGGCGGGCCGCCGCCGCCTCGCGCTCGGAGCGGGCGTCGGGCTGGCGGCGCTCGCCGCGCTGAGCTTCGGCGTCTTCGGCGCCGGGTCGTTCCACATGCTCGGAGCCGTCATCAAGAGCCAGCGCGAGGGCGGCTGGCTGAGCATCCCGGGCGTCATCTCGTCCAAGCTGGGCCTGCCGACGCTGGGGCACATCACCGGCTTCGTGCTCGCCGGCGCGTTCACGCTCACCCTGTGCTGGCTGCTGCGGCGGGTGTGGCGGGGCCAGATGGACTGGCTCGACGGCGCCGGCTGGGCGATGCTGGCCATGCTCGTGGCCTCGAGCTCGCTGCTGCCGTGGTACGTCGCCTGGCTGCTGCCGCTGGCCGCGCTGGGGCGCGATCGCCGTCTGGCCACGACCGCGGTCGTCTTCACCGGCGTCGTCCAGGGCATCACGCTGCTCGGCTACATCCCGCACGGGTTCCTGTAACGACATGGGGTACCGAGCCCGTACGATGCAGCGATGAGCGACGCGCCGACAATCTTCGACGGCGAGCCGCGTGAGCTGTCGCTGGTCAGCGTCGTGGCTCCCGTCTACAACGAGGACGCCACGATCGACGAGTTCCACGCGCGCGTGTGCGCGGCCCTGGACGCGCTGCCCTTCGAGCTCGTCCTCGTCGACGACGGGTCCACCGACGGCACGCCGATGAAGCTCGAGGCCCTGGCCGCCAACGACCCTCGCGTGCGCGTCGTCTACCTGTCACGGAACTTCGGGCACCAGACGGCGCTGACCGCCGGCCTCGATCACGCCCGCGGCGACGCCGTCGTGATGCTCGACGCCGATCTCCAGGACCCGCCCGAGGTGATCACCACGATGCTCGACCACTGGCGGGCGGGGTGCGACGTCGTCTACGCCGTCCGCGAGCAGCGCGACGGCGAGTCGCGCTTCAAGCTGAGCACCGCCCGCTGGTTCTACCGGCTGTTCGACAAGCTCGCCCAGGTCGAGCTCCAGCACAACTCGGGCGACTTCCGGCTGCTGGACCGCCGCCCCCTCGACGCGCTGCTGTCGATGCGTGAGCGCAACCGGTTCCTGCGGGGGATGACGGTGTGGGTCGGCTACACGCAGGCGGCCGTCCCCTACCACCGCGACTCGCGCTACGCCGGCGAGACCAAGTACACGCTGCCGCGGATGCTGCGCTTCTCGCTGGACGCGATCTCGTCGTTCTCGCACCGCCCGCTGCAGCTGGCCACGCTGCTGGGCTTCATCATCTCGACGCTGGCCTTCATCGCCATCCCCATCGTCGCCGTCCTGCGCATCCTCGGCTCCTACCTGCCGGGCTTCAGCGCGGTCACCATCCTCATCCTGCTGCTCGGCGGCATCGAGCTGATCGCGATCGGGATCATCGGCGAGTACGTCGGGCGCATCTACGACGAGGTCAAGGGGCGGCCCCTGTACCTGGTCCGGGCGCGGCGCAACATGCCCGACGCCGGCATCGAGGCCGGCACCGCCTCCCTGCCGCCGCTGCACGCGCTGCCGCCACGCGGCGGCGGCGACGAGCCTACCCGCCCGCTGGACTAGGTCCGACCGACGGATTGGAGCGTCCGTCGGGCTGACCGCCCGCCGCCCGGCGCAGCTGGCGCACCTCGCCCGGCGGCGTGGTCCTCGGCCTCGTCGGCGGCGACCTCGAGCGCGGCGATCCGGCTCGACAGGCCGCGGATGGCGTCGGCCACCGGGTCGGGCAGGTGGATCCAGTCGGTGTCGGGGCCCTCGGGCCGCCGGCCCTCGACCCGGACCGGATGGCCGGGGTTGCCGACGACGGTGGAGTTGGGCGGGACGTCGTGGATGACGACGCTGTTGGCGCCGATCTTGGCGCCGTGGCCGACCGTGATCGGGCCCAGCAGCTTGGCCCCGGAGCCGATGGTGACGTTGTCCTGCACGGTCGGATGGCGCTTGCCGGTGGCAAAGCCGGTGCCGCCGAGGGTCACGCCCTGGTACATCGTGACGTCGTCGCCGATCTCGGCCGTCTCGCCGATCACCACGCCCATCCCGTGGTCGATGAAGAACCCGTTGCCGATCTCCGCCGCCGGGTGGATCTCGATGCCGGTCACGGCGCGCGCCAGCGCCGCGATGAGGCGCGGGAGCAGCGGGACGCGCGCCCCGTAGAGGGCGTGCGCGACGCGGTGGGCGAGCAGCGCGTGGACGCCGGGCCAGGCGGCGAGGATCTCGAGCGAGCTGACCCCGCGCGCGGCCGGATCGCGGCTCTTGGCGGCAGCTCACGTCACACCGGATCTCCGCCACGGTGCGCGCCATCAGGCCGAGGCCGAACATGGCGATAAAGGCTACCGATCGGTCAAGCGCCGGCTTGTCAGGGAGCGAAGAACGGAGTCGAGACATAGCGCTCGCCCGAATCGGGCAGGATGGTGGCGATCCGAGCCGCCGCGGAACTCCGGGCGCGCGCGCGATCTGCAGCGCCGCCCACACGGCGGCGCCGCACGAGATCCCCGCCAGGACGCCCTCGCGGCGCGCCAGCAGGCGAGCCGTCTCGATCGCGTCCTCGTCGTCGACGGTGATCACCTCGTCGAGCAGATCCCGGTTGAGCACCTCGGGGACGAAGCCGGCGCCGATCCCCTGGATCTTGTGCGGACCCGCGGCGCCCGCCCGAGAGCACGGCGGAGTTGCGCGGCTCGACCGCCACGATCCGGCAGCCCGGGTTGCGCTCCTTGAGCACCTCCCCCGCGCCGGTGATCGTCCCCCCGGTGCCCACGCCGGCGACGAACACGTCGATGCGCCCGTCGAGCGCCTCCCACAACTCCGGCCCCGTGGTGCGGCGGTGGATCTCCGGGTTGGCGGGGTTGGAGAACTGGTCGGGCAGGAACACGTCGTCGCGCGTCGCCAGCGACTGGGCGGCCTGGACGGCCTCGGTCATGCCGCCCAGCGACTCGACCATCTCCACCGTGGCCCCGTAGAGGCGCAGCAGCGCCTCGCGCTCGCGGCTCATGCCCTGCGGGAGCGTGAGGATCAGGTCGTAGCCCTTGGCGGCGCAGACGAAGGCCAGCGCGATCCCGGTGTTGCCGCTGGTCGCCTCGACGATCGTCGTGCTTCCGGGCTCGATGCGTCCCTCGCGCTCGGCCGCCTCGATCATGGCCACGCCGATGCGGTCCTTGACGCTGCCGCCGGGGTTGAACGACTCGAGCTTGGCGAACAGCTCGACCTCGGGTGCTGGGCGCCAGACGCGTCAGCTGGACGATGGGCGTGCGCCCGACCAGATCGATGATGTTGGTCTGGATCTCGCTCATGCTGCGAGACACCCTAGACAAACCGTGGACCGCTGGTCAGATGTGGTACATCGGCGCGCCCGCCGCGCGGAGCTCCTCCTCGGCGACCGAGGCCACGGTCGCCTCGGCCAGGACGGTGCGGGCCGCCTCGGCGGCCGCGGCGAACACGCCGGTCGCCTCCGAGCCGAGCGGGACCGTCGAGCAGCTCCACGAGCTCGAGCACGGTCACCTCGTCGCTGGGGCGGGCGAAGCTGTAGCCGCCCTTGACGCCGCGCTGCGAGCGCAGGATCCCGGCGCGGCGCAGGGTCGCGAACAGGTGCTCCAGGAACTGCACAGGGATCTCACGCCGCCGGGCCAGCTCGGCGATCGGGACCGGCCCGGCGCCGCCCTGGCGGTGCAACTCCACCAGTGCGCTCAGTGCATACGGCGACTTGGTGGTGATCGAGATCATGCGCGCCCGATGCTATTGGTCGTCGCTGCTCAGAGACGGCGAGTGGCGCGCGGGCCCGCGACTCAGATCCAGCCGCGCTCGGTGGCGATGAGGACCGCCTGGGCGCGATCCATGGCGCCGAGCTTGCCGTACACGTTGTGCAGGTGGGTGCGGATCGTGCTCGTCGACAGCCCCAGCTCGTTGGCGATCTGCTTGTAGACCATCCCGCGGGCGAGGCGGCGCAGGACGTCGACCTCGCGGCTGGACATCGGGCACGGCTCCACCTGGCGGGGACGCTCGCCCGAGGCGGGCAGCGGCAGCTCGTACATGACCTTGCGCAGGCTGGCCGGGGTCAGGCCGACGGTGCGGGCCACCGCCAGCAGCTCCGACGGGGTGATCGACCCGCCGAGCACGTAGTGGGCGAGCATGTCGGCGAGACGGACGAGCGCGGCCTCGCCGGTCGCGTCCTCGGCGTGGTGACGCTCGATGACGCTGGCGATCGACTTGGGCAGCGCCCAGCGGCGGGCGAGGACGCCACCGACGAGGGCGTGGTCGACGCCGAGCTCGCGGCGCTCGCGCTGGAGGCGATCCTCCGGCGTGCGGGCCTCGCCGTGGACCTGCGACGGATAGCCGGGATAGGCGTGGACGAGCACGAGCTTGCCGATGTCGTGCAGCAGCGAGGTGACCATCAGGCGGTCACGGGCCTCGTAGCCGATCTCGCGGGCCAGGCGGTCGGCGGCGCGCTGGGTGGCGACCGAGTGCAGGCGGAAGCGCTCGGGGATGCCCTGCCAGACGGCGGTGCGCTCGAAGAAGTCAAAGGTGCGGGCGCGGCTGGCGATCGCGTGCACGGTGCGCGGGCTGAGCACGTCGACGCCGGCGACGACGCTGTCGATGCGGCCGGCAGTCGGGCCCTCGACCTGGTTGGCCAGGCGCACGACGGTGACGGCCAGCGCGACGTCGGCCTCGACGGCCGCCACGACGTCGCCGACCGACGGCTCGCCGTCCTCGAACAGACGCAGGACGCGGTTGCGCGACTCGACCAGGACCGGGTAGGCCTCGAGGGCCTCGAAGGCCGTCGTCAGCCGCCGGCCGTGGCCTTCGTTGTGGTGGCGCTCACGCGTGGCGTATGGGTCAGTCGGCACAGCAGTCTTCAAAGCAGCAGTTGCCACCGGGATCTCATCCCTTCTTACCCGTTCGCGGGCGCGTCAGAGTCGCAGAAATCGGCTTGCTCCCAAGCACTGCCCTTACTATCGGCAGATGGGGGCGGCGGTTTAGCCTTTTCTTGGGCTGCGATCAGTCGACGTCGTCCCGCGCGCGGGCCAGTGCGGAGTCGATCCTGGCCAATGTCTCGTCCTTTCCGAGCAGCGCAACACTCTCGAAGATACCGGGCGAGACGGTCTGACCGGCGATGGCGACCCGCACCGGCTGAAACACCTTTCCCGGTTTGGTGTCCAGCCGCTCGACGACGGAGCGCAGCGCGGTCTCGACGTGCTCGGCATCGAACGGCTCCGCCTGCTCCAACGCGGCCCGCGCCGCGCCCAGCGCCTCCGCCCCGCCGTCGGCGCCGATGGTCTTGGCAAAGGCCTTGGGGTCGTCGACCGGGCCGTCGAAGAAGAACGACACCAGCGGCCAGAAGTCCGCCAGCGTCTGGATCTTCTCCTCCGTGATCTCGACGGCGCCGCGCAGGCCGGTGCGCCCGGTGAACTGCTCCAGGCGCGCCGTCAGCGCGTCGGTGCCGAGCGCGCGCAGGTGGCGGCCGTCGAGGTGGCGCAGCTTCTGCTCGTCGAAGATCGCCGGGTTCTTGGAGACGCGCTCGAGGCGGAAGCGCTCGGCGAGCTCGGGGAGGCTGAAGAACTCCTCGTCGGAGGCAAAGCCGGCGCCGAGCAGGGCGACGTAGTTGTCGACCGCCTCCGGCAGATAGCCGGCGTCGCGCAGCTCCTGCACCGACGCGGCGCCGTGGCGCTTGGAGAGCTTCTTGCCGTCGGGGCCGTAGAGCAGCGAGAGGTGCGCGTAGTGCGGGACGGGTGCGCCCAGCGCCTGGAGCACCCACATCTGCTTGGGCGTGTTGGAGATGTGGTCCTCGCCACGCACCACGTGGGTGATGCCGGCATCGAGGTCGTCGACCGCGACCGCCAGGTTGTAGACCGGCGTGCCGTCGGCCCGGGCGATGACCGGATCGTCCTGGCTGGCGTTGGGGAAGGCGACCTCGCCACGGACGATGTCCGAGACGACGGTCTCCCCCGTGTCAGGCACGCGCAGGCGGACGGCGCCCGAGGCCTCCGGGTCGCCGCGAAAGCCGCGATCGGAGCCGTGGCGCTCCTTGTAGGCGCGCACGTCGTCGACGGTGGCCGCCGGAGTGGTAGGCGTGCCCGTCGGCCAGCAGCTGCGCCACCACCTCGGCGTGGCGGTCGGCGCGCTCGGACTGGAGGATCGGGCCCTCGTCGTAGTCGAGGTTGAGCCATTCCAGCGCGTCGAGGATCTGCTCGACGTTCTCAGGCGTCGAGCGCTCCCGGTCGGTATCTTCGATCCGCAGGACAAGCGTGCCTCCCTGTCCGCGCGCCAGCAGCCAGTTGTACAGCGCGGTCCGCGCGCCGCCGATATGCAGGGCCCCCGTGGGGGACGGAGCGAACCGAACACGTAAGGACATTTCTCAAGCATGCTAATTGGCGCCCACGTATCACCGGCGGGCGGTCTGGACAAGGCCGTCGAGCGCGGAGTCGAAAAGGGCTGTGAAGCCATCCAGATCTTCAATCAGTCGCCGCGAATGTGGCGACCCACCGCCTACGGCGACGACGACTTCGCGGCGTTCCGCAAGGCGATGAAGCCCAGCCCGGTCAAGGCGGTGCTCATCCACGCCGTGTACCTGCTCAACTGCGCCACCGAAGATCCCGAGATGCGTGACAAGACGCGCGCCTCGCTGATCCAGTCGCTGCGCGTCGGGGCCGGGATCGGCGCCGCCGGCGTCGTCCTGCACCCCGGGTCAGCCAAGGGCGGCGACGTCAAGGCGGCGATCACGCGGGCGGGCAAGGTGATCAAGGAGGCGCTGTCGGAGACCGATCGCTGTCCGCTGCACCTCGAGGACACCGCCGGGGCGGGCGGGACACTGGGGCGCTCCTTCGAGGAGCTCGCTGATCTGATCTCGGCCGCGGGCGGCGGCAAGCGCCTCGGGGTGTGCCTGGACTCCTGCCACCTGCTGGCCTCGGGCTACGACATCCGGACGGCCGCCGGTCTCACCGAGACGATGGACGAGTTTGACCGGGTCGTGGGAATCAAGCGCCTGGGGTCGCTGCACCTCAACGACTCCCAGACACCGCTGGGATCAAACCGCGATCGTCACGCCAACATCGGCACCGGGGAGCTGGGCGAGCGCGGATGCGCCGCCTATCTGTCAGAGCCCCGGTTCGAGAAGCTCCCGCTCGTGATCGAGACCCAGGGACCCGAGCGCCAGGGGCCGGATCGCGACCGAGGTCGAGCTGTGCTTCACGCTGCGCAAGCGCGGGCTGGCGTCCCGCAAGCGATCGGCCTCCCACCGCGCCAGATCCCGCTAGCGTCTGCGCCACATGAGCGCCCTGACCAGCCGTCCCGGAGACGCTCTCGTCGTCTTCGGCATCACCGGCGACCTCGCCCGCAAGATGACGCTGCGCTCGCTGTACCGGCTCGACGAGCGCGGGCTGCTGGACTGCCCCGTGATCGGGGTGGCGGTGGAGGACTGGACCGTGGAGCACCTGCGCCAGCACGCGCTCGATGCCGTCAAGGCCACGGGCGAGCCCATCGACGACGCCGTGTGGAAGCGGTTCGCCGCGCGGCTGTCCTACGTGAGCGGCGACTTCAACGACGGGGCCACCTACGAGGCGGTGGCCGCGGCGCTGGGCGACGCCGCCAATCCCGGTCTTCTACCTGGAGATCCCGCCGACGCTGTTTGAGACGGTGATCGCCGGGCTGTCGGAGGCCAAGCTCGTCCAGGGCGGCCGCCGGGTGGTCGTGGAGAAGCCGTTCGGCCACGACCTCAACTCGGCGCGGGCGCTGGCGCGCGATCTGCACAAGTACCTGGAGGAGCCTCAGCTGTACCGGATCGACCACTTCCTGGGCAAGCTGGGCCTCGAGGAGATCCTGTACCTGCGCTTCGCCAACGCGATCCTCGAGCCGGTCTGGAACCGCGGCTACGTCTCGTCGGTCCAGATCACGATGGCCGAGAGCTTCGGGGTCCAGGACCGCGGTCACTTCTACGACCCGGTGGGGGCGCTGCGCGACGTCGTGGTCAACCACCTGATGCAGATCGTCGCCGGCATCGCGATGGACCCGCCCGCCGCCGGTGACCCCGACAGCCAGAAGGACGCCAAGCAGGCGGTGTTCGCGGCGATGGCGGACGCCAAGCCCGAGCACTATGTCCGCGGCCAGTACGAGGGCTACCGCGACATCGACGGCGTCCGGGCCAACTCGGCCACGGAGACCTACGCCGCCCTGCGCCTCGACATCGACAGCTGGCGGTGGTCGGGCGTGCCGTTCTTCATCCGCACCGGCAAGCGCCTGCCCGTCACCCAGACCGAGATGCGGCTGGTCTTCCGTCACGCCCCGCGGCTTCCCTTCATCCCCAGCGGCCGCCGTCGGCCGGAGCCCAGCCAGATCGTCATCCGGGTCGACCCCGCCACCGGGATCCGGATCGTGCTCGACGCCCACCGCGCCGACAAGACGGGCGCCGCGGAGATCGATCTCGACATGGAGTTCGCCAACGAGGGCGGCGCCGGGGACACCCCGTATGAGGTGCTGCTGCACGCGGCCCTCGTCGGCGACGCCAGCCACTTCACCCGCCAGGACAACGTCGAGGAGTGCTGGCGCGTGCTCCAGCCGCTGCTGGACTCCCCGCCCCCGGTCATCCCCTATGCCCAGGGCTCCTGGGGACCGGCCGAGGCCGACGGGCTCCTGGCGGGGTTCGGCGGCTGGCGCGGTCCCTGGCTCCCCAGCTGAGGCCGGTCGTCGGGCGCAGGGCAATCGGCTCCGCAGGATCCGGCGCAGCCGTCGGCCGGACGCCACCCCCTCTGCTAGATTGCCCCGCGGGGCACCGGGGTCCCTGACGGGCAATTCAGCACGCCGCCGCGGCAAGGAAGCGAGTTCGCGGGCGCAACCAGTGGAGGCACATGTTCAGGGTCCCTTTCCGCGCCGGGCGGTCCGCGGCCAAGCGCGGCTTCATCGGGCTGTTGCTCGGCGCGAGTCTGTTGCGCATTAACGGCCGGCTCGGCACAGGCAGCGACGGTCCAGCAGTGGAACACGCCGGGCGGCCAGTTCGTCAGTCCCAAGGACCTGTTCCCGGTCGATCTCGTCAACGGCAAGCTTGTCACCAACGTCGTGCTCCCCACGGGGTACAACACGCGCAAGTGCTGGCCTGTCCTCTACCTGCTGCACGGCACCGCGGGGTCGACCGCGCCGGTGTCACTTCAGTGGCTCCAGATCGGCAACGGGCAGCTACTCCGGATGAATATCCCGGCGATCCTCGTCATCCCCGGCAGCGGCGACACGTGGTGGACGAACGAGTGGTGGAACGGCAACCGTCATCCGGCCTTTGAGAGCTGGGTGCTGCAGGACATCGTGCCGCTTGTGGCAAGCGACTGCACGTCTGCGCGTCGCGCAGCGATCATGCGATCGCCGGCCTGTCCATGGGCGGCTACGGGGCCATCATGCTCGCCGCCCAGCGTCCCGACTATTTCGGGAGTGCCGGCTCGTTCTCCGGCGTCCTCTCCCCCGAGTCGCCCAACTTCATCAGCATCTACAAGCAGTCGTGGAACGCGCTGTGGGGACCGCCGAACTCGTTCTATGCGGTCGGGCATGACCCGGTGGCACTGGTGAACAATTTGCAGCACACACGGGTGTTCGTCGGCGTGGGCAACGGCATCGCCACAGCGGGCGAGGGCAATTCGCTGATCTCCCAGTTCGAGGAGGCCGAGTTCGACCAGGAGGACGTCACGTGGGTCGCCAAGGCGCGACGGGCCCACGTGTCCGTTGCCTTCGACCAGCACGCTGGGACCCACGATGCACTCAACTGGCTCGAGAGCCTCAGCCACATGATGGTCTGGAACCCGTTCAAGCCCGTGGTGAGCCATCCAAATCACTGGACCTTCGCCACCGCTGACGAGACCGGGACGGTGTGGGGATATCCGCTTCAGCTTCAACCGCCACCATCCGCCGACACAGATCATCCAGTTCTCGTTCGCCCACAATGTGCTCTCGGTCACCGGCGGTGGGACGATGCAGTTGACGACGCCCACCGGGCAGCGTCTCACCGGGCGCATCCCCTTCCAGCTGCGCGCCGGCAAGGTGGTCGAACTCGCACACGCGCCCACCCCGCACATCGCGGGCGGCTTCGTGAAGGTGGTGCCGGTGAAGCCGGTCGCCAGGCAATTGGTCAAGAGCCCGACCGCTCCGGTCCAAGTCAGCTTCACGACCACCCAGGCACTTCCTGCCGGCGACGAGTATCAGGTGGCGGTCGCCGCCCTCGACCTGACAGGTGCATCGACGTGCTCGGACACGACGTTCGCACGCGTCGACCAGCCGGCAGCGGGCAAGCTGGTGACGGTCTCCGTCAGCCCGCCAAGTACGGCGACGACGCCGAACACGTGGTGCCCCGGCGGGGCCGCCGCGGCGGTGACCCTCGTCCCCAAGAACGGACCGCCGGTATTGATCGGGACGCTCCTGGGCTACGCCGCGCTCTCGCTGCCCTGACACCGGCTGCTCCGGACCGGGCGGCGTGCGCCGCCCGGTCCGTGGGTAGTGTGGACCGGAGCCCGTCCCCGGTAGAGGAGACCCCATGAGACTGAGCTTGAGCAGCGTGATCTGGCTGATCGTCGGCGTCCTGCTCGCCTCCAGCCACCACTACCTCAAGCACGTTGACACGCTCAAGCCGATCATCTCGGCCGTCCTCGCCATCGTGCTCTGGCCGTTGCTGCTGCTGGGGATCAATCTCCACATCAAGTAGTCGCGTCAGCGACCAGTCGAGCGGCGCTTGGCCGCACGCCGGACGCTCGCGCGCTTCAGCTTTTTCTTGGTGGCGCTTCGCCGCCGGTGGGTCTTGGCGACCGGCCGCTTCTGAGTGGACGGAACTTCATTGCCGCCGCGGTCGAGTTGGATGCTGTCGTCGTCCGTGTCGGCCGCAACGCGGTTGTCGTATTGCTGGGCTGCGAGGTCACGGGCGCCGTCGTGGTGACCGGCTTGCTCGACGTGGTGTTCTTGGGCGGGGCGACCGGCACCGGATCGTCAGCCGGGGCGGCCACGGTGGTGTCGGGCAGCGACGTTCCCGCCACCGACGTCAGACCGGACGTGGCCGCGCCAGGCGTCGAGATGGTCGACGGCAGCGTCTGCGCGGGGTAAATCGGGGCTGGGACCATGTCCATCCCGTCGTTCAGCCCGGCGGCGTGCCCGCCGTCGCCGAACTCGTACCGATACATCGCGAGGCTCTGCGGCCCCTGCTGGAGTTCGGTCTGCCATTCGTGGGCGAAGAAGTAGTCTGGAACGCGACGTTGCTGGAGGCGATCACCTGGCCCATGCCCTGCATGTAGGCCGGGTCGTCGTTGCCGGCGAGCGTGGACGAGTCACGCACTCCCGACGCCCCATTCGGGCAACGCGATCGGCTTGGCGTGCTGGTTGGCGAACGCGACGAGGGCGGCGAGGCCCCCGGCGCTGTTGTAGACCTCGTTCCAGTCGTTCGAGTCGGCGGTGACCCCGCTGTCGTACGCGTCGTCGCCGATCATGTCCACGACGTCGTCGCCCGGGTAGTACTGCGCGAACGGAGTCGCGGGGAAGCGGTTGTTCACGGCCCAGACGAACTGGAAAGCCGCGCCCGGCACGGCGCGCATCGCGCGCACGGTGTTGCGCCAGAACTGGACCCACTCGGCCATCTGCTGCGGAGTGGAGCCGACGTAGTCGCTCTCCCAGGACCCATTGGCCTCCGCGCCGAGGACGATGATGCTGTCGCCCACGCCGTGCTGATGAGGTTCTGGGCCAGCGTGGTGGCGTACTGCTCATAGCCGCCCGCCGCGCCGATCGCGCGCCAGTCATCGGAGGTGGCGCTCGTGGGGATCAGCGGCATGTTGACGATCAGCTGCCGGCGATCGTTAAGCGGGCTGTTCTGGACCCATCGCCCCCAGTTCTGATCCGTAGTTGGAGAGGTTCAAGAACCACGGGTTGTCCAAACTGGGCCAGTCGCTGGTACCGGTGTAGACCATCGCGCAGTCGATGGCCTGGCGACCGACAAGCGACGCAAAGCTCTGCAGCCCGCTGACGGCGTTCGACGAGGTGTACGCGCAGACGCGCTTCTGATTCGGGGCGATGAGGGCCGAGGCGGAGCCGACGGTGGAGGCGAACATTGCGGCACCGGCAAGCAGCCCGATAGCGAGAGTGCGGATCGGGGTGAGGCGGCGGGACGTCTGAGGCATGTGGCGGGGCATTCCTTGCTCGGAGGGCGGGCCACGATTCTCATCGTCGGAATCGCCCTTCGAGGCAAACGAGAGCCCCACGAAGCCGGACATGCGTCGAGCCACTCGACGGACGTCGGAGGTACCGTGCAGAAGTTCAACGTCAGCGCGGTCCGATCGGCCGTCGACGGACGGCAGGGGCGGCGGGCTGCGACCGGGCGCGCCTCAGCTGACGCCGGCGGGCTCCGGCTCGCGCTCGGCCGCGGCCTCGGGCATGAGCGCGGAGCCGAGCAGCGAGTCGAGCTCGGCGTGAAGGCCCGCGCTGTGCGTGACGCGGAAGCTCGGCCCGAGCTTCAGCCGGCGGTGCCCGACGGTGGTGCTCAGCTCGATGACGACGTCGGACTCCCCCGGGAACCCGGAGAGCAGATCCTTGAGCTCATCCAGCACCGAGGCGGGCAGCGCGGTGGCGTCGAGGCGCAGCCTGAGCGCGCTGGGGCTGAGGGCCGGCTTGGCGGCCTGGACCTGCGCCGTCTAGCACCTCCTCCTCGGTGGGCTCGAAGCGCTCCACCTGCTGGGCGATGAGGCAGGTCGTGTCGCGGTCCTTGTGATCGACCTTGCCGCGCACGAGCACGATGGAGTCGGTCTGCAGCACGTCCTCACACGAGGCCAGGGTCTTGCCGAACACGATGATCTCGACCGACGTCTCCAGGTCATAGAGGGTGGCGAACATCATGAAGTCGCCCTTCTTGGTCTTGATCTTCTTGGCCTGGGTGACCATCCCGCCGATCGTGACCCAATCGCCGTCGCGGCGAGCGGGCAGCTCCGCCAGCGTGCCGTCGGCCTTGGCCCGCAACGCCGGCCCCACCTCCTTGAGCGGGTGCGCGGAGATGAACAGGCCCAGCGCCTCCTTCTCGGCCGCCAGCAGCTGGGTCTGGTCGAACTCGTCGCCCGGGATCGGCGCGTGCGTGGCGCCGGCGAAGGCGCCCGCGGCGGCGGCGCCCGTCCCGCCGTCATCGCCGTCGAGATCCGGACCGAGGTCGAAGATCGAGCCCTGCCCGATGAGCGCGTCCTGCTGGGCCTTCTGACCCGAGGCCTGCGCCTGCTCGAGCACCATGAGCATGCCCTTGCGACTGTCGTTGGTGGAGCCGAAGGCGCCGCACTTGATGAGCGCCTCGATCGCCTTCTTGTTGACGGCGCGGTTGTCGACGCGCTCGCAGAAGTCGAACAGGCTCGTGAACGGGCGGACGGCTCCGCCGTCTCCCCGCGCGGTCTTGATCGCCTCCACCGCCTGGTAGCCCACGCCCTTGACGGCATCGAGCCCGAAGCGGATGTTGCCGTCGACGACCACGAACTCGTGGTCGGACAGGTTCACGTCCGGCGGCAGGATGGCGATCCCCATCTGCTCGGCCTGGGCGACGAAGAACGGGACCCGGTCCTTGGTGTCCATCACCGAGGAGATGAGCGCCGCCATGTACTCGGCCGGGTAGTTGGCCTTCAGCCACGCCGTGCGGTAGGAGATCAGCGCGTAGCACGCGGCGTGCGAGTTGTGCGAGACGATCCCATTGGCAATGAAGTTGAGAGGGCCGTGGGGCGCCATCTCGACGTCGTACGTCATCTCGAGCCCTAGCGGCTCGATGGATACGACCGGGTCGCCGTTCTCAGCGTGAGAGGTGGCCAGGTGCCGTGCGACGCGGAACTTGAAGTCCTCAGGCGTCACAACGACGAACGGCAGGTCGGCGTACTTTGCCTCGAAGTACTCCGGCACGCGGTCCATGCCGTCCATCTCCCAATAGACGCCGGCGAAGTAGAAATCGCACATGCGCCCGCTCGGCAGCGGCTTGTGCATCTCGAACTCAATGCCCTCGTCGATCAGCCACTCGCACATCTCGCGCTCCGGCCAACTGGCGCACCACATCCCGTTGCTCGCGATGGAGCAATGTCCGTATCCCGGACCGGTGGCGTATGCGGCCTGCACGGCACGCAGCGAGTTGTTCATTTGGCGCAGGCGCCACTGCGGATCATTCGCCCACAGCCACCGGACCCGCTCGTGCATGGCCGCCACCCCGTTGCGCGTCAACTCTGGGTGGAGATTGTGCATCAGCTTCATATGGGAGGCCTTGTCGGCGTACGGACGGGAGTCCTGGTAGGCCTTCATGCGGATGGATCCCGCCCGGTCCCAGGCGGCACGGTCGGCGCTGTGCGCCAGCCGAGTCATCGTCTTTCGGCGTGCCTCCCGCTGCTCCTCACTGATAATCGGGAGCGTGATGAGCTCCGTCTCCCCCACGGTCATCTCGCCGACTTCGACGTAGCCATCGGTGGTTAGGAGCCGGTGCTCCGCCGTGACGCGGATCTGGCGGCCGCTCTCACAGGTCACGCGGTAGACCTGCTTGCGTCCGGTCTTCACGACCTTCGCGACCTTGTGCGGCCTGACCGTCCCGTCGGCCCACATGGACATTAGCTCGGCCGGCTGGGTCCTGAACGCCTCCGACAACCGGATCCGAGTTCCATCCGGAAGGATCACCCGAGTCCGGCCTGACGCGCACTTGTTAAATGAGTAGTCGGCCGACTTCTCGTTGGTGGTCCACAGCATCTCGATGACCGACTCGCTGGTCCCCGACCTCCGGCATCCCTCCACGAACTCGGGCTTGAGCTTGGCCATCGCCTCGCGGTTCTTCTTGCCGATCGCCTTGCGCAGGTCATCCGCCTTGGCGCCGCTGAAGCCAGCCAGCTCCTTGGAGATCTGCATCGCCTGCTCCTGGTAGATGATCACGCCCTTGGTGGACTCCAGGATCGGCCGCAGCCGCTCGTCGTCATAGGCGATGGTCTCCGGGTCGCGCTTGCCGCGCGCATACGTGGGGATCTGGTCCATCGCGCCGGGGCGATAGAGCGCGCCCAGCGCCACCAGGTCGTCGAACTCGGTCGGCCGGACCTTCTTGAGCGCCTCGCGCATGCCCTCGGACTCGAACTGGAACACGCCGACCGCGTCGCCCTGGGCCAGCATCTCGTAGGTGGGCGCATCGTCGAGCGGCAGCGTGCTCATGTCCGGCCGCTCACCGGTCGAGCGCTCGACGATGTCCAGCGCGTCCTCGATCACGTCCAGGTTGCGCAGGCCCAGGAAGTCCATCTTGAGCAGACCGAGCTGCTCCACCGGCTTCATCGAGAACTGCGTCACGGTCCGGAAGATGCGGTCGCCGTTCTCGTCGGAGCCGGCATCGGCGATCTGCAGCGGCAGGATGTCGGTGAGCGGGCGGTCGGAGATCACCACCGCGGCGGCATGGATGGAGGAGTTGCGCACGATCCCCTCCAGGCCCTGGGCGACGTCGACGATCTGCTTGGCGGTGCCGTCGCGGTCCACCTCGGCGCGCAGCGGCTGGCCGGGGGCCAGGCAGTCCTTGAAGCTGGGCGGGCGTCCCTGCTGGGGGTCGGGGATCAGCTTGGCCAGGCGGTCGCCCACGCCGTAGTCGTGGCCCAGTACCCGCGCGGCGTCCCGGGTGGCGGCCCGCGGGAACATCTTGCCGAAGGTGACGATCTGCGCGACCGCCTCCTTGCCGTACTTCTCGGTCACGTAGCGGATCACGCGCTCGCGGCCGCGCACCGAGAAGTCCATGTCGATATCGGGCATCGACACGCGCTCGGGGTTGAGGAAGCGCTCGAACAGCAGGTCGTAGCGCAGCGGATCGACGTCGGTGATCTGCAGGCAGTAGGCGATGATCGAGCCCGCCGCCGAGCCGCGGCCCGGGCCGACGGCGATGCCGGAGTCCTTGGCGAACTTGACGAAGTCCCAGACGATCAGGAAGTACGCGTTGAAGCCCATCCGGTCGATCACGCCCAGCTCGTACTCGGCGCGCTGAACCGCCTCGGCCGGGATCGGGTCGCCGTAGCGGTGACGCAATCCCTCGTCGACGAGGCGGCGCAGGTAGAGGCCCTCCTCGCTGCCGTCGGGGGTCGGGTAGCGCGGGATGAGCTGGCGGCCGAGCTCGATCTCCACGTCACAGCGCTCGGCGATCTCCACCGTGCTGGCGATCGCCTCCGGCCACTCGGCGAACGACTCGGCCATCTCCTGGCTGGAGCGCAGGTAGAACTCGTTGGTATCGAAGGTGATCTTGGGCTGGCTGAGCGTCGACTTGGTCTGCACGCACAGCAGCGCGGCGTGGTGGTGATAGTCCTCGCGCCGCAGGTAGTGCACGTCACCGGTGCCCACCAGCGGGCGGCCGAGCTCACGGGCGATGCGGACGATCTCCTCGTTGCACTTGTCCTGGATGGGCAGGCCGTTCTTCTGGACCTCGAAGTAGACGTTGTCGGCGCCGACCGCGGCCATCAGCTCCGCGGCGTGGCTGCGGGCCAGGTCGGGCCGGTCGTCGATCAGGTGCTGGCAGAAACGCGATTGCAGGCAGCCCGAGAGCGCGATCAGGCCCTCGCCGTGCTCGGCCAGCTGGGCCATGTCCAGCGACGGCTTGCCCCGCTGGTACCCCTCCAGGAACCCGCGCGAGGAGAGCTTGACCAGGTTGCGGTAGCCGGCGGGATTGGCGGCCAGCAGCGTGAGGTGGAAGCGCTCCAGCCGTCCCGGCGCCCGGCGGGTGTGATCGTCGACGACGTAGATCTCGCAGCCGATGATCGGCTTGATCCCGCGCTTCCGGCAGGCGGTGAACAGCTCCACCGAGCCGTTCATCACGCCGTGATCGGTCAGGCCCAGAGCCGGCTGCTCGAACTCCGCGGCCCGGGCGGCGAGCGCGTCGATCTTGCACGCCCCGTCGAGCAGCGAGTACTCGGAATGGACGTGGAGATGGGCGCAGACGGGGGGCATCAGACGGCGGTTCCTACCTTAGAAGCCGAGCCGGATGGGTCGACTGGACGCGGCGGCACCGGGCGCGTTTTACTCGCTCTGTGCGCGTTTGATCCACTTGCGCAACGACAGGAACGCGCCCACGTCGCCGTCCACGCGCACCCCGGGCACGGGCTCGCCGGCGAGCGCGGCGAGCAGGTCGTCGGTGGTGCAGTGGATCGTCGTGCTCGGGCCGCCCTGGGGGGCGATCCGCGTGGCCGTGAGCGGGCGCCCCGCGGCCACGACGAGATAGGTCCGGCTGAGCCCCGGGGATGCGTGGGCCACCGTGAACCGCTCGGTCGCGGTCCACGCGGGATCGATCATCGCGGCGAGCAGCCCGAAGGCGATGAGCGGGTCCGGGCGCACGCCCGCGCGATGCAGCGCCCCGAGGTCCAGCGGGGCACCGAGCAGGGAGGACAGCGCCGCCAGTCCCTCCCGGCGCCCGCGCACGCGCGCCGTGCGCAGGCCGAAGCGCCGCCGGAACCGGCCGACCGTGAGCAGGCGGGCGATGCGGGCGGGCTCGCCGACGACCTGGAAGTCGACCTCCTGGCGCGGGCGAGCCGCGGTCTGGACCTCGATCGTGGGCACGCCGTTGGGCACCGAGACCCAGACGCAGCGGTCGGGCGCGAGCACGAGGTCGTAGGCGACCGCGTGCGGATACACGACCCGCTGGAGCGGCAGCAGCTCGAGCAGGAGCCGGCCGGCGGCATCGAGATCAGTACGCGCCATCGTGCGAAACGCCCGCTCCAGCGAGGGGCGGGTCAGGGCCTCGTGCATCGACGGCGAGCGCACCACCGCGGTCGACGGGGCCGCGGGCGCGTCGTGGGGGACGATCGTCTCACGCAGGCGGGTGAGCGCGTCGTTGAGGCGCGCGGGCTCGACCGCGGGGGCCGGGGGCGCGGGGATCCGTGCGGGCAGGCGCGACGGCGCGGGCGCGGGGACCGGGGCCTGCGCGGCGGGCTGCGGGGGTGGCGCGGGGGCCGGGACGTGCGCGGCGGGCTGCGGGGCAGCGGGCTCGGCCTCCGCGACCGGGGCCGGCGCCGGCGCCGGTTCAGGCTCTGGGTCGGGCTCGGGTTCGGGCTCGGGTGGCGCGGCCAGCCGCACCAGCACCTCGCGCAGCTCGCCGATCGCCTCATACGCCCCCAGCGAGACGACCCGCTGGTCGCGCAGCTCGCGCTCGAGCTCCGCCGTGCGCCGCTCGGAGGCGACCCTCAGTGTGCGTTCACGGGCCAAGGCGTCGCCCAGCGAGCCGAGCTCCGCTCGCAGCTCGGCGAGCGCGATGCTGGTTCGCCGCTCCAGGATGACCCGGGCGGCGAGCCGCGACTCGGCGTCGATGAGGCGTGCGCGCAGGGCGGCGTCGGCGCGGGCCCGGGACGCGAGCTCGGTCCGGAGGCTGGCCACGACGCCCGGATCGGCCTCCGGGGCCACGACGCTCGGAGCGGCCTCCGGGGCCACGGCCCTCGGAACGGCCTCCGGGGCCACGACGCTGGAGGCGCCTCCGTGCGCGCCTCTGGCACGGGCGGCGACGAGAATGGGGCGGGTGCGGGCGGCCGGGGCGGCACGCGCGGCAGCGAAGACGGTGGCGCGGGTCTCGCGATCACCGCGGGCTCCACGGCCGCCGGCACGTTCGCAGCCGGCTCGGCCGGGATCCGGAGCACGTGGCCGGCCCGGTGACCGCGCAGCTCGTGCTCGAAGCGCAGGCGCGCCGTCTCGGCTGAGCCGGCCTCGGCGCGCCGCTGGAGCTTCTGCTCGGCCAGCTCGCGCTCACGCTCGGCCCGCTGCCGCGCCGCGGTGGCGGTCGCGGCGACCTGCTCGGCCTCGTCGCTGCGACGGCGGGCCTGGCCCAGCTCATGCTCGAGGCTGCGGATCCGCTCCTCGGCCGCGGCCAGTTCGCCCATCGCCTGGCGGGCGCGATCGGCCTCGTGGGCGCTCGAGGACAGCTGGCGGGCGAGGTCCCGGCGCAGGGCCTGCTCGGCGTGGGCCCGCTGCTCGGCGATGCGGCGCTTGCGCTCGCGCTCCTCCAGCGAGGCCGCGAGCTCATCGCGCACGGCGCGGGCGTCCCGTAGCTCGTCCTCCAACGCGTCGACCCGCTGCGTCAGTTCGGCGACGCCGCGGGCCTGGTCAAAATCCGGTGGCGCTTCGGGCTCGTCGGGCTCCGGCTCGAACGTTGGTGGGGACGCGCGCTCTGACGACGGCGCTGGTGGCTCGGGCGGCGCCGACGGCTCCTGCGGCACCGGCGGCTCCAACGATGCCGGCGGCTGCGACGGTGGCGACGGCCGGCCGGCGGCGCCGGCGGTGCCGCCACGTTGCCCGGCGAGCCCTCCCCGGGCGCCGGCACGGCGACGGGCAGGGGCACGATCACGGTGCCGAACTGGAGCCAGGTCCGCCCCAGGTCGGGGGCCATCCAGCCGGGGATGGTGAAGCTGAGGCGCCACACGCCGGGGCCGGTGCCGCCCACGCTCGGCGGCTCGGGCATCGCGGGGTAGCGGTGGCGGCGACCCTCGGCCTCGATGACCAGCGTCGGCTGGCCGGTGCTCACAGGCCGTCGCCGGCGCCACCGCCCGGTGATCCGGACGGTGAGGTTCCCCGCGCTCTCCGCGGACCACTCGACCGACTCGATCGACACCGCTGAGGTCCCCGGCAACTCGCTCATCCCCCGCGAAGGTACGTCTCGCGGCGGACGGATGCTCCGCCCAAAGCTGTCTAATG
>CAVXRR010000027.1:0-119983 GCA_963764125.1 uncultured Solirubrobacteraceae bacterium
CCGAGATGAGTGAGCAGTTCGACTACGTGATCGTCGGCGCGGGCTCGGCCGGGTGCGTGCTGGCGGCCCGCCTGAGCGAGGACCCGGACGTCCAGCGTCGCGCTGCTGGAGGCCGGCGGCGAGGACGCGGCACCGGAGATCCGCATCCCGGCGATCTTCCCGATCATGTTCAAGTCAGAGCTCGACTGGGACCTGTTCTCCGATCCCGAGCCCGGGATGGACAACCGCCGCCTCTACCTGCCCCGCGGGCGGATGCTGGGCGGCTGCAGCTCGATCAACGCGATGATCTACGTCCGCGGAACCGGCTGGACTACGACGGCTGGGCCGCCGCCGGCTGCGACGGCTGGGGCTATGACGACGTGCTGCCCTACTTCAAGCGCTCCGAGGACAACGAGCGCGGCGAGGACCAGTTCCACGGGGCCGGCGGACCGCTCACGGTGTCCGAGAGCCGCTCCATGCACCCGCTGGTCGACGCCATGATCGAGGCGGGACGCGAGGCCGGCCACGAGTACAACCCGGACTTCAACGGCGCCCGCCAGGAGGGCGTCGGCCGCTTCCAGCTCACCCAGCGCGACGGCCGGCGCCTGAGCACCTCCGATGCCTTCCTGCACCCGGTCCGCGCGCGGCCTAACCTGACTGTGATCACCCACGCCTACGCGACCCGGCTCCTGTTCGAGGGCCGGCGGGCGAGCGGCGTCGAGTACCTGAGGCTGGACGAGACCGTCCAGATCGCGGCGACGCGCGAGGTGATCCTGTCGGCCGGCACCTACTACTCACCGCAGATCCTGATGCTCTCGGGATCGGCCCGGAGGCGGATCTCGCCCCGATGGGCATCGAGGTACGCGAGTCCCTGCCCGTCGGCGAGAACCTCCAGGACCACTGCATGTGCAACCTCAACTTCACCACCACCGGACCGTCGCTGTTCGACGCCGCCTCGCCGGGGAACTTCGCGCTGTTCGAGACAGAGGGCCGCGGGCCGCTCACCTCCAACATCCCCGAGGGGGCCGGCTTCTTCCGCGCGCGCAGCGGCGTCGACGCGCCCGACGTCGAGTTCCACTTCGCCCCCGGGATGCTCTACGACGGCGGCATACCGCCCCCGAGGCGCCGGGCATGGCCTACGGACCGGTGGTGATCAAGCCCACCAGCCGCGGGAAGGTGATGCTCCGCTCCCCCCTCCCCCTGGCCAAGCCGCGGGTGCTGTGCAACTTCCTCACCACCGAGGAGGACCGCGCAAGCATGGTGGCCGGTATGCGGATGGCGCTGGAGATGGCCGAGCAGCCCGCGCTGCGCGCGGTGATCGACCAGCCGTTCCTGGTGCCGGAGTCAGACTCCGAGGCGGACATCCTGGCCTTCGCGCGCCGCGAGGGGATGACGGTCTTTCACCCCACCTCGTCGTGCTCGATGGGCTCGGTCGTCGACTCCGACCTCCGTGTGTACGGCTTCGAGGGGCTGCGCGTCGCCGACGCCTCGGTGATGCCGGAGATCACGCGCGCCAACACCAATGCGGCGACGATCATGATCGCCGAGAAGGCCGCCGACCTCATCCGGTCCGGCAGGCCGGCCTCGGCGACCGCGGGGGTGGCGTGATGCATGTCCTGGATGAAGATCAGGCGGAGTTGGTCCGGTCGCTGTGTGAGCTGGTGGTACCCGGGTGCGAGCGCGTGGGTGCGGAGGTCTACATCGACGCGCTGCTCGCCCGGATGCCCGATGACGCCCGCGCGGGCGTGATCGGATGCTTTGAGGCGCTGGCCGATTGTGTGCCGGGCGGCGAGGACGCCCTGCGCGAGCGCCAGTTCACGCCCGAGTTCGGCGCCGTTCGGGCGATGGCGTGCGAGGCGTTCTACTCGGACTTCGTCGCGCCGGGAGCCACCGCCACCGGGGCGTATGAGGAGATCGACTTCCGCTTCCCGATGGCCGATCGCATCAACAAGGATTGGTCCTATCTGGGGGTGCAGTCATGAGCAACGGCGAGCGCTTTGACGTCGTCGTCGTGGGCTCGGGCGCCGGCGGCGGCCTGGTGGCCGGCGAGGTGGCCGACGCGGGCGCCAGCGTCCTGCTCCTGGAGACCGGGCCGCACCGTACCGCGGCCGATTTCACCCGGTGGGAGGCGCATGCCAACCACGACATCTGGTTTGCGCCCACCCTGGTGGAGCCCAGGGCGGAGGGTGCGCCGCCGCTCGTGGTGATCCGCGGCCGGTGCGTGGGCGGCACGAGCACGGTCAACACCAAGGTGGCGCTGCGGCCCGCTGACCAGGACTACGAGAAGTGGCATGCCGCCGCCGGGCTGGCCGGCGAGGGCGGCGACCCGTTCAGCGCCGCCGATATGGCCCCGCACTTTGAGCGCGTCGAGGCGCGGCTCGGCGTGCGCGAGCGGTCCGATTGGCAGCAGTGCATCCACACGGTCGTGCCGGGCTTTGACGCCATGGGCGCCGAGCTCGAGCCCGTCATGTCCTACACCGACGCCAACTGCATGCGCTGCGGCTCCTGCCTTCAGGGCTGCCCCACCAACGCGGGCAAGAGCTCGATGAACGTCTACATCCACCCGCCCTGGGTGGAAGGGCGGCTGACGCTGCGCGCCGAGTGCACGGTGACGCGCGTCGTCATCGAGGACCGCGGGTCGGGGCTGGAGGCGACCGGCGTGGAGTACGTCGACGCCGCCGGACAGGCCCATACCGCCGAGGCGAGCGTCGTCGTGGTCGCCGCCGGCGCCATGGGCAGCTCGCACCTGCTGCTGCGCTCGGGGATCCGCGCGGCGGCCGGCGGCTCGGCCAGCTCACAGCTCATCGGACGCAACATCGGCTGGCATCCGGCGCGGATCATCTGCGGGCTGTTCGACGAGCCCCAGGACGCGCATCGCGTGTACCCGATCAGTGCGCACTGCATGAAGTTCCAGAAGGACGCGGACGGCGGCTTCATCGTCGAGGCCGCGACGATCCAGGACCCGATCGGGTTCTCGATCATGCTCTGCGACGAGGACGGCGTGCCGATGTGGGGCCGCCAGCTCTCAGAGACCGTGCGCCGGTACCGGTACTTCAGCGGGCTGCTGACGATGGTGACCGACCAGAACAACGGGATCGCGTGGATCGACGAGGACGGTCGTGACCGGTACTCGTATGAGTTCAACGCCGTCGAGCGCAAGCGGGACGAGCGCTCGTGGCACTTTGCCCGCGATGCGCTGCTGGCCGCCGGGGCCCGGCGGGTGCTGCCCTCGAGCCAGTGCAGCACCCACGTCCAGGGCGGCTGCCGCATGGGGTCAGACCCCGAGCGCTCGGTGGTGGATGCCCACGCCGAGTCCCACGACGTCCGGCGGCTGTTCCTGGGCGACAGCTCGGTGATCCCCACCACGCTGTCGGTCAACCCGTCGCTGACGATCATGTCGCTGGCCAGCCGCCTGGCGGCCTACCTGGCCGGCGGCGAGCACGGCTACTTCGAGCGCTCGGCCGCGCACGCGGCCGTGTAGGGCGTCCTCGGTGAGGGTGGTGATCGCCGGCGCCGGTGGCGGCGTCGGCGCCTCCCTGGCGTTCAACCTGCTGCTGTCGCCGCTTGGGTGCGAGGTGGTGATGCTCGACGCGCGCCAGAACATGGTGCACTCGCACCTGTGGGACCTCGAGCAGGTGCTGGAACAGGCCCCGCCCGCGCCGTCGCGCTCGGTGCGGTCGGGCTCGGTGACCGACATCGACGGCGCCGACGTGCTCGTGGTCGCCGCCGCCGCGCCGCTCACCGTCAACAGCTCGCGGATGGTCTACCTGCGCGACAACGCGGCGATCCTGGCGCCCCTGCTCGACGCGCTGCCCCAGGGATGGCCCGGCACGGTGATCCTCGTCACCAACCCGGTGGACCCGCTGGGCACATGGGCGCAGCGGCGCACGGGCCTGGAGCGCACGCGGCTGCTCGGTTACACGCTCAACGATTCCCTGCGCTTGCGCACGGGCATCGGGCGGGTCCTGGGCGTCATGCCCGGGCGGGTCCAGGCGTGGACCGTCGGCGAGCACGGCGATCTGGCCGTGCCTCTGTGGGACCGCGTGGTCCTGGACGGCGCGCCCGTCGCCCTGGAGGAGGCCCAGCGCGCCACGGTGATGGAGTTCGTGAGCGGCTGGTACGTGCGCCACGTGGCCCTCGACTCCGCCCGCTCGTCGACCTGGACCTCGGGGCTGGGGATCGCGCGGATGGTCTGCGCGTGCCTGGATCCCGAGGGGGATGAGCTGTGGCCCGCCTCGATCATGCTCTGCGGGGAGTACGGGCTCCGCGGGGTGAGCCTCAGCGTCCCGGTACGGCTCGGCGGCGGGGGCGCGCGGGCCACCGAGGAGTGGGAGCTCTCCGCCGACGAGCTGACGGCACTCAACGCCGCGGCGCGGTTCGTACGCGAGGCCGCCGGCGGGCTGTAGCGCCGGGGCTCAGGACGCGGGGACGGGGGCCGCGCGGGGCGCGAAGACGAGATCGACGAGGAGGGCCGCGGTGCCCGCGACCGCGATGACGACCGCCATCGGCAGCGCGTCCTGGCTGCCGGCCACGCCCACGAGCGGCGCCACCAGCGCACCGAAGCCGAACTGGCCGAGCCCGAGCAGCGCCGAGGCCGCGCCCAGCGACCCGGCGTGCGAGGCCATCGCGGAGGCCGTCCCGTTGGGCAGGACCACCCCATTGGCGCACAGCAGCACGAAGAAGCACACCAGCAGCGGCCCCAGCCCGGCGTGGGCGACGGTGACCAGGAGCGCTCCGATCGACGCCACCGCGGTGCCCACCAGCCCGCGCCGCAGCAGCCACGGCGCGCCCCGGCGGCCGACGGCGCGGCTGCCGAGCAGCGACAGGGTGATCAGCCCGGCCGAGTTGATGGCGAAGATGACGCTGAACACCTGCGGGGAGATCCCGTAGATGTTCTCCAGCACGTACGAGGACCCCGAGATGTAGCCGAACATCGCGGCGAACGAGAGCGAGAAGGCCAGCGCGTACGGGATGTAGCGCCGGTCGCGCAACAGCGCCCCGAAGCGGCCCAGGACCGCGCGCAGGCCGCCGGCGTGACGCTGATGACGGGGCAGCGTCTCGGGCAGCATGACCGCCGTGGCCACCACCAACGGCACCCCCAGTGCCGCCAGCACGACGAAGACCCCGCGCCACGAGGTGACGAGCAGCACCTGGCCGCCGATCAGCGGCGCGGCGACGGGCACCACGCCGGTGATCCCCATCAGCACCCCGAACAGGCGGGCCGCCACCGTCCCGCCGCTGAGGTCGCGCACGATGGCCCGGGCGATGACGATGCCGACGCTGCCGGCCATCCCCTGGAGGAGCCGCATGACCACCAGCACGCCGACGGTGGGCGAGATCGCGCAGGCCACCGATGACACGATGTAGCCGAGGATGCCCGCCAGCAGCGGCCGCCGTCGCCCCCGCGCATCGCTGAGCGGCCCGGCAATCACCTGCCCGACGCCGAGGCCGATCATGCATGCCGTGATCGTCAGCTGGGCGGCGGACGCGCTGGTGTGCAGGTCCCGGGTCATCGCGGGCAGCCCCGGCAGGTACATGTCCAGCGACAGCGGACCGAATGCCGACAGCGCAGCGAGCAGCACGATCTGCCCGCGCGTGGGACGCCCGGGCTCGCGCGGCACAGTCAGGCGAGAGCGACTTCGACGAGCAGAGGCTCCCGGCGGTTGGCCAGATCCGGGAGGACCGCGTCGAAGGTCTGGAGCAGTTCCTCGTGCGTGGTGATGTTGACCGCCGGGCACCCGAGGCAGCGCGCCATGCCGGCGATGTCGATTGAGCCGAAGGCCGGCCAGGCGGCCGTCGCGCCCGCGGCGCGGGCCAGCCCGTCCATGACGGCGTAGCGGCCGTTGGCCATGACCAGCAGCAGCACCCCGACCTCGTAGTGGGCGGCGCTCCACAGGGCCTGGATCGCGTACATGGACGAGCCATCGCCGACCACCCCGACGACCGGGCGGTCGGGGTTGCCCATGCGCAGGCCGACGGACCCGGCGACGCCGAAGCCCAGGCCCCCGTTGCCGCAGGCCACGTAGCCGCGCGGATGGCGAACCGGCACACGCTGATAGAGCTCGGGCTGGCTGGACGGCGTCTCCTCGACGATCACCGCCTCGCGGGGGAGCCGCTCGGCCAGCGCCGCATAGACATGGCCGGGCAGCAACGGGTCTCCGGCGGCCGGTGGCGAGGGCGCGTCCGGACGCCTGAGCGGCGCCGGCGGAGTGGTGTCGCGCTGGTCGACCTCCTCCACGAGCACGCCGCAGGCGGAGGCGACCGGGGCCACGATGGCCAGCGCGCACGGGCTGCGGTGCGCCTCGGCCTGATCGTCGGTGAGGACCGCGACCTGGGTGCCCTCGTGCACCATCGGGCCCGGGTCATCGAGGATGTAGAGGCGGAACGCGTTGGTGCCGATCGCCAGCACGAGGTCATGGGGCGCCAGCGTCTCGCGGATCTGGCGCCGGCGCCAGGGCAGGTGGCCGGCGAACTGCGGATGGTCCTGCGGGAAGCCCGCGGCGCGGGCGAACGACTCCTGCCACACCGGGCAGCGCAGGCGCTCGGCCAGGCCGATCACGGCCTCCCACGACTCGCAGTCGTCGCTGCGGCCCACCACCAGGGCCGGGGACTCGGCGCGGTTGATCATGTCGGCCAGCTCGCCGATCTCCCCCGGCGTCGCCACCGCGCTGCGCAGGGTGCGCTCGGGCCAGCCGGCGGCGTGCTCGTCGGCGGGCTCGGTCCAGTCGCCCATGGGGACGACGACGAGGGCCGGCCCCTGGGAGGCCACGGCCTCGTTGTAGGCGCGGGCGATCGCGCCGGGCACGTCCTGGGCCCGTGCCGGGAGGCACGACCAGACGGGGTACTCGCCGGCGAGCTTCTCCAGCGCCCGGCCGGTGAGGAAGGGCTCGTAGGCGAGCTGACGGCGATCCTGCTGGCCCACGACGACGACCAGCGGCGCATGCATGTCGCGGGCGTTGGCGATGGCGTTGATCGCGTTACCCAGGCCCGGGGCGGTGTGCAGGTTGACCAGCGCCGGCTCGCGGCGGGCCACCGCGTAACCGGTCGCGATCCCCACCACCGAGCCCTCGTGGAGGCCCAGGACGAAATGGATGTCGGGCGGCAGGCCGGTGAGGAACGGGATCTCCGTCGAGCCCGGGTTGCCGAAGATCGTGGTCATGCCGAATCGCCGCATGACGTCGAAGACGGCGTCGCGCACCGTTCTGGTGGCGGCGCCCGGCGCATCTCGATCGTCTGCCGCGGGCATGGCGGTGCGTTGCGCGTCTTCGATCATGCGTTGCTCGATTCTCTGCCGGGCGCCAACGCTATCACGTACGCTTTGAGAACAATCGGTCACAGTGCGTACGTCGGCCCTTTTGCAGGAGCACGGCGGGCCGCTTTTTTGTGCGAGAGTCAAGGAGAGAGTCTGTGTCGCTGAAGGGACTGAAGGACCGTGTCGTGATCGTCACCGGCGGCGCCTCGGGCATCGGTCGCGCCACCGCCACGCGGCTGGTGGAGGAGGGCGCGCGCGTCGCGCTGGTCGACATCGACGGCGAGGCCGCATCCGCCGTCGCCGAGGAACTGGGCTCCGACGTGCTGCCCCTCGCCGCCGATGTCTCCTCCGAGGAGGACGTCCAGCGCTACTTCGCCGCCGCGGCCGAGCACTTCGGCCGGGTCGACTCGCTGCACAACAATGCCGGGGTCGAGGGCCCGCTGGCGGCGCTGGCGGACTTCAAGACCGACGCCTTCGATCGTCTGGTGCGGATCAACTACTACGGGATCTTCTTCAACCTGCGCCAGATGCTGAGGACCGCGCGCCGGTCCGGAGCGCGGGCCACGATCGTCAACACCTCGTCGGGCACGGCCCTGCACGGCGTGCCCCAGCTCGGCGCCTACGGCTCCACCAAGGCCGCCATCATCGGGCTGACGCGGGCGGCGGCGATCGAGAACGCGGCCAGCGGCATCCGCGTCAACGCGGTGGCCCCCGGGCCGGTGGACACGCCGCTGTTTGACCGCTTGGGCAGCGGGTTCCGCGACGAGGTGGGCAATGGTCTCCCGGTGGGCCGGATCGGCACCGCGGACGAGGTCGCCGCCGTGGTGGCGTTCCTGCTCTCAGACGAGGCGCCGTTCATCACCGGCGCCGTGTTCCCGATCGACGGAGGCGAGACGGCATGACCACGGGCCACGGCCTCCGGTCGGTCACCGATCCGGCCGATCTGGGCGTCCTGGAGGCATCCTCGCTGCTGCGCGAACGGGCGCTGTCGGCCACGGAGCTCACCGAGGCCTGCCTGGCGCGGATCGAGGAGCGCAACGGCGGCGCCCCGACGTTCGAGGGCTCGCCGGAGGCCGTCAACGCCTGGGTGCGCCTGTATCCCGAGCTGGCCCGGGAGCGCGCCGTGGCGGCCGATGAGCGGCTGGCGGCCGGAGACGCGCCACTGCTGTGCGGGATCCCGCTGGGGCTCAAGGACCTCTATGGCATGGGCGGCTTGCCACTCACCGCCTCCAGCCGCGTGCTGGAGGGCAACGTGGCGGGCGCGGACGCGGAGATGTGGGCCCGGCTGCGCCGGGCGGGAATGGTGCCCCTCGGTCACACCCACACCCACGAGTTCGCAGCGGGCGGCACCACCGACCAGGTGGGCAACCCGTGGGCGCTTGACCGCGTCGCCGGAGGGTCCAGCGGCGGCAGCGCCGCGGCGGTGGCTGCGGGCATGACCCCGGCGGCGCTGGGCTCTGACACGTGCGGCTCGCTGCGCATCCCCGCGTCGTGCTGCGGCACGAGCGCGATCAAGCCCAGCCACGGCCTGCTCTCACTCGACGGGATCATCCCCCTGGCCCCCACGCTGGACCATCCGGGCCCGATGGCGCGCACGATCGCCGACTGCGCGGCGCTGCTGTCGGCGATGGCCGCCGGCGGCTCGCCCATCAATCCCACGGTGCCCCCGCCGGCTGCGCTGGGCCCGCTTGCGCTGGGCCCGTCGGGCGGGCCGCGGCCACTTGCGGGCCTGACGATCGCGCTGACGGACCGCACCGACCAGACTCCGCTCGACACGCAGGTCGCGGCGGCGCTCGACACGGCCCGGCAGGCCTGCGAGCAGCTCGGGGCGCGCGTGGTGGCGGCCGCCGCCCCATGGCATCACGACTGGGACGACCTCAGCTGCCTGCTGCTCACCGACGTGTGGGCCTACCACGCCCGGCACGCCGAGCGCGCGCAGCGCTACCGCCCGGCCATCGCCGAGTTCGTCGAGGCGGCCGAGCACTTCACCGACGCCGCCGCCTACCTCGCCGCCCAGGAGCGCCGGGCCGCCGGCGCCGCGGCGTGGGAGCGCTGGTTCGCCGACGGCGGGATCGACGTGCTGCTGGAGCCGACGCTGCCGATCGTCCCCTACGGCCGGGGCCCCGGGTATGACCGCGGTCACGCCGGCGGTCCCGGCGACCCGATGATCGCGCTCACCGCCATCTGGGACCTGACCGGGATGCCGGTGGCGGCGCTGCCGGTCACCTGGGAGGCGGGCATCTCGCTGGTGGCACCCCGCGGGCACGAGGCCAGGCTGGTGTCGGCGGCCATCGACTTGCAGGAGAGCGCACTGCCCGCGCCGCGCTGGGTCCCCGCCGCGGAGGGCACCAACGGGGATGCGAGAATCGGACCCACCCACCCAGCACCGTCGTCCAACGGTACGGAGGAGAGATGATCGGGGAGATCCTGTGGCAGCCGCCTGCCGATCTGCGCCAGAGCACGCAGATCGGCCGCTTCATGGACTTTGCGGAGGAGCGCTGCGGCCGCACGTTCTCGGGCTATGACGACCTGTGGCGATGGTCGGTGGAGGACCTCGAGGGATTCTGGGGGTCGGTGTGGGAGTTCTTCGAGCTCCGCGCGCATGCCCCGTTCGAGCGCGTGCTGGCCTCCCGGGAGATGCCGGGAGCGGTGTGGTTCCCCGGCGCGCGGCTCAACTACGCCGAGCACCTGGTCGGCCGCGACGACGACACCGGCAAGGTGGCCGTGGTGGCCCACTCCCAGACCCGTCCGGAGTTCGAGGTCACCTTCGGGGAGCTGCGCGAGCAGGTGGCGCGCGCCCGTGCCGGGCTGCAGCGCCTCGGCGTCGGGCCCGGCGATCGCGTGGTCGCCTACATGCCGAACATCCCCGAGACGCTCGTGGCCTTCATCGCCACCGCCAGCCTCGGGGCGATCTGGGCGGCCTGCGCCCCCGAGTTCGGCGCGCGCAGCGTCATCGACCGCTTCGCCCAGATCGAGCCCAAGGTGCTGCTGGTCGTCGGCGGCTACGGCTTCCGCGACCGCTACGTGAGCCGGCTGGCCGAGGTCGAGGCGATCCGCGCGCGGCTCACCAGCCTGAAGCACGTGGTGGCCGTACCCTACGGCGAGGCCTCCGTGCCCGACGCGGTGGCGTGGTCTGACCTCCTCGGCGACACCGCGCCGCTGGCGTTTGAGCCGGTGGCCTTCGACCACCCGCTGTACGTGCTGTTCTCCTCGGGGACGACGGGGCTGCCCAAGGCGATCGTGCACGGCCACGGGGGCCAGCTCGTGGAGCACTACAAGAACCAGGGGTTCGGGTGGGACCTGGGGCCCGGCAAGCGGCTGCAGTGGTTCTCCACCACCGCGTGGATGATGTGGAACGCGCTGGTGAGCGCGCTGCTGCTGCGGACCTCGATCGTGATGCTCGACGGCGACCCGGCGTGGCCGGACCTGGCCGAGCAGTGGCGGCTGGCCGAGCGCTACCGGCCGACGGTGATGGGCGTCTCTCCCCCCTACCTCATGGCCTGCCGCAAGGCGGGCCTCAACCTCCGCGAGGACTTTGACCTGAGCTCGATCGAGGTCCTGTGCACGGCGGGATCGCCGCTGCCGGCCGAGGGCTACCGGTGGGTCTATGAGCAGCTCGGGCCCGATGTCTGCCTCGTCAACGGCTCGGGTGGTACCGACGTGTGCACCGGCATCGTGTCGGGCTGTCCGGGCGCGCCCGTCTACGAGGGCGAGATCTCGTGTGCCTCGCTGGCCGTCGACGCCAAGGCGTTTGACGAGGACGGCAACCCGGTGGTCGGCGAGCTCGGCGAGCTGGTCATCACCTCGCCGATGCCCTCGATGCCCGTGGCATTGTGGGGCGACGAGGACGGCGAGCGCTACCGCTCCTCCTATTTCGATCGCTACCCCGGCGTGTGGCGCCAGGGGGACTGGATCAAGTTCACGTCGCGGGGCAGCTGCGTGCTCACCGGGCGGTCGGACGCCACGCTCAACCGGGGCGGGGTCCGCCTGGGCACGGGCGAGTTCTACTCGGTGGTGGAGGAGTTCCCCGAGCTCGCCGACGCCCTGGTCATCCATCTGGAGGACGATGAGGGCGGGATGGGCGAGCTGCTGCTGTTCGTGGTGCCCTCCCCGGGGGCGACGGTGGACGACGCGCTGCTGGGGCAGGTGCGCTCGGCGCTGCGCGGGGAGCTGTCGCCACGCCACGTGCCCGACGAGATCATCGTCGTGAGCGGGATCCCGCGGACGCTGACGGGCAAGAAGCTCGAGGCGCCGGTCAAGCGGATCCTGCGCGGCGAGGCCGCCGAGAAGGTCGCCAGCCGCGACGCTCTGGCCGATCCTGGGGCGCTCGACGCATTTGTGGCGCTGGCCGGCGACCGAACGGCTCACGCTCCCTTAAAATGAGCTGGAGAGAGAGGCTGACGGTTGCCGCCAGCGAGAGAGATAGGAGGTGACGAGATGGCGTTAGCGCAAGCGCCGCCACACGAGCCGCCCCTGGAACGGTGGACCCCCCGCGGGGCCGATTCCGCGGCGCGTCTGCGCTCCTGGTCAGACATCCTGGCCGCGACCCACCTCGCGTTCGAGGTCAAGCCCACCTGGCGCACGCCCGCGCGCTTCCAGGCGGCGGTGACCCGGCGCACGATCGGCGACCTGATGCTGGTCGACTGCGCCGCTGTGCCCTTCCTGGGTCATCGCGATGGAGCCGTGATCGGCGCGAAGGCCGACGCGGGCCACGAGAACGTGCTCGGCTTCCAGTTCGTCTTCAAGGGCGTCGAGCTCGTGCGCGAGGGTGACCGCCAGCTAGCGCTCAAGCCGGGCGACATGGTGCTCTGGGACGGGCTGCAGCCGACCGAGATCGAGATCGCCGAGGCGTTCTACAAGCGCACCCTGCTGTTCCCGCGCGACCGGGTCCTCGCCGTCTGCCCCCGCCTGGGCGCCCTCGACGCCCTGCCCTCGCTGGCGGGCAGCGCCTCCGCGCGCCTGCTGGTGCGCTTCATGAACGCCCTCGCGGTGGAGATGCCCGCCCTAGACGCAGCGGCCGGTGCGGCCGCCGCCAACGCCGCGCTCGAACTGCTGCGCGCCGCGGTGGAGCCCGTGCTGCCCAGCGACCGCGCGGCCACGCGCGCGGCCATGCGGGCGGAGATCGCTCGCTACGTGCGCTCCCACCTCCAGGACCCGCAGCTGGGCCCGGCGTCGATCGCCCGCGCCTACGCGATGTCCGTGCGCACATTGCACGCGCTGTTCGAGGATGTGGACGCGTCGGTGGCCGGGCTGGTGCGCCGCGAGCGCCTCGCCCGCTGCCTGGAGGACCTCCAGCAGCCCAACGGCGGATCCGTCACGGAGATCGCCTTCCGCTGGGGCTTCTGCGACGCCGCGCACTTCTCCCGCGTGTTCAAGCGCGAATTCGGCGCCACGCCGTCAGAGATCCGCCACGCCGCGCTGGCCGCCGCGTAGCTCTCGGCACCCAGCGACTTGTACCGTTCGCGTTCACCGGACACGAACGTATGTTTGCACGCGCGGCGGATGGAATCGGCTGCATTTGGCTATGCTCTAGCCCGAGTGCGGGGTCGTCTAATGGCAAGACGCCAGCCTCTGGAGCTGGTTATCAAGGTTCGAGTCCTTGCCCCGCAGTTCGATTCTCCCCCCGGCGGTCCGGCCGCATAGCCCGGGAGCGCGGCGCCCCCGCGCGGGGGTCTAGAAGGTCTCGAGCTCGGTCGAAAGGTCGCCCAGCGCATCGGCGCGGTCGCCGATCTCGGTGTGCTCGGCGATGAACCGGCGGGCGTGCTGGAGGTCCTCGGAGCGCCCGACGGACAGCGCACCCTCGACCCGGCCCTCGCGCAGGTAGAAGACCGAGAAGGCGCCGTCGTCCACGGAGCCGCGGATGACCTCGCGGTCCCAGTCGTAGGCCGGGCCGACGTACTCGATGGCCGCCCAATCCGAGAGGTCTGAGAAGAAGTAGGGGACGACGTCGTGGGCGACGTCATTGCCGAGCATGTTGAGGGCCACGGTCTTGCCGTGGTTGAAGGCGACGTCCCAGTGCTCGACGCGGATGCGCCGGCCCCCGTGGACGACGCTCTCGTACTCGGCCATGTCCCCGGCGGCATAGACGCCCGGGGTCCCGGACTCCAGGCGGGTGTCGACGCGCACGCCGCCGCTCTCGCCGAGCTCCAGCCCGGCGCTGCGGGCCAGCATCACGTCGGGGTTGACGCCGGCGCCGATCACGACCGCGTCGGCGGGGATCTCGCGGCCGGTCTTGGTCACGACGGTGGTCACGCGCCCATCGGCACCCTCGAAGCGGTCGAGCTCGTCCTCGCCGTGCAGCGTGATCCCGTGGCCCGCGAGGAGGTCATGGAAGTAGGTGGCCGCCTCGCGGCCGAAGGAGCGGATCAGCGCGCGCTCCTCGAGCATCACCATCGTGCACTGGCTGCCGAGCTCGGTGAGCGTGGCCGCGACCTCCGAGGCGATGTAGGAGCCGCCGATCAGGACCACGCGCTTGCCGGCGGCGTCCTCGCGGATCGCGTCGCTGTTGCCGAAGGTGCGCAGGTAGTGGATGCCCTCGAGCTCGGCCCCGGGAACGTTGAGGCGGCGGACGTTGGCCCCGGTGGCGATCAGCGCCTTGCCGAATCCCACCTCCTCCTTGTTGGAGAGCTTGACCGTGCGCTCCTGGAGATCGAGCTTCATCGCCGAGACGCGGGTGAGGACCTCGATCTGCTGCTCCGCATACCAGTCGGCGGTCTGAAACAGCGCGTCGCCGCGGTTGTCGGTGCCCCGGAGGTAGCTCTTGGACAGCGGCGGTCGGTCGTAGGGCAGGTCGGGCTCTCGCCCCACGAGCAGGATCGAGCCGTCGGCCCCGGAGCGGCGCAGCCAGCGAGCGCAGTTACCCCCGGCCAGGCCACCGCCGATGAGCAGGAAGTCGACGTCGCGGTCGGCCATCCGGGGCTAGTTGCGCGCCGAGAGCTCCTGGCCCTCGGGCGCGAAGCGCGGCGTGATCTCGCCCTCCAGACCGGGGTCGAGGATGAGCAGCACCTGGTCGCCGGCCTGGATGACCGAGTCGGCCTTGGGCACGAACCCGGCCCCGTTGCGCAGCACCGAGATGATGAGCGACCCCTCGGGCAGGGGCACCTCCTGGACGCGGCAGCCCGCGGCCATCGACCCCTGCCCCACCTCGAGCTCGATGATCTCCAGATGCTCCTCCTCCAGCGCCAGGAGCTGGACGAGGCCGTACTCCGGGACCTCGTGCTCGATCAGGCGCAGGATGAGGTCGGTGGCCGAGACGGCCGGCTGGATGCCGAGTGTCTTGAAATGCACCATGTTGCGCGGGTTGTTGACCCGGGCGACGATCCGCTCGACGCCGTACTTCTCCTTGGCCACCTGGCAGATGAGGATGTTGTCCTCGTCGTCGCCGGTGACCGCGATGACGAGGTCGGCGCGCTGGATGCCGGCGCGCTCGAGCACCCACAGCTCGGTGGCGTCGCCGTACTGGACGGCGTGCTCGAGCTCCTCCTCGACCACGCGGTAGCGGCGATGATCGGATTCGATCAGCGTGACCTCCCTGTCCTTGGCGGTCAGCTCCCGGGCCAGGTTCCACCCCACCTTGCCCGCTCCCGCAATGATCACGTACATGTGGCCAATGACTCCCTTCAAGCCTCGAGCACGACGTGCTCAGCCTGGTCGATGGCGTGCTGCGTGGGACAGATCGTGAGCAGCCCCTGCTCCCCGTACCAGGCGGCCCGGGCGGGATCCGCGACGCGCACGACGACGCGGGGCACGTTGAACCGGCGCTGGGCGAGCTGGGCGATCACCAGGTTGGTGTTGTCGCCGCGGGTGGCGGCCATGAAGACGTCCGCCTGCTCGATGCCGGCCTCGATGAGGCCGTCCACCTCCAGGGCCGCGCCGACGGTGAACCGGCCGCCGGCGTCCTCCCAGCTGATCGACTGGTCCTTGTCCAGCCGCTCGTGTGACAGCGGGTCGCTGTCAAGCACCGAGACGTCGTTTCCGGCGTCCAACGCGCGCTTGGCTACCGCCGACCCCACTCGGCCGGCACCGACGATCAGAATGAACATGAGCGGGACTCTAGGTCTTCGTCGTAAGAAATGGCGTCACATCGAGACCACTACCCGCCGACGGGCGTAGCCCAAGCGGGGTGTTCACAAGGCGCTAACGCGATCGGCCCGCGGAGGCGGGGTCAGCGCCGCGGCCACGATGACGAGCGCGAAGGCCAGCACGCGAACGATCACCCCCAGCCGGCTGGACGGCATCGGCTCCCCGAACACGATCGGCCCGGCGGCGATCGTGGTGAGATTGGCCGCGGCGCTGGTGAGCGCGATCATCGGCACGGCGTCACCCAGCTGAAGGCTGCGCGCCGAGATCAGCAGCCCCACCAGCGAGGCCACGAGGATGACCAGGGCCAGGGGATGGAGCAGGACGCCGAGCCCCAGAGCATCCAGATGCGAGCTCAGCGCCTTGATCGAGGTGTCCGAGGTGGCCCACAGCAGCCCGGCGGAGACGGCCAGCATCGCGGGCCGGCGCGGCGCCAGGGCCAGCAGGAGCCCGACGGCACCCGTGGCGGCGAGGAAGACGGCGAGCGTGCCCGGGTCATAGCTCGAGTGCGCGCTGGCTGCGTCTCCGTCGAGCGTGGCGGCCAGGAAGGCCAGGCCCGCCGCGGTGAGCCCCACCCCCACCCACTCGCGGCGGGTGACCTCCATGCCGAACAGCTTGTCGGCCACGACCGTCAGCAGGACCAGCCCGCCGGCGATGACCGACTGCACGAGGGAGATGGGCGCGAGCGCCAGCGCGCCGACGTGAAACCCCCAGGAGCCCAGGGCGATCGCGATCCCCAGCGCGTACAGCGGCGAGCGAAACAGCTCGACGGTGCTGCGCCACGGATGCATCAGCTCCACCGACGGCGCCTCGCGGGCGCCGCGGAACTTGTAGAGGAACCCGGCGACCGACCCGAACGCTGTCAGCAACGCGAGCACGAGGCCGAGCTGCACGGAGAGCGACATCGCGCGCCAGAGGCTACGCGGCGCGTCCGGCGGACGCGCCGCGATGCCCTCAGAGGATCAGGTGATCAGCGGGATGATCAGCAGCGCCACGATGTTGGCGACCTTGATCATCGGGTTGATGGCGGGACCGGCGGTGTCCTTGTACGGATCGCCGACCGTGTCGCCGGTGACCGCGGCAGCATGGGCCTCGGAGCCCTTGCCGCCGAAGGCGCCGTCCTCGATGAGCTTCTTGGCGTTGTCCCAGGCGCCACCACCGGCCGTCATCGAGACGGCCATGAACAGCCCGACGACGATGACTCCGATGAGGAGCCCGCCGAGGGCCTGGACCGAGATGATGCCGACGATCACGGGGATCGCGATGGGGATCAGCGCCGGCAGGATCATCTCCCGCTGCGCGGCCGCGGTGACGATGCTCACGCATTGGCCGTACTCGGGCTGCTCGGTCCCGTCCATGATCCCGGGCTTCTCCCGGAACTGGCGGCGGACCTCCTCGACCACGGCTCCGCCGGCGCGGCCGACGGCCTCCATCGCGAGGGCGACGAACAGGTAGACCATGAGGCCGCCGACGAGCAGGCCGATGAGCACCGGCGGGTTGGAGAGGTCAAACCGCGTCGCCTGGCCGAGCTCCTGCTTGAAGGCATCGAACAGCACGAGGGCGGCCAGCGCGGCGGAGCCGATGGCGTACCCCTTTGTCACGGCCTTGGTGGTGTTGCCGACCGCGTCGAGCGGGTCGGTGACGTTGCGGACCTCCTCGGGCAGCTCGGCCATCTCGGCGATACCACCGGCGTTGTCGGTGATGGGGCCGAAGGCATCCAGCGCCACGATCAGGCCGGTGAGCGAGAGCTGCGCCATCACGGCGACGCCGATCCCGTAGATCCCGTGGCCGAGCTTCCACGCGCCGAAGATGCCCAGAGCGATCACGACCGCGGGCAGCGCGGTGGCCTGGTAGCCCTGCGCGAGGCCCTGGATGATGTTGGTCGCGTGACCGGTCTGCGACGCCCGCGCCGTGCTCTTCACCGGCGAGAACCGGGTCGAGGTGTAGTAGTCCGTGATCACGAACAGGGCCGCGGTGATGACCAGGCCGATCAGCGCGCACAGGTAGTAGTGCCACCACGGGGGCGCGGCGAGGCCGGCGGTCGTGGTCAGGCCGTGCATGAGCCAGTACGTGACCGGGATGAAGGCCAGCGCGGCGAGGCCACCCGACACGATCAGGCCCTGATACAGGGCCCGCTCGACGTTGCCCGCGCGCGACTTCACCGCGAAGGTGCCGATGATCGACGCGATGATCGAGACCCCGCCGAGGACCAGCGGGTACATGGCCACCGCGACGTCCTGGCTGAAGGTCAGGACGCCCAGCAGCATGACCGCGACGGCGGTGACCGCGTAGGTCTCGAACAGGTCGGCCGCCATGCCGGCGCAGTCGCCCACGTTGTCACCGACGTTGTCGGCGATCACGGCCGGGTTGCGGGGGTCGTCCTCGGGAATGCCGGCCTCGATCTTGCCCACGATGTCGGCGCCGACATCGGCGCCCTTGGTGAAGATGCCGCCGCCCAGACGGGCGAACACCGAGATCAGCGAGCCGCCGAAGCTGAGCCCGATCAGCGCGTTGACCGCCTCGTGGGGGGTCTCGCCGACGATCCAGGTGAGGATCCCGTAGTAGCCGGCCACGCCGATCAGGGCGAGCCCGACGACCAGCATGCCGGTGACCGCGCCACCGCGGAAGGCGACCTTCAGCGCCGGGGAGACCCCGCCGCGAGCCGCCTCGGCGACGCGGGCGTTGGCGCGCACGGAGACGTTCATCCCGACGAAGCCGGCACTGGCCGACAGCGCCGCGCCGATGAGGAAGCCGATCGCCACTCGGATGTTCTGGAGCGGGATCAGCAGGACGAAGACGACCACGCCGACCGCGGCGATGATCGTGTACTGGCGCGTGAGGTACGCGGAGGCGCCCTCCTGGACCGCCGCCGAGATCGCGCGCATCCGCTCGTTGCCCGGTGACAGCGCGAGCAGCGACCGCGAGGTGACAAAGCCGTAGCCGATGGCGCACGCTGCGCACACGAGCGCGATCACGACGCCATGGTCGGTCAGAAAGCTAGACAAGAAGGTCCTCCGGGGAAGCTCTTAATTCGGGGAAGCGCGATGGAATCGCGAGCACAACGTCAAAAAGGGCCGTCCGCGCTCGGATCGTGCGGAGACCCTGGCATAAGCCCGGCGCGAGTCTAGCGTGCAGGCGGGCGGAACGTCGGCTGAAACGGCCCAGGGCGCGGGCAATACACCGCCGCACGGCGCGTTGCCGGGGCGTCGACGCGGAGTTACTGTCCCGGCACCCAGAGGCGGCCGCTGCGCTGTGCGGGACCCGCCTCGCCGGGTTTGGGCGTCTCGGGCTCGGGCGGCGGCGCCTGCCCGCCGGGCGGGGCACCGCCGGATCCCGGGCCGCCAGGGCCGCCGGGACCGCCAGGGCCGCCAGGGCCGGGACCGCCAGGGCCGGGACCCCCAGGGCCGGGGCCGCCGGCGCCGGGGCCGCCAGGGCCAGCACCGGCGGGGACGGCCCCCGACTCGGCCGCCCCACCCAGCCTGACGAACGCCAGCTGGAGCTGGGACAGCGCGTCGCGGATCGGCGCCGCCTGCTCAGGTGCGGTCTGCTCGATCAGGGGCAGCAGCGCGCGGACGGCCTCGATGGACAGCCGTACCTGGGCCAGATCGCGCTCGTCCTCGGTGCCGGGGGACAGCCCGGTGCGCCGCATGCCGAGGTTGATCAGCGAGACGACCTGGTCCAGCAGGATCTGGTCGACCCGGATCCTCTTGATCTCGGCCTCGTAGGCGGCGCGAAGCTCTTCTTCGCTCGGCTGGTCACTGGTGCTCATGCGCTCTGCTCCCCTCCAACGTAGCTTCTCACCGGCAGTGGGGCTCCAACACGCCGGAGTATGTCTCCCGGGTCTCGGCCTGCACAGCGCCGTAGACCTCGGCCAGGCTCATCCCGGATTCCAGCATCCGCCGCTGGCGCTGCGCGCCGTTTGACGCGGGGAGGCTCACCTCGATGCCCAGCTCGGCCCGGACCGGAGCGGTCCAGTCCAGCAGCCGGTCCAGGGCGCCGGTGGCGGGGTAGGCCTCGCGTCGCTCAAGGTCCAGCAGGTCGCCGTCAAGGCCGTAGCGCAGGGCGCGCCACACGTTCTCCTCGATCATCCGGTTGGGCAGATCGGTGAACGGGACGCCGTCGTCGACGTCGCGCGCCGCCTGGGCCACGCAGGCCACGATCAGCGCGGCCAGCCCGTCGGACTCTGCCGCGGTCGCCTGGGCGTCGCAGATGCGGACCTCCACGGTCCCGAAGGCGAAGTGGGGCCGGATCGACCACCACACCTGCGTGTACTCGACGATCGAGCGGGTCTGGGTGAGGAAGTCGATGTAGTCGGCGAACGTCGCCCAGTCCCCGAACACGTCGGGGACCCCGCAGCGCGGGAAGCTCTTGGTGAACGTCTGCGTCCGGGCGCTGTGCAGGCCGGAGTCCGATCCGTCCAGGAACGGGGAGTCGGCCGAGATCGCCAGCAGCACGGGCAGCACCGGACGCAGGCGATCACACACCCGCACCGCCCGGTCGGCACCGCGGATCCCGACGTGGACGTGGAGCGAGAACGTGTTGTTGCGCCAGGCCACGTACTTGAGCCCCTCCTCGACGCGGTGATAGTGATCGGTATCGATGATGTGCTGGCGGCGGTAGTCCGACCACGGATGCGTGCCGGTGGCGCCGAGCTCCAGCTGCTGGGCACCGGCAAGCGCGAACAGGCGCCGGCGCAGCTCACGCTGGGCGGACCGCGCGGCGGCCAGGTCCTCCCCGCGACCGGAGCGGATTTCGATCTCCGACGCGATCAGCTCACCGGCGATGGCGTCGCGCAGCAGCGGGTCGTCGGCAGCGGCGTCGCGTAGCCGCTCGAAGAGCCCGACGAGCTCCAGGCTCCCGGGATCCAGCACCGCGAACTCCTCCTCCAGGCCGACGGTGAAGTCGGTGGATGCCTCAAACGCGGCACGCGCAGTGTCGATGTCGAGCTCCACGGCGAAACAGATCGAGACGGCTAGGTCAGATAGAAGTACAGCGCGTAGAGCAGATCGACGGCGGGGCTCGACGTGTGCACGGTCACCTCGGGCGGAACCTGGAGCAGCGCCTCGGAGTAGTTGAAGATGATCTTCACGCCCGCATCGACGAGCTCGTTGGCGATGCTCTGGGCCGCCGAGGACGGGACGGCCAGGACCGCCACGACGATGTCCTGCTCGTCCACCACCGTGCGCAGCTCGGAGTTGTGGCGCACCGTCATGGGCCCGATCCGGGTCCCCACGCGGTCGTGGTCGATGTCGAACATCGCGACGACGCGGAACCCGTGGTCGGCGAAGATGTCCGAGGTGGCGATGGCGGTGCCGAGGTGGCCGGCGCCGAACAGCGCGATGTTGTGCTGCCCGGCGGTCCGCAGGATCTTGCGGATCTGGCTGACCAGCGATTCGACGTTGTAGCCGACGCCACGCTTGCCGAACTTGCCGAATCCGGACAGGTCACGGCGGATCTGGGTGGAGTTGACGTGCGTGTAGTCGGCGAGCTCCTGAGAGGAGATCGTCTCCTTGCCGATCTTTCGCGCTTGAGTGAGTACCTGCAGGTACCGCGACAGTCGCGCCGCAACGCCAAGCGACAGCTTCTCACTCGGCTTGTCGAGGCCCGGGCCCACCGGTTCGGTACCGCGGCCGACCGTGTAGCTCATCCTGTTTTCACTCTAGTCGGTCTCCGAGGGACGATGCCGGCGCGGAGCCGCGCCCGTGGTCGAGCGCGGAGCATCGCCGGGCGGCGGCGCGCTCAGGCGCCGCTCCAGCTCGGACTCGTCGACGAACAGCTCGAACACCTCCACCCCGTCGATGGCGATGACCGGGATGCGCTCGAGGTAGGCCCGCAGGAGGTCGTCGTCAGTGTCGATGTCGCGTTCGACGAGCGCGAACGGCTGCCGCGCGCGGACGCGCTCCAGGACCTCCCGCGCCTCGTCACACAGGCAGCAGCCGTCGCGGCCGTAGAGGACCACCTCCCGGCCGCTCACGCTGATCGCCTCCGCTCGGCATCCTGCCTCGCCTGAATGTCGGCGGCGTGAGTCATCCGGCTGCGGTGAGCGCCCGTTCGCCGGTGGCGTAGACGTCGACGTCCAGATACTCGGGGAACGGCTGGGCGGGCACGTAGCGGGCGGCGCTGGCGATCATCGCGGCGTTGTCGGTGCAGAGCTCGCGAGGCGGGATGTCGACCGGGACCCCGAGCGCCGACAGCCGGTCGCGCAGGGGGCCGTTGGCGGCCACTCCGCCCCCCACGGCCAGCTGCTCGGCCCCGGTCTGCGCAAGCGCGCGCTCCACGCGCAGGGCCAGTGCCTCGACGATGGCCCGCTGGTAGGACGCGGCAAGGTCGGCGCGCCGGCGCTCTGACTCGGCCTCCCCCAGCTCGCGCACCCGGTACAGCAGCGCGGTCTTCAGCCCGGCGAAGGAGAAATCGAGCCCGGCCATCCGCGCGCCCGTGGGGAAGGCGAAGGCCTCGGGGTCGCCGTCGCGCGCCAGCCGCTCAAGCGCCGCGCCGCCCGGATAGCCAAGTCCCAGGAGGCGCGCGCCCTTGTCGAAGGCCTCGCCGGCGGCGTCGTCGAGCGTCTGGCCCAGAACCTCGTAGCCGGGGCCGTGATCGGTGACGCGCGCAAGAAAAGTGTGTCCGCCCGAGGCGATAAGGCTGAGAAAGGGAGGCTCAAGCGGTGACGGCTCCAAGAAGCCGGCGGCGATGTGGCCATGGAGGTGGTCGACCGCCGCGAGCGGGAGCGCGTGGGCGGCGGCAGTCGCCTTGGCGGTGGCCAGTCCCACGAGCAGGGCGGCGACGAGACCCGGCCCGCGGGTGACGGCGACCAGTTCGATCTCGGCCAGCTCGGTGTCCGCCTGCTGGAGCGCGTCCTGGACCGCCGCCCCGACGAGCTCGAGATGGTGGCGACTGGCGATCTCCGGGACGACACCGCCGTAGCGGTCGTGGATCCCCTGCGAGGAGATGACATTGGACAGAATCTGGCCAGCGCCGGTGACGACGGCCGCGCAGGTGTCGTCGCAGGAGGTCTCGAGCGCCAGGATCACCCCGCCGCGCCCGACGAGGAGGTCGTCTCCAGGGTGCGCCACATGATCACGGCATCCTCGCCGTTGTCACGGTAGTAGCGAGGGCGGGTGCCCGCGGAGCGGAACCCGAACCGCTCGTAGAGGGCGATGGCGGGCGTGTTGGAGGTTCGCACCTCAAGGGTGTACTCGCGGTCGGGACCGGCGCGCTCGATCATCTGCTCGAGCATCGTCCGGGCGATGCCACGGCGCCGCAGTGCCGGGTCGACGGCGATGTTCATGAGATGCCACACCGTGTCGTAGCGGGCGCAGATCAGGTAGCCGAGGAGCACGCCCTGATCATCGACCGCGGCCAGGCACAACCCTGAGGGCTTGGACAGCTCGAGCACGAACATCGCCAGCGACCACGGGGTCGTGAACGCGCGACGCTCGATGGCGATGACCTGCGGGAGGTCGGAGTAGCCGAGAGGCCGAATCGTGACGCTGTCTGTAGTCATTGCTGCCGGCCGGTGCGGAGGCTGATCTCGGCGTCCGGCAGACGCAGATACTCCGGCTGGATGCCCTCCGGAGACTCAGGCCGCAGACCCAAGGCCAGCCGACAATGCTCGACGGCACTGACCCGGTTGAGCTCTGAGTCCGGCTCAGGAATCCGCGCTCCCGCATGCTCGAGAGCCTCCCTGAATTCTACCGCCCCGTCACCCACCGCCAGCCACGCGCGACCGTCCGAGCGCATCGCCTCGGCGAGTGCCCCGGGCGCCAGCGCCACAGGGCCGAGCAGGGGATCCTCGTCGGCCCGCGCCGCGTCGGCCACGAGCCAGCCGGCGGCGAACACCTCGCCCCGCCGGGCGTCGATCACCCCCATCACGGCGTCCGCGGAGGCGGACGCGGGCCCGGTTGCGCTGGCCGCGCCCCGGGCCAGGGAGTGCAGCGTCGACACGCCGACGAGGTCGATGTCGCGCGCCCGCGCGAGCGCATGCGCGGTGGCGACGCCGATCCGCAGCCCGGTGAAGGTCCCCGGACCGACCCCGACGGCGATCCGGTCGACATCGCTCCAGCTCGCGCCCGTGGCGTCCAGCACCTCCACGACGAGCGCCATCAACCGGGTGGTGTGGCGGGGGCGGGCGCCGGCCGGCGGATCGTCGCGGCGCTCGACGACCTCGTCGCGATCGGTGTCCAGCAGCGCCACCGTGGTCGCGCGGGTCGCCGTGTCAAACCCCAGAACCTTCACCGGATCACAACCTGGCGCTCATCGCCGCCGCCGTGCTCGAGCCGCACGTGCGCGGCCACGTGCCCGAGCGCGGCCAGCTCCCGCTCCCCGGCGGCCGGCCATTCGACGAAGGCGATCGTGTCAGGGCCGACGTAGTCGGCGAGCAGGTCGGGATCCTCGCCGCTGAGCGAGGACAGGCGGTAGAGGTCGATGTGGGCCACCGCGGCCCGTCCGTCGGCGCGATACAGGTGGCCGATGGTGAAGGTGGGACTGGTCACTGGGACGGTCACGCCAAGGGCACGCGCGGCCCCGCGCACGAACGTCGTCTTGCCCGCGCCCAGCTCGCCCTCGACCAGGACCACGTCCCCGGCGGTCAGTGCGGACGCCAGTTGGCCTCCGAGCGCTTCGGTCTCGGCCGCGTCATGTGACTGAAACCGGCCCTGCACAGGCCGACACTGTAGTGCCGCCGGTCGGCCGCGACGACGGCGGCTTCCGCTACCGTCACGGGATCATGGCCGACGGTCCGTCCAGCTCCCCGGGGCGTATCGCGCTGCTCGTGCAGCGCCTCGTCGGGGATCGCGCGGAGGTCCCGTCCTCACTCGCCGAGCTGCGCGGAACCGAGACGGCCAAGGCGGTCGGCCTGGCCGCGGCGATGATCGGCAACAACATCATCGCGCTGGGCTCGACGGTGGTGTTCAGCCGGCTGCTGAAGGACAACCAGGGCGGCGGCTACGGCTCTCTGGCGGCGCTGGTCAGCTACTTCCTCATCCTGTCGGTGGTGGGCCAGGCGATGCAGGTGGCGACGGCCCGCGAGGCCGTGCTCGGCCGGCTGGGCGTCGGCGCGGGCCTGATGGCCACCGTCCGCCGCTGGACACGGAGCCTGCTGCTGTTCACGCTGGCGCTGACCATCATCTCGGTGCTGCTGCGCGATCCGATCGCACGGGCGGTCGGCGTCAAGCACGACCCCTGGGCCGCGGCCCTCGGCCTGCCCGCCGCCGGCTTGTGGCTGGAGCTCTCGGTGCTGCGCGGAGTGCTGCAGGGCGTCGGCGACTACAAGGGCGTCGGTCTCAGCCTCGTCGGCGAGCAGGGCATGCGCCTGGTCTGCGGTGCGATCCTCGCCGCGGCCGGCCTGGGCGTGACCGGGGCCTACCTTGGCACGCCGCTGTCGTTCATCGCCATGGGCCTGTACTGCGTCGGCCGCCTGCGCCAGCACGTGCTCGACATCGAGCCCGCCACCGCCGAGCCCAGGGCCGGCGTGACCCCGTCGCGCCCGGCCGCGGCAGCGGCGGCGACGGCGGCCGCAGCGCTGAGCCTCTGGGACCACGTCAAGCGCGCCTGGGCCCCCATCGCCGGGCTGATCATCATCGCGGTCCTGCAGAACATCGACATCATCGCCGCCAAGCACCGTTTCGACCCGCACACCGCCAGCTCCTACAGCGCGGTGGCGGTGGCCGCCAAGGTGCTCATCTGGGTGGCGATGGGGGCCGGCTTCTACCTCGTGCCCGAGGTGTCGCGGCGCCGCGCCAACGGCGAGGACCCGCGGCCGATCCTCGCTCGGGCCCTGGGGATCGTCGCCGTGTGCGCGGTCCCGGTCCTGCTCATCTTCCTCGTCGCCTCCAACCTGCTCATCAAGGCGGCCTTCACCGCGTCAAAGACCACCGCGGCGAACTCGCTGCCCGTGCTCGGCCTGGCCTTCACCGTGCTCGCCTGCACCTACCTCGCGGTCCAGTACATGCTGGCCTTACGCCGGACCTGGTTCCTGGTGCCGCTCGGCGCCGTGGCGGTGGCTGAGCCGATCCTGCTGCTCAACGCCTCCCACGAGCCCAAGAGCTTTGCCGCGGTCGTGCTGGCCATCCAGGCGGTGGCAGCGCTGGTGGCCTTCACCTGCGCCCTGCGACCCGATCGCACGCCGGTGTCGCCTTCGCCGCCGGGTACACCGGGGCGGGTGGCCGAGGAGCGCGTCCCCGAGCCGGTCTGATCAGAGCGCCACGGCGGCGGCGGCCGCGGGATCGTCCCCCGCCAGCGCCGCGGGATCGTCGCCCACCAGCGCCTCGAGCGAGTGCCCGGCCGGCGGTGCGCCCGCGAAGGACCGCATGAAGGCCTCGACGACCGCAGGGTCGAACTGACCGCCGGCGCAGCGCCGCAGCTCCTCCAGGGCCCCATCGTGGGCGAGGGCGCCACGGTACGGGCGGTCGCTCGTCATCGCGTGGTAGGCGTCACAGACCGAGATGATCCGGGACTCGAGCGGGATGTGCTCACCCGCGAGGCGATCGGGGTAACCGGTGCCGTCGTAGCGCTCATGGGTGGAGCGCACGATGCGGGCGGCGCCGGCCAGCGCCGGGGCGGCAGCCAGGATCCGCTCGCCGATGACGGGGTGGCGCTCGACGAACGCCCACTCCTCGCCGGTGAGGGGACCGAGCTTGGTGAGGATCGACGCCGGTACCGCCACCTTGCCGATGTCGTGGAGGTCGGCGGCATGGCCGAGCTCCTGCAGCCACACACCGGTGATCCCCAGCTCCGCGCCCACGCGCTCCGCCGCGCCCGCAACGCCGGTCACGTGCGCCTCCAGATCCTCCTGGCAGGCGGCGAGCGTGGCCAGCAGGACGTCCCGGGTCTGGGTCGCCGCGGTCGCGCGCCGGCTGTGCTTCTGGGCATACATGCGCCGGTCGCACAGGCGCAGGGCGTCGGACGGGTCGGCGGCCTCCTCCGGGATCCACGCCACCCCGCTGGATGCGGTGATCGCGAAGCCCTCGCCCTGCTCGCTGAAGCAGGCGGTCCACTCCTCCAGGCGGCGGTCGAGCCGGTTGCGGCGCACCCCGTCAGCGAGGACGCAGAACTCGTCGCCCCCGAGCCGGTACGCGCCACCGGTTCCCGTGACGGACTCGCGCAACGCCGAGGTGAGGCGCACGAGGAGCGCGTCGCCCGCGGGGTGGCCGAAGCGGTCGTTGTACTCCTTGAAGCCGTCGAGGTCGAAGATCGCCAGCGCCGCCGGCCGGTCCTCCTGGAGCAGTCGCTCGACATCGCCCATGAGCTGGCGACGATTGCCCAGGCCGGTCAGGGCGTCGGTCAGGCCGAGGTGCTCGAGCTGGCGCTGGACCTCGCGCATACGGTCGCGGACCCGCTCGTTGAGTCCCCAGGCGGTCACCCCGGCGACACCCGCCAGCGCGACGAAGAGAGCGTGCAGGCCGGCCCACGGCCACGGGTGGGCGCGGGCGGCGGCGGTGTCGAATACCGCGCTCGGGTCGACCGTGCCCATGACCCCGTGATGGATGAGCACGAACGCCACCGCCACGAGGAACGGGACCCAGTCCTCGTAGAGCGTGAGGACGACGATCACGACGAAGAAGCTGAAGTGCATCTCGATGAGCCCGCCCGAGATGTCGACGAGCGCGGCCGAGCCCGTGAGCAGTCCCATCGAGGCCGACACCGAGCGCCACTTGCGCGAGGGCGCGCTCCATCCCGCCAGCGACGCGAATGCGAGCATCGCGACCACCTCCGGGATGTACCGGACGGCCGCGCCGCCGTGCTCGGCGATGGCGTAGACCGCGACGACGACGATGTTGAGCCCCAGAAGCAGGCCGATCACCCGGTGACGCCCGCGCCAGTCCTCGTCGGGGAGGGAGCCGCCGTGAGGCAGCACGGTGCGCAGGCTGGCGAGGACCCGGCGCATCCCCCGCACCGTCGTGTCGCTTGAATGGCCCCCAGCCGCGCTCATGTCAGCGGCTTCGCTTTCAGCACGAACGTGTGCGCCTGACCGGCGTCGAGCCGGTGCAGCGGACAGACGAACAACAACGCCGCCGGCGGCTGGGCGCCCGCCACCGAGTAGCCCAGCATCAGCAGGTGCGGACCCAGGGATGCCAGCGTGGCCACGGCGAAGACCACGGCTACGACGAGATTGGGGTGACGGCGAAGGCTCATCGCCGTGGTATCGACGCTGAATCCCCCGTGCTTGAGCCTTAATCGGCCTTTCCGGCATGCGTCCAGGTTCCCTGGACGCGCGCCCCTCACCGACTGCGAAACCCGGCCCGTCGGGGCCTAGAAGAGGCCGAGCTGGACAGTCTCAGAGGCCGATTCCGGGCTTACACCGGAATCCGGGGCGTCGGGCTCGTCGCCAGTCCCGCGCGGCGCGGTCTCGGCCCCCGCGTCCGCGCCCATGGACTCCATATCCGCGGGCTCGGGAACCTCCTCCTCCTCCTCCTCGACGAGCTCGGGCTGCTCAGGGGCTCCCTGCGCCAGCAGGTCGGGGATCCGGTGGAAATCCGCCCGCAGAACCTCGAGCGTCGAGGGCGTGTAGAGCGCCGCCGCGGGGTGATACAGGGGGTACAGGCGGATCGCGCGAGCGCCGATCGTGCGCACCTCCGGTTGCCCGTGCAGCCGGGAGATGCCGGTGTTGTCGCCGCGCAGGAGCTTGGTGGAGAAGTTGCCCAGCGTGCAGATCACCGTGGGCTGGATGAGCTCGACCTGGCGGCGCAGGTACTCGTTGCAGGACTCGATCTCGTTGGGATGCGGGTCCCGGTTGTTCGGTGGGCGGCACTTGACCGTGTTGCAGATGAACACCTCGCCGCGGTCCAGACCGATCTCCGCGAGCAGCTTGGTCAGCAACTTGCCCGCCTGGCCGACGAACGGCAGGCCCTGCTTGTCCTCGTTCGCCCCGGGGGCCTCACCCACGAACATGAGGTCCGCGTCCGCGTGGCCGGAGCCGAAGACGACGGTCGTCCGAGTCTGGTGCAACGGGCAGCGCGTGCAGCCTTTGGCTTGGTCGTAGACCGCTTTGAGCTGCTCGCGCCGCTCTGTGGGGCTTGTCACGGATCTCAATGCTAGAGACGACATCAGACGGGGTATCCTGAGCGACGTGGCCGGCACCGGCAAGGGCCGGGCCCACTGAAATCGACGTTTTTCCCCCAATCTCCGACCGGTATCTCACATGCGGGAACTGGACCGGCATTCTCAGCCATCGTCTGCGCCTTTTGTGACCACTCTTGAGCGGGTGGCGATCCTCGGCAACGGCCGTCTGGGCAACGCCCTGGCCGCTGCGCTGCGCGCCGCCGGCCTCGAGGTGAGCGGTCCGCTGGGCCGCGGCGCGACGCCTGGGGAGGCTGACGCCGTGCTTCTGTGCGTCCCCGACGCCGAGATCGCCGCCGCCGCGGACGCGGTGCCGCCCGGGCTCGCGCTGGGCCACTGCTCGGGCGCGACCGGGCTCGACGTGTTCGGCGGGCGCGACGCGTTCTCCCTGCACCCGCTCATGACGGTCACCGCCGAGACGCCTCCCGGCGCGTTCGCCGGCGCCGGCGCCGCGGTCGCGGGGAGCGGCCCGGAGATGGTTGCCCTGGCCCGGGCGCTCGCCGCGCGGCTGGAGATGCGCCCGATCGAGATCGCACCCGCCGACCGCGCCGCGTACCACGCCGCCGCTTCGATCGCCTCGAACTTCCTCATCACGCTGGAGGGCGCCGCCGAGCGGCTGGCCGCGGCGGTCGGGATGGAGCGCGAGGACCTGCTGCCGCTGGTCCGGGCCACCGTCGACAACTGGTCGCGGCTGGGCGCCGAGCGCGCACTGACCGGACCGGTCGCCCGCGGCGATGAGCAGACCGTGGCGGCCCAGCGTCTGGCGATCGCCGAGCGCACGCCCGACCTGCTGGCGCTGTTCGACACGATGGTGGACGCCACACGCGCGCTCGCCACGGCCGGAACGCTGATCCGATGAGGACCGCGCGCACCGTGCCCGAACTGCGTCGCCGGCTGACCGACGACCGGCGCGCCGGGGGGACGATCGGTCTCGTCCCGACGATGGGAGCCTTCCACGAGGGCCATCTGTCGCTGATGCGCCGCGCCCGCGAGGCCTGCGACGTCGTCGTCGTGTCGCTGTTCGTCAACCCGGCGCAGTTCAACGAGGCGGCCGATCTGGATGTCTACCCCCGCGACGAGGCGCGCGACGCCGCGCTGGCCGCTGACCTGGGCGTGGACCACCTGTTCGCCCCCGAAGTGAGCGAGGTCTATCCCGAAGGCTTCGCCACGTCGGTGACGGTGCGCGGGCTCACCGACGGCCTCGAGGGCGCACACCGGGGCCACGGGCACTTCGACGGCGTGACCACGGTGGTGAGCAAGCTGCTGAACATGGTGGGACCCGACGTCGCCTACTTCGGCCAGAAGGATGCCCAGCAGGCGGCGGTCGTACGGCGACTGGTCCGCGACCTCAACTTCCCGGTGCGGATCGAGGTCTGCCCCACCGTCCGCGCCGATGACGGCCTGGCCCTCTCGAGCCGCAACGTGCTGCTGTCCGGTGGCGAGCGCGCGCAGGCGACCGCGCTGTATCGCGCGCTCCGGGCCGTCCAGGCCGCGGTGGGCGCCGGCGAGCGCGATCCGCAGGCGGCCACCGCGGCCGGCCACGCCGAGCTGGCCTCGGCGGGGATCGACCCTGAGTACCTGGCCATCGTGGCCGCGGACACGATGGAGCCCGTGGCGTCGATCGCGGGCGACATCCTGGTGGCGGTGGCGGCCCGCGTGGGCCCTGTCCGCCTGATCGACAACGTGCCGATAACCGTCGTGAGACCCACAATCAGCCGCACCGACACCGAGGTGGCGACCCCGCACGGGGCGCCAACCATCTAAAAGGAGGCGAAAGCCATGTCTGCGACCCCCCATACCCCGGTTCCCCAGAGCCTGGACGCCCCGATCCCGATGACCCTGCCGCGCCTGATGGAGAAGAAGCGCCTCGGCGAGGCGATCGTGATGGTCACCGCGTATGACTACCCGTCGGCCCAGGTGGCCCAGGAGGCCGGCGTGGACGTCGTGCTCGTGGGCGACTCCGGCGCGATGACCGTGCTCGGCTACCCGTCGACGATCCCGGTGTCCACCGACGAGATGCTGATGCTGGCCGGCGCCGTGCGGCGGGGCCTGCGCACGCCCCTGATGATCGGCGACCTGCCCTTCGGCTCCTACGAGGCGTCAGACGAGCAGGCCATCGCCACCGCCCAGCGCTTCGTCAAGGAGGCCGGCTGCGATGCGGTGAAGCTCGAGCGCGGCGGCACGAGCGTGCAGCGCGCGCGGGCGATCATCGCCGCCGGCATCCCCGTCATGGGCCATGTCGGGCTCACGCCCCAGACCGCGACCGCGCTGGGCGGCTACCGCGCCCAGGGGCGGACCGCCGAGCAGGCGATCGCCGTCGCCCGCGATGCGATGGCGCTGGAGGAGGCGGGCTGCTTCTCGATCGTGCTGGAGGCGATCCCCGCCGCCGTTGCGCAGGAGATCATGGACCGCGTGGAGATTCCGGTGATCGGGATCGGCGCCGGGCCCGCGACCGACGGGCAGGTGCTGGTCTTCCACGATCTGCTCGGCATCTACGACGGGCACGTGGCCCGCTTTGCCAAGCGCTTCGCCGACGTGCGCGCTCACATGGTGGCGGGCGTCGCCGAGTACGCGGCCGATGTGCGCAACCGGTCGTTCCCGGCGCCCGAGCACTGCTACTCGATCGATGATGACCAGCTTGCGAGGTTCCGGGCCGGTCTGGCGTAAAACGGAGCAGACAATCTGAGTAGCATCCGGGCGGATGGCACGGTTCGCTCAGGTGTTCGCCCCACGAGATCGCGTCTACTTCGAGCTGTTCGAGGAGGCGGGGCAGAACATGCTGCGTGCCTCCACGCTGCTCTACGACCTGCTCACCGACTACCCGGACAACAAGCAGCTGGCCGGCGAGATCCTGGACCTCGAGCACGAGGGCGACCGGATCACGCACGACATCATCGACCGGCTCAACCACACGTTCGTGACCCCGATCGACCGCGAGGACATCCTCGCGCTGGCCTCGGCGCTCGACGACATCGTCGACTACACCGAGGAGGTCGCCGACTACCTCGGTCTGTACAAGATCGAGGCGCCCATGGACCAGGCCATCTGGCTGGCCCGCGTGCTCAAGGAGGCCTCGAGCCAGATCGCCGAGGCCATCCCGCACCTGCGCGGCTTTCGTGACATCAGCCGCTACACGGTCGAGGTCAACCGCCTGGAGAACGAGGGCGACCGCATCACCCGCGAGGCGGTGGCCTCCCTGTTCGATGGGGGAATCGACCCGATGGTCGTCATCCGCTGGAAGGACATCTTCGAGCGCCTCGAGGCCGCGATCGACGCCGCCGAGAGCGCGGCCAACATCATCGAGGGCATCGTCATCAAGAACTCGTGATGGGCGTGACGGTGCAGCACCAGGGGTGCGGCGGCGAGGCGGTGCAGGACCAGGGGTGCGGCGAGGCGGATTGGGTTCTCGGCCGCCGGGGAAGCATCTCGCGACGATGAAGCGACGGATCGCTCTGTGTGCAGCTGTCGTGGGCGCGATGGCAGCAGCCATGGCTCCCGCGGCGGGGGCCTCGATCAACCCGGTCTCGGTGGCCCTCTCCCCCAGCTCGGCCACTGCCGGCTCGACCGGCAACCTGGGGACCGACATCAAGTTCACGCCGTCGAGCGGCGACACCACCAAGGACCTCACCCTCCAGCTGCCGTCGGGGCTGCTGGCCAACGCCGCCGTCGACGGCGGCGCGTGCCTGAAGAGCGCGACGCCGGTCGCCGCCTGTCAGGTGGGCAGTGGAACCGTGACGGCAACCGTCGAGGCCGGCGGGCTGCTGCCGGTGGGCGCCGTGCCGCTCAGCGCGTCCTTCTACCTCGTCGCGCCGGCCAACCAGTCGCAGCTGGCCGGCCTGGCGGTGGTCGTCAACGATCCGATCAACGGCGCGACGCAGCTGGGCGCCCCCGCGGCGGTCACGATCCGGCCTGCCACCGATCCCGCCGGCGTGGGCCTGAACATCGCCTTCACGAACATCCCCAACACCTTCGACGGCCAGCCGATCGAGCTCGACGAGATCAACAGCACCTTCAACGGCCTGCGCTTCCCGGATACGTGCCCCTCCACGCCGGCGACCGTGGCCGTCACCGCCGACTCCTACAACGCCGCGACCCCGACCACGGGCAGCGCGCCGCTCACGGTCACCGGCTGCGGCTCGGAGCGGTTCAGCCCGGGCTTTGCCGTGTCGGTGACCAAGGACTTGGCCGACGACGGCGTCAAGGTGGTCACCGACGTGACCCAGACCGCCGATCAGGCCCCGGCTCGGTCGGTCGCGCTCGCCTTTCCCACCCACGTGCTCGTCCCTAACCTGTTCGTCGCCAGCCTCCAGTGCGCCAACCCCGCCTCGGGCACGTGCACGCCGGTGGGCGCGGTGGCGGCGTTCTCGCCGCTGTACCCGACACCGCTGTTCGGCAACGCGTACCTGACCGGGACGCTCGACAAGCCGACGCTCTCCCTGGTGATCGGGGCGCCGTTCTCACTGACGCTGGTGGGACAGGTCGACCTGGGCAACAACTCCACGACGTTCACCGGCATCCCGGACTTCCCGCTGACCGACCTCAAGGTCGCGCTCAACGGCGGGAGCAACGCCGTGTTCAACGCGACATGCGACCCCGCCTCGGGCTCGGCCACCGCCGCCCTGACCTCTCAGAACGGCGATCAGGCCAAGCAGCTGGCAGCACCGTTCTCGATTTCGCCGTGCAATGTGGCCGCATCGTCGCCGTCGAACGGCAGCGCGAACCGCAACGGCGCCAAGGGCAAGGCGCCCCGGATCGACGGGATGTCCGCCTCGGGGCTGACCACCGGCAGGCCGTCGCTGGTCTTCCAGGTCGTGGCGGGTAAGAACGCGGGCAAGCTCAGCGTGCTCACCGTGGAGCTCCCGCGCGGCCTGCGGTTCGTGCGCCACTGGGTGCACGGCAGGCTTACCCTGCAGGGCCTGTCCCTGGCGGGAGCCAGGCTCAGGTCCGCCGTGCTCCAGCACGGTCATCTGGTCATCACGCTGCGCAACGCCGTCGATAACGTGATCGTCAGCCTCTCCGGCAAGGCGCTGGCCGAGTCCGCGAGCCTGAAGTCACAGGCCCGGCGGCACAAGCTCAAGAGCCTCAAGCTGACGGTGCTGGTCAAGGACACCCGGGGCACGCAGACGAAGGTCCAGGGGCAGGTCCGCAGCCTGAACCTGCTAAAAGATTAGCGCCCGCTCAGGTCTCCGCGTAGGTGACCGCCCTGATCACGCGGGCGGGGGCGCCCACCGCGATCGAGTAGGCCGGAAGGTCGCTGTTGACGACCGAGTTGGCGCCGATCACGCACCGATCGCCTACCGTCACCCCGCTGGTGATGACGACGTTCGCCCCGCACCACACGTTGTCGCCGACCCGCGTCGGGCCCTTGCTGCGAAACCCCTGCCAGGTGATTGGGCGGTGCGGGTCGTCGAACCGATGATCGGCGTCGGTGATGAAGCAGCCGTTGGCGAACATGCAGTGGTCGCCGATCTCCACCAGCTCCATGGCCGCGACCATGACCCCGAGGTTGAGGAACGTCCCAGCTCCGATGCGGATCCGCGCCGGCGCGGGCGCGGTGATCCACACCCCGGGCTCGAGCAGCGTGTCGGCGCCGATCTCCAGGCGGCCCTCCCTGAGCGCCTCGAGCACGTTGCCGTGCACCGGCCAGCGGGCGAAGGCGCCCCGGCGCATCAGCTCCCAGTGGATCCGGGCCCGGTTCCACGGCAGCGTGTTGCGCTCATACCAGCGCCATTTCTGCGCCCACAGCTTCAGCTCGGCCCACGCGGGCGGGGGTGCGGGCGCCGTCAGGACGGCTCCCACCGGGACACGAACGCCTTGCGCTGGTCGGCCAAGAGCGCGATTCTCCCACGCTCAGCGCGCGCTGCTGCGGGCGCGGCGGCCCGTCTGCGACCCGTTCTTCGATCCGTTCGGCGAGGTCTTGCCGTTCTCTGACCCGTGGGCGGATGCTCCCTTGGCGGTCTTGGACCCGTTGGCGGATGCTCCCTTGGCGGTCCTGGAGCCGCCGCCCCGCGCCGCGGTGCCGCGCGCCGCCGGCTTGCGCCCGCGCTTGGCCTTGACCTCGAGCATCCCGGAGAGGAACCGCCCCGTGTAGGAGCCGGGCTCGGCCGCCACCTGTTCGGGCGTGCCGGTGACGATCACCTGGCCGCCCTCGTCGCCGCCCTCCGGCCCCAGGTCGATCAACCAGTCCGAGACCTTGATGACATCGAGGTTGTGCTCGATCACCACCACCGAGTTGCCCGCCTGCACCAGCCGGTCGAGCACCTCGAGCAGCCGCTGGATGTCGGCGAAATGCAGGCCGGTCGTCGGCTCGTCCAGGATGTACATCGTGCGTCCGGTCGCCACCTTGCTCAGCTCGGCGGCCAGCTTGACCCGCTGCGCCTCCCCGCCGGACAGGGTCGTCGCCGGCTGCCCGAGCCGCATGTAGCCGAGCCCGACGTCCACCAGCGCATCGACCCGGCGCCGGATCTTGGGGATGTGGGCGAAGAACTCCAGGGCCTCCTCGATCGGCATCTCCAGCACGTCGGCGATCGTCTTGCCCTTGAAGCGGACCTCCAGCGTCTCGCGGTTGTAGCGCTTGCCGTGGCACTGCTCACATGGCACGTACACGTCGGGCAGGAAGTGCATCTCGATCTTGATCTGGCCGTCACCGCGGCACACCTCGCAGCGGCCGCCCTTGACGTTGAAGGAGAACCGGCCGGGCTTGTACCCGCGCGCCCGGGCCTCCTGCGTCTTGGAGAACAGGTCTCGGATCTGGTCGAACAGCCCGATGTACGTCGCCGGATTGGACCGCGGCGTGCGCCCGATCGGCGACTGGTCGACGGAGATGATCTTGTCCAGCTGGTCCAGGCCGGTGATCCGCTTGTGCGTGCCCGCGCGCTGGCGGCTGCGGTGCAGGTGGTTGGAGACCGCCTTGAGGAGGACCTCGTTGACGAGCGTCGACTTCCCTGACCCCGACACGCCGGTGACGCTGCACAGCACTCCGAGCGGGAACCGCACGCTGATCTTCTGCAGATTGTTCTCCGCCGCCCCCTCGACCCCGACGTAGCCCGACGGCGTTCGCCGCCTCGGCGGGACCTCGATGCGCCGCGTGCCGGTCAGGAACTGCCCGGTGAGCGAGTCCGGGACCCTGCCGATCTCCTCGGCGGTCCCCTCGGCCACCACATGACCCCCGTGCTCCCCGGCGGCCGGGCCCATGTCGACGATGTGATCGGCGGCGCGCATCGTCCCCTCGTCATGCTCGACGACGAGCACCGTGTTGCCGAGGTTGCGCAGCCGCTCCAGGGTGGCGATCAGCTTGTCGTTGTCGCGCTGGTGCAGGCCGATCGACGGCTCGTCGAGGATGTAGAGCACCCCGACCAGCGACGAGCCGATCTGCGTCGCCAGCCGGATCCGCTGCGCCTCGCCTCCCGACAGCGTGGCCGAGGCCCGGTCCATCGAGAGGTAGCCGATGCCGACGTTCTCCAGGAACTGGAGGCGCTCCTCGATCTCGCGCAGCACGAGGCGGGCGATGCGGCGGTCGTGCTCGGAGAACTCCTGGGCCTTGATCCACTCCAGCGCCCGCCGGGCCGGCAGCGCAGTGAACTCATGGATCGCCGTCCCCCCCACCAGCACGGCCCGCGACTCCGGGCGCAGCCGTGCGCCCTTGCAGTCCGGGCACGGCCGCAGCGTCATGTACTCCTCGATCTTCTCCCTCGAGTAATCCGACTCGGTCTCCCGGTAGCGCCGCTCCAGGCTGGGGACGATCCCCTCGAACTGGGTCGCGTAGGAGCGCCGGCGGCCGAAGCGGTTGCGGTAGGAGACCTGGATGCGCTCCCCGTTGGTGCCGTAGAGGAAGAACTCCTGCGAGTCGGGCGGCAGGTCCTCCCACGGCGTGTCGAGGTCGACGTCGAAGCGCTCGGCGATTGCCTGGGTGAGCTGGTCGTAGTAGGACGAGGCGCTCACCGCCCACGGGGCGATGGCCCCCTCCCCGATCGAGAGGCTGGGATCGGGGACGACCAGGTCCGGGTCGATCTCCATCTGCGACCCCAGGCCGGTGCAGCGCGGGCAGGCGCCATGAGGGGCGTTGAACGAGAAGATCCGCGGCTCGAGCTCGACGAGGCTGGGCCCGTGGACCGGACAGGAGAACTTCTCCGAGAAGGTCAGGATCTTGCCGGCGGCGGGCGAGCGGGTGGGATCCGGTTCATCGACGAGCTCGATCTCCACCAGCCCGTCGGCGAGCGCCACCGCGGTCTCGATCGAGTCCGCCAGCCGTTTGCGCAGGTCGGTCTTCATCACGAGCCGGTCCACCACGACGGCGATGTCGTGCTTGTACTTCTTGTCGAGCACGATCTCCTCGTCGAGGCGTCGCAGCTCGCCGTTGACCTTGACCCGGCCGAAGCCCTCGGCCCGCAGCTCCTCGAACTGCTTGCCGTACTCACCCTTGCGCCCGCGCACGATCGGAGCCATCACCATGAAGCGGGTCCCCTCGGGCAGCTCCATCACCTGGTCGATGATCTGCTCGGCGGACTGCCCGCTGATCGGGCGACCGCAAACGTGGCAGTGGGGGTGGCCGATGCGCGCCCACAGCAGGCGCAGGTAGTCATAGATCTCGGTGACCGTCCCGACGGTCGACCGCGGGTTGCGCGAGGTCGTCTTCTGGTCGATCGAGATCGCCGGCGACAGGCCTTCGATCGAGTCGACGTCGGGCTTGTCCATCTGGCCCAGGAACTGCCGGGCGTACGCCGACAGCGACTCCACGTAGCGCCGCTGGCCCTCGGCGTAGATGGTGTCGAACGCCAGCGAGGACTTCCCCGAGCCCGACAGCCCGGTGATGACGGTCAGCGAATCCCGCGGGATCTCCACCGTCACGTCCTTGAGATTGTGCTCGCGCGCGCCTGAGACGATCAGCTTCTCCATACTCATCCGAGTCTAGTTGACCGAACAGACGTTCCCATCGGAAATCCGCCCCCACCCCCCTCGCCGGCGCCCGATCTGGCTTACAGTTCCCGCTATGAGCGAGGAAGAAATTTCTCCTGGGCCGCGCGGGCGGCCCTCGCGAGGGGTGCGGGCGTCCGACGAGGACCGCGAGCAGCTCATCGCCGAACTCAACGAGCACTCGGTGGCCGGGCCGGATCGACACCGACGAGCTCGAGCGCCGCGTCACGGCGGCCTACGCCGCCGGGACCACGGGCGAGCTCGACGCACTGCGCAGCGACCTGCCCGTCCCAAGCAGGCAGGTGGCCCTCCAGCATGCCCAGCGCCGCCGCCAGCTCACCCGGCGGATGCTCCAGGAGAGCGGCGGCTCGCTCGGAGCGTTCGCCGTATGCACGGTGATCTGGGCGGCGTCAGGCGCCCAGGGGCAGTTCTGGCCCGTCTGGGTGCTCCTGGTATTCGTGCTCAGCGTGGTCCGCAACGGGTGGGCGCTCTACGGGCCGGCTCCCGGACCTCGATGCGGTCGAGGCGCAGCTCGACGCGCGGCGCGAGCAGCGCGTGTCGCGCGAGCAGCGCGGGGCGGCGCGGCCGGCGGCGGCGCCGACACTGAGCGGTCCGGGGCGCGGCGGCGTGTCAGCCGCCCACGCCTCTCACGTCGTCAGCTCTCGACGCTGGCGTAGACCTCGTCCAGCAGGCCGCCCGCGTCAGAGAGGTGGAAGTTCTCGCTCAGATAGCGAGCCGTCTCCTCGCGCGGGGTGCCGTTGAGCGCCATGTTGAGGGCGATCAGCCGCGCGCCCTCCGCGTCGCCGCCCTGCTGGGCGGGCTGGGGCTGGTCAAAGCCGTTGGTGTGGCCGCCATCGGCGGCGACGGCCTGCGAGCTCGGCCGCCTCGGGCTCCGGCGGCGCCTCCGCGGCCGGCTCCTCGGCCACGGGCTGGGACTGGAAGGACCCCGCGAACTGCGGCTCCGGCAGCCACGGCGTCGCCGGGCAACGGCGCGTCGTCGTGGATGGGGGCCGGCTCCTGCAGGCCGGTCGCGGGCGCCGGGAAGGTGTCGGCGGACCGGCTCGTCGGGGACGAACTCGGGGCGCGGCGCGATCGCGCTCGAGACGTCGGTCAGGCCGGTCTCCAGCTGCTGCAGGTCGGCAGTGAGGCGGTGGGAGCCAGTGCGGACCGACTCGATCATCGCGTTCATCTCCTGCTCCATCGCGCTGAGGCGCTCCATCATCGCGTTCGTGGAGGCCGAGACCTTGTCGAGGTACTCGCGGGCCTCGCGCTGGGCGTTCTCACGCGTGGAGTGCGCCTCGCTGGTGGCCTCCTCGCGGATCTCGCGCGCGTCGTCCTCGGCGGCGCGGTGGATCTCCGAGGCGGACTGCTCCGCGGCCTCGACGATCGTGCGCACGCGGTCCGATGCCGACGACGCGACGGTGTCGCTGCGCCGGCGGGCCTCCTCCTTGAACGCGGCGACCTCGTCAGCGAGGGCGGAGAGGTGGGCGTCGACGGCGTCCGGGTCGTATCCCCGACTCCCGAGCGGGAAGTCCTTCTTCTCGATGTTGTGCCTGTCCAGAGCCACGCCTGTACCTCCGAGGGATCACGACGATGAAGTGAAGGAGCACGGCGAGCGTAGCGGACGTCTGCTACGCGGGCGCACTCTTGCAACGGTTAAAGCTCAGGAAACCGGAGCATGTCTCCGTCGCTATCGCCTGATCTAGCTCGCGCTTGAGGTCTCTGATCTCGTCGCGCAACTTCGCTGCATATTCGAAGCGCAGATCCTCCGCGGCGGCGAGCATCTCCTCCTCCAGCTCGACGATTGCACGCTCGATTTCAGCGGGCGGCATCGAACGATCCCGCCCGCGCGCTGGCGCCGCCGCCGTGACTTGGGCACCTTGGAGTCGGACATGAGGAACTCGGCGATGTCGGAGATGCCCTTGACGATCGTCTCGGGGGTGATCCCGTGCTCGATGTTGTAGGCCCGCTGGATCGTCCGACGGCGATCGGTCTCGTCCAGCGCCGTCCGCATCGCAGCGGTCTCCTTGTCGGCGTACATGAGCACCTTGCCATCCACGTTGCGGGCGGCGCGCCCGATGGTCTGGATGAGCGAGGTCGCGCCGCGCAGGAAGCCCTCCTTGTCGGCGTCGAGGATCGCCACCAGCGAGACCTCGGGCAGGTCCAGGCCCTCGCGGAGCAGATTGACGCCCACCAGCACGTCGTACTCCCCCAGCCGCAGCTCGCGGATGATCTGGATCCGCTCCAGGGTGTCGATCTCCGAATGGAGGTAGCGGACCTTGAACCCCATCTCCAGGAGATAGTCGGTGAGATCCTCGGACATCTTCTTGGTCAGCGTGGTCACCAGCGTCCGCTCGTCGCGGTCGACGCGCACGCGGATCTCGTTCATCAGGTCGTCGATCTGGTTGCGGGTCTCGCGCACCTCCACCTCGGGGTCGATGATCCCGGTCGGGCGCACGATCTGCTCGACGATCCGCGGCGAGTGGGTGCGCTCATATTCGCCCGGTGTCGCGGACACGAACACCATCTGGGGCGTGATCGACAGGAACTCGGCGAACGTCTGCGGCCGGTTGTCCAGCGCACTGGGAAGGCGGAAGCCGTAGTCGACGAGGGTCTGCTTGCGGGAGCGGTCGCCCTCGTACATGCCGCCGATCTGCGGCACGGTCTGGTGTGACTCGTCGATGAAGCAGACGAAGTCGGACGGGAAGTAGTCCAGCAGGCAGTACGGCCGGTCGCCGGCGTTGCGGCCGTCGAGGATCCGCGAGTAGTTCTCGATGCCCGAGCAGAAGCCCAGCTCGCGCAGCATCTCCATGTCGTACTGGGTGCGCTGGCGCAGGCGGTGGGACTCCAGCAGCTTGCCCTGCTGCTCGAGCTCGGCGCAGCGGGCGTTGAGCTCGCGGCCGATCTCGGCGACCGCGTCCTCGATCATCCCCTCACGGACGTTGTAGTGCGACGCCGGCCAGATGGCGACGTGCTCGAGGTCGTCCTCGATGAGCTCGCCGGTCACCGGATCGAAGTGCTGGAGGTGCTCCACCTCGTCGCCGAAGAGCACGATCCGGTAGGCGGTCTCCGCGTAGGCGGGGAATACCTCGAGCGTCTCTCCGCGGACGCGGAACGTCCCCCGCGACAGCGCGGTGTCGTTGCGGGTGTACTGGATCGAGACGAGCTTGCGCAGCAGCTTCTCGCGGTCGATCATCTCGCCCTTGTTCAGCGTCTGGAGGTTCTCGTCGTAGACCTCCGGCGAGCCCAGGCCGAAGATGCACGACACGCTGGCCACGATGACCACGTCGCGCCGAGCGAACAGGCCGGCGGTGGCGGCGTGGCGCAGCCGGTCGATCTCCTGGTTGATGGCCGAGTCCTTCTCGATGTAGAGGTCCTTGGAGGGGACGTAGGCCTCGGGCTGGTAGTAGTCGTAGTAGGAGACGAAGTACTCGACCGAGTTCGAGGGGAAGTAGGTCCGGAACTCGTTGCACAGCTGGGCGGCGAGCGTCTTGTTGTGGGCGATGATCAGCGACGGGCGCTGGACGGCGGCGATCGTCGCCGCCATCGTCATCGTCTTGCCGGTGCCCGTGGCCCCGAGCAGCGTCTGGAAGCGCTCGCCGGCCTCGATCCCCTGCGCCAGCGATTCGACCGCGGCGGGCTGGTCGGCGGTGGGTGAGAAGGCGCTGTCGAGCTCGAAATCGGGCATGGCTATTCCTCTATGAATCTAGCGGCCCCGGGGGACCGCTGCGGCCTCTGCGGCCAAGAGCTGACCGCATTTGCGCGCCGGTACGGGCGGGGGCATCGGCGGACGTCAACGGCGTTCGAGGGTGGGCCCGATGGCCGGGCCAAGCGGCGCGGCCGTCGGGAATCGTGCGGGGTTTAGGCTCAGCCGTAGCCGAGCGCCGATGCGTAGGTCCGGCGGTACTGGCCGCGCGCGCTGAGCACCCGCTGCACGTAGGCGCGGGTCTCCGGGAACGGGATGTCGCCGACCCGGAAGCGCTGCCCGTCCTGATGGACGGATCTCACCCAGTTGTCGACGTTCGTCTCCCCGCCGTTGTAGGCGGCCAGGGCCAGGACGGTGTTGCCGTGGTACACGTTGAGGAGGTAGCGGAGGTAGTAGCTGCCGTACGCGATGTTCACCTGGGGGGTGGAGAGGTCCGACGTGGTGAACGTGCTGGCGCCGGAGCGCTTGGCCAGGAACGTCGCCGTCTCGGGCATGAGCTGCATGAGGCCGACCGCGCCGGCCGACGACGTGCGGGGGTCGAACTTCGTCTCGGCGTAGATGACCGCCGCGACCAGGGCCGGGTCCAGGTGCTTGGCGGCCGCCTCGTGGCGGATCACCGAGGAGTACTGGAGCGGCAGGCCGAGCGCGTTGACCGCTCGCTTGGCCAGCGGCAGCGCCAGCAGCAGGGCGATGACGGCGGCCGCGACCACCACCACGCCGAGCGCCGTGCGCCGCCTGCGCCTCGCCGCCGCGCGGCGTCGGGCCGCGGCGCTGGTGCGCGGAGTCCGTCGGTGGGCGGAGGCGGTCACGGTCACGGAGCTGACGAGGGGTCCGGGGGCAGCATGTCAAGGATCGCCGACAGCCGATCCTGCAATTCCTGCTCGGTGCCGTCGTTGACCACGGTGTACGTCGCACGCTGCGACTTTTCCTGCTGGCTGAGCTGGCGGGCGGCCCGCTCCGAGAGCGCCTCGTGACCGCGACCCGCGGCCCGCCGGGCGCGGATCTCCTCGTCGGCGATCACCGCGATGGTGGCGTCAAAGCCGTGATCGGAGCCCGACTCGAACAGCAACGGGATCTCCACCACCGCGGCGCGCGGCGGCGGATCGGCTGCGCCGGCATCCTCGCGGAAGGCGGCCACCCGCTGTCCCACCCGGGGCCACAGGAGCTGCTCCAGCCAGCCTCGGCCCTCCTCGGTGGCGAAGGCCAGGCGGGCGAGGGCCGGACGGTCAACCTGCCCGCCGCTGATCACCTCGGGGCCGAAGCGATCCGCGACGGCGTCGCGGATCTCCGGCGATTCGTAGAGCTCGTGGACGACCCTGTCCGTGGACAGGCACACGGCACCGAGCCGTTCCAGCGCCTCAAGCGCAGTGGACTTGCCCGCGCCGATCCCGCCCGTGAGCCCGATCCAGGGGATCACGTCGTCAGCGGGGCGGCCCGCGGGCTAGCTGCCGGCCGCGTCGGTGTCGCTGTCTGGGTGGGCGTCGTCGGCGTCCGCGCTTGCCGCGGGCTCGTCGGCCGGCGCTGCCGCCTCGGCCTCGGGCGCAGCAGCCTCGGCCTCGGGCGCGCCTCGGCCTCCGGCGCGAGCCTCGGCCTCGGCTTCCGGCGCGGCAGGCTCGGCCTCCGGCGCGGCAACCTCAGCCTCATGCGCGGCAGCCTCGGCCTCCGGCGCAGCAACCTCGGCCTCCGGGGCCTCAACCTCCGGCGCCACAGCCTCGGGCACGTCGGCCTCGGGGTCGGCGGTGATCTCACCCTCGGCGATCGCCGTGGGGTCGAGCACCTCCGCCTCGGCCGCTGCCGCCGGGGCCGCGTCCTCGCTGGAGGCGAACACGTCCTCGGACAGTCCCAGCTCGGGAACGTCGTCGTAGCTGTCGCCTGAGGTGGGCGGCTCGATCGGCCTGACCGGGAGCACCTGCCCCTCGACGCGCTTGATCGACAGCGATAGCCGCCGGCGCTCGGAGTCGATCTCCAGGATCTTGACGCGCACGGGGTCGCCCGGCTGGATGATCTCCCGCGGGTTGTCGACGTGGTGCTGGGCCAGCTCGGAGATGTGGACCAGGCCCTCGACGCCGTCGAGGATCTCGACGAACGCGCCGAAGGTGACGACCTTGGTGACGTTGCCCTCGAGCTCGTCGCCGATGTTGTAGGTGTCGACCACGCGCTGCCACGGGTCCTCCTGGGTCTGCTTGAGGCCCAGTGAGATCCGCTGGCGCTGACGGTCGATGTCCAGCACCTTGACGCTGACGGTGTCCCCGATGCTCAGGATCTCCGACGGGTGGTTCACATGCGACCACGACAGCTCGGAGATGTGGATCAGGCCGTCGATCCCCTCGAGGTCGACGAACGCGCCGAAGTCGACGATGTTGGAGATGGTGCCCTCGACGATCTGACCGGGCTGCAGCCGGTCCAAGATCCGCTCGCGGTCCTCCTTGCGCTGCTCCTCGAGCACCGCGCGCCGCGACAGCACGACGTTGTTGCGGCTGCGGTTGAGCTCGATGACCTTGCACTCGATCGTCTGGCCCATGTACTCGTCGAGGTTGGGCACGCGCCGGATGTCGACCAGCGACGCCGGCAGGAAGCCGCGCACGCCCAGGTCGATGATGAGACCACCCTTGACGACCTCGATCACGCCGCCCTCGACGGGCTCACCCGACTCAGCCGCGGCCTCGATGCGCCGCCAGGCCTTCTCGAAGCGCGCGCGCTTCTTGGACAGGATGAGCCGCCCGTCCTGATCCTCCTTGGTGAGGACCAGCGCGTCGACCTCCTCGCCCAGCGAGACCTCGTCGGACGGGTCGACGGACTTGCGGATCGACAGCTCCCCGACGGGGATGACCCCCTCGGACTTGTAGCCGATGTCGACCAGCACCTCGTCGTTGTCGATCCGGACGACGTGGCCGGTGACGACATCACCCTCGGCGAACGGGTGGAGGGTGGCGTCATAGTTTGGGACGATCTGACCATCGATCTCGAGCAGAAGACCGTCGGAGCCTTCGACAACCTTCGCGTTGGCGAGGGGGCTATCGGGATCGGTGGGAAGCGTCAAGGTAGAAGTTGAAGACATGGATTCTCGGAGGATAGCCGCCTTGTAGCCCGTGTGCGGCCTCTTGACGGCTGGGCCGTATCTATCATCGGCGCGGCAATGCCAACGCGCGCCACCAAACGCGGCCTGGACCGGACGCCCCTGGACCGGGACTGCGACATCCTCATCTGCGGCGCCAGCTTCGCCGGTCTGGCGGTGGCGCGCGAGCTGGCCGACACCGGGGCCGACGTGATGCTGATCGATCGCTACGAGATCGGCGAGCGCCAGACGTCGGCATGCGGCATCCCCACGACGTGGCTGACCGCGCTGGATCTGGAGGACTCTCTCCAGCAGACCTTCCCGGAGCTCGTCATCCACACCCCGCACACCACGGTGCGCTACGACCTGCCGTGGACGTTCTCGACCTTTGACTACCGGACGCTGTGCCGGGCGCTGGCCGGACAGGGCTCGTTCACCTTCGAGACCGCCAAGGTGGAGCGCCGCGAGGGCGACGGCGTGCTCACCGACCGAGGGCTGATTCGAGCGCCTGTCGTGGTCGACGCTCTGGGCTGGCGGCGGGTGCTGGGCTCAGGGGCCAACGTGCAGCCGCCCGACGCCCTGCTGTCGCGCGGGCTCGAGGTCCACCCCTCCGGGGGTGGCACCGAGCTGGAGGTGTGGATCGACCGCGGCTACGTCCCCGCCGGCTACGGCTGGAGCTTTCCCGCCGGCGAGGAGGTGCGCATCGGCGTCGGCTCGTTCGACCCTCGGTTTCACGTGCGCGAGCCCACCGTGCGCCTGGCGGAGGATCTACGCGCCGACACCGTCCGCTACCAGGGCAACTGGATCCCCCATGCCCTGCGCCCGGCCACCGACGGCGGCGTGTTCTTCGTCGGGGACTCCGCCGGGCACTGCCTGCCGCTGACCGCCGAGGGCATCCGCACCGCGCTGTATTTCGGGCTCGCGTGCGGACGGGAGCTGGCCCGGGTCGTGCGGGGCGAGCAGACCCGCGATCAGGCGCTGGCCCGCTACCACCAGTTCTCGGCCAGCCATGCCACGCCGTTCGCATGGATGCTGCGGGTGCAGCGGCTCGTGCCCCGCGTGGCACCGCGGCTGCTGGCCCCGGCGCTGCACGGGATGGCGGCCAAGCGGTTCGTCGACTGGTCCTTCGGCCACTACCTCGACATCGCGCACCCGTCGTTCGCCGCGGCGGCAGGGTCCCCGGCCCGCGCCGGGCTGGCAGCCGCCTGAGCGTCGCGTCCGCCACCGCGGACATGGACGGGGCGTCCGGGCAGGCGTAGGATCGGCGCCTTTCTCACCCCTACGAGGAGGGTTCCACATGCCGCAACGGACCGCACCCATCCGGCTCAGCGCGATGGTCGCCGCCGCCACCGCCGCGCTGGCGTTGATGGCGCTGATGGCGCTCGTGACCGCCCCACCGAGCTGGGCCAAGACGGCGCATGCGTCCGGCAAGACCGTGCACGTGATCGAGCACGCCAACACCGACACCGAGGTGCCCGGCGTCGGGGGCAAGGACGTCAAGGGCAACATCCTGACCTTCAACAACCCGGTCTTCAACACCGCCAACGCCAGGCAGGTGGGTCACGACGAGGGCTTCTGCACCCGCCTCCAGGTCAAGCTGGGGATCTGGGAGTGCCTGTGGACCACATTCCTCAAGGGCGGGCAGATCACCGTCCAGGGGCCGTTCTACGACACCCGCAACAGCGAGCTCTCGATCACCGGCGGGACGGGCGCCTACGAGGGCGCCCGCGGCCAGATGGACCTCATCTCGCGCAACGGCGGCAAGCAGTACGACTTCATCTTCCATCTGATGTAGGTAGCCGATCGGCCGGCCGGCCAGCCGGGGGTGCTTCCGCGCGCGGCGCGGGGGCACCCCCGTCGTTTACTTGGCCGACAGCCAGTCCGAGCCGATGCCGGCGTCGACGGCCAGTGGCGGGTCGAGCTCGTAGGCGTTGGCCATCTCGCGCACCGCGATGGCCTCGACGCGCTCGGCCTCGTCGGCCGGGCCCTCGAACAGCAGCTCGTCGTGGATCTGCAGGACGAGCTTCGACGCCAGGCCGGCTTCGGTCAGGGCCCGGTCGCAGCGGACCATGGCCATCTTCATGATGTCGGCCGCGGTCCCCTGGATGACCATGTTGACCGCAAAGCGCTCGCCCTGCTTGCGCAGATCCCAGCGCCGCGAGCGCAGCTCGGGCACCTGACGGCGGCGGCCGAACAGCGTCGAGACGTAGCCGTGCTCGGCCCCCTGCTCGATCGTCTCCTCGATGAAGCGCCTGACGGCGGGAAAGCCGGACATGTAGCGCTCGATGAACTCGGCGGCCTCCTCCTGGGGGATGTCGAGGCGATCCGCCATCCCGTAGGCCGACAGGCCGTAGACGATCCCGTAGTTGATCATCTTGGACTTGGACCGCATCCCGGGGTCGATCTGGTCGGGGGTGACGTTGAACACCCGGCAGGCGGTGGCGGTGTGGACGTCCTCGCCGCGGCGGAAGATCTCCTTGAGCACGTCCTCGCCGGCGATGTGGGCCAGGAGGCGCAGCTCCACCTGCGAGTAGTCCGCCGACACGAGGAGGTTGCCGGCATCGGCGATGAAGCAGGCCCGGATCTCCCGTCCCAGCGGCGTGCGGATCGGGATGTTCTGGAGGTTGGGGTTGTTGGACGAGAGCCGCCCGGTGGTGGCGGCCGTCTGGTTGAAGGTGGTGTGGAGGCGGCTGTTGGCGTCGACGAGCAGCGGCAGGGCGTCGAGATAGGTCTGGGCGAGCTTGGTCAGCTCCCGCCAGCGCTCGATCTTGGGGATGATCTCGTGCTCGGCGCGGATGGCCTGGAGCACGCGGGCGTCGGTGGAGTAGCCGGTCTTGCCGCGGCGCCCGCGCGACAGGCCGAGCTTGCCGAACAGGATCTCCTCCAGCTGCTTGGGCGAGCCCAGCGTGAACTCCTCCCCCGCGAGCTCGAAGATCTCTGACTCCAGGCCGTTGGCCTCGGCCTTGACGCGCTCGGAGATCTCCTTGATCCGCCCGGTGTTCAGCTTGACCCCGACCTGCTCCATGTCGCGCAGGATCCGCACGATGGGCAGCTCGACGTCGTTGAGCAGATCGGTCAGGCCGCGCGACCGGATCTCCTCACGCTGCCAGGCGGCCAGCGCCTGGCACAGGACGGCGTCGGCGCCGGTCTCGTCATCGACTTGCGCGGCGAGGCCGCGGTCCTCGCACAGCTCGCGGAACGGGTAGGCGCGAGCGGCGGGCTCCAGCAGGTAGGCGGCCACCTCGGTGTCGTGGACGAGGTTCTCCGGCACCAGCCCCAGCGACTTGGCGTCGTGGGCGATGACCGGCCGGCTGCCGAGCGCGGCGACGAGCTGGACCGGGTCGGGCACCGTGCCCACGACGACCTCCTTGGTGTCGTGCACGTAGACGGCGAAGCGCCATTCGTTCTCGTTCTCGGCGAACAGCGCGCCCTCGGGGACGGTCGGCGGCCGCACGGCGACCGCGACCTCGGCCTCGGGCAGGCGCTCGACGTCCCGGAGCGACCCCTTGCGCAGCTGGGCGCCGATGGTGTGCTCGGCGGTCGGAGCCGGCGCCGCCGCGTCGGCGGAGCCCAGCGCCTCCTCGAGCCGGCGCAGCGGCTCGCGCAGCTCGAACTCGCGGAAGACCTCACGCAGTCGGGAGCGATCGGGGGCCTGGGAGACGAACGTCGCCACGTCGAGCCCGTCCAGCGGGATGTCGCGCTTGGCGGTGGCCAGGTGCTTGGAGACGCGGGCGTCGTCGGAGTGGTTGGTGAGGTTCTCCTTGCGCTTGGCGCCGCTGATCTCGTCGATGCTGTCCAGCACGCTCTCCAGCGAGCCGAAGCGCTGGAGCAGGTCGGCGGCGGTCTTGTCCCCGATCCCGGGGACGCCGGGGATGTTGTCCGAGGTGTCGCCCTTGAGGCCGATGAAGTCCGGAACGAGCTCCGGCGGGATCCCGTAGCGGTCGATCACGCCCTGGCGGTCGTAGACCTTGGTGTCGGTGATCCCGCGCGAGGTGGTCATGATCCGCACCTGCTCGTCGACGAGCTGGTAGGCGTCCCTGTCCCCGGTGACGACCATGACCTCGATCGGCGGGTCCTGGGTCTTGGCCACCTCGGCCAGCGAGGCGATCACGTCATCGGCCTCGTAGCCGTCCACACTGATGTTGCGGTAGCCGAAGGCGTCGACCAGCGGGTCGAGGTGGGGCCACTGCTCCTTGAGCAGGTCAGGGCGGCTCGAGCGCTGGGCCTTGTACTCGGCGTAGACCTCCTTGCGCCCGCTCGACCCGGCGTCCCAGACGACCACGGTGGACTTGGGGCCGTAGTCGGTGAGGATCTTCACCAGCATCGATGCGAACCCGAAGATGGCGTTGGTGGGCACGCCCGGTGGAGGTGGCGATCGACTCGGGCAGGGCGAAGAACGCCCGGTAGGCCAGGCTGTTGCCGTCGATCAGAAAGAGCTCGTCCGCCATCAATCCTCAGGCTAGCTCTCCAACCGGTGGGATCCGGCGCCGATGTGGGATGGGATCAGACCCCGGGTATCGGGCGCGAGCCAATGCCGGGGCCTCGGTCCGAGGCATAAGATGCGCCCCACGATGGCGTCCCCGACCGACGAGACCGCGGCCTCCAGCCCCAGCGCACAGTACAGCCTCACCCTTCGCGTCGAGATCGATCACCTGCCCGGGATGCTCGGCAAGGTCGCCTCGGCGATCGGCGAGGCGGGGGGCACGATCGGGGCCGTCGACCTGGTCACGGTCGAGGGCCCCCACACCATCCGCGACATCACCGTCGAGACCGGCGACGCCGCCGACTGGCCGCGGCTGGCCGATGCCGTCAACGCGGTCCCCGGCGCGCGGGTCCTGGACGCCACCGACCGGACCTTCATGGTGCATATGGGCGGCAAGATCGAGGTGGCCAACAAGCACCCGCTCAAGACCCGGGACGACCTCTCGATGGCCTACACGCCCGGCGTGGCCCGGGTGTGCTCGGCGATCCGCGATGATCCGGACAAGGCCTTCCAGTACACGATCAAGCGCAACTCGGTGGCGGTCGTGTCCGACGGCACCGCGGTGCTGGGCCTGGGCGACATCGGCCCGCGCGCGGCGATGCCGGTCATGGAGGGCAAGGCGATGCTGTTCAAGGAGTTCGCCGGGGTCGACGCCTTTCCGGTGTGCCTGGACACCACCGACGTCGACGAGATCGTGGCGGTGGTCAAGGCGATCGCCCCCGGCTTCGGCGGGATCAACCTGGAGGACATCTCGGCGCCCCGGTGCTTCGAGATCGAGTCCCGGCTTCAGGCCGAGCTCGACATCCCGGTGTTCCACGACGACCAGCACGGGACCGCCGTGGTGGTCCTGGCGGCGCTCCTCAACGCGCTGACGCTGACCGGGCAGCGGATCGGCGACATCCGGGTCGTGGTGGTGGGGCTGGGGGCCGCCGGCGTCGCCGTCTCCGACATACTGCTGGCCGCGGGGGTGCGTCACCTCATCGGCTGCGACTCGCGCGGCGCGGTCCACACCGAGCGCGAGGACTTCCTCGACGGGACGATGACCCCGGTCAAGCGCGGGCTCGCCCAGCGGACGAACCTCGAGCGCCGGTCCGGAGGGCCCGCCGACGTGGTCGAGGACGCCGACCTGTTCATCGGGCTGAGCGGGGGGCGGGTTCTGCCGACGTCGGCGCTCGCGCGCATGAACGCCGATCCGATCGTCTTCGCCATGGCCAACCCCGATCCCGAGGTCTCGCCCGAGGAGGCGCTCCCCCACGTGCGCATCCTGGCCACCGGCCGCTCGGACTACCCCAACCAGATCAACAACGTGCTCTGCTTCCCCGGAATCTTCCGCGGCGCGCTGGACGTCCGGGCGGCCCACATCACCGAGACGATGAAGACCGCCGCGGCCCGGGCGATCGCCGACATCGTCTCCAGCGACGAACTGCGCGAGGACTACATCATCCCCTCGGTGTTTAACCGCGAGGTGGCGCCGGCGGTGGCCGCCGCGGTAGCCGACGAGGCGCGCGACAGCGGCTTGGCCGACACCCACGCCGAGCACGGGTTCGCCACCGAGGAGTTGCTGCAGGGCCGGTAGGTGCCGGCCGGGTCAGCCCGCGCGGGGCGGATCGCCGCCCGGGGGCCCGGCGGGCGCATCCGGGGGCTCGTGCGCATCCGGGGGCTCGTGCGCATCCGGGGGCTCGGCGGGCTCGGCGGGCGCGGCGGGCTCGGCGCGCGGCGCCGCAGCCGGGAGGTCGCCGAGCGCGGGCCCGAGGGTCTCGACCGGGTCGGAGGCCGAGACGGGACCCAGCGCCGGGATGCCCAGCGGGCGGCGGGCGCCCGGGTTGGGGAACCAGCCCTCGGTCTTCCAGACCGACCCTGGCCGCCCCGGCAACAGGAGCACGATCACGAACCCCAGCGCTGAGAGGATGAGGCCGAACATGAGGCCCAGCCGCTCGGTGTAGCCCTTGCGGGCCGCCAGCCACGCCGAGGCGGCGGCCGAGATCAGCCAGATGAACAGCAGGTAGAGCGCGGCCGCGCCGATGGTGGCGAAGACGAACATCGAGTCCACTAAGTCCCCAGGTAGGCGCGCTGGACCTCGGGGTCGTCGCGCAGGAGGTCGGAGTCGTTGGCCAGCACGACGCGGCCGGTCTCCAGGACGTAGCCGCGCTTGGAGACGTCGAGCGCGTAGTTGGCGTTCTGCTCCACCAGCAGGATGGTCACGCCGGCCTTGTTGATCTCGCCGATCGTCTCGTAGATGCGCTGGACGAGGATCGGGGCGATGCCCATCGAGGGCTCGTCGAGCATGAGCAGCTTGGGACGGGCCATGAGGGCGCGGCCGATGGCCAGCATCTGCTGCTCGCCGCCCGACATGGTCCCCGCCTTCTGCTTCTCGCGCTCGTGCAGGCGGGGGAACAGGGAGAACACCCGGTCCATGTCGGCGGCGATCTGGGACCCGCGGCGGTGGTAGGCGCCGAGGTCGAGGTTCTCGCGGACGGTCATGCGGGGAAAGCAGTGGCGGCCCTCGGGGGCGAGCGCGATCCCGTAGCTGACGATCTCGTGCGCGGGCACGCGCGTGATGTCCTCGCCGGCGAAGCTGACCCGGCCCGAGGTGGCGGGGGTCAGGCCGGAGATGGAGCGCAGCGTGGTGGACTTGCCGGCGCCGTTGGAGCCGATCAGGGTGACGATCTCGCCCTCCTCGACGTCGAGCGAGACGCCCTTCAGCGCCTCGATCGAGCCGTAGTGGGTGCGGATGTCGGAGACCTCGAGGAGTGGCATCGCCAGGTCAGCTCTGCTTTCCCAGGTAGGCCTCGATGACCCGCGGGTTCTCGCGGACCTCGGCGGGCTCGCCCTCGGCGATCTTCTCGCCGTGGTCCAGGACCCAGACGCGCTCGGACACGCCCATCACGACCTTCATGTCGTGCTCGATGAGCAGGATGGTCAGGTTGAGCTCGTCGCGGAGCTTGCGCATGAACTCGGTGAGCTGGGCGGACTCCTGTGGGTTCATGCCCGCCGTCGGCTCGTCGAGCAGCAGCAGCGTGGGGTCGGACGCCAGGGCCCGGGCGATCTCGACGCGCCGCTGGTCCCCATAGGAGAGCTGGGCCGACAGCTGCTCCATCAGGCCCGGGCGCAGCCCCACGTACTCGAGCAGCTCGCGGCCCCGGTCCCGCGCCTCCGCCTCCTCGCGACGCACCCGCGGCGGGCGGAAGATGGAGCCGACGAGCCCGGCGCGCATGCGCGAGTGGCGGCCGATCATCACGTTCTCCACCGCGGTCATCGCGCCGAAGAGGCGGATGTTCTGGAACGTGCGCGCGACGCCCAGGCCGGTGATGCGATCCGGGCGGGTGCGGGTGATGTCGCGGTCGCCGAGGAGGATCCGCCCCGCGGTGGGCTTGTAGAGGCCCGTGAGCATGTTGAACAGCGTCGTCTTGCCGGCGCCGTTGGGGCCGATGAGCGACACGATCGCCCGGAGGGGAACGGCGAGCGAGACGTCGTTGACGGCCACCAGGCCGCCGAACGCCTTGGTGACGCGATCGACGCTGAGGGCGGCGGCCACCGCCGGCGGCGGGCTGGTCGAGGTGGCGGTCACGGCGCCGTGCTCTCCACGAGCTGAGCGTCCTCGGCGGCGATCTCGGAGGTCAGCTCCAGCTTGCGCCGCCGCTCCGGGACGAGACCCTGGGGCCGCAGCAGCATCACCAGGACCAGGAGGAAGCCGAAGATGCCGTACTCGATCTCGGTCATGGAGAAGTTGAACCCCAGCTTCTGGGGCACGTCGTTGAGCACGTCGGGGATCAGCCAGTTGTTGATGTACCCCAGCAGCATCCCGCCCAGCAGCGCCCCCCAGATCGAGCCCAGCCCGCCGATGATCACCATCGCCAGGATGAAGATCGAGAAGCCGAACTGGAACTGTCCGGCGTTGACGGTCGTGTAGTAGGTGCCCAGGAACGCCCCGGAAATGCCACCGAACATCGCGCCGATGGCGTAGGCCGAGAGCTTGGTGCGCACCGACGGGATCCCCATCGACACCGCGGCCACCTCGTCCTCGCGCAGGGCCACCCAGGCGCGGCCGAGGCGGGAGTCGCGCAGGCGCACGTTGACGGCCAGCACGATGAGCAGGATCGCGAAGATGAGCCAGTACCAGGGTCTGAGGTTGAGCAGGTTGAACTGGCCGATCCCCGGGAAGTACGGCGCGTCGACGGCGCTGATACCGAGGTTGCCCGCGGTCAGCGTCATCCCGCCGCCGAGGTTGACGCTCTGCCCGTTGACGGCGACCACGCCGATGATCTCCCCGAAGGCCAGGGTCACGATGGCGATGTAGTCGCCCCGGAGGCGCAGCGTCGGCAGGCCGATGATCACCCCTGCGATCCCGCAGATAATGGCCGCGCAGACGAGGACGAGGATGAAGTTGAGGTGGATGCCCTGCTCGGTGGCGGCGACGCCGTGCACCCCCACATGCACCCTCGCCTTGAAGAAGAAGTCCGAGCCGAACCATCCCAGCGAATAGGCGCCGAGGGCATAGAAGGCCACGTAGCCGAGGTCGAGCAGCCCGGCGAAGCCGACGACGACGTTGAGCCCCAGCGACATGACGGCGAAGGCGAACGCGATGATCGTCGCGTTCATGAAGCCGCTGTTGGTGCTGAAGAGGAAGGGCAGGATGATCCCGATGACGAGCAGCCCGGCGGCCAGGGCGCGCGACGACCACGGCGGCAGCCGCTGCTCGATGCCGGCGCGCCATTCGGCCATCTGCGCGCGCAGCGTGGGGAAGCCGTCGCTCCTGCCGGGCGGGGTCGGAGTCTCGGCCGGGGTGGGAGTCTCGGGCGGGGTGGGAGTCTCGGGGCGGGCTCATCCGGCCTCCCTCGTCTCCTCGCCGAGCAGGCCGCGAGGCCGCAGGATCATGATCACGATGAGGTAGCCGAACACGACCGCCTCGGTCCACTGCGGGCCCAGGCGAGCGTCCGAGAGCGCCTGGATGACGCCGATGATCAGCCCGCCGAGCACCGCGCCGCGGACGTTGCCGATGCCGCCCATCACCGCCGCGGTGAACGCGATCAGGCCGGCCTTGAAGCCCTGGAAGTACCATACGTTGGTCTCATAGAGCGCGTAGACGAGGCCGGCGGCGCCGGCCAGCATCCCGCCGAGCAGGAACGTCAGCGAGATCGTCTGGTTGACGTTGATGCCCATCAGCCGCGCCGCCTCGGGATCCTGGGCGGTGGCCCGCATGGCGCGCCCGGCGCGGGTGTTGGAGATGAACCAGGTCAGGCCGAACACGAGCGGGATCATCACGGCCAGCGCGAGCAGGTAGCCGCGCACGATCGGCACCCCGGAGATGCTGAAGACCGTCTGGCCCTGATGGATGAGGTCGTTGACGCCGAACGGCGATCCCCCGTTCCACAGCAGCCCGACGTTCTGCAGGATGAAGGAGAACCCCACGGCGGTGATCAGCGGCGCTAACTTCGGCGCCCCTCGCAGGGGCCGGTAGGCGACCCGTTCGATGAGGACGTTGAGCGCGCCGCAGACGACCATCGACACGATGAGCGTCGCCAGCAGCCCCAGGATCAGGCCCGGCGGCCCGGTGGCGAGGCCGAGGCCGAGCGTGCCCCAGAGCCCGACCGAGGTCATCGACCCGATCATGAACACGTCGCCGTGGGCGAAGTTAATCAGCTCGATGATCCCGTAGACCAGCGTGTAGCCGATCGCGATCAGGGCCCAGATCGCGCCGTTGGACAGGCCCTGGGCGAAGTTGAAGCCCAGCTGTGAGAGATCGTGGTGGATGACCGGGTGACCGGCGATGACGCCGGCCTGGTAGCCATGCACGAGGTCTCGGATGCCGTAGTAGACCGGCAGCGCGAGCAGCGCGATGATCAGGCCCCACCGGCCCGAAAACTGCCGAACAGCGGCCAGCGGCCGCGAGGCGGGCGCCGGCAGGGATGGCGTGAGCGAATGCGCTTCCACGTCGGTTGTGCGAAGCATATGGAGAGAGGGCGCCGGAAGCGCCCTCTCTCACCGATTCGCCTACTTCGCGCTGACCGTCTTGGTCGGCGTGATCGTCTTGAAGAACACCGGGTCGCCGGTGGGTCCGACCTTGTAGAGACCGTAGGACTTCAGCGTCGTGTCTCCGTTCTTGTCGAACCCGTAGGTGCCCAGCACCGAGTTGCGGCTGGTCGTCGCAAACAGAGCGCTGAGGACGGCGGCCTTGTCTGAGCCCTTGGCGCCCAGCTTGGCGATCGTCTCCAGCCCCAGCTTCATCACCTCATAGCCGTAGATGGCGTATGGGTCCGGGTTGGCTGACCCGTACTTGGCCTTGTAGGCGGCCAGGAAGTCCTTGCCGCCCGGGTAGGCCGCGAGGTCCTGCGTGGCCACGGTGCACTGCATCAGCGGGTCGATGGCCGCCGGCACGCCCCCCGCCTTCTGCGACGTGTAGGAGCTGGTGCAGACGCCGTCGCCGCCGAAGATCTTGGCCTTCGGAAGCGCCGCGTGAACGTCCTTGGTGATCTGCACCGCGCCGTTGGAGACGATGCCCGCGAAGAAGAAGCAGTCCGCGCCCTGGCCCTGAATGGTCGAGGCGTAGGAGCGGAAGTTCGGCGACGTCGGGTCGATTCCGGTGTTGGAGGTGATGGTCACGCCGTAGAAGCCCTTCTCCAGGCCCAGCAGCGTGGCGAGGCCCTGGCCGTAGGCCTCCTTGTCGTTGGCCACGGCCACCTTGGTGCAGCCCGCCTGCTTCATCGCGATGAGGTCGGCGGCCGCCTGGATGGAGTCGATCGGCACGATGCGCAGGTACGTGCGCTTGCCCGTCGGGTAGTACTTCTGCGGCTCACCGGGAGCCGAGCCCGGCAGGTTGGTGGTCAGCCCGACGTAGGTGTTGGCGGGACTGACCTGAGGGATTCCCGCCTGATTGAGGATCGGGATCGACACCTCGGACGCGCCCGAGTTGAACTCGCCGATGTAGTAGACGGCCTTGGGGTCACCGGCCACCTTGCGGGCGTTGGCCGCGGTCTGGCCCGGGTCCCACTTGCCGGCGGCGGCCGTCGAATCGTCCAGGGACTGGTAGTTGACGTTGAAGCTGCCCGCCTTGTTGCCCGCCTGCGAGAGGGCGAGCTTCATGCCGTTGACCAGCGGATCCGTCTGGGCGGTCGAAGCGCCCTGGAGCGGCAGGCTGGAATAGATGTCGATGGTGTTGCCACCGCCACCGGACGCCGACGAACTGCTGCTGGCGGGGGCGCCGGCGGGGGCGCTGCTGCTACTGCTCGAGCTGTTGCTGCTGCCACACGCAGCCAACAGGAGCAGTGATCCCACGATCAGGCATACGCCGATCGTCTTTGCGCGAACACTCATAAAAAAGTCGTCCTCCTCATGGTCGACCGGGCTGTCAGTAGCCCTCGATTTCGGGAGAGTAGTCGCGCGCTCGGATCGCAACAACCTCGAGATCGCTGTTTGGCGACCGCGCGCTGCCCCTCCTAACAGAAAGTAAACCCCCTCCCGGAGCGGCGCAACACCCCGCCGTCGCCCAGGAGTCAGCCCGGCGCGCTCGCGACCAGCCGCCCGCCGCGCGGACGACCGAACACGAACGGCGCGAGGTTGGTGTCGCCCGAGGAGATCGAGTAGGTCCCGAGCACGGATTGGCGGTCGTGCAGCGTGAGGAAGTCGTTGACGACGGTGGCGCGGCTCCCGGCGCCGATGCCCGCCTCCTTGAGCACAGCGAGCACGGCGGACATGGCCTCGTAGCCGAAGATCGCCTGGGGCGCGGGCACGTGGCCGTAGGCGCCGCGAAACGCCGTGACGAACTGCTGGCCGGCGGGGGTGAGGGTGGCCGGAGTGAAGCCCGGCGCCGACACGTACAGGTTGCGCTGGGCGGCGGCGCTGAGGCCGGCGACGAAGGCGTCGTCATAGAACGCGGAGGGCGCGAAGAGCTTGGCCGTGGAGCTGGCGGTGGCCGCCTGATCAAGCGCCCTGGTGGCCGCCGCCGCGTCGATCCCTCCGTAGAACACGGCATCGGCGCCGGACGCGCCGGAGACGAGGCTCAGGCCCTGCTTGGTGGCGGCGGCGCGGACCTCGGCGGTGATGGTGGCGCCGTAGAAGCTGCTGTCGCCGGCGACGTAGAGCTTGGTCAGGCCCAGCGTATGCATCTCGGCGGTGATCGCCGTGGCCTCCTGGGTCGTCGTCGGCACCACGCGGGCGAACGTCTCGTGGTAGGTGGAGCGCGAGGGATAGAACGTCGTCGGCGAGCCGCTGACGGCGGGCACCGCCTGCGTCAGGTACGCCGCGGTGTCGGTGGGGCTGACTTGGAGCAGGCCGAGCTCGTTGGTGATCTGAACCGAGTCCTGCGAGGTCCCCGGCCCGATCTCGCCCAGGTAGGCGATCGCCGCCGAGTTCTGGACCGCGCTGCGCGCGTTGTCGGAGATCTTCTTGCCGTTGAGCAGGACGAGCCTGACGGTGAACTTGCCGACGCTGGTGCCCGCCTGGCGTAGCGCCAGCTGCTCGGCGTCGAGCACGTCGGCGGTCGTCTGACCGCCCGCGCCACCGGGTGGCCGGCTCGCGTAGATCGTCAACCGCTTGCCCGTGACCGTCACCGCGGAGTTGCTCTTCGTGGCGCAGCCGGCCAGCGTCAGCGCGGCCAGCAGCCCGCACGCGGTCGCCGCATGCGGCCGGACGAACGACGCGCCCAGCATCGAACCCGGGGTTAGTCCCGCCGGCCGGGCAGGTACGGGAGCAGGTTACGAACGCCGATGGCGATCAGCACCATCACGATGGCGATCATGATCGCGTCAAGCCCGCTGACATTCAGCGACCAGACGATGATCCAGATGCAGAGGCCGGCGGTGGCGGTGAGGATCAAGCCCATGGGATCGCAGATGCTAACCGAGCGGCGACGCAGATAGCGCTGCGGAGAAGCCGGCCACCAGCTCGCGGACCGCGGCCACGGGGTCCGAGGCCTCGCCCGCGGCGCGCACGAGCCGGCTGCCGACGATGACGCCGTCGGCCCCGGCGTCCGCCGCCGCGGCGGCCTGCTCGGGGGTGGAGATGCCGAAGCCGACGGCGACGGGCACGTCGGTGTGCGCGGCGGCGCGCGCGATGACGGTGGCCAGCCCGCCGGCCACCTGGCTGCGCTCACCGGTGGTGCCGGTCACCGACACCGTGTAGACGAACCCACTGGCCCCGGCGCCGATCCGCTCCAGCCGCTCGGCCGGAGTGGTGGGGGCCACGAGGGGGACGAGGGCCAGGCCGCGCGCGCGGCAGGCCGGGCGCACCTCGGTGGCCTCCTCCAGTGGCAGGTCGGGAACGATCAGGCCGCTGACGCGGGCGGCGACGAGCGCGTCCAGGAACCGCTCGAGGCCCAGGGACAGGATCGGATTGGCGTAGCACATGAGCACCACCGGCACGTGGGCGGCGATGTCGCGGGCCACCCCGAGCACCGCGGGGAGAGTGGCGCCGGCACGCAACGCCACGGTGCCCGCGGCATGGACCACGGGTCCGTCGGCCAGCGGGTCTGAGAACGGGACGCCCAGCTCCACGAGGTCCGCGCCGCCTTCGGCGTAGGCCACCCCGATCGCCCGCGAGGTCTCCAGATCCGGGTAGCCGCCCATGAGATAGGGCATGAGCGCGGCGCGGCGGCCGTTGGCGCGAGCGCGCGCGAACGCCTCGGCGATCGTCTCGATCCCGGTGGGCGCCTCCATCGTGGTCACGCGCGCACCGCCTCGCCCGCGCCCATCAGCGATCCCCGCGGGCCCGCAGCGCCTCCAGGGCCTCGGCGAGATCCTTGTCGCCGCGACCCGACAGGCAGATGAGGTCGAGCTCGGAGTCGGGGTGGGCCAGCGCCCACGCGATCGCATGGGAGCTCTCCAGCGCGGGGATGATCCCCTCAAGGCGAGCCGTACGCTCGAACGCGTCCAGCGCCTGCCCGTCGGTGATCGCCTCATACCGAGCGCGCCCCTGGTCGCGCAGCCAGGCGTGCTCGGGTCCCGAGCCGGGGTAGTCGAGTCCGGCCGAGATCGAGTGGGCCTCCAGGATCTGACCGTCCTCGTCCTGCATGATCGCCGAGAAGGCGCCGTGCAGAACACCACCCGGCCCGCCCCGCCCGGCCGCGGTGAGCGGCGCGCCGTGACGGCCGGTCTCGATCCCCTCCCCTGCCGCCTCGACGCCGATCAGGCGCACGTCCTCGTCGGCGACGAACGGGACGAAGATGCCGATCGCGTTCGAGCCGCCGCCGACGCAAGCGATCACACGGTCGGGCAGCCGCCCCGCGGCCTGGAGGATCTGGGCACGGGCTTCGTCGCCGATGATCCGCTGCAGATCGCGCACCATCGCCGGATACGGTGCCGGGCCCACGCAGGAGCCGATGATGTAATGGGTCGTCTCGACGTTGGTGACCCAGTCGCGAATCGCCGCCGAGACGGCCTCCTTGAGCGTGCGGGCGCCGTCCTCGACAGGCTCCACGCGCGCCCCGAGCAGGCCCATCCGCTCGACGTTGGGCTTCTGGCGGCGCATGTCCTCCGTGCCCATGTAGACGATGCACTCGAGGTCGAGCAGCGCGCAGGCGGTCGCGGTGGCGACCCCGTGCTGGCCGGCACCGGTCTCGGCGATGATCCGCGGCTTACCCATCCGGGTGGCCAGCAGCGCCTGGCCCATGGCGTTGTTGATCTTGTGGGCGCCGGTGTGGTTGAGGTCCTCGCGCTTGAGATAGATCGGGTGGCCGGCGACCTCTGAGAGGCGGCGCGCGCGGTACAGCGGCGACGGGCGCCCGACATAGTCGCGCAGCAGCCCGTCGAGCTCCTCGCGGAACGACGGGTCTTCGCGGGCGGCCACCCACGCCAACTCGAGCTCGGCCAGCGCCGGCATCAGCGTCTCGGGCACGTACTGGCCGCCGTAGGGGCCGAAGCGGTGCTCGACGACGCTCACTGGGTCTCCAGGACGGGCGCGGTCGCGTTCACGGCGGCCGCGAACGCAGCGAGCTTGTCGTGATCCTTGCGGGGTGGGCGGGCCGCATCCTCGACGCCGCTGGCGACATCGACCGCGTAGGGCCGCACGGCGGCGATGGCGTCGGCCACGTTGTCGGGGGTCAGGCCACCGGAGAGGACCATCGGCAGACTGGTGGGATGCGACCGTGCCAGGTCCCAGGCGAACGTCTCGCCCGTGCCGCCGGGGACGCCCTTGCGGTAGCTGTCGAGCAGGTGGAAGTCGGTGTGGAAGGCGCTCAGCGCCTGGATGTCGGCACCGCTGCGCACGCGGGCGGCCTTGATCACGCGGCAGCCGGTGCGCCGCGCGGCCTCGCCGCAGAACACGGGCCCCTCGTCGCCGTGGAACTGGAGCATCGTCAGCCCGATCTCATCGGCGGCACGCGCGACCTCGTCCAGGGTGGCGTTGACGAACACGCCGGCGATCTGGGCATGGCGGCGGTGCGTCGCAGCGATCTCGGCGGCGACCTCGGGGCGACACCGGCGTGGCGAGCCCGGCCACAGGATCACTCCCAGCGCCCAGGCGCCGGCGGCGATCGCCGCCTCGGCGTCGGCCGGATCGGTGAGACCGCAGAACTTGATCCTCGGGGGGCGGGGTTCCATCCCCCACATCGTACGAACGGCGGGACGCTACTTCTCCGAGGACGGCGGGACGGTCCGGCTGCCCAGCGTCACCTGGGCGTTGTGCAGGCGGTGAGCGCGGCGGTACTGCATGTCCAGGACCTGCCCCGGGCTGCGCGTGGAGACGATGGCCAGCACGTCGGGCACGGAGCGCACCGCCACCGAGTCGACCTTGACGATGGTGTCGCCGTCCTGAAGCCCGGCATGCTGGGCCGGACTGTCCTTGGTCACGACGCCGAGGACCGCGCCCGCCCGTGCCCTCGTCTTGGTGGGCGCGGCGATCCCGAGAAACGCGACCTTCGGCGCCTCCTGGCGGTTGACCTTGGAGAGGATCGCGTCCGCGGTGTCGATGGGGATGGCGAAGGCGAGGCGCTGGGAGATCACCCCACCCCCGGTGGCCATCTGTGAGTTGATCCCGATGACCCGGCCGTTGGCGTCGATCAGCGGGGCCCCGGAGTTGCCCGCGTCCGGGGACTGATCGACCTGGATGACGTTGTTGATGCTGCTGCCGTCGGCGCCCTCGATCTTGTGCTGGAGCGCCGCCACGATCCCGCTGCTCAAGGTCCGGTCGATGCCGAAGGGGTTGCCGATCGTCAGCGTCGGGTCACCCACGCGGACCGAGGTCGAGTCCCCGCGTGAGAGGGGCACGATCGAGGGCACGCCGTGCATATCGGAGCGCAGCACCGCCAGGTCGTTGCCCTGGTCGACGGCGACGACGCTGGCACTGCGGACGAGCGCGTTCTCGAACTCGACCGTGATCCCCCGGGAGCGATCGGCGCCGTCGATGACGTGGTAGTCGGTGAGGATGTCGCCGAGGCGGTCCACGAGGAAGCCGGTGCCGGTCGAGGTCTGGCTCTCACGGTCGTGGAACACGTTGAACGGGTTGTCGACCTGCTCGACGAGCTTGGCGCGAACGAAGACGACGCCGGGGGCATAGCGCTCGTAGATCTGAAGCGGGGTCTGGCCGCCGGTCGGCGCGGGTGTCTTCTGGGCCACCAGGGGCGCCTGGTCGACGATCGTCTCGGTCTGGTTGTGGCCGGCCACGCCCGAGACGAGGAGCGCGCCCCCGACCACGAGGCCTCCGAGCACCGCCGAGACGAAGTGCGACTTCAGCAGGCGACCCATGCGCACGAGTGTCGCGCCACCGACTAACGGCAGCTAAACGCGGCCGACCGGGCGCGGCTGGGCCAACGTCCGGCAGGCCTGCTCGACGTCTGCGGAGCGCATGAGGGCCTCGCCCACGAGCACCGCGTCGACACCCGCCCCGGCGAGCCGATCGAGCTCGGCACGCGTCCGCCAGCCGGACTCCGAGACGACCACGGCGCCCGGTGGCATCCGGTCCAGGAGCTCGAAGGTGCGGTCGGTGTCCACCACGAGCGTGGTCAGGTCGCGGTTGTTGACGCCGATGACCGCGGCCCCGATTCCGGCGGCCACCTCAAGCTCGGCGGCGTCGTGGACCTCGACGAGCACGTCCAGGCCGGCGGACACCGCGTCGGCGTGGAGCCGCTCAAGGTCCTCAGGGGCCAGCGCGGCGACGATGAGCAGGATCGCGTCGGCGCCGCGGGCCAGCGACTCCACCACCTGGTAGGGGTCGACGATGAAGTCCTTGCGCAGGATCGGCAACGCCGCCGCCGCCCGCGCCGCCGCCAGGTCATCGAGACTGCCGGAGAAGCTGTGGCGCTCGGTGAGGACCGAGAGCGCCGCCGCGCCGCCGCGCTCGTAGGCGCTGACGACGTCCGTGAGCACGAGATCGTCACGGATCACCCCCGCCGAGGGCGAGCTGCGCTTGTGCTCGGCGATCACCGACATCCCGGGGGCGCGCAGGGCGGCGGCGAACCCGCGCGGCGGGTCGGCGGCCAGGCGGGCCTCGGCGGCGCGTCGCAGCGCGTCGGGCGGCGTCTCGGTCAGGCGCGCCGCCAGGTCCTGACGGGTGCGCTCGATGATCGGGGTCAGGGCGTTCACGGCGCCGGGGCCACGGGCACGGCCAGCCGCTGGGTGGCGGCCACGAAGCGCTCCAGCGCGCTCGCGGCCGCGCCCGAGTCGACGGCCTCCTGCGCGGCCGCCACCCCCTCGGCCAAGGTCGGGGCCCCGCCGCCGGCGTAGATCGCCGCGCCCGCGTTCAGCACGGCCAGGTCGCGCGCGGGGCGGGTGGGACCGGTTTCTCCGGCGAAGATGCGCTGGGCGGTGTCGGCGTTCTCGCGTGGGTCGCCGCCGGGGACGGCCTCCGCGGGAGCGACCGCCAGCCCGACATCGGCGGGCGCCACGTCGTAGCTGGAGATCTCGCCGGCCAGGACCTCCACGACGCGGGTGGGCGCGGAGATGCTCAGCTCGTCCAGGCCGTCGTGGCTGGAGACGAGGAGGGCATGCTCGGTGCCCAGCGCCGCCAGCGCGCCCGCCATCTTCTCCAGATAGGCGGCGTCAGAGACGCCGATGAGCTGACGCGGCGCGCCCGCCGGGTTGGTGAGCGGGCCCAGGAAGTTGAAGATCGTGCGCACCGCCAGCTCCCGACGGACGGGGATGACGTAGCGCGTGGCCTGATGGTGCGCGGGGGCGAACATGAAGCCGAAGCCGACGTCCTCGATGCATTGGGCCACCGCGGCCGGCGCCAGGTCGATGCGGGCGCCGAGCGCCTCCAGGACGTCGGCCGAGCCCGACAGGCCGGTGGCCGAGCGATTGCCGTGCTTGGCCACCCTGCAGCCGGCGCCGGCCGCGATCAGCGCGGCGGTGGTCGAGACGTTGAAGGTCCGGCGGCCGCCCCCGGTTCCCGCGGTGTCGAGCAGGCGGTCGCGCGACACGGTCACGGTGGCGGCGAACCGGCGCATCGTCCGGGCCAGCCCGGCCAGCTCCTCGACGGTCTCGCCCTTGGTCCGCAGAGCGATCAGGAAGGCGGCGATCTGGATCTCCGAGGCGTTGCCGGACATGATCTCCGCCAGCACCTCGGCGGTCTGCTCGGCGCTGAGGTTGCGGCCGTTGGCGAGCTCGTCGATCGAGCGGGTCAGCAGATCGGAGGTCATCCTCACCATGGCAGGCTCGGGTCCGCGGGCTCGAGATCCGGCCACGGCTCCGGCGCCGCCCCGGAGCCCGGCGACCGCTGCGCCAGGAAGTTGGCCAGCAGCCGGTGGCCGTGCTGGGTGAGGACCGACTCCGGGTGGAACTGGACGCCCTCGGCGGGCAGCCGGCGGTGGCGGACCGCCATCACCACGCCGTCGGCGACGGCGCTCTGCTCCAGCGCCGCGGGCAGCGACGGCTCGGCGATGAGCGAGTGGTAGCGCCCGACCTCCAGCGGCGAGGGCAGGCCGCGGAAGATCGTCTTGCCGTCGTGCTCGATCCGTGCGGTCTTGCCGTGGACCGGATGGTGGGTGATGACCCGTCCGCCCCACGCCTGGACGAGCGCCTGGTGGCCCAGGCAGACCCCGAGCGTCGCGATCCCCGCCTCGGGGAAGCGCCGCACCGCCTCCAGCGAGATCCCGGCCTCGTCGGGGGTGCACGGCCCGGGCGAGACGATCACCCGGTCATAGCCGCGGATGAGCAGCTCGTCGACGGTGGCGCGGTCGTTGCGGACCACCTCGATCTCGGGGGCTGGGTGCGACGACGTCCCGACGTACTGGACCAGGTTGTAGGTGAAGCTGTCGTAGTTGTCGACGACGAGGACCCGCACCGGGGCAACCGTACCTAAGAGTGGATTCGGGGGACTACGGCCATTCGGGCTGGGCCACGGCCAGCGCGATGGCCTCGAGCACCGCGCGCGCCTTGGCCTCGGACTCGCGGAACTCGTAGTCGGGCTTGGCGTCGGCGACCGTGCCTCCGCCCGCCTGGACGTGGGCGACGCCGTCCTTGACCACCACGGTGCGGATGTGGATGCAGGTGTCCAGCTCGCCGGTGTAGCCGGCCCAGCCGATGGCGCCGCCGTACCCGCCGCGCTTGACCGGCTCGAGCTCGTCGATGATCTGCATCGCCCTGACCTTGGGCGCGCCCGACAGCGTCCCCGCCGGCAGCACCGAGCGCAGCGCCGCCAGCGCGTCGACGCCGGGGCGCAACGTGCCGACGACGCTGGAGACGATGTGCATGACGTGGCTGTAGTTCTCGACGGCCATGAAGCTCTCGACCTGCACCGAGCCGTACTCGCACACCCGCCCCAGGTCGTTGCGTCCCAGGTCGACGAGCATCACGTGCTCGGCGCGCTCCTTCTCGTCGGCCAGCAGGTCCTCGGCCATCGCCGCATCGGCCTCGGGCGAGCCCTGGCGCGGGACGGGTGCCGGCGATCGGTCGCGTCGACACCCGGCGGCCGGTCACGGTGATGAGTGGCTCGGGGCTGGCGCCGGCGATCTCGAAGTCGCCGAAGTCCAGGAAGTACATATAGGGACTGGGGTTGACGGCGCGCAGGCCGCGGTAGATCGAGAACGCCTCCACCGGCACGGACGCCGACCAGCGCTGGGAGGGCACGACCTGGAAGGCGTCGCCGGCATAGATGTACTCGATGATGCGCGACACCATCGCCTCAAAGCCCTCGCGCGGCATGTTGGAGGTAAAGCTCGGGGCGGCGCGGGCGTCGGAGTGCAGCGGCATCGGCAGCGGGCGCGCCAGCCGCCAGCGGACCTCAGCGATCGTCTCCGAGGCCTGGCGGTAGGACCCTTCGAGGTCGTCGTCGGCGTAGACGTTGGCCACGACCGTCGTGGTGCGCTTGAGATGGTCGAAGACCACCACGGCGTCGGTGAGCATGAGCGCCAGGTCGGGCACGCCGACCGGATCGGGGTTGGGCTCGCCCAGGGGCTCGACCGTGCGCACGAGGTCGTAGGCGAACATGCCGACGGCACCCCCCGCGAACGGCGGGCAGATCGGGGAGCGGCGCGACGCGGAAGCGGCGCAGCTCCGCGGCGGCCAGGGCGTAGGGATCGCCGTCGTCGCCCAGCGACCAGCGCAGCACCTAGCGCGGGCGAAAGCCGATGAACGAGTAGCGCCCGACGCGGCCCTGCTCGGCGGACTCCAGCAGGAACGAGGGATGCGTGGGATCGCGGAGCTTCAGGTAGGCCGAGACCGGTGTCTGGCAGTCGTCGATGAACGTCTGGTGCAGCGGGATCAGGTTGTGGTCGCGCGCCAGGTCGCGGACCTGCGCCAGCGAGGGACTCGGTCCCGCCCGCCCGGGCGGGTGCCGATTCTGGGCCTCAGCGCCGGCGACGGCCATCGAGGACCCGCTCGGCGTCGGCCAGGCTCAGGTTGCGCGCGCGCATCAGGACGGCCAGGTGGTAGAGCACGTCGGCGCCCTCCTCGGCGACGCGCTCGTCGGACTCCTCGCGCACGGCGCGGACGACCTCCTCGGCCTCCTCCTGGACCTTGGCGCCGGCCAGCGCCGGATCGTCGAGCAGGGTGACGGTGTAGGAGCCGTCCGGGCGGGTGCGGGCCCGGTGATCGATCGTGCGCTCGAGGGCGCCCAGGACCTCGCCGGGGGCCTGGGGCTCGAGGTCGCCGCGGTGAAAGCAGGTGCGCTCGCCGGTGTGACAGGCCGGCCCGGCGGGCTCGACCAGCGCCAGCAGCGGCGTCGCCGTCGCAGTCGTAGCGGATGGCGCGGACCGCCATCGCGTTGCCCGAGGTGGCGCCCTTGTGCCACAGCTCCTGGCGGCTGCGGCTGTAGAAGTGGATCTCGCCCGTCCGGCGCGTGAGGGCCAGCGACTCGGCGTTCATCCAGGCCAGCGTGAGGACCTCGCCGCTACGCCAGTCCTGCACGATGCACGGGACGAGCCCGCGCTCGTCGAATGCCACGTCGGCGTCGTCCACGCCACTGATTCTAGGCGTGACGGGCGATCGCGCCGGCGGCCGGGGTCAGGTCGCGGTGAACAGCGCGGCGATCTCCGCCGGGCTCCAGCGGGCCAGCAGCGCGGCCATGTCGCCGGCGCTCACCGCCGGGGAGAAGAGGTGCCCCTGCCCGAACTCGCAGCCCAGCGAACGCAGACGCCGCAGCTGCGCGGGGGCCTCGATGCCCTCGGCGATCACCGGTAGGCCCAGGCTGTGGGCCATGGCCACCCGGGCTATTCGATACCGAGGCGGTCGAGCACGCGATCGTCGGCCCGCCAGTGGCGGCGTACCCGCACCGAGAGCTCCAGGTGCACGTGGCTGCCGAGCTCGCGCTCGATGGCGCGGCGGGCCGCGGTGCCGATGGCCTTGATCATGCGCCCGCCGGAGCCGATGAGGATGCCCTTCTGGGACTCGGTCTCCGACAGGACCACGGCCTCGATCCGCACCAGATCGGGGCGCGGATAGCGAGATGTCCTCGACCTCGACCTCGACCGCGTGGGGGATCTCCTCCCGCGTGCGCGCCAGAACCTGCTCGCGCACCAGCTCGGCGAGGATCACCGAGGGGGACTGGTCCGAGCGCTGCGCGGCTCGAGAAGTAGAGCGGCCCCTCGGGCAGCAGGCCGACGAGGTGGTCGACCAGCGCGGGGACGCCGGCCCCCGTGCGCGCGCTGACCGGGAAGATCTCGGTGGCGATGTCGAGCCCCTCGGCGTCGTGCAGGGTGGCGGCGACGCGTGCCTTCTCGGCGCGATCGACCTTGTTGACCGCCACCGTCACCGGAACGTTGGCGCTCCTGAGCAGCGTCGCGATGAAGCGATCGCCGGGACCGAGGCCCTGCTGCGCGTTGACGACGAGCAGGCAGCCGTCGGCGTCGGCCAGCTCGTGCTCGACGCGGTGCTGCATCCGTTCGGTGAGGGCGTCGCGCGGGCGCTGGACACCCGGCAGGTCGACGAGGATCAGCTGCCAGCCGGGGCCGTTGGCGACACCGCGGATGGCGCGCCGCGTGGTCTGTGGCTTGTCGGAGACGATCGCCACCTTGGCGCCGACGATGGCGTTGGCCAGCGTCGACTTGCCCACGTTGGGGCGACCGGCGAGCGCCACGAAGCCCGAGCGGGTCAGCGCCGGCCGCGAGGGCGGGGAGGGTGTCAACTGACCCACCGCATCAGCTCCGCCTGGACAGCCAGCATCTCGCCGTCGTCGGTCTCGTGGTCCATGCCGCTGAGATGCAGGGCGCCGTGGACGACGGCCTCGCGCAGGTCCTCGGTCTGGGGCGGGCAGATGACGATGTCGCCCAGCTCCCGCGGGCCGGCGCTGACGCCGTCCTCGTCGACCCCGAAGGAGAGCACGTCCGTGGCCGAGTCGATGTGGCGGTACTCGCGGTTGAGGTCGCGGCTGCGCTCCTCGTCGACGAACTCGATCGCCACGTGGCCCTCCTCGATCCCCGCCGAGGCCAGGGCGAGCGCGCACAGCTCCTCGAGCTCGACCGCGCTGGGCGGGTGCGTGATGGGGCGGTCGGGATCGGAATCCACGACCTCGATGCCGATCACCTCAACGTCGAGCATCACGCCACACGGGGCATCAGGCCCGCTTGCGCGGGCGCAGCTCCGGCGCCGCCCGCTGCGAATGCTCGTTGTAGGCGGCCACGATCCGCCGTACCAGCTTGTGGCGCACCACGTCCTCGTCGCCGAAGGTGATGAACTCGATCCCCTCGACGGAGTCGAGGATGTCGGAGACGACGATGAGCCCGGAATCTTGGTCGCGGGGCAGGTCGACCTGGGTGATGTCGCCGGTCACGACCATCCTGGAGTTGAAGCCCAGGCGCGTGAGGAACATCTTCATCTGCTCCGGCGTGGTGTTCTGGGCCTCGTCGAGGATGATGAAACTGTCATTGAGGGTGTTATGCGTGACGAGGTAGTCGTCGGTGACGTACAGCGAGTCGGCGGCGGCCACCTGGATGCATACGGTTTCCGCCTCGCCAGCGGGCTCGATCGCCTCGACGAAGCGCATCGGCCGGCCCGCGCCGTCGCGGTCGTAGAGCTCGCTCTTGCGCTGGAGGCGGAACGGCTCCATGCCGGCGGGCAGCCGAATATCCATGACGTGGGCGTCGTGGCGGTGGGCAACCGGCCGCCCGTTGGCGTGACCCGGGCGGCGCCCGACGGCCGGCCGGGTCCGCCAGTACGCAACGCCACCCAGCGAGCGAACGAGATAGGCGACATCGTCACGGAGGGTCTCGGAGCATGTCGTGTACTGGATGCGGCAGGTCCGGCCGCGCTGCGTCACGGGTCCGCCGTCGCTGTCGAGCAGGCCCTGCAGCACCGCGATCCTCACGTCGGCGGAGTTGTGGAGGTACGCCTCGGGAATGAACTTGGTGTGCGAGTTCGTGCCAGCCAGCCCGAGCTTCCGCAGCGTCGCCGTGACCGGATTGGCCACGATCACTCCTCCGCGGTGGCCGTGGACGTGGCGCAGTGTGTAATCGGGACCTCCGCGGTGCCAGAGCTCGACGTCCGGCAAAGCGTCCTCCAGGGCCTGGGCGAGCTCCGGATCCCCCGTGGAGAACGAGGGGGTCGTGGTGGCGGTCAGGCAGCCGTCGCCGAGCATCAGGCCCAACGCGTAGGGGTCGATCGCGACATCACGCGGTGAGAACTCCGCCGGCGCCGACAGCAGCGGCAGCTCGTAGCGGTGCTGGTGGAATGAGCGCAGCCGCCCCATCATCTGCTGCGTCTCGAGCACCCGCCCGGGCTTGTTCCGGCGTCGATCTGACGCGGTGAACACATGCCACAGATGCTCGGCGCAGCACAGCGTGGAGGCTCCGTCCTGCGTCCGCAGCCGGTAGATCGGCCTGTGCCCCTGCGGGTAGACGCCGATCACAGGGGTGGGGTGACCGTCGGAACCGGTGACCAGATCTCCGATCTCCAGCGAGCCGATCGGGCGAAACCCCGTGGGCGTCAGCACCGGAGTCGACAGCGGCTGGCTTCTACCCCGCATGAATGCCAGGGGCGCCACCTCGATGACGCCGCGCTCCAGGTGCTGGGAGACGCGCTCGGGATCGAGCATGTCGTGCAGGGCGTCGAACAGCGGGCGCAGGTAGGGGTCGACCTTGGCCATCAGGTCGCCGGGGAGGAAGCCCAGGCGCTCGCCGGCCTCGACGGCAGGGCGGGTGAGGATGATCCGGTTGACCTCCCGCCGGCTGCAGGGCCGCCGCGGCCAGGGCGACGGCGAGGAAGGTCTTGCCCGTCCCGGCCGGGCCGATCCCGAAGGTGATGGTGTTGCTGCGGATCGAGTCGACGTAGCGCTTCTGGTTGACGGTCTTGGGCGCGACGCGCGTGGCGCGGTGGCGCCAGACGACGTCCTCCAGGATCTCTGACGGGGACTCGTGCTCGTCCAGGGCGCGGGCCACCGCCTCGACGGTGCCCGGGGCGATGTCGTGGCCCTGGGTGATCAGGTCTGAGAGCTCGCGCACGACGGCGGCGCCGGCCTCGACGGCGGCCTCGTCACCCTCGAGCGTGAGCACGTTGCCGCGCAGGAACACGTCGGCATCGAGATGACTCTCAAGCGTTCGCAGCACGGCGTCCTGGCTTCCGGCCAGTTCGGCCGCCACCGCGTTGTCGAGCTCGATCGTGCGACGCACTATCGCCAGGGCGCTCCTCAGGCCCCCAGGGCCCCGCGCACCCGCGCGGAGGTCCGCTTGCCGTCGGCACGCCCGCCCGACGCGGACATCACCGCCTTCATCACCTGGCCCATGTCCTTGGGGCTCGAGGCGCCGGTCTCCGCGATCGCCGAGGCGATCATCTGGTCCAGCTCCTCGTCTGAGAGCTCCGCGGGGAGGTAGCCGGCGATCAGCTTGGCCTCTGACTCCTCCTGGTCGGCGAGCTCGGGACGGCCGCCGTCACGGAACTGCGTGGCGGCGTCGAGCCGGCGCTTGCGCTCACGGCGCAGCACGGTGAGCTCGTCGTCACCGCCCTCCTTCTCGGCCTTCTGCAGCTCGGACAGCACGAGCCGGAGCGCGCCGACCCGCTCTTTCTCGCCCGCCTTCATGGCGCCGGTGATGTCGCTGCGAACTTGCTCGGTGACAGTCATATGTCCACCTATGAGGATAGCCCTCGGGTCCACGGACTCAGGTGGCGGCCGCGCGGCCGGGCGGAGCTCCCCGGCGGTGCAGCAGGCGGCGAGGACGGACCCTGTTCAGGACCACTATCTACCAAAACCCCCTCAAATCATCCTATTACTCCCGCCAACCCTTCCGAGGCAGTCTTTGACGTTCGCCGATCAGGCCGGACTGCACTGGATGCCGTCGGCGTACAGGCCGTCGCAGCTGACGTCCACAACCTCCCCGCGGCGGCCGGAGCCGGCCGGCAGATAGCAGCGGGTGTAGTCGGTCGTGTAGCCCGAGCACTGGCTGTCGGCGACCTTGTCGATGAGGACCCGCTCCGGCCCTCCCAGCCGAGCGGAGCGATGCAGCCGGGAGCGCAGCTCCGAGCGCCCGCGCAGGACCTGGGAGCGGCGCTTCTTCTCCGCGGGGTCGACGCGGTCCCCCAGGCCGGCGGCGACGGTCCCGGGCCGGGGCGAGTACGGGAAGACATGCACACGGGTGATCCCGGCGGCGTCGACGGCGTCCAGGGTGCGCTCGAAGGCGGCCTCGTCCTCGGTGGGGAAGCCGACGATCACGTCGGTGGTCACGTTGATCCCGCCCCGTCTCTCCCCCGCGGCGCGCACGCGGCGCAGATGCTCGAGGTACTCGCCGGAGGTGTAGTGGCGGCCCATGGCGCGCAGGACGTCGTCGTCACCGGACTGCATCGGGACATGCAGGTGCGGGCAGACCTTGGGCTCGGTGGCCAGCGCCCGCAGCAACGAGTCCTTGACGTGGATCACCTCGACGCTGGAGAGCCGCACCCTCTCGACGCCGGGCACGCGCGCCGCCGCCATCATGAGCTCGCCCAGCTCCAGCCCCTGCTCGGGGTCGCGGTAGTCCCCCACGCTGATCCCGGTCATCACCATCTCCGGCTGGCCTGAGCCGACGCGCTCGGCCACCTCGGCCAGGATGGCGCTGGCCGGCCGCGAGCGGGCGGAGCCGCGCACGGTGGGGATGATGCAGTAGGCGCAGTGGCAGTCACAGCCGTCCTGGACCTTGACGAAGCCGCGGGTGCGCGCGCCCTGCGTGCCGGCGCCGCGGGCCCGCTCACGCGTGAGCACGTCGTGATCGAGGTCGACGCAGGCGAGGCCATCGTGGCCTGCCATGGCGGCGGCGACATCGTCGGCGGTGCCGGCGAACGGCGTCACCCGCTCATCGATGTCGGCGAACTGGCGCGAGTTGAGGTTGACGGCACAGCCGCCGACGAACACCTGCTGCGCGCTGCGAAGCGACCGGCGGACCGACTGGCGCGACTTCGCCTCGGCCTCGGCGGTGATGCAGCACGTGTTGATGACGTGCAGGTCCGCATCTGCCTCCGGCGCCTCGGTGTGACCGGCGGCGAGCAACGCCCGTCGCGCCAGCATCGCATCGGCCTGGGAGACCTTGCAACCGAGGAACTTGACCGCAAACGAGGCCACGCGCCGGAGAAGGTAGCGCGTGGGTGGGCGGGACGGGGTCGTGTTGCGCCCGCCGTGACCCCAGTCACGGCGGGCGGCGGTCAGCTGCGATAGCCGCTCGCGACCGGGGGACCTTCGTACTCCTCGACAGCGATGTCGCGTCGTGGTGTCCTCGAGACAGCGCGCGTCGAGAGGAGAGAGGGCTCTTGCGATAAGCCAGCTCGAGGCTTGGGCCGAGGCGCGACGATGTCGAGAAGTAGGCCACCGAGGGTCACTCCCATCGCGAGTGGATTTGGCAACTGTTCACCTCCTTTGGGTCCGGTTCGGTTTCACAAGCGACGCTGAGAAGGATGCGGGACGGCGGCCGGACCGGCATGGGCCGCGTGTACAGGATTCGGCACGGCACGGTTGTCCATGCGGGCGTCAGGCGCGAGTGAGGAGCAGCGCCGCCCACTCGCCCGAGACCCGGCGCTCGCCCTCGGCGTGCCCGCGCCGCGCGTAGGCCTCGGCGACGCGGTCGGCCTCGGTGGCCAGCAGGCCGCTGAGGATCAGGGTCGGCGGCAGCTCGCTCTGGGACGCGGCCCAGGTGACCAGCGGGCCGGCGAGGACGTTCGCCGCCCCGACGTCCGCCGCGGGGGCCCGCTCCTCGCGCATGTCGAAGTCGCGCACGTCGAGCTCGACGCCGTTGCGCGCCGCGTTCTCGCGCGTGGCGGCCGCGGCGGCGCGGTCGTAGTCGAGCGCCAGCACCGGCGCGAAACCGAGCTTGGCGGCGACGATCGCCAGCACGCCCGAGCCGCAGCCCACGTCGACGAACGAGCCGGCGCCGCGGTCCAGCTCGAGCATGAGCTCCAGGCACAGTCGGGTGGTGGCATGGGACCCCGTCCCGAAGGCCTGGCCGGGATCGACGACCACGTCGAGCGCGGTGGCGCCTGGCGGCTCCCACGGGGGGCGGACGGTGAGGCGGTCGCCGATGACCAGCGGGCGGTGAAAGCTGCGCCAGCGCTCGGCCCAGTCGTCGGCGATCTCCTGGGTGGAGACGTCGACGTACGCGCCTCCGGCGGCGGCACGGAGGTCGGGGACGGCGGGCAGCTCGCCGGGCGCTCCGTAGACCGCGTACTCGATGACATCGGGCGAGACCTCCACCTCCTCCACCCCGCTGGGTGCAAGCTCGAGCAGCTCGGCCAGGACCAGCTCGGCCTGGCGGCGGTGGACGCGGACGGCGAGGCGCAGCAACGCGGTGCGGGCCGGCTCGCCGTCAGCCGCCGAAGGCGCGCTTGAGCTTGCCCAGCACGCCCTCGTCGGTGCGAAGGTTGTGCTCGGTGAGGCTGTCGGCCAGCTGCTGGAGGAGCTCCTTCTGCTCCTTCTTGAGATGGCGAGGGACGACCACGTTGACGATCACCCTGAGGTTGCCGCGGTGACGACCGTGCAGGGTCGGCATGCCCTCGCCGCGGATCGTGATCGATTCGTGCGGCTGGACGCCGGCCGGGATCTCGACCTGCGTGGTCCCGTCGATGATCGGGACCTCGACGGTCGTGCCCAGCGCGGCCAGCGGGGCGGCGACGTCGACCACCGTGACGAGCTCCTCGTCGTGGCGGACGAAGCGTGGGTCCTCCTTGACGCGGATCTGGACGTAGAGGTCGCCGGCCGGGCCGCCGCGCTCGCCGGCGTGGCCGCGACCGGTGATGCGGATCCGCTGGCCGTCGTCGATCCCGGCGGGCACGTCGACCGAGACCTTGACGCGCTCGACCTTGCGCCCGCGCCCGCCGCACTCCTTGCACGGAGTCTGGGGCACCTTGCCGTCGCCGTGGCAAACGTCACACGCCGCGGCGCGGACCACCTGGCCGAAGGGCGTGCGCGAGATGACGCGCAACTGCCCGGTCCCGTCGCAGTTGGTGCAGGTCTCGATCGGAGTCCCGGGCTCGGCGCCGTTGCCGCGGCAGTGCTCGCACGTCGAGACCGCGTCGTAGGAGACCTCGACCGGGGTCCCGTGGGCGGCCTGCACGAGCGTGATCCCGGCGCCCACGGCGACGTCACCGCCCTGGATGGCGCCGCCCGCGCGGCCGCCGCCGAAGATCCCGCTGCCGAACGCGCCACCGCCGAAGCCGCCACCGCCGAAGAAGGCCTCGAAGATGTCCGCCACCGACCCGAAGCCCTCGAAGTTGGGGGCGTAGCCGCCCTGGCGCACGCCCTCGTGGCCATAGCGGTCGTAGGTGGCGCGGCGGTCGGAGTCAGACAGCACCTCGTAGGCCTCGGCGGCCTCCTTGAAGCGCTCCTCGGCGTCGGGCTCCTTGTTGACGTCGGGATGCAGTTCGCGCGCTAGGCGGCGGAAGGCCTTCTTGATCTCGCCATCGTCGGCGCCGCGGGCGACGCCGAGAATCTCGTAGTAGTCGCGTGGCATTTCGCGTGAGCTCATCGCTCGTCGTACACGTCGGCGACGAAGCTGGAGAGCTGGGCCGCGGCCTCACGCACGGTGCGGATCGCGTGGCCGTAGTCCATGCGCAGCGGCCCGATCACCGACACCGCGCCCAGCGTCCGCTGGGGCAGGCCGTAGCTGGCGGCCACCAGGGCCAGCGAGCGGAGGGCGGGCGCGTCGTTCTCGGCGCCGATGCGGACCGTCAGGGGATGACCCGCCGAGAGCGCCGAGCGCAGGATGCCCAGCAGGGTCACCCGGCGCTCGAGCATCTCCATGAGCAGGTTCAGCTCGGACACGTCACCGACGCGCCCCAGCGTCAGCAGCTTGCCGGCGCCTTCGACGTACAGGGTCGCCTGGGCGGACTCCTCGAGCTCGGTGAAGACCGGCGCGAGCGCGTCGAGGAACGCCGCCTCGGTGCTCGAGAGCTCGGGATCGTGCAGCCGCTGGTGCAGCATCCGCGCGCCCAGGCCCAGGCCGACCAGCCGCTCGTTGAGATAGCTGGCGGCCCAGTCGGCCAGACCGGTGTCGACCGGGCGTTGGAAGGTGAACAGCCGCTTGGTCACGCCGCCGGTGGAGGTGATCACCACGACCATCAGCACCTGGGGCTGGAGGGCCAGCAGCTCGACGTGGCGGATCGTGGAGGTCTCGATCGGCGGCGCGGTGACGATCGCCAGCAGGTTGGTCACCTGGGACAGGGCCTCGCTGGTGACGCGCATAGCCTCGTCGAGCTCACGGCGAACCAGGGTCAGTGACAGCGACGGCCCCGAGGGCGTCTCGGGGAGCAGGCGATCGACGAAGTAGCGGTAGCCGGCCTCGGTGGGGACGCGGCCGGCGCTCGTGTGCGGGTGAGCCAGCAGGCCCAGCTCCTCGAGATTGGCCAGCTCGTGGCGGATCGTCGACGGCCCCCACTCAAACGCGGCGCTCAGGGCCTTGGAGCCCACGGGGGCCCCGCCGTCGAGGTACTCCTGGACCAGGCGGCGCAGCACGAGCTCTTGGCGTTGGGTCAGCATCCTTCGAGATTGTAGGTAGGGGTCCGCAGGTTTCCTGAGGGCCCGGGCGCTACAGCCGGATCGTGGCCTCGCCGTTGCGGATGATCCGCTTGCCGTTCTGGGTGGCCTCGGAGGCGACGAGGGCGCGGTCGCCATCGACCTCGCGCACGGTGCCGGTGACGACGACCTCCTCCTCCATCACGCCCATGCCGCGGAACTGGACCGAGAGCCGCTCGAGCATGCCGGCCCGCCGAGCGCCTCGGTGTGGGCGCGGGCCACCTGAGCCATCGTCCAGAGGCCGTGCAGGATCCGGCCGGGCAGGCCGACCTGCTTGGCGAACTCCTCGTCGATGTGGATCGGGTTGAAGTCGCCCGACGCGCCCGCGTAGCGCGCGGTGAGGTAGCGGTCGGGGGTGACCGTGAGCTCGAAGGTGTCGCCGGCGTCCATGGTGGTCACCCCGTGCGCACGATGTTGGTCCAGGTGCCGACGCAGACGGTGTCGCCGTCCTGGTTGCGGCTGTCGGTCTCGAAGACGTAGAAGCCCATGCCGCCGCGCTCGGAGACATCGGTGATCGTCGCCGTGGTGGTGATCTCGTCGCCGGCGACGACCAGCGGGCCCCAGCGGAACTCCTGGGAGCCGTGGACCATGTGGGCGAAGTCGATGCCCACCTCGGGGTCGAACAGGCCGGGCAGGATCGCCGCATTGGAGTAGACGACCGCGAACATCGGGGGCGCCACGACGTCGGCAAGGCCGGCCGCGCGCGCCGCCTCGTGATCGAGGTGGATGGGGTTGCGCTCGCCGACCGCGAACGCGTACTCCTTGATCTTCTCCCGGCCCACGGCGTAGAGGGTCGCGGGATAGGTCTTGCCGATCGCGTCGGTGTTGACGGCCATGGCGGGGCAGTCTAGGCGGACTGCGCCTCAGATGATCACTGGGACGGCGCCGCCGTCCACTGACCAGGCGACGCCGGCGACGTCGGAGGCCTGCTCGGAGCACAGGAACACGATCACCGATGCGATCTCCTCGGGTCCGGCCAGGCGACGGATGGGCAGCCCGGCCGCCGCGGCGTCGAGCACCTCCTTGCGCGTCCCGCCGCGCGCGGCGACGGTCTGGTCGACGAGCCCGCCCGGCTCCAGCCACAGCTCGCTGGCCACCGGGCCCGGGGTCACAGCGTTGATGAGCACGCCGAACTGCGCGTAGGCGTCGGCGTAGGCGCGCGACAGCGACAGCTCCGCGGCCTTGGTCACCGAATAGGCGACGTTGCGCTGGCCCGGCCGCTTGCCCGACGACGAGGAGACATTGACGATCCTGCCCCACCCGCGCTCGGCCATCTCGGGGATCGCCGCCCGCATCAGTCGCATCGGAGCCATCACGTGGACCTCCCACATCGCCTGCCACTCCTCGTCGGTCAGCGCCTCGATCGAGCGCACCTGGCTCATGCCGGCGCCGTTGATGAGCACGTCGACGGTCTCGAACCGCTCCCGGCAGGCGGTCACGGCGCGCTGGCCGGCATCGGGCTCGGTGACGTCGAGCGCCAGCCAGGAGACGGTGCGCGCGTCACCCTCGCAGCGCTCGGCGGCCTCCTTCAGCGCGTCCTCGCCGCGGCCCACCAGGAGCACCCGGGCGCCCTCGGCGACGAGCTGGCGCGCCACCTGCAGGCCGATGCCGCGCGAGCCGCCGGTGACGATGCAGGCGCGATCGGTGAGGCCGAGGTCCATGCGGGTGGATTCTTCCAGTCGCCGCCAGAATGAGTCGGTAGACAATTCGTCTTGGTCACCGAGCGGCGTGACCGGTACCTTCGCAGGGGCGATGAACATCCTCGCGGCGGCCCTGTCTCCGGTGCACCAGCAATATCTGCTGCAGGCGCGTCAGATGCAGGCACTCTCCTTTGCGGTGCACATCCCGCTGGTGTGCTTCGGGATCGCGTTTCCCGTGATGGTGCTGTTCGCCGAGTGGATGGGGCATGCGCACCGGCGACCCCGTGTATCGCACGGTGGCGCGGCGTTGGAGCCGCATCGTGCTCGCGCTGTTCGCGGTGGGCGTCATCACCGGCACCATCCTCAGCTTCGAGATGGCCGGGCTGTGGCCCAACTTCACCGCCACCTTCGGCAGCGTGTTCGGGCTGGGGTTCGCCATCGAGGGGTTCTCCTTCTTCCTGGAGGCGATCTTCGTCGGGATCTACGCCTACGGCTGGGACCGCCTCTCCCCGCGCCTGCACTTCCTCAGCGGCATCCCCATCGTCATCACCGGGTTCACCGGATCGCTCAACGTCATCGCGGTCAACGCGTGGATGAATCACCCCGGCGGCTTTGGGCTCGTGGGCGGCAAGGTGGTGCACGTCCGGCCGTGGTCGGCCCTGTTCGGCAACTCGATGCTGTGGTCAGAGCTCGTCCACATGTACATCGCCGGCTACATGGTCACCGGCTTCTGCATGGCCGGTGTCTACGCCGTCTCCCGGCTGCGCGGCCGCTGGACGCGCTATGAGCGGGTGGCGATGACCATCCCGCTGACGATCGGCTGCCTCGCCGCGCCGGTGCAGGTGCTGGTCGGCGACTGGATCGCGCGGGTGATCGCCATCCAGCAGCCGATCAAGCTGGCCGCGATCGAGGGCCTGGCCAGGACCACCCGCGGGGCCTCCGAGCACGTCCTGGGCTGGTACACCAACGGGCAGATCAAGTTCGGGATCGGCATCCCCCACCTGCTGTCGTTGCTGGCCTTCCACAGCTGGAACGCGAAGGTGATCGGCCTGGACTCGGTGCCCGCCGGCCGACCGGCCGCCGATCAACGTCACCCGACTGTCGTTCCAGACGATGGTCGGGATCGGAACGCTGCTGGCGGTGCTGGGGGTCGTCTATCTGTTCGTCCGCATCCGCAGCCGGTCGCTGCCGACGTGGCGGTGGTTCTACTGGGCGCTCGTCGTCTCGGGGCCGGCGGCGACGGTGGCTCTCATCGCCGGCTGGGTGACCGCCGAGGTCGGCCGCCAGCCGTGGGTGGTCTACCGCGTGATGACCACGGCGCAGGCGGTGACCGGCGCCGGCGGGATCCCGGTCGGCTACGCCGCGCTGGTGATCACCTACATCGGGGTGGCCGGCGCGCTGGTGTGGATCCTGCGCCGCCTGGCCGGCGCCCCGCTGGAGGTGCCCGGCGCCGACGCCCCGCCGCACTCGAGCTGCAGACCGGCCTGATGTTCCTCAAGACCCTGCCCCTGGTGTTCGTGCTGGCCGGCCTGGTGCTCTACACGGTGCTGGCCGGCGCGGACTTCGGCGCGGGGATGTGGCGACTGCTGGCCGGCGGCGGCGAGCGCGGGGAGCGCATCCGCGACCACGCCCACCACTCGATGGGCCCGGTGTGGGAGGCCAACCACGTGTGGCTCATCTTCGTCATCACGGTGGCCTGGACCGCATACCCCACGTTCGTCGGCTCGGTCGCCTCGACGCTGGCGGTGCCGTTCTTCATCGCCGCGCTGGGGATCATCCTGCGCGGCGCCAGCTACGCGCTGCGCTCCGCCGCCAGCACCAGCCGCGAGTCCCGGATGGTGGACAGCGCGTTCGCGGTGGGCTCGCTCGTCACGCCGTTCGCCCTGGGGACCATGGCGGGCGCGATCGCCGCCGAGCGCGTGCCCGTGGGCAACGCCGCCGGAGGGCTGTTCTCCAGCTGGACCGGGGCGGTCCCGATCCTCATCGGCGTGCTGGCGGTGGCCTTCTCGGCCTATCTGGCCGCGGTCTACCTCGCCGCCGACGCCGCCCGCCACGGCGATGCCGAGCTCGTGGAGGCCTACCGGGTGCGGGCCCTGGGCGCGGGACGGCGGCGGGCGCGCTGGCCATCGTGGGCCTGATCGTCGTGCACGCCGACGCGCACTCGCTCTACACCGAGCTGGTGCACGGCGCCGCGCTGGCGGTGCTGATCGTGTCACTGCTGGCCGGGACCGCCGCGCTGGGGCTCGTCGCCACGCGGCGCTTCGAGCCGGCGCGGTACGTGGCGGCGCTCGCGGTGGCCGCCGTCGTCGCCGGCTGGGCGTTCGCCCGCTACCCGGTGCTGCTGCCCGGGCTTGACCGTCGAGCCAGGCGGCCGCGCCGCACGACACGCTGGTCGCCGTGGTGATCGCCGTGCTCGCCGGCGGCGCGATCCTGTTCCCGTCGCTGGGCCTGCTGTTCGGGCTGCTGCTGCGCGGGCGCTTGGGGGACACGGCCGCGACGGGCCCCGGGCGCCTCGGGCGCGGGGGCGGGCGTGGCGGCAGCGGGCGGCGGCGCCGGCGCTGCGCGCGTCCGCCCCGCTCCACCTCGCTTCAGGCCCGAGCGGCGGTGGCGCTGCTGATCGCCGGCGTTGGCTTCCTCAACGCCGCCGACGCCGGGTGGGCGCACCTGATCGGCGTGTTCGCGCTGTTCGGCTTCATGGTCATCGGGTTCGCCGCGATCGTCCCGCGGGCGCTGGCCGAGGACCGACCAGCGCACCCCTCCGGCGAGCGGACTGGAGAGGCAGCTCCCCGACAGCCCCGGCCAGACCGCGTTCCTGTTCGACCTCGACGGGACGCTGATCGACAGCGTCTACCAGCACGTGCTGGCCTGGCGGGAGGCGCTGCAGAGCGTCGGGGTGAGCCTGGCCGTGTGGAAGATCCACCGCCGGATCGGGATGAGCGGCGGCCTGTTCGTCAACGCGCTGGCGCGCGAGCTTGAGACGCCGCTGGACGCCGAGACCCTGGCCGCGCTGCCGGGGCTGCACGCCGACGCGTTCATCCGCCGCTACGACTCGGTCCAGGCCCTGCCCGGCGCGCGCGAGCTGCTCACCACGCTGTCGGAGCACGAGGTGCCGTGGGCGATCGCCACCAGCGGCCCCGAGCGCTACGCGGGACTGGCCCGCGAGCTGCTCTCCCTCCCCGACGACACCCCGATGATCACCCGCGATCAGGTGCGCTACGCCAAGCCCGACCCCGACCTGTTCCTCACCGCGGCCCGGCAGATCGGCGTGGACATCCGCCAGAGCAACGTGGTCGGCGACAGCGTCTGGGACCTGCTGGCGGCCCAGCGCGCGCGGGCGCTGGGGATCGGGGTGCTGTCGGGGGGCTACGGACGCGAGGAGCTCTTCTACTCCGGCGCCTACCGGGTCTTCGAGGATCCCGCCGACCTGCTGGCTCACCTCGACGAGGTGGGCGTGCGCCGGCCGCGTTGAGCGCCGAAAGAGCCAACGGCATCCCGGCCGGCGTGGGCGGGCGTATACATCCCCGGGCGTACGCCCAGATACATCCGTCGAGTCCATTGCGGCCGACGTGTGCGCCCTGTACCCTCCATTGCGTGGAAAAGCGCGCAAATCTGAGGGCGTCGGACGCCGACCGCGATCACGTCATATCGCGGCTGCACAAGGCGGCGACCGAGGGGCGGATCGCCTCGGAGGAACTGGAGCAGCGCGTCGCCCACGCGCTGAAGGCGCGCACCTACGGAGATCTGGAGCAGACGGTCTCTGACCTGCCCGGTCCCCGCCCCCGCCACGTCGCCCGCCGGCGCGCCGCACGGCCTACGGGCTGGGCGCTGGCAACGGTGCGCGCCAACCCCATGCTGATCCTGTTCGCCATCCCGGTGGTGGCGGTCACGCTGGCCATGATGATCGCGGCGGCGATCATCTGGATGGTGCTGATGGTGGTCATGATGGTGCTCGGCGGAGGCCGACGCGGGCCGATGCCGCGCGGCCCATGGATGTACACGCGCCGCGGGCGCGGCTTCGGCCCGCCCCGACCGGGGCGGCCCACGCAGCTACTGGGCCTGAGCCGCGCTCGGCCGGTTGGGTGCACCTGCGGCCGCTCAGCGGGCTCGCCGTAGCCGCCAGACGACGCCGTAGATCTCAAACGGCGCCCCATTGACCGTATGGCGGTGGACGTAGCGCCGGCGCTCGAGCTCATCGGCCTGGAACCGGTTCCCATCCGCCCCAGACCGGCGGCCCACACCTCTGCCGTGATGGCATCCGGGACGCCACGGTTGGGATCGTGCATGTAGACGACGAGCGCGTCGGGCGCGAGCAGGCCGGCGGCGGCCACCAGCGCCTGCACCGGTAGCTCGGATCCATTCGCCCCCACAGGCGCGACGCAGCTCAGGGCGTTGGCGCGCAGCGCGGTGACCTGCGCGCGCTGGGCGTCTGACAGAGCCAGGAGATCGAGCGTGAGGTACTGGTCATAGAGCCCGGGGCGATCGCGGAGCGCCGCCTCGCGTGCCGAGGGGACGATGTCGGTGCCCAGCACGGGATGCAGCCCGGCCGCGGCCAGCGCCTCACCCGAGACGCCGTTGCCGGCGGCGATGTCGAGCACCCGCATCTCGTCCGCGGTCCCAGCCCAGGGCGCCGGCGGCGTGCGCGAGCATGCCGGCCAGCTCCACCGGCGAGCGGCAGCCGAGGCGCTCCTGGACGATCTGCTCGTAGACCCCGGGCAGGGCGTAGAGCCGCTCGTAGTCGTGGAGGCGCAGCTCCTCGGTGCGGCCGTCGTCGTGGCGGACGCGGATGACCTCGTGGCCGATCTCGGGATCGGCCTGCTCGGCCAACTCGGCGGTGAAGGAGACCATCCCCGCCGCCTAGCCCTTGTCCCCGAGCTCGAGCACGGCCAGGAACGCCTCCTGGGGCACCTCGATCCGGCCCACCTGCTTCATGCGCTGCTTGCCCTTCTTCTGGGCCTCCAGCAGCTTGCGCTTGCGGCTGATGTCGCCGCCGTAGCACTTGGCGATCACGTCCTTGCGGTAGGCCTTGATCGTCTCGCGGGCGACGATGCGACTGCCGATGGCCGCCTGGATGGGGACGTCGTACTGCTGGCGGGGGATCTTCTCGCGCAGCTTCTCGGTCAGCGTCCGCCCTGCGGTCTGCGCCTTGGAGCGGTGCACCAGCATCGACAGCGCGTCGATCGGGTCGCCGGCGAGCAGGATGTCGAGCTTGACCAGGTCGGAGTCGCGCAGCCCGATGAGGTCGTAGTCCAGCGACGCATAGCCGCGGGTGCGGGACTTGAGCTGGTCGAAGAAGTCCAGGACGATCTCGGCCAGCGGCAGGTCGTAGGTGAGCTGCACGCGCTCGGCCGACAGGTAGTGCATGCCGGCGTGCTCGCCGCGGCGCTCCTGGCAGAGCTCCATGATCTGGCCCACGAACTCCTTGGGGGTGAGGATCGAGGCGCGGATGAACGGCTCGCGGACCTCGGCGACGCGCGCCGGATCGGGGAAGTCGTTGGGGCTGTGGATCGGAAGCACGCTGCCGTCGGTGAGCGTGACCTCGTACTCCACGCTGGGCATGGTGGTGAGCAGCTCGAGGTCGTACTCGCGCTCCAGGCGCTCGCGGACGATGTCCATGTGCAGCAGGCCGAGGAAGCCACAGCGGAACCCGAACCCCAGGGCCTCGGAGGTCTCGGGCTCCCAGCTCAGGGCGGCGTCGTTGAGGGTCAGCTTCTCCAGCGCGTCGCGCAGGTCCGGATAGTCGTCGGACTCGATCGGGAACAGGCCGCAGAACACCATCGGCTTGACCTCGCGGTAGCCGGGCAGCGGCTCGGTGGCGGCACCGCGCTTGGTGGTCAGCGTGTCGCCGACCCGCAGCGCGCTCACGTCCTTGATGCCGGTGATGAGGAAGCCCACCTCGCCGGCGTGCAGCGCCTTGGCCGGGGTCATCTGCGGCGTGAAGAAGCCGATGTCGTCGATCTCGGCCTCGGTCCCGGCCTGCATGGCCCGGATCGCCTCGCCCTTGGTGAAGGTGCCGTCGACGACGCGGATGTAGGCGATCACGCCGCGGTACTGGTCGAACTCGGAGTCGAAGATGAGCGCGCGCGGCGGGCGCATCGGGATCGCCGTCGGGCGGCGGGACCCGGGCGATGAGCTCGTCGAGGACATCGGTGATGCCCTCCCCCGTCTTGGCGCTGATCCGCCGCACCTGGTCGGCGGGCTCGCCCAGCAGGTCGGCCACCTCCTCGGCCACGCGCTCGGGCTCGGCGCCGGGCAGGTCGACCTTGTTCAGGCACGGGATGAGCTCCAGCCCGGACTCGACCGCCAGGTAGGTGTTGGCCACCGTCTGGGCCTCGACGCCCTGGGAGGCATCGACGACCAGCAGCGCGCCCTCGCACGCCGCCAGCGACCGCGACACCTCGTAGGTGAAGTCGACGTGGCCGGGCGTGTCGATGAGCTGCAGCTGGTAGGTCTGCCCGTCATGGGGTGACTCGTAGAACACGCGGACGGCCTGGGCCTTGATCGTGATCCCGCGCTCGCGCTCGAGATCCATCGAGTCCAGCAGCTGGGCGCGCATCGAACGCGGGTCGACGGTGTGGGTCAGCTCCAGGATGCGGTCGGCCAGCGTCGACTTGCCGTGGTCGATGTGGGCGATGATCGAGAAGTTGCGGATGTGGGCCTGGTCAGCCATTGCCACCGAAGGGTAGGAGGCGGCGGCCCGATGCTCGCGCCGCCGTGCCCTACCGTCCGGGGAGCCGGCTGCGGATCAGGGACTCGATCTGCCGGGCCTCGGGGATCCGCATCGCCAGCACGAGCCGCGCGTAGAGGACGCCGGCCAGCGTCAGCGCCACTCCCATGGCGATGATCTGCGCCAGCAGCGATGTCCCGAGGAGGCTGTCCAGGCCCTTCCAGACGAAGTACCCGACTGCCGTTACGGGCGCGGTCGCGACGATGATCCGCACCGTGATCATCGTCGTCTGGGCGCCCTCGAGGCGCCCGTTGAAGCCGATCCGCAGCCGCCGCACCTGCAGCCAGCACATGACCACGTTGGCCGCGACCGTCCCGATCACGAGGCCGGCGACGCCGAGCGGCTTATAGAGCGCGAGCGACACGATGATGTCGACGACCACGTTGATCGCGGCCAGCTTGGTCGGTATCCAGGGACGCTGGAGCGCGAAGAACGTGCGGCTGAGCAGCAGGTTGACGCCGGCGAAGGGCAGGCTGAAGGCAAACCAGAACAGCGCCGTGGCGACGCGATGCGTGTCGATGGTGTGGAAGTGCCCGTGCTGGTAGACCAGCCGCGTGATCGGCATGGCCAGGACCGCGATCAGCGCGGCCGACGGGATCAGCAGCAGGTTGATCTGGCGGATGCCGTTGCCCAGCGTGCGTCGCATGCCCTTGACATCCCGACCGCTGGCCATCCGGCTGAGCGTCGGGAACAGCACGGTGGCCACGGCCACGCTGAAGATCCCCTGGGGCAGCATGTAGATCCGGAACGCGTCGTTGATGGCGATCGGCGCGTGCTTGGAGACCAGCGCGCCGAGGCCTGCGTTCAGGAAGATGTCGAGGTTGATGATCCCGATGCTCAGCGTCACCGGCAAGAACAGGAGCAGCACCTGTCGCACGCGGGGGTCGCGCCAGTCCAACGCAAACGACACGCGGTATTCGACTCGGCGCAGCGCCGCGGCGATGAGCAGGAACTGGACGACGGTCGCCACAAGCCAGGCGATGGCGTAGGAGTAGATCGCGTTCTGACCGTGGAACCGCGCGTGCAGGACGATCATCAGCACGACGATCACCACGTTCCAGACCGCCGGCGCGAGGGCCGGGATCGTGAACTCGTCGTAGGACTGGAGGATCCCGACGAGCAGGCCGGTGAGGCTGAGCAGCAGAACGACGGGGAACAGCACCTGCGACAGGCCGACGGTCAGCGCGGTCTGGGAGGCGTCGAAGTGTGCCGGTGAACAGCGGCATGACCAGGCCGGCGATCCCCATGTAGACGATCGTCAGCGACGCCGAGCGAGAGCAGGATCAGCCAGAACAGCGAGGAGGCCAGCTTGAACGCCTCGCGCTTCTTACCGGCCTGGAGCAGTTCGGTGAAGATCGGCACGAATGCGGCGCCCAGGGCCGCCTGCGAGAACAGGTTGGAGAACAGGTTCGGGATCTGGGAGGCGATCGTGAACGCCGATCCGGCGGCCGTGGTGGCGAAGAAGCCGGCCTGCACCACCTCGCGGCCGAGGCCGGCGACCCGCGAGAGCGCCGTGGCCATCGCGAAGATGGCGCTGTTCACCGCGAGGCGCCGACGCCCGGGCGATGTCGCGCCGGGCCGCTCGGCGGCATCGGCGGCGGCGGTCCGGGCGGGCCGGCCGACCCGATTTGCGAGCTGTCCGCGGTCACGAGCGCGCTATAGTACGCGCCGTCGCTGCGGGCACCCGGGCGCCTTTTGTTATGGCCAACATCCACTCACAGAAGAAGCGGATCCTGCGCGCGGAGCGTGAGCGGCTGGAGAACCGCCGCTACACCTCCACGATCAAGACCTACTTCCGCCGGTTGGAGGCCGCCGTCGCCGAGGGGCAGGACGACGTCGCCGAGACCGAGCACCGCGTGCTGGTGAAGACGATCGACAAGGCCGTCAAGCGAGGGGCGATCCATCGCAACAACGGCGCCCGGAAGAAGTCTCGCGCAGCTCGACTGCGCCGCGGCGCGTAGCCGGCGGGCGTCACCGAGCCCCCCGCGCCTCTGTCTGCCCAACCCGACCGAATCAGCTTCGAAGTGGAGCGCATCGACGCCTCCGCAAAGGGGCGTGTGGAGGTGGCCGGTCGCTGGTTCGGCGTGCGCGGCCGCCGGTTCGTCCGGCCGACGCTGACGCTTCGGCCACAAGGGCGTCCGAGGTCCGCGCCCTCGCAGAGCTCGAGCACAAGCCGTGGGCTGCCGAGGACGGCGAGGTCTGGATGGCCGTCTTCAGTGTCGACGAGGGACTGGAGGGGGCGAAGGAGATCGAGCTGTCGGTGGCGCCGGACATCGCCGTGGAGCTGCGGCGGAAGGGCCGGAAGCTGGCGCGGCCCGGCGACACGCTGGCCGCGGGGACCGGGGCGCGCCTGCCGCGCTTCAAGGACGAGGGAGTGGTGGCGCCGGGCGACCCCGAGGAGGAGTCCGAGGCGCGCCGCCAAGCCAAGGCTGCCGACGAAGGGCGCCGCCAAGGCTGCGGAAGCGACCCCCGCCGCGGGGCTGGCCGCCAAGCCCGCCGCGGTGCCGGCGCCCACGCCGCGGCGCCGCCCCTCCGGGTCCGCCGAGCTCGAGCGCCTCGGCGCGCGCCTGGCCTCGGCCAATCACACGCTCGAGCAGGAGCGCGAGCGTCGCGCGGAGCTCGCCCAGAGCCTGGAGAACGAGCGCACGACCAACCGCCAGCTGCGCACCGAACTGGGGCAGGCGCGGTCCGAGCTCGAGGTCGCCGCCGCCGCGCGGGTCGAAGCCGCCGCCGTGGAGGCCGAGCTGGAGGACGCCCGCCGGCAACTGCGCGAGGCCGCACGCCGGCACGAGAGCGAGTCCCAGGCGCTGACCCGGCGCCACGAAGAGGCCACGCAGTCGCTGACTCGCGACCGCGATCAGGTGACCCAGGCGCACGCTGCCCTCCAGGACGAGCTCGAGCAGCACGCCGGGGCGCTGGAGTCCACGCGCGCGGCGCTGGCCGCCGAACGGGCTGAGGCCGGGCGGCTGCGCAACCGCCTCGCCCAGCTGCAGGAGGCTCGGCAGGGGGCGCCACCCCACCGGGTGCGGTGGGGGCGCCGGCAGCGGCACGGGCCGCCGGAGCCGCCGGAGGCGCTGGCGGCGCTGGGGCCGCCGAGGCCGGGGCCGAGGAGCCCCGCGTGTCGCGCCGGGCGGCATCGCGCGCCGCGGCCACGGCCCGTGAGGCCGACCCCACGCAGACCCAGCCTTTCGACGTGATGGGGCTCGACGACGAGTTCGAAGCGCGGACGGCCACCCCGCCGTCGCGGGCCACAGCTCGCCGCGCCGGGCATCCGGCTCCCGACCCTCCTGCACACAACCCGCCGGCCCCCGACCGCCTGCGCCCCGTCAACCCGTCGCTGCGCCACCGGAACTGGTGGTTCGGCCGGCTCTTGGCGCTGCTCGTCCTCATCGGCGTGATCGCGGCGGTGTGGCTGGTGCTGCACTCGACCGTCCTGCACTGAGGCGTCGCCGGGCCGCTCAGCCGGCCAGCCGCCCGATGGCGATGAGTGCGGCGGTGTCCTCGCCGCGGACACCGCCGCGGCCCACCCCTCCGCCGCGGGAGGCGAGCTCGAGGTCTGCGATCTCGCAGATCGCCTCGGCCAGGCGGTCAGAGCCGATCCGCCGAGCGTCGGCGATGAGCCGGTCGGCGGCCCGGGAGGGCATCCGCAGGCGCCGCTTGATCTGGGCGGGAGGCTCGCCGGCGTCCAGCCCGACGGCGATCTCATGGGCGCTGCGCAGCCGTTGCGAGATCCAGTAGAGCAGCCCGGGCAGCCGCTCGCCCTGCTGGCGCAGCTGGAGGTAGGCGGTGACGGCGGCACGGGTCTCCCCGGCGACGACGGCGTCGGCCACGGTCCACGCGCGCCGCTCGGCCGACGACGCGGTCAAGCGCTCCACCGCCTCGGCGTCGAGCGACTCCGCCGCGTAATCGCCGTCGGGCTCATCGGCGCCGAGCGCGAGCTTCTCCAGCTCGCGCAGCAGCCGCTGCTGGCGATCGCCGACGTGGCTGACGAGCGCCCGGGCGCCGTCGGGCTCGAGCTCCACCCCCAGCTCGCGGGCTCGCGCGGTCGCCCACTTGGGCAGCTCCCACGGCTTGACGCTCGCCTCCGGGCTGATGTCGCCCCCGGCGTCGCGGACGGCGGCGTGAAGCCGCTCGGGTGCCTTGTTGCGGCTCTCCTCGCGGGCGAAGAACGAGATGGTCGTCTCCGGCGGCATCGCGCCCAGCGACGCCACCAGCGTGTCGAGCTCCTTGTCCTTCCAGCGCTCGACGCCGTCGACGATGATGAACCGCCGGCTCAGGGTGAGCGTCATCGCATCCAGGGCAGCCGCGGCGCGCTCGGGCGTCGCCTCGTCGCCCTCCAGCAGCTCGACGCCCTCGGCGCCGCTGATCGACTCGGCCAGCCCGCGCAGGCGAGCCCGGCGCTCGGCGATGCGACCGTGGTCGTCGCCATGGATGAGGTAGACGGCTTTGAACGTCGGCGGCATGCAGGCGAGTCTACGCGCGGCTCAGACGGCTCCGGCAGGTCAGGCGGCCTCGGCGTCGGCGGCGAGCTCCAGCGCTCGCGCGACCGCGGCGGCCGGCGTGTCGGCCAGTTCGATGCCCTCGATCGGCCAGGTGTCATAGCCGACGACACCGATGCGGGCATTGAGCGCCAGGGCGATCTCCGACAGCGTCCCGTAGGCGCCGCCGACGGCGATCACGGCATCGGCGCTCCGCACCACGAGGGCGTTGCGCACGTCGCCGAGCCCGGTGGGGAGCGCGACGGAAACCCATTCGTTGGCCTCGCGGCGATCGCTGCCGGGAAGGAGTCCGATGACGGTCGCGCCCGCCTCGTGGGCGCCGCGGCTGGCCGCCGCCATCACCCCGCCACGCCCGCCGGTGATCACGACGCAGCCGGCGGCGCCCAGCCCGCGGCCGATGTCCTCGGCGGCCTGCTCCTGCTCGGGCGAGGGCTCCGACGCGCCGATGACCGCGACATAGGGGCCGGCGGGCACGGAGGCGTCCTGAGGGTCGGCCGCGCAGGGCGGCCGCTACGCCCTGACGACGATGTTGACGAGCTTGTCGGGCACGACGATCACCTTGACGACCTGGTGGCCGTTGAGGTGCGCCTGCACGCCGCGGGCGGCCAGCGCCAGCTTCTCGAGCTCCTCGCGCGGGGCACCGGTCGGCGCCTGGACCCGGTCGCGGACCTTGCCGTTGACCTGGCAGACGAGCATGAACGTCCGCTCGACCAGCATGTCCGGATCCGCCGCGGGCCACGGCTCCTCCCACACCCGCCTGCCGGTCAGCAGCTCGTAGACCTCGGACCCCAGGTGGGGGGCGAACGGGAACACCAGCGACGCCGCCGTGGCCACCGCGAAGCGGCGGGACGCCACGTCGGCCTCGGGGTGACGGTAGATCTCGTTGACCAGCTCCATCACGGCGGAGATCGCGGTGTTGAAGGCGTAGCGCCCGCCGATGTCGCGGGTGACCTTGTCGATGGCCCAGTGGGCCTTGCGCACGAGGGTCAGCGCGTCGCCCTCCGGCGACGGGGGCTGCTCAGCGGAGTCCGCGTGCGTGGGGTCCAGATCCGCGAGCTCGTCGCCCACGCGCCACAGCCGCGCCAGGAACTTGTAGACCCCCTCGACCCCGGTGTCGGACCAGGCCGCGTCCTGCTCGAGCGGGCCCATGAACAGCACGTAGCAGCGGGCGGCATCGGCCCCGAAGCGCTCGACGATCTGGCTCGGCGCCACCACGTTGCCCTTGGAGGACGACATCTTGTTGCCGTCGGCGCCGAGGATCATGCCCTGGGTGAACAGCGCCTGGAACGGCTCCTGGACGTCGAGCAGCTCCATGTCGGCCAGCGCCTTGACGAAGAAGCGGCTGTAGAGCAGGTGGAGGATCGCGTGCTCCACCCCGCCGATGTAGTTGTCGACCGGCATCCACGACGCCAGCACCCGCCGGTCCCACGGAGCCTGGTCGTTGCGGGCGTCGCAGTAGCGCAGGTAGTACCAGCTGGAGTCCACGAAGGTGTCCATCGTGTCGGTCTCCCGGCGCGCGGGACCGCCGCAACGCGGGCACGTGGTGTTCACCCAGTCCTCGGCCGCGGCCAGCGGGGACTTGCCCCGTGGCTGGTAGTCCTCGACCTCGGGCAGCTCCACGGGGAGCTCTGACTCGGGGACGGGCACCAGCCCGCAGTCGTCGCAGTAGACGACCGGGATCGGGCAGCCCCAATAGCGCTGACGGGAGATGAGCCAGTCGCGCAGGCGATAGTTCACCGACGCGTGGCCCTTGCCCTCCACTTCCAGCCGGGCCACGATCGCGTCACGTCCCGCCACCGCGTCCATGCCGCTGAACTCGCCGGAGTTGATCAGCCGCTCGTCCTGCGTGTGGGCGGTGAAGGCCTGCTCGGAGACGTCGGGGTCCTCGACGTCGGCCGGCGCCACCACGGGGCGGATCGGCAGGTCGAACACAGTGGCGAACTCGTAGTCGCGCTGGTCGTGGGCGGGGACGCCCATCACGGCGCCGGTCCCGTACTCCATGAGGACGTAGTCGGCGACGAACATGGGGATTTGCTGTCCGTTGACGGGGTTGGTGACGGTGCGGCCCAGGGGTACGCCGGTCTTGGGCTTGTCGACGTCGCCACGCGTCTGCGCGGACTCGTTGAGCGCCCGGTTGACGTAGTCCCGGACGCTCTCCTCCTGCCCGGTGCCGGCGACGAGCCTGAGCACGTCGGGATGCTCCGGGGCCATCACGAAGAACGTGGCGCCGAACAGGGTGTCGGGCCGGGTGGTGAACACGGTGTAGTCGGTGTCCAGCGCCTCGCAGCGGAACGTGACCTCTGCCCCCTCCGAGCGCCCGATCCAGTTGCGCTGCATCGCCTTGACGTGCTCAGGCCAGTCGATCGTGTCCAGGTCAGTCAGCAGGCGGTCGGCGTAGTCGGTGATCCGGAAGAACCACTGCTCGAGCTGGCGCAGCTCGACCTCGTGGCCACAGCGCTCGCAGCGCCCATCGATCACCTGCTCATTGGCCAGCACCGTCTGGTCGAACGGGCACCACTTGACCGCGGCCTCCTTGCGGTAGGCCAGGCCGTGCTCGTAGAGCTTGAGGAAGATCCACTGGGTCCAGCGGTAGTAGGTGGGCTCGTGGGTGGCGAGCTCCCGGGACCAGTCGATCGAGATGCCCCAGCGGTGAAACCAGTGCCGGTAGGAGGCGATCGACTTGTCGGTGGCCACGCGGGGGTGCACCCCGGTCTTGATGGCGTTGTTCTCCGCCGGCAGGCCGAAGGCGTCGTAGCCCATCGGGTGCAGGACGCGGTGGCCCGTGCGGCGGCTGTAGTGGGCGATCGCGTCGCCCAGGGCGTAATTCTTGAGGTGACCGACGTGGGGCTCGCCGCTCGGGTACGGGAGCATCTCCAGCACATAGGAGTGCTCGGCGGCGTCATCGGGGTCGTTGGCGACCTCCCACGTGTGCTCGCGCGCCCACAGCTCCTGCCACTTGGGCTCGATCTCGGCGGGGGGGTAGCGACGCTCGGTCATGGTCTGAGCGGAGGTTACTTCGCGCGCCCGTCTGCACGAGCCCACCCCACGGCCCCCGGCCGGGCGCGGCCGCCCACGCGCTCGCGGTCCATGTACTAACCTCTGGATCTGGACCCATCGGGGCTATAGCTCAGCTGGGAGAGCGCTTGCATGGCATGCAAGAGGTCGCCGGTTCGAGCCCGGCTAGCTCCATAAGTTGCTGGTTTTGGGCATCCAGCCCATGACCGGCGACGTCGTCCGGACGGTTCGAGCCCGGCTAGCTCCATAGAGACGTTTTCCCGTTGACGCCGCCCGAGTGGCGGCGTTCGGCGTCTCTAGGCCGCTTCGGCCTCGGGCAGCGCCGGCGGACGCGCCTTCAGCCAGGAGGTGAGCTCCTCGGCGGCGACCGGCCTGGACAGGAAATAGCCCTGCGCGGTGTTGCAACCGAGCTCGCGCAGCGTGTTCCACAGGTCCAGCGTCTCCACGCCCTCGGCGACGACCTCGAGGCCGAGGTTGCGACCGAGGTCGACCGTGGACCGCACGATCACCGCGTCATCGGCCTGCTCTCCCATCCCCATCACGAACGAGCGGTCGATCTTGATCTCGTCCACGGGTAGCTGGCGCAGATAGCTCAGCGACGAGTAGCCGGTGCCGAAGTCATCGATGGAGAGGCGCAGACCCAGGTCGTGGAGCTCGTTGAGCACCGCCTTGGCGCGCGTCGGATTGGCGAGCATCGAGGACTCCGTCACCTCCAGCTCCAGCCACTCGGGCCCCATCCCCCACCGCTTGAGCAGAGCCGCCACCTGGTTGGGGAAGTCGCGGTCCAGCAGGTTGCGCGTGGAGAGGTTGACCGAGATCGACAGGTCGAGACCCGCGTCGCGCCAGGTCCGGCCCTGGCGCAGCGCCGCCTCGATGACATAGAGCGTGAGCGGCCCGATGAGCCCGGTCTCCTGGGCGATCGGGATGAAGGAGTCCGGGAAGACCATGCCCCGCTCGGGGTGCACCCAGCGCAGCAGCGCCTCCACCGAGCGGACGGCGCCGCTCTCGAGCGCCGCCTTGGGCTGGTAGTGGAGGATGAGCTCGCGGCCGGCGATGGCGCGGCGCAGCTCGGCCACCAGGGTGAGGCGGGTCACGTCGTACTCGTGGGACCCTTCGTCGTAGAACGTGTGCGAGGCGTTGTCGCGCTTGGAGTCGTACATGGCGACGTCGGCCTTCTGGATGAGCGACTGGGCATCGGTCCCGTGGTCGGGGTAGATGGCGATCCCGATCGAGGCCTCGACGGCCAGCGGCAACGAATGGACGTACACGGGGCGCTCCAGCGCGGCCCGGATGCGGGTGATGACCGGCACCGCGCCCTCGCCGTCGGTCAGCTCCGGCAGCAGCAGGCCGAACTCATCGCCACCGAGGCGCGCCACGGTGTCCGAGCCGCGGACGGCGTCGTGCATGCGCTCGCCGACCTTGGCCAGGAGGTGGTCGCCCGCGGAGTGCCCGAGCGAGTCGTTGACCTCCTTGAACCGGTCAAGGTCCATGAGGACGACGGCCAGCTTGGTGTTGTTGCGCTCGGCGTGGCGGATGGCCTGGCCGATGCGCTCGCCGAACAACAGCCGGTTGGGCAGCCCGGTGAGCGGGTCGTGCAGCGCCTGGTGCTCGTTGAGCTGGGACTGGCGGATGAGCTCCTGCTCGGCGCGCTTGCGCTCGGTGATGTTCTCGATCATGGCCACCACTCGCAGCGGCGCGTCATCCTCGCGCTGCTCGGCGACCGCCCGCACGTGCGCCCACAGCGAGCCGCCCGCCCTGGTGGTGCAGCGCGCCTCCAGGGCAAAGGACTCGCGCGTGCCGGCCACGGTCTCGGCCAGCAGCTCGTCGACGGTCTGGCGGTGCTCGGCGATCAGGTGGGCGCTGAAGCGTGACCCGATCAGCTCGTCGGCGGTCGCGCCCAGCATTTCCCCGAGCGCGGGGTTGACCTCGACCGCCACGCCATCGGCGTCGAGCCGCAGGATCCCCAGCGACGCGCCGTCGAAGAGGGCGCGGAAGCGGGCGATCGCCTGGGCCTGGGCCCGGCGGGCGTCGGACTCGGCGACGCGGCTGACGCCGGCCGACAGGACCAGGGAGAGCATCTCGAGCGTCTGGCGGTCGTCCTCGTTGAGGGGCTCGGTCTCCGAGTTGCTCATGACGTTGAGCGTCCCGATGACGTCTGATCCCGAGAACAGCGGCACGCAGATGAGCGAGGTGTCGCCCACCTTGCGGCGCATCTCCTGGTTGATGCGGTGGTCGGTACGGGTGTCCTCGACCAGGACCGGCTCGCCGCTCTCGATGGCGTAGCGGGCGATCGACTGGGCGATCGGCCGCCGCGCGTCGTAGACCTCCGTGGCGGTGCCGCTGGCCGCTCGCGTGTGGAGGAAGTCGCCCTCGATGAGGTTCACCATCGCGCCGTGGGCACAGAGAATCGCGGTGGAGCGCTCGGCCACGATCTGCATCACGCCCTCGAGGTCATCGCCGGCGGCGGCGATGGCCTGGTGGGTCTCCAGGATCAGCGACAGGCGCTGGTCACTATCGAAATGGGTGCCGGGCACAGCTCGTCCTGAGGTCAGCGCGCGGCGCGGCCAGAGCCGATGACGACGTGAAGGATCATGCCGCCACTATCGGCCGGTTTCCGGTCACCTTTAGTGGATTCGGCGAAACGCTTATAGGTTTTTGGCCGCCTCGAGGGCGGCCGGCGGGTCCAGCGCGGCATCGCCCCGGGTCAGCTCCAGCGCGCGGTCGGCGAGCTCAGCCGCCTCGGCGCCGGACACGCTCTCGTCGCGCAGGGCCAGGGCCAGCAGCACCTGGCGCAACAGCTCCGGGTTCTGGAGGTCCGGCGGGGCCCCGGCCGGCGGGAGCGAGCGAACGCCGGCCAGCAGCCGACCGGCGGAGTTGCCGCCGCCGAACAGCCCTCCGGGGTGCTTGTCCGGAATCGTGGCGAGGATCGCGCCCGTGGCGGGGTTGAGCACGCCGACCTTGCTGCGCAGCCCATGGCGCTCGAGGGTCAGGCGGTATCCCGACAGCCGCAGGTAGCCCAGCTGAGCGGCAAGCTGCGTGAAGGCGGCCACGTCGGCCTCGTTGCGGAGCCGTGACTGGTGCAGCGCGATCTGGGTACCGGCGTCGGGAAGGGAGGGATCGGGGTCCGGGGCGACGAGGAGAAACACGTTGGTTCCGATCCGGCCCGCTCCCACCCCGGCGACGTCGACGAGCAACTGGTAGCCGCCGATGCCGAGCGCCCCGACGATGCCGGGCGGCAGGGGATGGGCCTGGAGATAACCCGGTTCGTGTGCCACTAGTTGTCCAGCAGTCCGCCGACGATGCCGCCGAGGAGGCCTCCGCCGCCCTCGCGCTGCGCGTTACCACCCGCGCCCTCGGCCACCGGCGGGTGGAAGTAGGCGCTCTGGAGACCGACACGACCCGGTCCGGTGAAGCGGTTGAAGATGAGGTTGCCGCCCCCGCCGCCGAGGAAGCCGGTCTTGAAGCCGTAGACCTCCTGCGTCATGGAGACGGAGTGGTCGCGATAGACCCAGCCGCCGGGCTCGATGTCGATCGTCTCACCGGCATCGAGCAGCTTCTCGAACACGTTGCCGTAACCGTGCACCCAGACCACGCCCTCGTGGTCGGCGGCGTAGAACTCGTCGACGAAGAAGCCGCCCCCGTAGAGCATGTTGGCGAAGCCCTTGATGCGGCTGTAGTCGTACTGGACGTTGGCGGTGGCGGCCAGGAACTGGTGTTCGCGGACGACGATGCCGTTCCCGGGCGGGAGGTGCAGCGCGGCGATGTGGCCAGGGGCATCACGGCTGAAGGCCAGCTCGCCGTCGGACTGGGCCTCGAGCAGCAGCAGCGGCATCCCGCCGAACGCCCGGCGCTTGAGGCCCTTCTTGAGGGGGTGGAGCCCGATCTGCATCGCGGGGTATTTCCACAGGAGCACGTGGTGTTCGAAGTAGATGGGGACCTGACCGTTGAGCGCCATGTGCAACACCGGGACAAGCTCGCCCTCCAGGCGGTAGTTCAGGCCGGGGGCGCTCCCCTGAGTGATCTGAGTCGGAAGGATGGTTGGTGCGGTCGGCATTGCCTCTCCTGGTTTGGTGGCGGCTGGCGACGGGCGGGCCCCGCACGGGCACCGGTTTCGGACGGGACGGTATCGCGCCCGCGATAATCGCCGTGTGCGGCCCATCTACATCACCGGCCACCGCAATCCGGACACCGATTCGATTGCGTCGGCCATCGGCTACGCGGAGCTCAAGGGCCGGCTGGATCCCAACAACGAGTACGTCGCGGTCCGGCTCGGCGACCTCAACTCCCAGACGCGGTGGCTGCTCGCGCGCAGCGCCGCGCCCGAGCCGCGCTACCTCGCCCACGTGATGCTCCGCGCCGCCGACGTGATGCAGGAGAACTTCCCCATCAGCCGCCAGGATGAGCCGGTGCGCGAGGCCGGGCGCGCGATGGCCAAGGCCGACCTGGAGCTGGTGCCGATCGTCGACGAGCGGGGCGCGCTGGCCGGCGTGCTCACCGAGCGCGCCCTGGCTCGCCGCTACGTCCGCGACTCCCTGCGCACCTCCACCCTGGAGGAGGCGCCGACGTACCTGAGCGCCGTGGTGGCGGTGCTGGAGGGCGAGCTCGTCTGCGGCGAGGAGCGCCAGCTGTCGGGGCGGGTGTGGGTGTACGCGATGGACCCGTCGTCGCGGAGCGGCATCTCGGACGGGGACATCGTCGTGGTCGGCAACCGGCCCGACGCCCAGTCGCGCGTCATCGAGCTCGGCGCTGCGCTGGTCGTCCTGTCCAACTCGGCCCGGCCCGCCCCCGAGGCGCTGTCGGCCGCGCGCGAGCGGGGCACCGCGATCATCATCTCCCCGCTGGACAGCTACGTGGCCGGGCGCATGATCACGCTCGCGGCCCCGTGCAGCGCGCTGATGGAGTCCGACCCGCTCACGGTCAACACCGACTTCCTGGTCGCCGACATCTCCGAGCAGATCAAGGAGAGCCACTACGGCGCGGCGGTGGCGGTCGACGCCGACGACCGGCCGGTCGGACTCGTCACCCGCTCGGACCTCGTGGCCCCGGCTCGCCGGCGCGTGGTCCTGGTCGACCACGCCGAGCAGGCGCAGAGCGCGGTCGGGATCGACGAGGCCGAGATCCTCGAGATCCTCGACCACCACCACATCGGGTCGATCGAGACCCGGATCCCGGTGACCGCCACCTTTGACCCCGTGGGCTCGACGGCCACGCTCGTCGTCGAGCGCTTCCGCCACGCCGGCATGGAGCCCACCCGGCCGACAGCGTTGATGCTGCTCGGCGCCGTCCTGTCGGACACCGTCATCCTCAACTCGGCGACGACCACGCGGCGCGACCATGCCGTGGTCGAGTACCTGGAGCGCGTCCTGGCCGTCGACGCCGCCGCGCTGGGCCGGGAGATGTTCGAGTCGACCTCCGACGTCTCCGCCCTCAGCGCCGAGGAGATCGTCACGCGTGACGCCAAGCGCTACCAGGTGCGCGGCGGGCAGGAGATCTGCATCGCCCAGGTCGAGGTCGTCGGCGACGCGCTGATGGAACGCACCGACGAGCTGCTCGAGGCGATGCGGAGCGAGCGCGAGGACCGCGACCTCGCCCTCTACGCCCTGATGGTCACCGACGTGATGGACAAGGGGACCGAGATGCTGGTCGCCGGTGACGTCGCCGCGGTGGCCCGGAGCTTCGGGGTGGAGCAGTCAGACGGCGTGATCGACCTGCCGGGCGTGATGAGCCGCAAGAAGGAAGTGGCGCCGAAGCTGATGACGGCCCTGTAAGGGTCCGCGCGGGGCGGGTGGGTCCGGCGGGCGGGCGCGGGCCCGGCGGACAGGCGCGGACCGGTTACCCGGCGGCGATGGCCAGTGACGGCGCCTCGCCCCAGAGCTGCTCGAGCCGGTAGTACTCGCGCGTGTCCGGCGTGAACACGTGGACCACCACGTCGAGGTAGTCCATCAGGATCCACCGCCCCTCGGTGAGCCCCTCGACGCGCCGGGGGAAGATCCCGCGGGCCTTCATGCCCTCGTGGATGCCGTCGTGGATGGCCCGCGTCTGGCGGTCGGTCCGGCCACTGCAGATGACGAAATAGTCCGCGTAGCCGATCATGCCCCGCAGGTCGAGCTGGACGATCTCCAGCGCCTTGCGATCGGCGGCAAGGTCCGCCACGGCGGCGACCGTCTCCTCCGGTCCGAGCTGACGGGGCGCGTCGTGCATGGGATTGGCTTGGGTCATTTTCCTCCTGGTGGGCCGTAGAGGCCGTGTCTTGAGATGTAGTGCATCACGCCGTCGGGAACGAAGTAGCGGATGGGCTGCCCGGCGCGGACCCGGCGGCGGACCATCGTCGACGAGATCCCGATCCGCGGCATCTGGAAGAACCGCGCCCGCTCCCCGCCCTTGAGCTGAGCCAGCGCGCCCTCGACCGCCGCCTTGGCCGTCCCGCGCCGCTTGGCGATCGCCACCGTCGCCAGCTCCAGCACTCGCTCGGGCTCATGCCATTTCGGGAGCCCGGCGGCGATGTCACCCCCGAGGATGAGGAACAGGTCGTCTGATGGCGATTGCGTGCTCAGTACGTCCAGGGTATCGACCGTGAAGGACGGGCCATCGCGGCGCAGCTCCAGGTCGGACACGGTGAAGCGCTCGTCGTCGCCGACGGCCAGCCGGCAGAGCTCGAGCCGGTGCTCGGGCCCGGGCTCCTCGTCGACGGGCTTGTGCGGGGGAGTGCCGGCGGGAATGAGCATCACCTGGTCGAGATCGAGCTCACGGTACGCCTCCTGCGCGGCGACGAGGTGACCGAGATGTGGCGGGTTGAAGGTTCCGCCGAGGATCCCTATGCGCATCGTCGATGGGGGCGGCCGGGGTTGGCCGGGTCAGGCGCGGACGTGCCCGGTTCCCTCGACCAGATACTTGAACGTGCAGAGCTCGCGCAATCCGATCGGCCCCCGCGCGTGCAGCTTCTGGGTGGAGTTGCCGATCTCCGCACCCATCCCGAACTCGCCGCCGTCGGTGAAGCGCGTCGACGCGTTCACGTAGACGCAGGCGGCGTCCACCCCGAGCTGGAAGGCGCGCGCGGCAGCCGTCGACGGCGTGACGATCGACTCGGAATGGCCGCTGCCGTGCGCGTTGACATGGGCGATGGCGTCCTCGACGGAGTCGACTACGGCGACCGCCATCTCGAGCGCCAGGTACTCGGTGTCCCAGTCATCGTCGGTGGCCGCGTCGATGGGCAGGCGCGCCGCGGCGTGGCGAGCGCGCTCGTCGCCGTGCAGCGTCACGCCCGCCTCGTGCAGCGCGCCGAGCACGTCGGGCAGGAACTGGCCGGCCTCGCCCGCGTGGACGAGGAGCTTCTCGGCGGCGTTGCAGGTGCCGGGCCGCTGGAGCTTGGCGTTCAGGACGATGGCCCGCGCAGCCTCGAGATCGGCGCCGGCATCGACGTACACGTGGTTGTTGCCCGACGCGGCGTAGATGACCGGGATGGTGGCCACGCCCTTGAGCGCCGCCTTCAGGCCCTCCCCGCCGCGGGGGATGATGAGGTCCACGACGCCGGCCTGGGTGGCCAGCTCGGCCAGCTCCTCGCGCCCGCCGCCGGCGACCAGCGACATTGCGCCGGACGGGAGCCCCGCGGCGGTGATGGCGTCGGAGGCGACCGCGGCGAGCGCGGCGTTGGAGTGGGCGGCGGAGCTCGACCCGCGCAGCACGACGGCGTTGCCGGACTTCAGGCACAGCGCGGCGGCGTCGATCGTGACGTTGGGACGAGCCTCGTAGACGACCGCGATCACGCCCAGGGGGACGCGGACGCGCCGCATCTGCAGGCCATTGGGGAGCGTCGAGCCGTCGATGACCTCGCCCACGGGATCGGGCAGGGCGGCGATCTTGCGCACGCCCGCGGCCATTCCGGCGATCCGGCCGGGATCGAGGGCGAGCCGGTCCAGGAGCGCTGCGGACAGGCCGTTCTCCTCCCCGACCTGAAGGTCGCGCGCGTTGGCCTCCAGGATCTGCTCGGTCGACTGCGTAAGCGCAGCGGCCATCGCCTCCAGCGCCGCGTCCTTGACCCCCGAGCCCAGCGTGGCCAGAGCGCGCGAGGCGCACTTGGCGGTCTGGCAGATCTCGGCGATCGACAGTGCGGTGCTGGCCATGGCGGAAAGGTTATCGAGTGACCCGACCCCGCTCGCGCGCCTGCCGGGTCAGGGAACGGTCTTCCACGGTGTGAGTCCATTCTTGACCGGGTCGAGGATCTTGACGTCGTAGGCCCCGCCGGTGCCCGCGGCCACGTAGTAGGAGCGGTACTTCTTGAGGGCGCCCTTGCCCGAGTAGATGTCCAACGCCAGGTCGAGGAGCTCCTGCCTGGCCGCCGCCTCGGTGTTCGCCGTGAACGCCTTGACGTAGAAGTCGCTGACCCCGGCGTAGCTCGTGGCCCCGCCGCTGTCGTGCTTGACGAGGACCACGGCATGAGCGGCACGGTCGGTGGAGGGATCGGTCGGGTCCTTCTCGTCGGGCACGACGCTCAGGTAGGCGACGGTCGTCCAGCCGATCGCCCGGAACAGGCGCGCCCCGTAGGTGGCCCAGACGTCGCAGTCGGCGATGATCTCCCCGCTGCTCGCGTCCACGCCGAGGCTGGCCAGCCGGCCCAGCGGGTCGGGCTTGATGTCGCCCTCGGCGTCGGTGGCAGCGCGGAAGAAGACCGTGAGCATCTGGCCGATGACCTCCTGCTCCAGGTCGGTCTGCTTGAAGCCGGTGACCCCCTGGCCCTGGAGCTTGACCAGGGCCTGACCGATCTTGTCGGTGTTGGCATCGAGCCAGGCCGTGAGCTTCTGATTGGCGCCGGGGGCGGCGATGCTGACCCCGGCCAGGCGCCCCATCTTCACCAGGTAGTTCTCCATGCTGGAGATCGTGTTGTTGCCCATCTGGGCCAGCGCGGACTTCTGGACCTCGGCGTCGGCCGTGGCGGCGATGTCGATGCCCACGTCCTGTGCGCCGTTGCCCATCAGCGAGCCGACGATCCGGCGCACCTGCATGCGCGCCGCGTCGAGATCCGCTGCCCTGTTGGCCCAGCACTTGGCGGCCAGCGCCTTGGCCTCGCGCTTGAGGGCGTCGGTGATGGTGCCGGCGGCGGCGATCTTCGCCTGCATCTCGGCCACCTGGTCATCCAGGCTCTTCTCGCGCGCCAGGATGCGCCGGCCGCCGGCGCCGCGGGGGGCGTGATGGGCGATCGCCGCGCGGGCGACGCGGTTGCCCGCCACGCGCTGGAGGGCGAGCACGCCGGACGGGCTCAGGTCACCGGGGTGCAGGCCGCGGCCCGCGGGCCGCAGGTCGGCGGCGACCGCCGCCTGGGCCTCAGCCGACTCCTCGGTCCTCGTCTCCGGCATCCCAGGCGGGACTGTATCCGTGGACTAGGCGAGGACGAAATAGTCGCGGTGGATGGCCTCTTCGCTGGCGCGGGGCAGCACGGAGCGCACCGCCCCGGACTGAAGGCCCCGCACCTGGCGCAGCTCGGCGGCCGAGTAGTTGCTGATGCCCTTGCCGACGGTCGCCTCCTCGTATGCGATCTCGACCGCGTCGCCGGCCTCGAACATACCGGTCACGTCGACGACGCCCACCGGCAGCAGGCTGGCGCCGCCGCCACGGAGCGCCCGCGCGGCCCCGGCGTCCACCAGCACCCGGCCCCGCACCGGCTTGGCGTACTTCAGCCACAGCTTGAAGCTCGAGTAGCGGCCCTCGCGCGCGGGGAAGCCGGTGCCGGTCGCGGCCCCGGTGGCGGCGGCGGCGATCGTGCCGGGGTCCAGGCCGCTGGCGATCACAGTGGGGATCCCGGCGGCGGTGGCCATCTCGGCGGCCACCACCTTGGAGCGCATCCCGCCCGAGCCCAGCGGCGAGGCCGTGTGGCCGATGTCCAGAGGGTCCAGCGCGCTGAAGTCCGTGACCTCGGTGACCAGCTGGGCCGACGGGTCGCGATGGGGGTCGGCCGTGAACACGCCGCCGGCGTCGGTGAGCAGCAGCAGCCGTTCGGCGCCGAGCAGGATCGCCACCTGCGCGGCCAGGAAGTCGTTGTTGCCGAACGAGATCTCGTCGGTGGTGGTCGTGTCGTTCTCGTTGATCACCGGGACCACGCGCCACTCCAGCAGCTTGCGCAGGGTCTGGCGCGCGTTGAGGTAGTGGGTCCGCGCGCTCATGTCGAAGAACGTGAGCAGCACCTGCGCGGTCGGCACCCCCCGCGCGCGCAGCAGCTCGTCATACACCTGATACAGCTTGCCCTGGCCCACCGCGCTGGCCGCCTGCAGCTCGTCGACCGTCCGCGGGCGCACCGGCAGCTCCATCACCCCCATCCCCCGGGCGATCGCCCCGCTGGTGACGATGATCACCGCGCGCCCGGCGCGGTGCAGCTCGGCTACCTCGTCACAGATGCGGCCGAGGACGTCGGCGCGCACCTCGCCGTTGTCGTTGGCGACGATGCTCGAGCCGAGCTTGACGACCAGGGGTCCCATGGGGGGTTTCAAGGGTACGGCCGTGTGGGCTCAGGCGTCCGGATCCAGGTCGAACACCACCCCGCCGATCTCCACCTCGTCGCCGGCCTTGAAGCCCTGGGCGTCGAGCGCGCTCAGCACCCCGATCCCGCGCAGGCGCCGCTCGAGGTGGGCCAGCGCCTCCTCGTTGTCGAGGTCGTAGCGCGCCAGCAGCCGCTCGACGCCGGCGCCGGCCACGCGGAAGCTCCCCTCCCCTGTGCGCTGCACCTCGTAGGCCCGCGGCGCCGCCGGGCGGAACACCTGGTGCTCGGCCAGATCGGTGACGAGGTCGGGTTCGCCGTCGGTCCCGGTGTCGTCCTCGGCCGTTCCGGGGACCCGCCGGACGAGCTCGGCCGCGAGCTCGTCCAGCCCGGCCCGGGTGACCGCCGAGGTCACCAGCACGGGCACCCCCTCCCCCAGGCGCGCCTGCCACGCGGTGCGGGCGGCCGCGGCGGTCTCGGCGTCGACGAGGTCGGCCTTGGACAGCGCCAGGATCCTGGGCAGCCCCGCCAACCTCGGGTCGTGGCTGGCCAGCTCGTGCTCCACGGTCGCGTGGTTGGCCACCGGATCAGAGCCATCGAGCGGGTTGAGGTCCAGCACGTGGACGAGCAGCCGCGTGCGCTCGACGTGGGCCAGGAACTCGTGGCCGAGGCCGGCGCCGTCGCTGGCGCCCTCAATGAGCCCCGGGATGTCGGCGAGCACCAGCTGGCGCGTGTCGGTCTGGAGCGTCCCCAGGACCGGCGAGAGCGTCGTGAACGGATACTCGGCGACCTTGGGATGAGCGCGGGTCAGCCGGGCCAGCAGCGAGGACTTGCCGGCGTTGGGCAGTCCGATCAGCCCGATGTCGGCCAGGAGCTTGAGCCGCAGCTCCAGCCACGTCTCCTCGCCGGGCAGCCCGCGCTCGGCGAAGCGCGGGGTCTGATGGGTGGGGCCGGCGAAGCGCTTGTTGCCGCGCCCGCCCGGGCCCCCGCGGGCCACCACGGCCCGCTGGCCGCCGCGGACGAGGTCATAGCGGGTGCCGTCGGCCTCGACGAGCACCTCCGTGCCCGGTGGGACGGCCAGCTCCAGCGTGGCCCCGTCGGCGCCGTGGCGCAGCGAGCCCTCGCCGTGACCGGCGCGCCGGGCCTTGAAGTGCGAGCGACGCCGGAAGGACTCCAGGTCGCGCAGCGAGTCCGAGCACACGAGCACGACGTCACCGCCGCGGCCGCCGTCGCCACCGTCGGGGCCGCCCTTGGGCACGTGGGCCTCGCGGCGGAAGCTGAGGGCTCCGTCGCCACCGCCCCCGGCCTGAACGTGGATTCGCGCGCGATCGTGCATGCTGTAGCGCTCAGCTTATGGCCGATCCCGTGTTCCTCATCACCGGCGCCTCGTCGGGCATCGGCGCCGCCACGGCGCGCGCCGCCGCCGACGCCGGTTACCGCCTCGCCCTGGCGGCACGCTCGGCGGACAAGCTCCAGGCGCTGGCCGCCGAGCTCGGGGGCGACGAGCGCGCCCTGGCCATCACATGCGACGTGACCGAATGGGCCGACCAGGAGGCGATGGTGGCCGAGGTGCTCGACCGCTTCGGGCAGCTGGACGTCGCCTTCGCCAACGCCGGCTTCGGGGCCAAGCGGGGCTTTCTCAACGAGACGCCGGAGTACTGGCGCTCGATGGTGCTGACCAACGTCTACGGCGCGGCCCTCACCATCCGCGCCACGGTGCAGGCGCTCACCGCATCCAAGGGCCATCTGCTGCTGACGGGGTCGGTCGCCGGCCGTAGGGCGCTGCCCGGCTCGCTGTACTCCGCCACCAAGTGGGCGGTCACGGCGATGGGCGAGGGCGCGCGCCAGGAGCTCAACGGCTCCGGCGTGCGGGTGACGCTGATCGAGCCCGGAGCGGTCGACACCCCGTTCTTCGACAACCAGCCCAAGACGGCGCTGGTCGCCGAGGATGTGGCCCGGGCCATCATGTACGCCGTCTCCCAGCCGCCCTCGGTCGACGTCAACGAGATCCTGATCCGGGCCACCTCTCAGGAGGGATAACCGCTCCGGGGTCACTCTCAGGAGGGATAACCGCTCCGGGGTCAAACATCGCCTTGACGTGAGCCTGCTCCAAGACTTCAAGACGTTCCTGATGCGGGGGAACCTCGTGGAGCTCGCGGTGGCCTTCGTCATGGGAGCGGTGTTCGCCGCCCTGCTGAAGGCGTTGATCGGGGATCTGATCACTCCGATCATCGCCCTCGTCTTCGGCCAGCCGGACTTCTCTGCGCTGTCGTTCACCATCAACGGCAGCCATTTCCTCTACGGCGACTTCCTCAACGCTCTCTTCACCTTCGTGACGACGGCGGCCGTCATCTTCTTCTTCGTCGTGCGGCCCTATAACGCGCTGATGGCCCGGCGCGCCCAGGAGGACCCCTCGACCAAGCCGTGCCCGGACTGCACGAGCGCCGTCCCGCTCGCCGCCCGTCGCTGCCCCTTCTGCACCTCGGAGATCGCCGAAGCGACCGTCTGAACGGCGCTACTCGGCGCCGTTGCCGGTCTGGGTGACCGAGATCACCCGGCCACGGCGACCGGTGGTGAACTGCACGGTGCCGGGCGAACGAGCGTAGATCGTGTCGTCCTTGCCGATCCCGACGCCCTCGCCGGGCTTGAAGCGGGTCCCACGCTGACGGACGATGATCTCCCCGCCGGTGACCGTCTGCCCGGCGAACACCTTGACGCCGAGGCGGTTGGGGTTGGAGTCGCGGCCGTTGCGGCTGGAGCCCAGGCCTTTCTTATGTGCCATCGGTTGCCTCCGCGGTCGCCGGCTCAGCTGTGGGTTCGGGCGCCGCCTTGGCCTTGGATCGGCTGCGACCCGATCCCAGCTTCAGCGAGGTGATCTGGATCCGGGTGAGATCCTGGCGATGGCCGTTGCGGCGCCGGTAGCCGCGCTTGGGCTTGAACTTGACGATCCTCAGCTTGGGGCCACGCTCGTGGGCGAGCACCTTGGCCTCCACGGTGACCTTGGACAGGTCGTCGCCGTCCACCACGTTGTCGCCGTCAACGTAGAGCAGCGGGTCGAGCGTGATGGTGGCCCCGTCATCCACGGGCAGGCGCTCCACGAGCAGCCACTCGCCCTCTTGGACGCGGTATTGCTTGCCGCCTGTCTTGATGATCGCGTACATGATCACTCCGAATCGGAAGAGCCCGCGGCCGAACCGGCCTTGGCGCCCGAACGGCGTCGCCCGCCTCTGCGGCCACGACGCCGAGGCTTCGATTCTAGTTCATCGTCAGAAGCACCGTTTTCAGCGGCCGGCACGTCGAGCAGCGAGGCCACGGCGGCGGTCCGCCCCACCTCATCGATGCGCACCAGGTGCTTCTCACCCACGTACTTGGTCCCGCCGATGATCGAGATGATGTAGCCGTCGATCTTGGCCACGGCGTCGCCGGGGCTGTACATGTGGGGCTCGACGATCTCCACGTGGACCTCCTCGCCCTCGCGGAAGGGCAGGGCGCGCTCGAGCACCTGCTCGCGGTCGCCCTCCAGGAGCACCCGGAAGTGGTCGAGCGGCAGGCCCTCGGAGCCCTCGAAGTGAAACCACTTGCCGGTCTCCTCCTCCACGGCGTGCAGCGCCCGGGCCTCGTTGCCCGTGAACTCAGCGCTCACGCGGGGGTTCATCTGGACGAGGATCGCCTCGGCCTCGGTCTCCTTGGCCAGGTCGCGCATGCGGCGCTCGAACTCGATCGCGATCGTCTCCTCGGACTTGATCACGCCCTCGCCGTCGCAGGTGGGGCAGGGCCGCGTCATGATCTCGCGGACCCCGTCGGTGACGTTCTGGCGCGTCATCTCCACCAGACCCAGCGGCGAGATCTCGACCACGAAGGTCTTCGTGCGGTCCTCGTCCAGCGCCTTGCGGAGCGTCTTGAGGACGGCGTCCCGGTTGCGGGCCCGCGCCATATCGATGAAGTCGATGACGATGATCCCGCCGATGTCGCGCAACCGCAGCTGGCGCACGACCTCGTCGGCGGCCTCGAGGTTGGTCTTGGTGATCGTGTCCTCCAGGCGCGCGCCCTTCCCGCGCCCGATGAACGAGCCGGAGTTGACGTCGATCACCGTCAGCGCCTCGGCGTAGTCGATCATCAGATAGCCGCCGCTGGGCAGGTCCACCCGCCGCGACAGCGTCGAGTCCAGCACCTTCTCGACCCCGTAGGCCTCGAACAGCGGCGTGTCGTCCTCCCACAGCTCGACCTGCTCGACGAGCTCGGGCGCGGTCCGGCTGAAGAACGACACCAGCCGATGGTGCTGCTTGGGATCGTCGACGACGGCCCGCTCGAAGTCGGCGGAGAAGATGTCTCGCACGACGCGGACCGAGAGATCGGCCTCCTGGAAGACGAGCGCCGGCGCCTGGGTCTCGGCGACGCGCTTCTGGAGCACCTCTCCGAGCTTGAACAGGTAGATCAGCTCCCGCTCCAGGTCGGCGCGCTTGGCGCCCTGGGCGGCGGTACGGATGATCGCGCCGGCCCCCTTGAGATCGAGCTTGGCCGCCTCCTTGCGCAGGCGCTCACGCTCCTTGTCGTCGAGCCGGCGCGACACGCCGACGCCCTCGCCGTAGGGTGCGTAGACCATGTAGCGCCCGGCGATCGTGAGATCCATGGAGAGTCGTGCGCCCTTGGTCTTCAGCGGATCCTTGACCACCTGGACGACGATCTCCTGGCCGGGCTTGAGCATGTCGGTGATGTTGCGCCCGTCGCGGCCTCCGCCGCGTCCGCGCCGCGGGGCCTCGACGCCGGGCAGCACGATCTCGTCGACGTGCAGGAAGCCGTTCTTCTCCAGCCCGATGTCGACGAAGGCGGCCTCCAGGCCGGCGAGCACGTTGTCGACGCGCCCCTTGTAGATGTTGCCGACGATCGAGCGGCTGCCCCGGCGCTCCAGATAGAGCTCGGCGACCTGGTACTCGCTCGACGGGGCCGGCTTGCGGCGGCGGCGCGAGGTGGTCGTGCTCGGCTTGCGAGACGGAACGGTTCCGGCCGCCTCGAGTAGCGCCACGCGGGTCTCCCCGCGATCAACGCTGACCAATACTTGCTTCTTCAATTGTTTTCAGTCCTTTGCTAACTAAGGCCGCTGCGGATCTGGTCGCGCGGCGTTACGAAATCAGGGTGCGGGCCTTCCCGCTGGCCGCCATCCGGGCCTGAACGTAGATCGATTGCAGGAGCCCGACGGCGATGAAGGTCACGATGACCGAGGACCCTCCGTAGCTGAGGAGGGGCAGCGGGACGCCGGTGATAGGCATGATCCCTATGGTCATACCCACGTTCACGAAGATCTGGAACATCAGCATCGCCAGGATGCCCGCCGCGATGAGCGTCCCGAAGAGGTTCTTGCTCATCGTCAGGATCCGCAGAGCACGCCAGATCAGCAGTGCATACAGCGACAGCACGACGACCGCGCCGACGAATCCGTAGGTCTCTCCTACGGCGGCGAAGACGAAGTCGGTGTCGTTGGCGGGGAGGAAGTTCAATTTGGTCTGGGTCGCATTGTTGCCGCGCCCGGTCTTCTGTCCCGAGCCGATGGCGATCTGCGACTGCTGTAGCTGATAGCACGGGTCGGGGACGCCCGGTGTGGACTTCCCGCATCCCTAGGGGTGCAGGAAGGCCGTCAGCCGCTGGATCTGGTAGGGCTTGAGCACGTGCACCCCCACCGCGGGGGCCCCGCGAGCACGATCGCGATCGAGGCGACGAAGAGGGTCACCAGCGCGGTGAGCTGCTTGAACGAGGTGCCGGCGAAGAACAGGATGCTGAAGCCGACCGCCACGTAGACCATGCCCGTGCCCAGGTCGGGCTGGGGGATGACGAGCAGCGCGGCGAGGATCGCCAGCAGCATGATCCGCGCCGTGGTGCGCCACTCGTGGATCCGGCGGGCGCGGTCGACCGCGAAGCCGGCCAGGGCCACGATGAGCAGCACCTTGCCGAACTCCGAGGACTGGAACTGCAGGAACGGCAGCGGGATCCACCGCCGCGCCCCCTGGATCGGCGCCATGCCGTAGACGACGAGATTGAGCGCGACCATGATCCCGAACAGCGCGTACTTGAACTCCCGCAGCCGGGAGTAGTCGATCCGGCTGAGGATGAGCGCGATGAGCAGCCCGATCCCGCCGAACAGCGCCTGGCGTTGGACGTAGTACAGCGGGTGGCCGGCGACCGCGTGCGAGGTGGCTCCCTTGAGCGTCTCGCACGAGCAGACCACGAGCCCGATCGCGGCCAGCAGCAGCAGCGGGTCGAAGATGCGGCAGCGCCCGCGCGCGCGGGATGACCGTCTCCTCGCCGGGCGTGATCGGGCGTGGCGCTCATAGCGTGCTGTTGGTCCCCGCCACGTACTTGCCGGGCTTGCCGAAGAACCACTGCGACAGGATCTGGCGGGCCACCGGGGCGGCGGCGACGTCGCCGAAGCCGCCCTTCTCGACGTGGACGACGACCACGATCGGCTTGTTGGTGTTGTCGATGACGAAGCAGGCGTACCAGGCGTAATCGGGCTGGTTGGTGTACTGCGCGGTTCCGGTCTTGCCGTAGACCTTCATCGGGAAGTTGCCCATCACGTCAGCCGACGTGCCGCCGGACGTCTGGGCGGCCTCGTTGAGACCCTGGAGGATCGTCGTCCGGTAGAAGGGGTTGATCGGGATGGGGCGGGCGTTGGGCGGGTTGATCGCCTGGAGCACCGTCCCGTCCTGGTCCTGGACGTCGACGCCGAAGTGGGGACGTACGATCGTGCCGCCGTTGGCCAGCGCCGAGTAGGCCACCGCGAACTGCAGCGGGGTCACCTGGACGTCGCCCTGGCCGACGGCGAGGCTCTCGTTGTCGCCGATCGACCACGGCCGGTTGGTGCCGTCGGCGATCCCGCACCCGCCCGGCGCGTGCTTCCTGGTCCGGTGCCAGCCCTTGTGGTGATGGGAGCTGGTGGTGTGCCCGTCGGTCCACTTGAACGGGCCGGTGGCGCTGTCGCACTCGGCCTCGAGCCGGTTGCGGCTCTCGCGCCATAGCGGGGCTGGGCAGGGTCCCGATGGCCTCGTTGGGCAGGTCGACGTCGGTGGGGCGCCCGATCCCGAGCTGCTGGCCCAGGCGTCCAGCGGGCCGCCCTTGGGCGCCTTGCCGGGATCCACGTTGAGCCTGGCGCCGAGGTTGTAGAAGAAGTCGTCGGAGGAGACCCGCAGCGCGTCGGTGAGGTTGAGCGTCCCGTCGACCGCGTGGCCGGCGTTGTGGCGGCACTGCTGGGCGGGGCCGGTGCCGACGCAGAACTGGCCGTTGTCGTGTATAGGTGTCGTGCGTCCACTCCCCGCTCGACAGCGCGGCGACCGAGGTGATCGGCTTGAACGTCGAGCCCGTGGGCCCGGCGCTCTGGGTCGCGCGGTTGAGCAGGGCATCCCCGCCGTTGGGGTTGGTGAGCTGGTCGTACTTGGACTGGCTGAGGTTGCCGGTGAAGATCGACGGGTCAAAGCTCGGCAGCGACCCCATGGCGTAGACCGCGCCGGTGACGGGGTTCATGGCCACGAACGATCCGCCGGGCGAGCGTTGACGCTCATCGACTGCGCCAGCGCCTGCTGCCCCACCCGCTGCAGCTGGGCGTTGAGCGAGAGCTTGAGGTCGTGGCCGGCGACGGGTTGCTGGGTGCCCAGATCGCCGGTCGGCTGGTTGAGCGCGTTGACCTGGACCTTGCTGAAAGCCGTCCTTGCCGCGCAGGAAGCTGTCGTACTCGGCCTCCAGGCCGCCCTGGCCGACGATGTCGGTGGGCGCCGCACCCGGATAGGACTTCGCGCTGATCTCGGCGGTGGTGATCGGGCCGACGGTCCCCAGCACCTGGGCGGCCAGGGTCGTGAACGGATAGTGGGTGACGTAGACCTTCTGGACCTGGACGCCGGGGAACAGGCGCTGGTTCTCGGCCAGATAGAACAGCATCACGCGGGTGACGACGGGCCCCGAGCGAACCGTGACGTCGGCGTAGGACTGAAGCGTCACCTGCTGCCCGACGCGGCAGGCGATCGGCGACAGCCGGAAGACGTTGGGCTTGGGCATGTGCAGCTGGCACCGCACGCGCTTGGTCGACATTCCCAGCACGTGGGCCAGGCGGTTGTAGACGATGGCGTCGCCCTTGGGTGGATGCTCGAGAGTGTCGAGCTTGTCCAGTGTCACCGGGCGCGGGAGATCCTCGGGCGAGATCTGGACGGCCAGGGTCTTGACGCTGTCGACCAGCGCCGTGCCGCTCGCGTCCAGCACCTGGCCGCGGGGCGCCGCGATGTCGATCTTGCGCAGCCGGTTGACGGTGGCCGCCTTGACGTACTGGTCGCCCGAGAGCACCTGCAGGAACCAGAGGCGGAAGAAGACGATCGCGAACAGCCCCAGCGCGAAGCTGCCGACGATGGCGACCCGCAGGGCCAGCTGGGGCGTCAGCGTGGGGCGCCGGTCCTCGGGCGGAATGGTCATCCTCCACCTCGGTTGAGCTGGCCCAGCCGCTTGGACGGGCTCTGGAGCGGGCTGAGGCCGCCGGTGGTGTAGGCGCGGCGCCGGCGGCGGCGGGGGTCGTCGGGCAGCGCCGGTTGGATGATCCGGCGCACCACCGCGTAGACCGGCAGCGAGATCAGCGTGTTGACCAGGATGGTGATGAAGATCTGCTGGAAGAGCAGCAGGCTGACCGGCGCGTCGACGCCGAGCAGGAACTGGATGAGCGTCATGCCGACCCCGGCGACCGCGGTCGCGGCCGCGCCCGCGGCCAGCGGCACCAGCCCGTGGGCGGGATCACGCAGCTCGCGCAGGCGCCCGGTCCAGTAGCCGATGGCGATGTAGAGCAGCGAGGTGATCCCGAGCGTCTGGACGAGCACGGTGTCGACGAGCAGCCCGGTGGCGAAGCCCATGATCGCGCCGGTGAGCGAGCCCGCCAGCAGGCCGACGCTCATCACCATCAGCGGCGTGATGTCGGCGCTGACGCCGAAGATGGAGATCTGCGATACCGCGGCCTCCTGGATCACCACCGTCGCCAATGCCAGGAGCATCAGGCGCAGGACGAGTCGCAGCGGGGGAAGGCTCACGGCACCTGGGCCCGGACGTTGGCGGCGTGTGGCCGGGTCAGGATCTGGACCGAGCTGAAATGACGCAGGTCGGCGGTGGGCGAGACGGGAACCTCGTTGTTGTTGAACAGCTGGTTCGGGTTGACGGCGCCCACGGTGCCGATCGGCAGCCCCGGCGGGTACAGCGAGGTCAGCGAGCCCGCCTTGAACCCGGCGGTCACCACCTGGTCGCCCTGGGCGACCTGGGCGCGCCCGGGCAGATCCTGGAGCAGGAGCTGGTTGGGGTTGCCCACCGACGGCGCCAGCACCCCCTGGTCTCCCGCGTTGTCGGTGACCTGGGCGGCGGCCGCGTAGCTGGCGTCGGTGATGAGGGTCACGATCGACACCGAGGCATCGACGGTGGTGACGTCCCCGACCAGGCCTCCATCGGCCAGCACCGGGTCACCCTTGCTCGACGCCCTGGTCAGAGCCGGCGTCGACCTCGACCTGCTGATACCAGAGGCTGGGATCGCGCCCGATGACGTTGGCGCCGACCGGGTGGTAGTTGCGGACGCCGATCGTCTGATCGAGCCCGACCTCAGCGGTGAGCTGCTGGTTCTGCTGCTGCTCGGTCTTGAGCGTGGCCAGCTCGCTGCTGAGCTTCCGTTGTTCTGCTTGCGCAGCTTGTCGACGTTGCGACTTGGCCCGCAGCGTGTCCGAGACCCAGTTGGCGACGTCGCGGACCGGGGCGAGGACCTTGCTGGCGCCCGCCTGGACCGGCGAGAAGACCTGCACGATGCCGCGCTGCACGCTGTGCAGCGGGCTCTGCGGCGATTCGCCGAAATAGGCAGTGAGCAGGATCAGGGAGACGACGACCAGCAGCGCGAGCACCGCTCGGCGCCGTCGAACCTGTTTGTCATGCACGGTGTGCGTGTCTCCAAAGTGTTGCTCCGCACGCGCCGCGGTCAGAAAGCTAGTACCGACGGTGGCGGTTACGCGAATTCTTGCTTGACCGGTGGATCGCTTCGAACTCCTCCAGGGACCGCCCTGAGCCGACCGCGACGCACGTCAGCGGGGACTCCGCCAGGTGCGCGGGCATCTGCGTCTCGTGGCGCAGGCGCTCCTCCATGCCCTGGAGCAGGGACCCCCCTCCCGCCAGCATAATGCCACGATCCATGATGTCGGAGGCCAGCTCGGGGGGCGTCCGGTCCAGTGTCTGCTTGACGGCGTCGATGATCTGCGACACCGGCTCCTCCAGCGCCCCCCGGATCTCCTCGCTGGTGAGGATGACCGTCTTGGGCAGTCCGGAGACCATGTCGCGGCCCCGGATCTCGGCCTGGACCTCCTCGGGCATCTTGTGGGCCGAGCCGATCTCCAGCTTGACCTCCTCGGCCGTCTGCTGGCCGATCAGCAGCTTGTACTCCCGCTTGACGTAGTTGATGATCGCCTCGTCGAGCTCGTCGCCGCCGACGCGGATCGACTGCGACACGACGATCCCGCCCAGCGAGATGACGGCGACCTCGCTCGTGCCGCCGCCGATGTCGACGACCATGGAGCCGGTCGGCTCGCCCACCGGCAGGCCGGCGCCGATCGCGGCGGCCATCGGCTCCTCGATCAGATATGCCTGCCGGGCGCCGGCGCTCAGGCAGGCCTCCTCGACGGCACGCTTCTCGACGCCGGTCACCCCGGACGGGACGCAGACGACGACTCGCGGGTGGGCCCAGCGGTTCTGGTGGACCTTCTGGATGAAGTGGCGCAGCATCTCCTCGGTCACCTCGAAGTCGGCGATGACGCCGTCCTTGAGCGGCCGGATCGCCGAGATCGTCCCCGGGGTACGGCCCAGCATGCGCTTGGCCTCGATGCCGACGGCATGGACCTCACCGGTGCGGGAGTCGACGGCGACCACGCTCGGCTCCGAGAGCACGATGCCGCGGCCGCGCACGTAGACGAGCGTGTTGGCGGTGCCGAGATCGACAGCCATGTCACGACCGCCGAAACCGGTCAGATACGTAAAGAAGCCCATGTATTGGAGGTAGCGGGGAGCGATGGCCGAAGCGGCGAGTTGCAGACGGTCCCTCACCGAATTGCCAGCTTCGTCCGCAGTCGAGTGTATCGAAGAGCCATCTGCCGACGAGGCTCCCGAGGCCCTGGCTCCAGAAAAAACCCTGGAAATTCGGTCACCGCGTCGCGCGGGCCCCGCTGGGCGGAAACCTGCAGCCAAACCCCGGCCGCCGAGCCCGCCGCGCACCGGTTTTCAGTGGTGAGGAGTCTCCTCGGGCAGCTCGTACCAGCGCTTGCGCTCGCCGATGCGGTCGCGCAGCTTCCAGCGGCGGCTCTTGGGGGTTTGCTGGAGGGTCTGAGACAGCGTCTGCACCGCCGCGGCGGGGTCGAGACGAGCGCCGTCTGACGGCGCCGCCGAGCCGTCGGCGAGGGCGGTGCCGATCCGCTCCAGGTTGAGCGAGATCGTCTTGAACCAGCCCCAGTCGTCGCCGACCAGCGCCCGGATGACGCGCAGATCGATGACGTCGGCGTTGTCGGAGTCAGCGAGCTCGAAGCTGACGAGCAGGCGCAGGCAGTCGTCGAGGTCCTTGGCGTTGAGCTCCACGATCTGGAGCTTGGAGAGCAGCAGGTCGGTGGGCGACAGCGTGTAGGGCATGACCGTCGCCCGCTCGGCGAACTCGACGGTGTGGCACATGTGCAGCCGGTCGATCATCACGTCGACGGCCAGGCCGCTGTCGGCGTGGGTGAAGTACAGCTGCTTGTCGCCGTAGAGGGCGTTGAAGTTGCGGTCGCCCACGTAGCCCTCCTCGGCGAGCATCTCGGTGAGCGCCTTGCGGCTGGAGCGCACCGAGCCGAAGTCCAGATCCTGCCCCGCCCGGGTGCGCGGGGGCAGCTCGGGCGTGAGCATCTGGATGGCCAGACCGCCGAGCAGGCGCAGCACGACGCCACGGTCGGCGGCCAGGTCGATCAGACGGCGGGCCTCGCTGGCGAGGCCGGCCTCGGCGGAGGTCTCGGTCATCTCCCCTGCGTACGGTAAACGACGCCCGTACGCGGGTTGTTAGGGTGCCGCCACCATGGGCCTCAGCGACCTCGAACGCCGCGTCTGTGATGCCATCGCCGACGGCCGGGAGGAGCTGGTGGAGCTCGCCTCGGCGCTGATCGCGTGTGACACCACAGCGCGCGAGGTCGGCGATCCGCCGCGCCAGGAGGCGGCGCTGCAGGAGCACCTCGCGCAGCGGCTGCGGGCCGCGGGCGCCGAGATCGACCTGTTCGAGCCCGACGCGGCGCAGCTGGCGGGCGCGCCGCTGGTGCCCGAGGGGCTGGACTTCGCCGGGCGTCCGCAGCTCATCGCCACGCTGCGCGGCGCGGGCGGCGGCCAGAGCCTGCTGCTCAACGGCCACATCGACGTGGTCTCGGGCGAGCCCCGGGGCGCGTGGACGAGCGATCCGTTCACCCCCGAGGTCCGCGACGGCCGGCTCTACGGGCGCGGCGCCTGCGACATGAAGGGCGGCGTGGCCGCGATGACGTTCGCCGCCGAGGCGATCGCCGCGGCCAGATCACGCTGGCCGGCGACCTGATCGTGGCCACCAACACCGACGAGGAGTCCTCGGGGGCGGGCGGCACGGCGCTCGTGCGGCGCGGGCTGCGCGCCGACGCCGGCATCGTCACCGAGCCCACGGACTTCCGCACCTGGGTGGCGTGCCGGGGCTCGGAGTACGGGGTCATCCGCGTGCCGGGCCGGCCGGGCCACGCCGAGGTGCGCCATCCCGACTGGCGCGACGGCGGGGCGGTCAACGCGATCGAGAAGGCGGGCGTGGTGCTCGAGGCGATCGCCTCGCTGCGCGCGCGCTGGGCCGCCGACGAGCGCTTTGGCCATCCGGTGCTCTCGGCGCCGTCGCTGCTGCCGACGGTGGTGAGCGGCGGCGAGTGGCCGGTCACCTACCCGTCATCATGCGATCTGACGATCGCCGTCATGTACCTCCCGGTCCAGGCCGACGGCGACGGCTGGGGCTCCTTGGTGCGGGAGGAGGTCCAGGAGTGGATCGTCCGCGAGAGCGCGCGCGACGACTGGCTGGCCGAGCACCCGCCGGCATTCGAGTGGTGGGCCAACGGCGTGATGCCGATGGAGATCCCCGACTCCTCGCCGATCGTGGGCGCCATGCTGGACGCCGAGCGCCGACCTGGGGCTGCGCCGCGAGCTGGGCGGCCTGGACTCCTGGTATGACGGCGCCACCTACACGCTGCTGGGGGGGATCCCCTCGGTGGGGTACGGGCCGCCGGGGTTCGATCCCGACGGGGCCACTGTGGCCCACACGATCGACGAGTACGTCCCGGTGGACGGGCTGGTCTCGTGCGCGCAGGCGCTGGCGGTGGCGGCGCTGCGGTTCTGTGGGGTGGCTTCGTAGGGCAGTGGTGGCTGCCGCGGTTGTCCTTGGTGCGTTTTGGCTTGGTATCGGCGCACGTCAACGGCGGGCTTGGGAAGGGTGGGGTCGGAGCGTAATTGCGGGCCTTTGCAGGGACTTTTGGTAGATAGTGATCGCTATAGAGTCAATATCTACCAAGGCCCGATCCCGGCCGCCCTTGCGGTGGCCGGCGACCCCGCAAGCTCGCCCTTCATACCAAGCTCAGACGCCGACGGCACACCACCTGACCCCGCGCCGGGCTTACCCCTCTACCCGCTGGGTCAGCTCCACGCCCTTGCGGCCGATGTCCACCAGGTACCCCCGCAGGATCCCGTGGTTGGCCTCCGAGCCCGGGTTGATGCAGACGGTCTTGCCGATCTTGCGCTCGCCGCCGGACTCGTGGATGTGACCGTGGATGGCCAGGACGGGCTGGTAGTCCTCGATGATGCGCCGCACCGCGGTGGAGCCCACGGGCCCGCGCAGGACGTCGCCGGCCGAGATCGTGGGCCGGAGGTTCTCATCGAGGATGGGCGCGATGTCCAGGCCCGAGTCGTGGGGCGGCACGTGGATCATGAAGACGGCGCGGCGGGGGTCGGAGACCTGCTTGGCCAACGCGTCGAGGCGGGCGTAGAGCTCCTCCTCTGACTCCTCGCGGGGGGTCTGCCACGGGGTGTGGTTGGACCAGCCACAGGCCAGGAGCTGGAGGTCCGCCGGGCATGTCGACGACGCGGCCGTCGACGTTGGCCGGCGCGTGGCCGGGGGCGTCGAGGATCTCGTCGATCCCGAACTCGTCGTCGTTGCCGGGGATGAGGTAGAGCGGGACCGGGCTGTCGGCCAGGCGCTCGGTGGCCAGCTCCAGCCACTCCTGCACGCGCTCGCTCATCAGGCGGTGCAGGAGCTCGTCGCGCCCGGGTTCGTCGCCCGACAGGCGCTCGGCCTCCTGCGCCGTGGTGACGAACGAGTAGTAGCCGACGTCGGCGATGTCCCGCTGGAGCGTGGCGAGCTCCTCCTCCCCCCGCGCGGTGCGATGCACGCCGAACAGGTCGGTCTCATACCGCGCCCGGGGTGGCGCTCGATTCCACGATCGGGACGATCGCCTTGCCGGTGAGGTCGCCCGCCAGCAGGGCCACGTCGGCCTTGTAGACGTTGAGCTTGATCGCGTTGACGAACTTGCGCCACGCCTTCTCGGCGGCGTGCAGGTCGGAGGCGATGTAGAGGCGGGTGGCCACGGGCGGGCGGGACGGTCTGGTCGGTCGGTGGGCTGAGACGCTAGTCGGGCGGCAACTCGGTGAACAGCATCTTCTCGTCCACGCCGGCCGCGCGGGCGCGGAAGCGCATGATGAAGAAGATGATGATCCCGAGCACGTAGAAGACCGCGGCATCGATGATGCCGTTGGTCTCCAGGTAGGTGAGGGCGCCGCCCGCCTTGAGCGCGTTCACGATCGGCTTGACCACCGCGAAGATGTAGATCCACACCGGGAACACCAGCCACGCCAGGCCGATCCAGGGGAGCTTCTTGCCAAACGGCGCGTTGCGCACGAGGTCCGGACGCCGCCAGCGCACGAGCATCGCGTTGATCCCGGGCAGGGTCCAGGTGAACAGCGCCATCACGATCGAGAACCACGCGGTCCCGGCCAGGTTGAGCTTGTGGTCGGCGGTGGCCAGGAACGTCGGCAGGTCCTTGTAGCTCTGGAAGAACAGGAACAGGGCGGTGAGGCCCAGGGTGGCCAGGATCGCGTTCAGCGGGGCGCGCAGACGCTCGTTGACGCGGCCGAACCACTCGGGCATCTGACGGTCAAGGCTCCAGGCCAGCTGCATGCGGCTGATGAAGTTGATGTAGACCGGGCAGAGCAGGAACGGGAAGACCACGCCGCCGAGGCTGATCAGCGCCCAGATCGGCCACAGGCCCTTGTTGGCCACCGTCGCCAGCAGCGGCATCGCGTTGGGCTGGCCGAGCGGGAGCGGCGAGATCGAGTGCGGCCACCCCCAGTAGCCGGCGCCCCACGAGACGTTGGTGTCAAAGCCGAAGTGGCTGGAGATCGCGTCGACGTAGACCGAGTTGGCCAGCACGCCGATGAACAGCGCGCCGAGCAGCGCGATGAGCACGCCGCGGCGCACGTTGCCGCGCACCTCACCGGCGATGTAGGCCGAGTACTGGAAGCCGATGAACTGGAAGAGCAGCACCGAGAGGACGATCGGGAACGCGCCGGTATCGAAGATGCGCGACAGGAAGCTCTGCGGGGGCGCGCCGAGCACGCCGGCGGCATGCCCCGACGCGGCGATCTTGGCCGCCGTCACCCCGCCGGTGTAGTGGGGCAGGTTGTGGACGAAGGCGCCCTTGTGGGTGAAGAGCAGGCCGAAGACGAACATCGCCGCGAAACACGCGACGCCGAAGCCGGCCAGCGCGGTCACCACCCGGTGGAACGTGCGTGTCGGCAGCAGGCAGATGCCGCCGATGGCCAGCAGCACGACGATCGAGCCGATGAAGCCCGGCGTCCCGGTGATGGCCCCGGTGGCGTCGGTGAACCAGCCGTTGGCGCCGCCGAGGCCGCCGGCGCCGATCCCGACGATGCGCGCGGTGATCTGGAGGTTGCGCAGCACCAGCGGAACCTCGAAGGCGATGATCAGCACCGACGCGATGACCAGCGTCCACGACTCCATAAAGCCCAGCGCCGGGTGCAGGATCCGGCTGGTGAACACGTAGTCGCCGCCCGAGCGCGGCATCACCGAGGTCAGCGAGGCGAAGATGAGCGCCAGCAGGATGCAGAACAGCCCGGCGATGATCGACGCCCAGCCGTAGGCCGAGAACGGGCCCGCCTTCCACATCGGCACCAGCGGAAGCGAGTAGAAGATCGGATACAGGGTCAGGCCGACGCCGACGAACGCCGCGACGTTGAAGAACAGCGCGTTGGTGACGCTGACGTTGCGCACCAGGCCCGAGGACTGGCGCACGAACAGCTTCGGCGTCGTGCTCGCCGAAGCCGCGGATGGCGGGACGCTGGCTTCAGACACTTCCCCTCCTCCTAAAGGTCGGGACCTGCAAAGGCGCGGGCACCGTACCACCCGGCTCAGTCTGCGATCAACTCCGGCGCGAGGTCCAGCAGCGTGGGCACGGGCAGGCCCACCACGTTGAGATAGTCGCCCTCGATCCGCTCCACCAGCACGGCGCCGCGGCCCTGGATGGCGTAGGCCCCGGCGCGTCCCTCCCACTCGCCCGCGCGCACGTAGGCGGCGATCGGCCGCGTGGTCCAGCGCGCGGAACTCCACCGCGGTCTGCGCCGCGGCGGTGCGCACCCGGTCATCATCGATGAGACACACGCCGCTGACCACCACGTGGCGCCGCCCGGCCAGCGCGCCCAGCATCTCCGCGGCGTGGCCCGCGTCGCGCGGCTTGCCGAAGATCTGCGCGCCCGAGGCTGACCACGGTGTCCACGCCGAGCACCGGCAACTCGGCGGGGGCGATCGCCGACGCCTTGCGATAGGCGTTCTCCAGCGCCACCTCGGCGGCCGGGCCCTCGGAGAGCTCGCTCGACCGACGGGACGCGTACCTCGAAAGCGCACCCCGATCTGCTCAAGGATCGCCCGCCGCTGCGGCGAGGCCGACGCGAGGATCAGGCTCGCGGCCGGCACGGCGCGGTCAGCTCGCCGGCGCGGCGCGCCTAGGCCAGGTCGGGGAAGAACAGCCCGACCTCGCGCGCGGCCGACTCGGGCGCGTCGGAGCCGTGGACCATGTTCTGGCCCACCGAGGTCGCATAGTCGCCGCGGATCGACCCGGTGGTCGCCTCGAGCGGATTGGTGGCGCCGATCACCTGGCGGGCGGCGCGGATCGCCGACTCGCCCTCGAGCACCATCGCCACCAGCGGGGCCGAGGTGATGAAGTCCACCAGCTCGTCGTAGAAGCCCTTGCCCTCGTGCTCGGCGTAGTGCTGCGCGGCCAGCTCGCGCGTCATCGTCATCAGCTGGAGCGCCACCAGGCGCAGGCCCTTGCGCTCGAACCGGGCGATGATCTCCCCGGTCAGGTTGCGGGCGAAGGCGTCGGGCTTGACAAGGATGAGCGTGCGCTCCACGGCGGCGGGCCTCCTTTGAGGGGTCCGAGAGAGAGGGCGTCAGGTGGTCGACGGCTGCTCGGCGGCAGGCTGCTCGGGGCTCTCGGCCCGCCGGCGCTGCCGTCGCGGAACCGGCGCCCGGCCGCCCGGTCCGCCGGGCACGCCGATCTCGGCCTCGCAGAAGGGGCAGACCTTCCACATGGGTCGAGAGGCCGGCCACAGGCGTGGCAGGGGTCCTTGAGCTTGCGCATGCAGTTGGGGCAGCGCAGAAAGTCCTTCTCCACCTCGAAGTCGCAGTGCGGGCACAGGTGGTAGCCCAGCTCGGCCAGCCGGGCCTCGGCGGCCTGCATCTCCAGCTCGCGCTCGCGCACGTCGTCGAGGTACTCGGGCGGCCGCACGATCATGTAGACGATCGTGCCCACGTAGGGGAAGCCGGAGGCCAGGGTGGCGCAGCCGATGAGCAGCGGATCGGCGATGCGGCGGCGGGCGTCGGCGTACGTCCAGTAGATCAGCGCCAGCCAGATGACCACGAGGAAGAGGATCACCAGCTCGACGGCAAGACGCAGCGCGCTGTTGTGGATGCCGAAGATTGCGAAGGTCAGCATATGAGGGGGCGAGTGTAGTGGGCACCGTGATTGTGCGGCTCATATCAATACGCCGTCAAGTACCCGGTTCCTTGTGCGCAATCGCGGGAATCGCTACAGGAAGGCCCGCCCGAACAGATATCCGATGCCGAAGAAGACCAGGATGACGACCGCCACGATCAGCGCCACCAGCCCGATCATGGCCAGGAACTTGGGCTGATCGTCGTCGTTCATCGTCGTCTCTCCATGCCAGGGATCAGAGGCTGGAGGCGCGTTCGCGGCGTCCGCCCGCCAGCAGGTCGCCGACCAGGTACTGAGACCCGGTCACCACCACCAGCCCGCCGGGCGCGGCCAGCTCCCGCGCCCGCGCCAGCGCCCGCCACGGGTCGCCGACGACCTCGGTCGGGCGGCCCGTCGAGCTGGGCGGCCAGCGACTTGAGCGTCGCCGGGGGCAGCACCCGCGGGTTCTGGGTCGCGGTCGAGCACCAGCCGGTCGCAGGCCGGCATCAGCTCGGCCAGCATGCCGGCGGCGTCCTTGTCGTCCAGGACCGAGACCACGGCGACCACCGGCGCGCGCCCGCGCGAGAGCTCCGGCAGCGACTCGGTGAGCGCGCGCATCCCCTCCGGGTTGTGGGCGACATCGAGCACGGTCAGCGGGTCTGAGTCGATCTGCTCCAGCCGCCCGGGGACCCGCACCTCCACCGCCGCCGCGGCCACCGCCGCCGGGTCCAGGGCACGGGCGGGCTCGAGTATACGC
>CAVXRR010000028.1:0-241316 GCA_963764125.1 uncultured Solirubrobacteraceae bacterium
GTCGGTGGCACTGGGCTTCCAGGCCCAGTGGCTGTTCGTGAGGTAGGCCTTGGGGATTCCCGGTCCGTCGGCCCAGATGGGGGGGCCACCGGCGACGGTGAAGTCGACCTTGATCCCGTCGGCGGCGGCGGCCCGGACGATCGTGTCCCAGATGGTCCAGTTCGCCGAGGGGTACGCGTTGGGATCGGTCGCGTTGAACTTCGGCATCTTCTTGCTCCCCGGGCTGGGAGCGATCTGGTACCAGAACACCACCACGCGAATCGAGTTCGCCCCGAGCGCGCGGAACTTGGCCATCGCTCCGGCGGGATCGGCCTGAAGCTGTCCGCCGTCCTGGAACATCTGGAGCTGGGTCTTGCTCGCGCTGGCCGCGCTGGGAAGTGCGAGGGCGGCAGCGGCGATGAGCGAGGCCGTCAGCGTGAGGGCTGCAAAGACGCGCGCGGTCAGTCGCGGCGCGGAACGGGGGGGTGTGGGCATGGTGAGTTAGAACAGGTCGCGGCTTGCAGAAGTTGCGGCCGCCCTCCAGGAGGGCCTCGGGGGCTCCGCCGTCTGGCGGCGGGCTACCCGACCGTCACGGCAACGATGCGGCTGTGAATGACCGGGCCGTGCGGATACGACCAGGACAGCCTAACCGAGCCACTGCCCGAGAACGTCGTGCGCACGTCGAAGTAGCAGTACGCCTTGGGCAGTCGCACGCGGTCCACCGTAGCGAACGAGCCCGAGCCGGCGCGCCGGAACTGCACCTGGACGAACTGCGGGCGGTGCGTGGTGCGAGCGGCAGTGGTCTCCGGGCGGACGCAGCCCCAGACCTCCAGCGGGTGACCGGACGCGGTCTTGGTGGCCGGGAGATAGAGCGGCATGGTGAAGGCGGCCAACGTGGGCTTGGCGGCGCCCTGGTAGGTGAGCAGGCCGGTGGCAAAGGCGGTGTAGGGGGCGCTCGGGGACACGGGGACCGGATCGCGCAGCAGGTACTGGTCGTATGAGGCGATCCGCGGGTTGCGCCAGTGCAGATACTCCGACCAGTTCAGCCACCCTGCCGCCACGGTGGGGCTCACCGTGCCGCCCTGGGTGTCCGGTGGCGCGGTCTGGTAGCCGAACTCGGTGTCATAGATCTGGAAGCGCTTGTCTGACCCGTAGGCCCGCTGGAAGCGATCGAGCGCGGCGGTGAGCCGGTCGATCGCGGCCAGCTCCGCGTAATCGGGCTCGTTGGGAGTGGCCTCGTTCGGCGCCAAACCCTGCGGGTAGGGGTGATCGGCGAACGCCGAGGCCTTGAACAGGACCGGGTGGTCGGACGCGAAGTGCGCCGAGGCCGCGGCGGTGGCCGGGCAGCCTCGCGCGGTGGCCGCCGCCCCGGTCAACGGCCGGTAGTTGGCATCGACGCAGTACAGGGCGCGCAGGAAGCGCAGCGGCGCCATCGCCTGGAAGTTGCCGGGGGCGCCGGCCAGGGTGGAGCCCGCGGGCGCCGTCTCGCCCAGGAGCGTCAGATCCTTGCCGTGTCCCGAGGCCTGGAGCCCGTTCCACGCGGCGTCGGCGAGCATGCGATACAGCAGCGCCGACTCCTCCACGGTGTTGTGGTCCACCGTCTGCGGAGCGAGCTGGACACCGAGGTTGGGCTCGTTCCAGATCGACCAGAACGCCACGCGCGGCAGCGGCTTGGACGCCCCGGCCGGGGTGTAGTGGCCGCTGTAGCGCTCTCCGACCGCCTGCACGAACTCCTGGAAATCATGGGCGTTGGGCTTCCAGTAGGTCTGCTTGGCGGGCTTCGGCGCCCCCTTGCCCGCCGCCCAGCGCGGCGGCGGCGGCCCGAGCACGGCGTCGAGACCCATGTGGTGGGCCAGGACGCCCTTGATGATCGTGTCGTACTGGGCCCAGCCCGATGCGGGGTAGGAGGCCGGGTTGGCGGCGTCAAACCCTGCCGGCGCACGGGTGGCCGTCGGGTCCGGCGCGATCTCGTTCCAGGTCAGGAAGACCCTCACCCGGGTGACGCCCATCTGCTCGAGCGTCTGCAGTGTGCCGGCCGGATCGGTCTTCAGCACCGACCCGGCGGTGTAGATCGTCTCGGGGCCGGCGCGTGTCATCGATGGCGGCAGCGGGGCCACCGGCGGGCTGCCCGAGCCCGAGCCGGCGACGATCACCACCGCGGCCGCGACGGCCACGAGCAGCACTGCCACCCCGCCGAGCAGGCGCGGCGAGAAGCGCGATCCAGCGTTGGGGGCGGCTCCAGGCAAGCGGACGACAATAACGAGAGGATCTGCCGAGAGGTTCCGGCAACGATCTCGGATTACCCGGTTTGCGGAGCGTTCCAACCCGCGACGCCGGGTCCGAAACACCCGCCACCACGGCCGGGGGCGGCGGTTGGCAGGGGGTCTGTCGGCTACAGTCGCGGCTGCTGTGAGTGTGGATCTGAGTTCCCCGCCGGGGGCGGCGGCCGCGTCTCCGTCTGCGCGGCGGGGTCGGGTCCGCCCGGACGCGGATTGGCTGGTCGTCGGCGGGCTGGTCGTCGTCGCCGCGGCGCTGCGCTTCGCCACGCTCACCCATCAGAGCCTGTGGTTCGACGAGGCCCAGGCAGTCCACGAGATGAGGCTGTCGCTGGGCGCCATGCTCAGCACCTGGAGCGCCAACGAGCCCAACCCGCCGCTGTACTTCGTGGTGGCGTGGCTCTGGACGCACGTGTTCGGGGCCGGTACGGCCGGGCTGCGCTCGCTCTCCGCGGTGCTCGGGAGCGCGACCGTCGTGCTCGTGTACCTGGCCGGGCGGGAGCTCGTGTCGCGCCGGGCGAGCCTGTTCGCCGCGGCGCTGGTCACGTTGAGCCCGTTCATGATCTGGTACTCGCAGGAGGCGCGCGAGTACGGGCTGCTGGCCGCGCTCAGCGCGGCCACGCTGATCTTCTTCGCGCGGGCGTGGCGGGCGCCGGCGTCCCGCCGCGACCTGATCTGGTGGACGGTTTTCTCAGCGCTGGCGCTGCTGACCCAGTACTTCGCGATCTTCCTCGTGGGCGCCCAGGCGCTCCTGCTCCTGTACCGCAGGCGCGACGCCGGCGTCGTGGTGGCGCTCGTCGCCCTGGCCATCGTCGAGGCGACGTTGATCCCCCATCTGGTCGCACATCAATCGCACCCCGCGGGCTGGATCGACAACTTCCGGCTCTCGGTGCGCGTCCGCCAGGTCCCGGTCGCCTTCGGCTTCAGCCCGCAGTACCAGAGCCCGAGCGCTCTCAGCTACGGCCTGCTGGCTTCAGCAGTGCTCGCCGGCGCGATGATCGTGCTGCTGCTGGTGGGGACCGATGGGCCCGAGCTGCAAGGCGCGGGGCTGGCCGCCGGGCTGGCCGCGTTCGTCCTTCTGGTCCCCCTCGTCCTCGCGCTGCTCGGTCACGACTATTACGAGCCGCGGGCCCTGATTCCCGCGGTCATCCCACTCGCGGTCGCGGTGGGGGCGGCGTGTGCGGCCCCGGGCGCCCGTGTTGCCGGCGGGGCTCTTGCGGTACTTCTGGGCGCGCTCTTCGTTTATGCCGCCGTGAAGATCACCAGCGATCACCGCTACCAGCGCGCCGACTGGAACGGCGTGGCCGCGGCGCTCGGCCCCGCGCGGGGGACGCGGGCGATCGCCGCCTACGACGGCACCTTCGCCACGGCGCCATTGGCGGTGACCATGCCCGGGGTGGCGTGGACGGGCCCGAACCAGACGCCCCAGGTCAGCCAGGCCCCCGTCACCGTGACGGAGCTGGACGTGGTCGGGGGCGTGGGCCAGAGCGTCAGCGCCCCCCTGCCCCGTGGTGTCCGCCTGCGCTCCTCGAGCAGGGTGGACAACTACCTGGTCTATCGCTTCGCGTTGAGCCGGCCCTGGCGCGCGGTCACACCGCAGGAGATCGGGCAGCACGCCGCCCGCCTTGTCGGTCCCGCGGCGGGTGCTCCGGCGGTCCTGATCCAGTCGGCCGGCCGGTAAGGTAGCGCCCGTGAGACGCTGGCTTCGTGTGGCAGCGCTGGCCGGCGCCGTGATCATGGTGAGTGCGGCCGCGGCTGGCACCCCGACGGCACTGGCCGCCAACACCGTGGGCAACCCGGTCCTCGCGGACTGCAACGCCCACGGCGCCCTGTCGCACAACTACACGCTCGCACAGCTGCGTCACGCGCTGGCCATCATGCCGGCCTCCTACAAGGAGTACGGCAGCTGCCAGGACGTGATCACGGCGGCGATCATCAAGGTCAGAAACGGCAAGCCGATCGTGTCCGGAGGCGATTCGGGCGGCTCGTTCCTGCCCACGCCCGTGATCGTCATCGTCGTCGTGCTGCTCCTGGCCGCGGTCACCTTCGGCGCGCTGGCGGTGCGCCGGCGCCGCAGCGGTCCCGGGGGTGGGCCGGGCGACGGGGATCCCCCCACCGCCACCGGACCCCCGCCACCGGCGCCCGCGGAGTAGCCGGAGAGCCCGCTCTACACTGAGGGCCATGCCCTCTCAGCGCCAGATCCGCGTCGGAGACGTCCTGATCGGCGGCGGAGCCCCCGTCGCCGTGCAGACCATGACCAAGACCGAGACGGCCGACCTGGCCGCCACGATGGCCCAGATCCACCGTGTCGCCGAGGCCGGCGCCGACATCGTGCGCGTCGCCGTACCGCGCGAGCAGGATGCCGAGGCGCTGCGCACGATCGTGCGCGAGTCGCCGATCGCGGTGATCGCCGACATCCACTTCAACCACACCCTCGCGCTCAAGGCGCTTGACGCCGGGGCTCATTGCGTCCGGCTCAACCCGGGCAATATCGGGGGCCCCGACAAGGTCGCTGAGGTGACCAAGCGCGCCACCGAGCTGGGTACGCCCCTGCGCGTTGGCGTCAACTCCGGCTCGCTGCCCAAGCACCTGCGGCAGATGGAGTACGACAACCCTGTCGAGGCGCTGGTCACCGCCGCAGTGGAGACGGTGGAGCTGATGGAGCGCCTGGACTTCACGAACTTCAAGGTCTCGATGAAGTCGACGTCGGTGCCCAACACGATCGCGGCCAACCGGCTGCTGTCGCAGCGGATTCCGTACCCGCTGCACCTCGGCGTCACCGAGGCCGGGACCAAGTGGTCGGGCTCGCTGAAGTCCGCGGTCGGCCTGGGCACGCTGCTGGCCGACGGCATCGGCGACACGATCCGCATCTCGCTCTCGACCTTCCACGCCGAGGAGGAGGTGAAGGTCGCCTGGGAGATCCTCAAGGCCCTCAAGCTCCGCGAGCGCGGCCCGGTGCTCATCGCCTGTCCCACCTGCGGCCGGCTGCAGTTCGACATGGACACCGTGGTGGCCGAGGTCGAGCGGCGCCTGGAGGACTACGAGGACCCGATCGAGGTCTCGGTGCTCGGGTGCGCGGTGAACGGCATCGGCGAGGCCCGCCACGCCGACTTCGGGATCACCGGGGCCAAGGACAAGGGGATGATCTACTCCAAGGGAGAGCCCATCGGGCTGGCCCCGACCGAGAATCTCGTCGACGCCCTGTTCGCCGAGATCGACAAGTACTACGCGGCCGGCAAGACCGTGGTGCGCGACGAGACCCAGGCCGCCGAGGCTCGGGCGTGGCTGGCCGAGAACGAGGACGCCACCGCGATGACGCCCGAGCGCATGGCCGCCATGGAGGCCGAGGCCGCCGGCGAGGAGAACGCCGGGATCATGCGGGTCGTGGAGCGGCTCGAGGAGTCGCAGTCGCCCGTGGCCGGGCGGCGGTTCACGCGGGCCTAGCTGCTGCTTCTTGGCGGACGCCCGGCGTCGGGGGCGGCAGAGCGTCCGTGGGGCGTCTGGGCTTGGTATCGGCGCACGTCAACTGCGGGCTTGGGAAGGGTTGGGCGAAGGCGTGGCCCACGACCCCGCGGAACGGCCGCCCGAAGCGCTCCGGCAACCCCGGGCTCCCTGCTCGATAGCCGCCGTTAAACGCGAAGGGCCCCCGCGCGCGCGACGATCCTTCGCCGCCCACGCCGAGGCCCTGGCAACACGCTGAAGCTCAGGAAGCGCTGTCGAACGCCGCCGCGACCACGGGCCAGTTGACCACGTTGAACCAGGCGTCGATGTAGTCCGGTCGACGGTTCTGGTAGTTGAGGTAGTAGGCGTGCTCCCAGACGTCGATCCCCAGCAGCGGGGTCTTGCCGTCTGAGACCGGGTTGTCCTGGTTGGGCGTGGAGACGATGGCCAGCCCCGAGCCGTCGTGGACCAGCCAGGCCCAGCCGGAGCCGAAGCGCCCGACGCCCGCGGCCTTGAACTGGGCCTTGAAGTCGTCATACGAGCCGAAGGTGGAGGTGATCGCGTCGCCGAGGGCGCCATCGGGGGCACCGCCGGCGTTCGGGGCCATCCACGTCCAGAAGAGGGAGTGGTTGTAGTGGCCGCCGGCGTTGTTGCGCACGGGGCCCTGCTTGTCGGAGGGGAGGGAGCTGAGGTTCTGGAGAACCTCGACGACGTCCTTGTCGGCCCACTCCGTGCCGTCCAGCGCCTTATTGGCGTTGTCGACGTAGGCCTGGTGGTGCTTGTCGTGATGGAGCTTCATCGTCGCCTCGTCGATGGTGGGCTCCAGCGCGTTGTAGTCGTAGGGGAGGGGCGGTACGGAATACGCCATCACAAAGCTCCTTTTCTCAACCGCAAGTTGCGAGCGTTCTATCAGAACATAGCTCCACGCTGGAGGACCCGGCGGCCGGGTACGCTTGGGCCTCGGTGACCCTCCTTTCCACCTACTTCCTGCCGACCGAACGGGAGCCTCCGGCCGACGCCGAGGCCGTCTCGCACAAGCTGATGGTGCGCGCCGGGCTCATCCGCCAGGTCGGGTCCGGACTGTGGTCGTGGCTGCCCGCCGGGTGGCGCATCCACCAGCGCATCGTCCAGATCGTCCGTGAGGAGATGAACGCGATCGGCGGCCAGGAGCTGCTCATGCCGGTGATGCATCCGGCCGAGCCGTGGCGGCGCACCGGCCGCTATGACATCGACGAGCTGTTCAAGCTCAAGGATCGCCAGGGCGCCGACATGGTGCTGGCCATGACCCACGAGGAGATCGTCACCGGGCACGTGGCGGCCGCGGTCAAGTCCTACCGGGACCTGCCGCTGATCCTCTACCACTTCCAGATCAAGGAGCGCGACGAGCCGCGGCCGCGCGCCGGCGTGCTGCGCACCCGCGAGTTCATCATGAAGGACGCCTACACCTTCGACCGCGATCGCGAGGGGCTCGACGTCGGCTATGACAAGCATGCCGAGGCCTACGCCCGCATCCTGGACCGCTGCGGCCTGGAGTGGTACCGGGTCGAGGCCGACGTCGGGATGATGGGCGGCCACGGCGCCGACGAGTACATGGCTCCGTGCGCGGCGGGCGAGAACGACGTCGCGCTCGCCCCCGGCTACGCCGCCAACCTCGAGGTTGCCTCGGCCGAGGCCCAGCCGGTGGCGCTGCCCGGCGGGCTCGACGCCCCGGAGGTTGTCCAGACGCCGGGCGCCACCACCATCGAGGCGCTGGTCGGCTCACTCGGGATCCCCGCGGGCGCCACGCTCAAGGCCTTCCCGGTGATCGTCGACGAGGACGCGATGAAGATGGTGGTCGTCCGCGGCGACCACCGCGTCAACGAGATCAAGCTCCAGAACGCCCTGGGCCAGCCCTTCCGCGCCGCCCGCGCCGACGAGATCGAGCAGCGCATCGGGCCGCCCGGGCTACATCGGACCGGTCGGCGCCGGGGCTTCCCGTCCTGCTCGACGCCGCGGTCACCGCCAACGGCGCCGGGTCCTACGTCGCCGGCGCCAACGAGCCCGACGCCCATCTGCGCGGGGTCGAGCCCGGGCCGCGACTTCAACTTCGAGACCGTCGACGTCCGCACGGTGGTGCGCCGGCGACACCGTCGGCGGCAACGTGATCCGCATCGAGCCCGCGATCGAGGTCGGCAACATCTTCAAGCTCGGCACGCGCTACTCCGATCCGCTGGGCGCCACCTACCTGGACGAGAACGGCAAGACCCAGCACATCTGGATGGGCTCCTACGGCTTCGGGCCGGCCCGGACGGCCGCCGCGGCGGTCGAGCAGTACGCCGACGCCGAGGGGATCTCGTGGCCGCGCACGATCGCCCCCTTCGACGTCGAGCTGGTGACGCTCGGCAAGCCCGGGTCCGAGGAGCGCACGTTCTCAGACACCCTGTACCGCGACCTTCAGGCGACCGGGCTCGACGTGCTCTACGACGAGCGCGACGCCGGGCCGGGGGAGAAGTTCACCGACGCCGAGCTCCTGGGCTGTCCGCTGCGGCTCACCGTCGGACGCCGCACGCTCGGCGCCGGCGAGATCGAGGTCCAGGTGCGGCGCGGGCGTGAAGCGCGCACCGTCCCGGTGGAGGGCGCGGCGCAGGCCGTCGCCGAGCTGTGGCGGGAGCTGCCGTGAGCGTGCGCCCGCCGGTGGCCCGCTAGCCGACGGCCGGGGAGCGCGGCCCCCCAGCGTCGCAGAGAGCGTTCGTGAGCCCTCGCATCACCAAGCGGCGCCTCTTCGGGATCGACCGCTCCGGGCCGAACCCCGTCCAGACGCGCTCAGACCAGCCGCTGCACCCGTGGACGATCCCGAACGCCATCGGCTTCGCCCGGCTGGCGGGGATCCCGGTGTTCCTCATCCTCGCGCTCTCCAGCGAGCGACGGCCACTCCACCGTCGGCCACGATCCTGTTCGCGGCTGATCGGCTGGGCCGATTACCTGGATGGGTTCGCCGCCCGGCTCACCGGCCAGTACAGCCGCCTGGGCGCGCTGCTTGACCCGGTCATCGACCGCCTGCTGGTCGTCTCCGGGATGGTCGTGTGCTGGGACTTCTCGCTGCTGCCGCGCTGGGCGATCGCGCTCGTCGTCGTCCGGGAGCTGGTGATGCTGGCCCTCAGCCGCTACGGGCTGTCGCGGGGCGTCGAGATCACGATCAACTGGGCCGGGCGCATCGGGGTGGCGCCGACGATGGGCGCCCCGTTCTTCGCCATGGCCGGGGTCCACTGGCTCGCGCTGATCATGCTCTACGTCGGCCTGGCGCTGGCGCTGCTGGCGAGCGCACTCTATGTCCGCAGCGGGGTTCGGCAAGCGCGTAAGCTTGCGGAGAACGGCGCCTGAACACCGGCGCGGCGATCGCGCATATCCGGCGGTCACCCACTACAACCCGGCGGCGGGGCCAGGCGGGACAGACTCTCAAGCTCAGCTTGACCCTCTGGGAGACGAGGTTATACTCGCGAACCTACACACGAGAGGGAACGAACAGCATGGACACCTTTCCAGACCTCGGGTCACTGACCGACCAGGAGCTGAAGGACCTGATCAAGCAGCTGACCGAGGAGGAGATGGAGATCTCCTATCGGCGGCGCATCCTGCACGGCAAGATCGACATTCTCCGCGCCGAGCTGGTCAATCGTCTGCGCAAGAAGGACGAGGGCGGGGAGCTGATCATCTCCGGCGCCGACGTGCAGCAGCTGACCGACATCCTGGCGGGGAGGGTGCCGGCCGACCAGCCCGAGTAGCCGCCGTCCGGCCCGATGGCCCAGCACTGCCCCGAGTGCGGATTTGCCAACGACGACGGCGCCAGCTACTGCCAGCGCTGCGGCGCGTTCCTCGCCCAGAGCGAGCAGTCCCCGGCGTCTCGACGGCCACCTACAAGGTGGGCGAGACCGGGGAGCTGGAGGTGGTCGAGCTCGAGGATGTCGTCCGCGCGCGGCGCGGCGCTGGTCATCCGAGCCGGTGGCGGGCGCGCGGGGGAGAGCTTTCCCCTCGAGGGCGACCGGATGACCGTCGGCCGGCGGCCCGAGAGCGATGTCTTCCTCGACGACGTGACCGTGTCACGTGACCACGCGGTGATCGTGCGGCGCGGCAGCGAGTACCACCTCGACGACTGCGGCTCGCTCAACGGCACCTATGTCAACCGCCGCCGGATCGACTCCCACAAGCTGACCGACGGCGACGAGCTGCAGATCGGAAAGTACAAGCTGGCCTTCCTCAGTCGCTGATGAGCACCGACACCCCCGCACCCGAGCTGGAGATCCCCGAGCCGCCCGAGCCCGAGGAGCAGCGCCCGCGCCAGAAGGCCGTGACGATCGGCGCGGTCTGCAAGGCGCTGGTCCAGGAGTTCCCCGACATCTCGATCTCCAAGATCCGCTACCTGGAGGATCAGAAGCTGCTGGCGCCACGCCGCACGCAGGGCGGCTACCGCCTCTACACGCAGTCCGACATCGACCGTCTGCGCACGATCCTGCGCCTCCAGCGCGACGAGTTCCTGCCGCTGCGAGTCATCCGCCAGGAGCTGGCGGGCGGTCGTGCCGACCGTGACGTGGCGCCACCGACGGCCGGCGAGCGCCCCGGCCCGCGCCGCGCCGGCGTCAACGTCCGAGGCTCGGGCTCGCTGTACTCGCTCGACGACGTCGTCGAAGAGACGGGCGCGGAGCCCAAGCTGGTGCGCGAGCTGGTCGAGTTCGGCGTCATCAAGGGCGAGAACCGCGGCGGCGTGCAGTACTACGACGAGACCGAGCGCGAGATCGTCAGGGCCGTGTCGGAGCTGGCGCGCTACGGGGTGGGCGGGCGCAACCTGCGGGTGTTCCGCAGCTCCGCCGACCGCGAGGCCCAGCTGCTGCAGAGCATCCTGGCCCCGGCGCTGCGCTCGCGCAACCCGGAGCGGCGCAAGGAGGCGATCGAGGCGCTGGAGAACCTGGCCTCGGTCACCACCCACCTCAAGCACCTGCTCCTCATCCGCGACCTGCGCAAGATCGCGACCTGAGCCCGATCCGGCGGCCGGGCCCACCAGCGTGACGACCCTGGATCTGCGCGCGTTCATCCGCGACATCCCGGACTTCCCCCGGCCCGGGAATCCTGTTTCGCGACATCACCCCGCTGCTGCTCGACGCCGGGGCCCTGGACGCCGCCGTCAGCGGCCTGGCCGAGCGCGGGTGCAGGCGGCACGGGTGGACTTCGTCGTCGCCGCCGAGGCGCGCGGGTTCATCCTCGGGGCGGCGCTGGCCCGCCAGCTCGGCGCCGGGCTTCGTGCCCGCGCGCAAGCCCGGCAAGCTGCCCGCGGAGACGATCAGCGCCGAGTACACACTCGAGTACGGCATCGACGCCCTGGAGGTGCATGCCGACGCCCTGGCCCACGGCGCCCGCGTCCTCGTCCACGACGACCTGCTGGCCACCGGGGGCACCGCGGGCGCGCTGTGCGAGCTCGTGGCCGGCCTCGGCGCCCAGATCGTCGGCTGCGCCTTCCTGGTGGAGCTGACCTTCCTGGACGGGCGCAAGCGGCTGGCTCCCCACGAGGTGTACTCGCTCATCGAGTACTCCGAGTGAGGCCGGCATGGCCGGCAGCCCAGCGCACTCGCACGCTGCCGGCGTCCCCGGAGGAGCTCTGGGAGCTGATCGCCGACCCGCACCACATGCCGCGCTGGTGGCCCGGGGTGGAGCGGATGGAGGGGGTGGAGCCTGACCGCTTCACCGAGGTGTTCAAGACCAAGCGGGGCCGGCCGGTGCGCGCCGACTTCCGGGTCCGGGAGTCTGAGGCGCCCGACGACGCGCGCGTGGGAGCAGGAGGTGGCCGGGACGCCGTTTGAGCGCGTGCTCAGCGCGTCGGTGATCGAGGTGCGCCTCGCGCCGGCGGCGGGCGGAACCGAGGTGACGATCTCCCAGCAGCAGAAGCTGCGCGGCTACTCGCGCACCGGCGGGTTCCTGCTGCGCCGCGCGACCAGGTCCAAGCTCGACGAGGCCCTGGACGGGCTGGCGCGGATCTTGCCCTGAGCCGGCTTCCCGTCTGGGCCGCGGCGCTCGGCTACAGGCTCGAGAGAGCGCCCTGGAGGATGATCGACCCCGGCGTCTTGGGCGATGCCGTCGTCTCGACGGTGACGATCAGCTGCTTGTAGTGCGAGGCGTTGGTCGGCAGCGTCCCGGCCGTCGACAGCCGGCCGGTCTTCCCCACGCTGGGGTTGACGAAGCCGAGGAGCTTGGCGTCGTTGGGGGAGTTGTACAGCCACACGGCGTAGGCGTTGGGCGGCTTGGTGGTGTTGGCCGGGACGTTCTGGGCGACGATGGCGATCCCGTCGACGCTGCCCTCGTTGAGCACCTCGGCGATCCCGGCCGCCTTGCTCTTGCTTGCTGCCCGAGGGCGGAGACAGGTTGATCTGCGCCACCACGTTCGCGCTCGTCCCCGAGGTCGTGGTGGTCGCGGTGCGTCGGGTGGTGGAGGATGCGCTCGCGGGCGGGGCCACGGAGGTCGTCGCCGCCGTCGCGGGCGTGGCTTCTTGGAATTTCCTCCGCGCAGGACGAAGAACAGGACGGCCGCCACCGCCAGGAGGCCCACGAGGATGCACCAGCGCGCCGCCGAGCCGCGAGCTGCGGCGGGTGACTGCGGTGACCGGCGACCGGGGCGGCGTCGTCATCGCGCTTGCGGCGGCGCAGGCCGCGCCGGCGCTTGGGCTCCGGATCGGGCTGGGCCGGGCCCAGAGCCAGAGGCCGGGGGCGGGACGGAGGCTCGATGCGGGGGCGTGGGGCGCCGGGACGGCCGCCGCCGGCGCGCGAGCAGGGTCAGCGGCCTCCGGCGCAGGCGCCGGCGGTGTGTCGGGCTCGCGGGGCGCCGAGCGCTCGACCGGGATCTCGGGCAGCGGGTTATCGCCCGTCAGCGGCGCCAGCTCGGAGGACACGACTCGGGCCCACGCGCGGTCGCTGGGCGAATCGGCGAGCAGCGTCGCGCACCTCCAGCGCCTCGGCGTCGGAGAGTTGGCCGAGGAGGTAGTCGGCGATCCGGTGCTGGTGCTCGGGCGCCACCTCGGTGTGGGGGCCGATGGTGTCGAGGGCGATCTGCGCGCGCTCGCGCACCGCGGCGCGGTCCAGCGAGAGGAGGCGGGCGATCTCGTCGTAGCTGCGGCCGCGTTTGAGGACCATCTCCAGAACGGCGCGCTGATCCCCCGGAAGGTTGTCCAACGATGTCATGGTCGCTCCTAGCGTAGATGAGCCTGCCGCGGAATGCCCAACCTGGCCGGGCGCTTGCGGGCCGCGAAGCACTAAGGTGCGCAGCCGCCGATGACCCTCGAACTGCCCTTCGAGCCCACGCTCGGATTCGACCGCGTCTACGGCCTGGAGATCGACGAGATCGCCGATGGGCTGGTGCGCGGGCGCGTTCCGGTCCGCGATGACCTCAAGCAGCCGGCCGGGCTGGTCCACGGAGGCGTCTATGCCGCGATCTCCGAGAGCCTGGCCACCAACGGCACCGCGGCCATGGTGTTATGCGGATGGCAACAGCGCGATGGGGCTGTCCAACCAGACCAGCTTCCTGCGCCCGGTCACGGCGGGGTCGATCAACGCCGTGGCCCGTGCCCGTCATCGCGGGCGCACCACCTGGGTGTGGGAGGTCGAGCTCACCGACGACGACGGCCGGCTGTGCGCGGTGACCAGGGTGACGGTGGCCGTTCGCCCGCGGCGCGACTGACGCGTCGATCAGCTGTTGGGCAGCGCGCCGCCGCGGCGTGGCGCCCCGCGGCCCAGCCAGTACTGCGGCGAAGGAGCGCAGCGTCGGGTCGGTGGGGGAGCGGACGTGCACCATGTGGGCCCAGGCCAGCCCCATCACCCCGGTGGTGCCGGGCCGGTAGGCGAGCACGACCGCCTGGCCGGTGGCCGCCAGCGCCGGGCTGAAGGCCGCGGGCGCGATGGCGTCGGCCAGGGCGGCGAGGCCCGGCGGCGGCTTGCGCGTGCCGTACATCAGCACCACGTCGCCGACCGACAGCGCCTGCAGCAGCTGATCGTCGGTGAGCTGGGCGCCGTTGCGGTCCGTCGCCGCGGGCAGGTGCGGGCCGCTCGTGGGCGGCTCGGAGTCGTAGTGGGGAGGCGCCTGACCGCGCTTGAGCGTGGCGTTGCCCTGGTCGGGAAAGGCCACGCCGGGGCCGCTCGCCGCCCCGGTACGCCAGGGGTGTCGTGTCCGGCCAGCAGTCCGCCGGAGAGCAGGGCGATGACCCCGATGGCGACGGCAAGCGAGGCAACGACGATGAGCAGGCGCTCGATCAGGCGGGGCATCAAGCGGAACTGGGTTGGGCGAGGCGGTTACTCCGCCGAGCGCACCGGGCGCCGGCTGCGGCCGCGAGCAGCCTCGGCGGAGTCGGCGCCGGCGGCGGCGGCGAGCTCCTCGATCGAGGCGCGCAGCTCATCGGCCAGCGCCTCCAGGTCGGGCATGGCGTCGTAGTCGGCGTTGAGGCCGAAGTTGAGCTGCCCGTTGTAGCTCATGATGGCGATCCCCAGCGCCTGGTTCTCGGCGAGCGGGACCATCGGGATACATCGCATCGAGCTCGCGGCCGAGCATGTAGAGCGGGAACTGCGGACCGGGCACGTTGGTGACGACGAGGTTGAACAGGCGCTGGCGGGCCTGGAGCCGCGCGGCCTGGGCCATGATCGTCGGCGGGGCGAAGCCCGACAGCTCGGTGAGCACCTGCGCGCCCACCGCCTGCCCGGACTCCTTGATCCCGTCCATGTCGCGGCTGATCGTCAGCAGGCGCTGAGCGGGATCGGTGACCCCGATCGGCAGCGGCGCCCACATGGCGGCCACCCGGTTGCCCAGGGCGCCGCGCTCCACGTCGGCGCGGACGGAGATCGGGACCATCGCGCGCAGCACGAGCTGGTCGGTGGCCTCGCCGTGCATGCGCAGGTATCGGCCCAGCGCGCCGGCGACGACGGCGAGCACGACATCGTTGACCGTGCCGCCCAGCGCGTTCTTGATCGCCTTGAACTCCTGCAGGTCTCCCCGCACCCAGGTGAAGCGGCGGTGAGGGCCGATGCGGACGTTGAGCGGGCTGGGCGGCGCGGCCTGCAGCCCGGCACGGGCCATGGCGCTGACCCCGCCGAGCGGCCCGCCCGACGCGGGCCGCCACGTGCCGAGGGCCGCGCAGCGTCGCCCTGACGCCGCGCACGATCTCGGCGGGGACGGTGGCGCGCTCCAGCAGCGCGTCGGCGAGCAGTTGGGCGCCGGTGGGCAGCGGTCGCGCGATCCAGTCGTGATCGGGCGGGGCCACGGGCATCGGGTCCGGGGAGGTGTCGAACAGGACGGTCGCGATGTCGACGCCCGAGACGCCGTCGACGAGCGCGTGATGGGTCTTGGAGAGCAGGGCGAAGCGGTCCTCGGACGAGCCCCTCGACCAGCCAGATCTCCCACAGCGGGCGCGAGCGATCCAGCGCCTGCGAGAAGACGCGCCCGGCGAGGCGCTTGAGCTGGGCGTCGCCGCCGGGGCTGGGCAGTGCGGTGTGGCGGACATGGAAGGCGATGTTGAAGTGCGGGTCGTCCACCCACACCGGACGGCCCTGGTTGAGCGGCACGAAGGCCAGGCGCTGGCGGTAGCGCGGGACGAGGTGCAGCCGGCCCGGAGATCTGCTCCACCAGCTCGTCGTAGGTCGGCGCCTCGCCGTCGAACACCATGCACCCGGCGACGTGCATGTGCGCGGAGTCGCGCTCGAGGTGCAGGAAGGAGCTGTCGAGCCCGGTCAGGCGGTCGGGATTGGCCACGGCCGTGATTCTGACACGAGCCTGGGTGTGACGATGCTCACACAAATTCGTTCAAGGCTCCTGCGAGCCTGGCCGACTTCCCAAACGACCTGCCGAATCGTCTCTGCCCGGTGCGGAGACGAGCGGGGGACCCACCGCCGGATGGCAGTACCGCACCGGCACGGGGCGAATCGTTCGCCTGGCGCACCCAGCCGCGACCGTAGCGACCACTGAAGAAACGCTGCCACACGTCAGCGCTTCGCACTGGCCGCGAGCCCGACAGCTAACCCCGTAGGCGCCCGGTCGAACCCAAGGAGGTCCTCATCTTGAGGCCCAGATTCACGCTGCGCCGGATGCGCTCAGTACATGTGATCATTGCCATAACGATGCTGGCTGTGCCGGCCTCGGCGCTCGCCTTCACCGGCATGACGTCGCAGTCCGGCCCAGTCACTCCAGAATCCAGTCCAGACCCCCCTCAACCTACACGTCAGCCCGCGCCGCGTGAAGTTCGGCGACGCCGTGACCCTCAGCGGGACCGCACCGGCGGCTGACGCCGGCAAGCGCGTTGTGCTGCAGACGGCGGCTCATGGCCAGTCGTCGTGGCGCTCGCTGGGCGCGGCGACGGTCGGGCCGGCGCGGCACGTTTCGGGCGCGCGCCGTCCCGCGCCGCTCGGGGCTGCTGCGGGCGGTCGAGCAGACGCCGGCGGCGACCCCATCGACCGACCGCACGGCGCCGCTGAGCCCGGCGGCACGCTCCGCGCCGAACCTGCAGCCGACGGTCACCGTCGGTGCCCGGTTCACGCCGGCGCACCACGCGTCGGCGGTGCTGAGCAGCCAGCCGGTGCACGTCGGCGGCAAGCTGCTGCCCGCGATGCCCGGCCGCCGGGTGCGCCTGCAGGGCCACGACGCCCACGGCTGGCACACCCTCAGCACCGGACGGACCGGGCGCCGGGGTGGGTATCGCCTGAGCGTGCGCCCCGGCGCAGCCGACGGCCAGTCTCTGCGGATGGTGTTCGGCGGCGACGGCGGCAACGCGCCCGCCGACGCGCCCGGCGGGCAGCATCACCGTGCTGCACCCGGCGCTCGGCGTCCTGGTACGACGACGCCGGCAACACGGCATGTGGCTTTCACGCCGGTCTCGGCGTCGCCAACCGGACCCTGCCCTGCGGGACGAAGGTCATGCTCCGCTACGGCGGCCGGACCGTGACCGCGGTCGTCGATGACCGCGGCCCGTACGCGGGCGGTCGCGAGTGGGATCTCAACCAGAGCACCGCGTCCGCGCTCGGCTTCGCCGGCGTGGGCACCGTCTGGGCCAGCCGGTAGCCGTTCCCGGCTGTCCCACGCGCCCCGGGCGCCGTCCTCGTGGCGGCCCCGGGGGCGTTCTTGCTGCCCGCGCAGGGCCGGCCTGGCCGTCTGGGACGTGGCCTACTGTCCGCGGGATGGCGGAGCGCTGCATCGCCCATGTCGACATGGACGCGTTCTACGTGTCCGTCGAGCTGCGGCGGCGCCCGGAGCTGCGCGGTCTGCCGGTGATCGTGGCCGGCACCGGGCCGCGCGCGGTGGTCACCACCGCCTCCTACGAGGCCCGTCGCTTCGGCGTGGGCTCCGCGATGCCCGCGGCGCGGGCGCGGCGACTGTGCCCCGACGGGGTCTATCTGCCGCCTGATTTCCCCTACTACCGCGAGGCGTCACGTGAGGTGATGGCGCTGGTGCGCGCGTGCTCTGACCAGGTCGAGGTGATCGGGCTCGACGAGGCCTATCTGGACCTCTCGGGCCTGCCGGCGCCCCACGCCGAGATGCGTCGGCTCGTGCACCAGATCGCGACGCAGACGGGACTGCACTGCTCGATCGGCATCGGCCCCAACAAGCTCGTGGCCAAGGTCGCCTCCGATGCGGAGAAGCCGCGCGGCTTCGTCATCCTGACCTGCGAGAAGGCGCGCGAGCGCTTCGCCCAGTCTCCGTGCGGGCTGATCCCGGGCATCGGCCCCAAGACCGCGGAGCGTCTCCAGCGCTCGGGCCTCGACACGCTGGCCAAGCTGGCCGCCGCCTCGCCCGAGCAGCTCGCGGCCCGGTTCGGCGCGCGCTTCGGCGCGGCCCTGCAGAGCCGCGCCCGCTTCGAGGACGACAGCCCGGTCACCGAGGAGCGCAAGGTCGTCTCGGAGTCGCGGGAGACGACGTTTGACTACGACATCGCCGGACGCGGCAGCGCTCGAGGAGGTGCTGGAGCGGCTCACCGAGCAGCTGTGCTCGGCCCTGGTCCGCCAGGAGCGGCGCGGCCGGACGGTCGGGATCAAGGTGCGCCTCGATGACTTCTCGACGCACACGCGCGCCCGCACCCTGGCCGAGCCGGTCGCGTCGATCGATCGCGTGCTGCCGGTGGCGCTCGATCTGCTGCGCCGCTTTGCGGCGCCGCGGCCGGTGCGCCTGCTGGGGGTGCGGGTCGCCGGCCTGGAGTCGACGACGCCGTCAGACGCCGAGCAGCTCACGCTGCTGGTCTAACGACTCAGGTCACTAATACAGCGCGCTGGCCAGCCGGCGGCGCGAGTCGCGCGCGAGCGGGCTGTCGACCCCGAGCTCGTCGAGGATCCCGACCACGACGCGGCGGATGTCGTCCTTGGCGCCGTCGGCGCTGGGCAGAGCACCGATGAGAAGGTCGAGCGCCTTCTCCTGATCTCCGGCGTCAAGCGCGGCGAAGGCTTCGCCGAGGTCGAGGGCCGGGTCGCGCCGCTCGAGCTGGATCCGGGCCGCGAGCCCGTCGGCGGCGAAGCTGCCGGGAACGTCCTTGACCAGCGCCAAGCGCGCCATCGGCGTCGCCGCGGTCGAGCAGGATGCGGGCCAGCGGCACGGCGGCGTCGGCGCGGGAGGGCTCGAGCTCCACCGCGCGCCGCAGCGACTCCTCGTCGCCCTGGGCCACGAGGCCGTCGGCCTCGGAGGGCAGGAGCGAGTCCAGGAAGCTGTTGACGGCGGCGGGGGGCTGGGCGCCGACGAACTCCGCCACCACGCCACCGTCGCGGAAGGCCTTGACCGCCGGGATGCTCTGGATGGAAAAGGCCTGGGCCACCCGCGGGTTGGCGTCGACGTCGAGCTTGGCCAGCTCGACCTTGCCCTCGCGGGCGGCGACGGCGCGCTCGATCACCGGCCCGAGCTGGCGGCACGGGCCACACCACTCGGCCCAGAAATCGACGACGACGGGAACCGTCCGCGAGCGCTCGATGAACCGCCGATTCGAAGGTGCTGTCGGTGACGTCCATGGTGTGAGATGGTAGCCACCGGGCTCGGGCTGCCTCGGGCTGCTAGATACGAGGGCGTGGCCGAGCTTCACCGTGACCCGTGGCGCCGTGACGCTGGCCGGCAGCCGACGCCGGTGACGGCCCCGCCGTCGTGCTGGCGCACGGGCTGACGGCCACCCGGCGCTATGTGGTGATGGGGTCCTCGGCGCTGGAGCGTGGCGGCCATCGCGTCCTGGCTTACGACGCCCGCGGCCACGGGGCGTCATCGCCCGCTGAGAGCCCGGAGGCGTATCGCTATGACGACCTCGGCGCGGACCTGGAGGCGGTGCTCGACCACGCCGGCGTGCAGCGGGCGGTGCTGGCGGGTGCGTCGATGGGCGCCCACACGCTGGTGTGGCTGGCCCTGCAGCGCCCCGAGCGCGTCGCTGGCCTGGTCATCATCACCCCGGCCTTCAGCGGCGCGGAGGACTCAGACCCCGAGCGGCTGGCCCGGTGGGACGCCCTCTCTGACGGCCTGCGCAAGGGCGGGATCGACGGCTTCGTGGCCGCCTACGGGGAGCCGAACGTCCCCGAGCGCTGGCGCGAGACGGTGATCAAGGTGATCCGTCAGCGCCTGGCTCTGCACGAGCATCCCGACGCGGTGGCCGATGCTCTGCGCGCGGTCCCGCGCTCGCGTCCGTTCGGCTCGCTGGCCGATCTGGGCGCCATCGCGGTGCCCACCGTGGTCGTCGCCTCCGATGACGAGGCCGATCCCGAGCACCCGCAGGCGGTGGGGGAGGCCTACGCGGACGCCATCCCGGGCGCGCGGCTTGTCACCGACGAGCCGGGCCGCTCGCCGGTGGCGTGGCAGGGCAGCCAGCTGTCGGGCCTGATCGCGGAGGTCGTGGCGCAGGCGGGCTGATGAGCCGCGGCGCCTACCGGGGCCGCGGCGGCTGACTGAGGGCGCGGCGGCTGAAAGGAGCGCGGCGGCTAGGAGGCCGCGGCCGACAGCGGCGCGAGCCGGAGCGCGCGGCGGAACAAGCGGTCGTCGGCTGAGTCGAAGACGTGCTTGCGCACCCAGCACTCAAAGAGATCGTTGACGTCGGCGTCGTAGGCCGCCTGTCGTGCCGGATCGACGACATCGACGTCGGGGCCGTAGCAGTCGATGGGAATGCCAAGGCTGGTGGCGACCGCGTCGCGCAGCGCCTGACGGACCTCGGGCGGGATCGCCAGGAGCGTGGCGGCGGCAAAGCGGGCCTGCCGCGACGCGGGCGGGTCGATCCGGTAGACGAACTCGGGGGGCGCGGTGGCGGACCTGATCATCGGCTGAGTCTTTCTACCCCCAATGGCGGTCATGTATTCGTCACATTCGCCGCAGACTCCTCGCTCTTTGGAAACTTTTGACGGCGGGCCTCCGGCGCCGCGGCCGCGGCGTAGGCTCCCGGTCCATGGCGGGCACCAGCTCAGCGGGCTACTCGGGCACGCCGCTGCCGCGCAAGCTCGGGATCAAGCCGCAGGCACGCCTGGGGCTGATCGGAGCGCCGCATGACTTCGACGAGGTGCTGGGTGAGCTCCCGCCGGGCGTGACCGTTCACCGGCGCCTACGCGGCAGCTTCGACGTACTCGTCGTCTTCGTGCAGAAGCGCTCGGAGCTGGAGCGGCGGCTGCCGGCGTTCAAGCAGGCGCTGGACCAGGCGGGCGGGCTGTGGGTGGCATGGCCCAAGCGCAGTTCGGGCGTCGCCACCGACCTGAGCGACGGCGCGGTGCGCGAACTCGGCCTCGCCGGCGGCCTGGTGGACAACAAGGTGTGCGCGATCGACGCGACATGGTCGGGGCTGCGCTTCGTCTACCGGCTGGCGGACCGCACCGGTTAGTCGGGCCCGGGCCGCTTCATCACGTACACGCGCGCGCATCCGAACTGGTGCACGGCGCCGAGGTCTGGCCCCAGCCGGCGGGTGAGGTCGGCGGGGTGCCGGCAGTCGGAGACCAGGAGGGTCGCGCGCGTGGAGATCGCGAACGCGCGCGCCGCGGCCGTGGACATCCGGCCGCCGAACAGGCGATCGACCTCACGGGCCTGCGCGGGGTAGTCCTGACTCCAGTATCCGTGGCCGACCCAGACGGGCCGCCCGGTCTGAGAGGGCACGACGGCGGCAAACGGCGTCGGCGCCAGGATGCCGCCCGGCGGGCCGTGCTGGGCAACCCACGCCAGCGCCCGGGCGTCGGACTGGGGGAGGTAGTACTGCACGAGCTTGCTGCTGTTGGCGGTGCGGGCGAACTTGCGCGCGTTGTAGACCAGTCCCGGGATGGTGATGAGAGCCACCGCCGCCGCGCCCAGGACCGCGGGCAGGCGCAGCCGGCGCCAGCCGCGCACCATGAGGACGGCGAAGGGGAGGCTGAGGCCCTGCAGCGCATGAGGGGCGAAGGAGTCGTTGGCGAAGTAGGTCACCACGCAGGCGCCGACCCACAGCAGCAGGGCCTGCTCGATGAGATCGCCATCGGGCCGCCTCACGCCCAAGGCGGCGATCAGGGCCAGAGGCCCGAAGCCGGCGAGCAGGACGATCGCGGGCAGGCGAGGGATCACCTCGTACTGGCCGGCCAGCCGCCACGCCGAATCGTGGTGGGAGAGCAGGTAGTAGTAGAGCAGCGGCAGCCCGGCGCCGATCGCCGGGACGGCCAGCGCGGCCCAGTTGCGCAGGCGGCGGAGCACGGCGAGCCCGACATAGATCAAGCCCAGCGTGATCCCCTGCCACGGGTGCAGCCACGAGGCCAGGAGCGCCGCCAGCGCGGCGAGGATGAGCGGCCCGACGGCGACCGGACGGCGCCGGGCGCCGAGGGTGACGGCGGTCCCGGGCTCCAGCGCCCGTTCGGTGGCCAGCAGGGCCACCGGAACGAGGGCGAGGCCGAGCGCGCTGGGCACGTAGCCCCACAGCTTGTCGGCGGCCAGGAGCTCGTCGCCCAGCAGATACAGCGAGAACCGGAACGAGCTCGCCGCCCACTGGGTCCAGCTGTACAGAGCCGCCAGCGGGGTGACGAGAAACAACGAGATCGTGACCACGGCCGCGCGCGCCGCCGGCCGGTCGCCGAAGAAGCGGCGGGCCCAGGCGACCGCCGCCAGTCCGAGGGCGAGAATCCCGACGGGCTTCCAGAGCAGGTAGGCCAGCGGCAGCGACAACCCCAGCCGGTAGAGGGCGCCGGTGATGGCAAACAGCGGCTGGAGGTAGACGTGGCCGCCCTGGGAGAAGCTGAACAGGTCAGACGCCAGGCCGCCGTGGGCGCCGGCGTCGCGCGCCCACGCCAGGTACTGAAGCTGGTCGGCGCCCAGCACACCGTCGGCGCCGATCAGCCCGTCGGCGCCGGTGAACCGGGTATGGAACTGCCCGGCGTGGACGAGCAGGAGCACGAGCGGGAACAGCGCCCAGGCCGCCAGGCCCGCCAGCAGCACCGTCTCCACCGGCGAGACACGCGGCCCTCTCTGCGGCATGGCGGGCAAGACTAGCCCCCGTGCCGGGCGCGGGGCAGGCGGTGATGCCACCGACGGGTCGCGGTGACGCCCGGCAGGGCGGGCGCCCGGGCCGCTCGGCCCCGGGCGCCCGCTGCCGAGATCAGCCGGCGGTCACGTGGTCCACGCGGTTGACCGGAGCGATGTAGCCGTTCCCGCGATAGTCCACCGTCACCTTGAGGCCCGCCGGAGCACTGCTGTGCAGGCGACGGAAGCTGGCGGAGACCGAGAACTTGCAGTCGCCCTGGACCGGAGCCACGACGAAGGCCAGCTGCCGGCGGCCGTTGAAGAAGCGGACGCCGACGTTGCCGGTGCAGCGCTGCGCGGCGGGGATGAAGCCGGCACCACTGAGCGATCCGGAGGTCGTGAACGAGTACGGCGAGTGCTTGTCGCGGCCGGGGGAGGTGTGCGCGGTCATCCTCGGGACCGGTCGCTTCGACGGCTCGGTGAAGAAGGTGGCGTCAGCGCCGGCCGAGGCAACGCTCGCGCCGTGGTAGGCCACGATCCGGTAGTGAAACAGCGTCGCCGGGGCGAGCCCGGTGAGCTGCGCGGACACGGCGACGGGCGTGGTCACGCCGGCCAGCGTGCCGGCGAAGTTCTGCATCCCGTACGCGGGCGTGAGGCCGTATTGGATGACCCAGGTGGTCGTCGCCCCCTCGGGGTTGATGACGCCTGTCGGTGTGGCCACGGTCTTGCCGACGCCCACCGCACCGCCGGTGATCACCGCGGCCGGCGGGTGGCCCGTGGTGGTGAAGGTACGGTCGGCGCCGACCACCCCGCCGCCGGCGCTGATCGCGTTGAGGCGGTAGTGATAGGTCGTGCCCGGTGTCAGGCCGGTCACCGTCGTCGTGATGGCAACCGCCTTGGTGCCCGCCTTGACGGTGCGCAGCGTGGTGGCGGCCCCGTACGCGGTGGTGGGCCCGTACGTGAAGTTGTATTGCGTGGCGTGGCCGTTCGGGTTCACCGTGCCGTTGAGTACCGCGCTCGTATCGCCGACCTTGGTTGCGCCTCCGGTCGCCACCGACGGAGAGGACGCCGCTAACGCGGTGCCTGCGACCGACGCCCCGATGACCGTGGCCAGGACAAACACCTGCAAAATGCGCCTCATTCATGCCTCCCTCGCGGATAACCTGCGCTTTCTATACCGCCGGCCGGTCGGAAGTTGCGCGCAGCGAGGCGATGGGGCCCGCACTCGATAGCTTGTCGGCGGTGATCTTCTACGAACCCGGCAAACGGGATCGGGCTGTGCTGGCCCACGACCCGTTCAAGGCGCTGGTGGCGCCACGGCCGATCGGCTGGGTCTCGACCATGGCGGCTGACGGGTCGGTCAACCTGGCTCCGTACAGCTTCTTCAACGCCATCGGCGAGGGGCCACCGATGCTGGCCTTCTCCAGCAACGGGGCCAAGGACTCGGCCACCTTCGCGGGAGAGCTACGCGAGTTCGTCTGGAATCTCGTCACCTTCGACCTGCGCGAGCAGATGAACGAGACCTCCGCTCCGCTGCCGCGCGGCCGCAGCGAGTTCGAGCGCGCCGGGCTGGAGATGGCGCCCTCGACGCTCGTGGCGCCGCCGCGGGTCGCCGCGGCGCGTTGCGCCATGGAATGCAAGGTGGTCCACGCGATCGAGCTGCATGATGTCGACGGCCGGCCCGTTGACCAGCATCTGGTCATCGGGCAGGTGGTGGGAGTCCACCTGGACGAGTCGGCGATCGTCGACGGCACGGTGGCCACGGTCCGGCTCCGTCCGGTGGCGAGACTGGGAGGACCGGCCGACTACACGGTGGTGACGGACGCGTTCCGGATGGCCCGGCCGACCGAGTAGCGGTGCCGCCTCGTCTTGCCCCCGAATCTCACGCCGACAGCGCGGGAAGGTTTTCGCCGGTGACGGCGTCGGGAGGCTGTAGATGGCAGTGGTGATCTCTGACCGGCTGCTCGAGAGCAGCGACCGGCTGCTCGACGCTGAGCCGGACGAACATCTCGTCAGCCTGGTCCAGACCGGGAACGACGCAGCATTCGCTGCCATCGTCCGTCGCTACGAACGCGAGCTGCAGGCGCAGGCGCGCCGGCTCACGTCCGACGGGCGGGGAGAGGACGCGGTACAGCAGACGTTTCTCAACGCCTTCGCCGCGCTGCACAGCGGTAGCCAGGTTCGTCACCTGCGCGGGTGGCTGCATCACATCCTGCGCAACGAGATCACGAGAGGGCGCGTGCCCGTCGACGCCCCGCTTGATGGGGTGGCGGCCTACGGCGAGCCGCTGGAGGACACGGTGCAGCGCCGTGCCACGGCCCGCGCGACGCTCGTGGAGCTCAGTGCCCTGCCCGACCGCCAGCGCGACGCCCTCCTGAGCACCGCGGTGTTCGGGCTCCCGCGCGCGCACGTCGCGCGCACGATGGGTCTGTCGGAGGGCGCGGTGCGCCAACTGGTGCACCGGGCCCGGATTCGGCTGCGCCAGGCGGCGACCGCGCTCGTCCCGTTTCCCCTGGCCAGGTTCTTCGGGGCGGCCCGCTCCGGGGTGGACGCCGCCCCTGATGCGGCGCTCGGCGCCGGCACCGCCGTGTCCGGCGGCCTGGTCATCAAGGTCGGCGCGCTGCTGGCCTCGGGCGTCGTTGCCACCGGCATCGCGGTCACCCACACCTCCCCGTCACGTCATGACGCGAGGGTGCGCGCATCCGGCGCCGCGCATCACCCCGCGCACGCGCGGGGGAGCACGCATGTCTCGCCCGGGTCGGCCGCTACGGCCGCGGCCGGCGGCCCGGTGTCGGTGAGCAGCAGTCTGCGCCTGCAGGAGCATGGGGCCGCGCTAGCGCGCGACGCCCCGCGCGCCCACGGCGGCCCAGGGCGCCTCTCGGGCACGCGGTCCGGCCGTCACGGCGGGCCAGGGTCGGGCGCCGACCTCGGCGGGGGCCGCGGGGATGGCGGGTCGGCCGCCGCGCGCGGCGACAACGGTTCGGGGCGCGCCCAGGGCGGTTCGTCTGGACGGGGCCCTGAGGGCGGCGGCTCCGGTTCGGGCTCGGGCTCGACCAATGGCTCCGGGTCCTCCGACGGCGGCCACGGGTCCGGACGCTCGGGCGGCGACGGCGGGAGCGTGAGCTCCGCGGGCGGCGACGGGAGCAGCTCATCGCCGTCGGGCTCATCGGCTCCGGCTCGTCGGGCTCCGGCTCGTCGGGCTCGGCGCCGGCCCCGGCGGTGACGGCCACGAGCGACGAGACCTCCGCCGATGGCAAGGGGAGCTCGGGGGGCGGTTCGGGCACGTCCGGCGACGCGAACGCGATCACCGCGGGCACGCAGAACGCCGGCGCGCCGTCGTCGAACTCCGGGTCGGGGTCTGACGGGGGCACAGGAAATTCCGGCGGGTCGCGTGACGTTTCCGGCTCGCTCGACTCTTCCTCCTCGTAACGCCCCCCATGTGTCGCCGCCAGGACGCGGCGGCGAAAAGGAGGAACCCCTCGATGCGCAGGATCCTGTTCACCATCCTCGCCAGTACCGCGTTGTTCGTGGCGGTACCGACGGTGGCCCTGGCCCACAGCGGCCATCACCACAAGCGGCACCATCACGCTCGTGTTCGCCACGAGAAGTTCGTCGGCCACGACAGCTCCGGCAGCGTCAATCCCGGCACTCCGGCTGATGCCAACGAGCCGACTGCCGGCACGGTGACCACGTTCGCCAACAACATCCTCACGATCACGCTGACCAACGGCAACACGGTCAGCGGTCAGGTGACCAACGCCACTGAGGTCAAGTGCGAGAACCCCGCGGACATGAACGACAACGGGGACAACGACGTCGAGCACGGCGACCGGATCAGCGACCACGGTCCCGGCGGCGGCGACAACGGCGACAACGGCGACAACGGCGATGACAACGCCAACAACGGCGATGACAACGGCGACAACGGCGACGACAACGCCAACAACGGCATGTGCACCATTACGCCGGGCATGGCCGTCCGCAACGCCGAGCTAACGCTCAACGGCGCCGGCGCGTTCTGGAACGAGGTCGAGCTGGTCAGCAGCAGCACCACCACCAGCACGAGCCAGTCGTAGTTCCAGTCGGGCGAGTCCGGCTCCCCCGGACTCCGATTGCGCTGCACCCCCGGGTGGGCTCCTCGCCCCGCCCCCACCCCCGGGACCTTCGCGCGCAGCGGGGCCGGGGGATGCCCGACCCGCACCGGGGAGGACAGGGTGGCGGCCCGGTTAGCCGGGCCGCCGCTCTTCCCGGTCACGCCGGGCTCGGCGGCTCAGGCGGTCAACGGGCGGGGCTCATGCGGCCTGGAGGAAGGAGCTCAGCTCCGCCGCCACCTCGCGTGGCTGATCCTCCACCAGGAAGTGGGAGGCATCCACGGCACGCCCGGTGACCACGGGCGCCCACGGACGCCAGACATCCAGCACGTCACCGTAGAAGTGGGGGAGGGCGCCCCGCGCACCCCAGAGACAGAGCACGGGACACGCGATCTCGCGGCCCCGGTCGGCCTCGTCGAGATGGCGGTCGATCGTCGCGCCCGCGCGGTAGTCCTCACAGATGGCGTTGACCGCGGACACGTCGTCCAGCTGTCGGCGATAGGCGGCCATCACCTCGTCGGGGTAGGCCTCGGGATCGGTCCCCAGGCCGATCATCAGCAAGTGGTAGTCGAAGTACGCGTCCGGGTCGCCGCCGATCAGGCGCTCGGGCAGCGGCGTGGGCTGGGCCAGGAAGCCCCAATGCCAGTAGCCGAGGGCGAGCTTGTCGTCGGCCCGCGCCCACACCTCGGCGGTCGGCACGATGTCCAGGACCGCGAGCGCGCTCACCCGCTCGGGATGGTCCAGCGCCATGCGGTAGGCGACGCGCCCGCCGCGGTCATGCCCGGCGACGGCGAAGTGCTCGTGCCCCAGCGACGCCATCGCCTGCACCTGATCGAGCGCCAGCGCCCGCTTGGAGTGGGGGACATGGTCGCTGGTCGGAGCGGGCCGAAACGAATCTCCGTAGCCGCTCAGGTCGGCGGCGACGACGGTGAAATCCTCGGCCAGAAGCGGCGCCGACGCATGCCACATGAGGTGTGTCTGCGGATAGCCGTGGAGGAGCAGCAGGGGAGGACCGTCGCCGCCGACCATCGCGTGGATCGTGCCGCGCTCGGTGGGCAGATCGCGCGCCTCGAAGCCGTCGAACATAACGCGCAACCGTACCCGCAGAAGCGGTTAGACTTCACTGAGCAAACGCCTGTTTGCGAAGGTCAGCCTCAAAGGAGGTACACCGTGTTCGGTTCAGACCTTGCGTCGGGCAGTGGCGGTAGAGAGGGGAGCGGGGGCTTCACGCGCAGCGTCGACGGCATCGTCGCTCGCGGTCAGGCGCTGGTGGACACGCCGCGAACGGAGGGCGGCCGCGGGCTGGCCTGGCACGTCGAGGCAATGCTCGTCGGCGATCTCACCGCCATCCTCGCCGCACAGGCGCGCGAGGCGCGCCGCGCCACCTGAAACAGCCTGCGCTACAACGTGGGCCGAACGACACCTCGGCTCTCGCCCGATCGGAGGCCCATGCCCACGTCTGATTTCGACGCCGCGCACTACTCGGACATCGCGCCCGTCCCGCTCGAGCCGGGCGACCCCGAGTGGAGGCCGGTGCGCCACCACTTCGGCCTGCGGGCCTTCGGTACGGGTCTGTTCCGCGGCGCCGAGCCGGGGGACGCGGTGATCGAGGAGCACGATGAGCGTGCCGACGGCGAGAGCAACGGCCACGAGGAGTTGTATTTCGTCGTCGCCGGCCACGCCGAGTTCGTCGTCGGCGGGGAGGGCGTGGATGCGCCGGCGGGAACGTTCGTCGCCGTCCGTGACCCGGCGCTGGTGCGCTCCGCCCGGGCCAAGGTCGGCGACACGCTGGTGCTGGCCGTCGGGGCCGCCCCGGGTCAGGCCTTTGAGATCTCGGGCTGGGAGAAGGACTACTTGGGCGTCAGCGGTCGTTGAGGTCAAGCACCGTGATCGGCGGCTCGACGCCGGAGCCGCCCTCCGTCGCCACGATCGCCGTGCCGAGCGCGAAGAACTCGATCACGTGGCTGCCCCAGCCGTGGCTCTTCTCCGTGAGCGTGACGCCCACGATGCCCTCGGCCCCCAGCTCCTGGGCCTCGGTCTGCATACGCTGCATGGCCAGCTCGCGCGCGCTGTACAGAGCCTGGGTGTAGTTGGGCAGCTCGACGTTACGGCCGGTCTGCGACATCGTGCGCAGCGGGCCCCGACGGCCGACGTGGTAGACGCAGTTGCCCATGACCATCCCCACCGGCCGGTGGCCGGTCCTCAGGAGAGTCCAGAACTCCTGCCCGGAGAGATCGCTCTGGAATGGGCGTCCGTTGGGCGCGCGGTGCAGCTCCCCGGCCCGGTGCTTGACCGCGGTGCCGATGGCGATGAACTCCGCCATGTTGGCGCCCCACTCGTAGCGGCCGATGTCGAGGCGGACACCGACGATGCCGTCCGCGCCGAGCTGGTCGGCCTCCTCCTCCATCCGGGTCATCGCGAGATGGCGGGCGCTGTACATCGCCTGTGACAGCACGTCGAGCTCGCGGCTGGTCGTCGGCCCCGCGACCTGGAAGCCGATGTGGAAGATCGAGCTGCCGACGACGAGGCCGACCGGGTCAAAGCCCGCCTCGGTGACGAGCAGGAACTCGTTGACGGTCAGGTCCGAGGTGTACAGGCCCTGGCGGTTCTGCTCCAGCCGCTCGCGGCCGGATTCCGGGATGTCCTGGAGTGACCCTGGTTCGTATTCGCTCACGTGGCTCTCAATCGGACGGCTGGCTTGACGTGCAACTGCGCCGGTCCCGAGCGCGGCCGCACGGCGGTGCCGGCGGCGTGCATGGTGATGACCCAGCCGCGGCGTTCGGCGTCGCCGCGGCCGGAGACGTAGTAGGGGATGCCGAGGCGCCCGCGGTTCCACCCCCGGTAGGGCGCGGTCTGCAGCGACGAGGCGAGCGCCACCTTCTCCCGGTGAACGGTGTGCGAGAGCGTCACGCCCACCGCGCCGGCGCCGTGGGCATCGGACACCTGGCCCGCGATCTGCGTCCGCACCGTCTCGCGGGCAATGCGAAACGCGTCGCTGAGCTCGTCGAGCTCCTGGTTCTGCCGGGTGGTCCGCTTTCGCTTCAGGCTGGTCGAGACCGGGGGTGAGGCGAACATCGCCGTCGTCGCCGCCAGGAAGCCGACCGGCTCCTGACCGGCCTCGTGCAGCCGCCAGTAGTCCTGGACCGAGAGGTCGGTGAGGACCGGCCAGTCGGCGCCGGTCGAGCCGGGAAGCCGGATGGCGGTCCCGGTCACGACGTACTCGATCGTTCGCTGGCCAAGATCATGGTCGCTCCGATGTAGGCGAACCCCGACGACAGCGTCGGCGTTGACCTGCAGCGCCTCCTCGCACAGACGGTCCAGCGCCCGGCGCCGGGCGGTCCGCCACGCCTGAGCGAGCACATCGAGCTCGCAGACCACAGTCGCGTGCCACTTGTAGTTCCGGATCTGCCAGATGGACGGCTCCGTGAACCGGTTGACGTAGCCGCCGGGCTGGGTGTTGTAGTACGACGTCCCGATCCCGCCCGAAACCAGCTCTCCCGGCGCAAGCGCCGGCAGGTACTGGTAGCCGGTGCGGACGACGCTCGCGCCCATGACCTGGGCGATGGGCTGCGGTCCCATGCGGCGCAGCAGAGCGAACTCGTTGACCGACAGGCCGCTCGTGAACATCGAGCCCTCGGCGCCCAGGCCCCTCAGGCGCTGCTCGGCACTGAGCGGGATCCCGCCGCTCTCGATCCGCTGCAGCGAATCGTTCTCCTCCCGGTCCCCGTCATCTCGGCGGTTGAAGAACCCCAACCCTCAGCTCTCTTGATGCGAGGCGACGGCCCGTGCGCGGCCCCTGTTGCGCCAGATCGTTCCACATTTCGCGGACGGCGCGTCAGTTGCCGTCAGGAGTGGGCGGGAGGGGGTGCCCGTGCGCGTGGAGGCGGACCGGGAGGGCGCCGGCCGGGCGATGTCGTTTGTCGGCACGGCTCGCGTAGCGGTCGTAGATCGCCTGGATCTCGTCCATGATCGCCGCCAACTCCGCAGATGTCAGATAGGTGACGCCGTCGGTCACGAACGCGGCGCGCCGCCACTTGAGCGGGTATGTCAGTCGTCGCGACCACCATTCGCGCATCTGGCTGTACGTGCGTTCGGCAAAGGTGCGCTCCAGTGCCTCGCCGGCGGTGGCCCCCTCGGGGTCGGCTGTCCCGGTCTCAAAGGTCCGCGAGTCGCTGGTAAGGCGCCAGGGGCGGCTCCGTCCGCGACCTTGGCCCGTGTCCTCGACGAAGCCATACTTGGCCAAGGTCTGGAGGTGCCACGACATGTTCCCGGGGCTCTCGCCGAGCAACTCCGCCGCCCGGGTGGCCGTGATCTCTCCGTCACGCCGCATTGCCTCCAGGAGCGCCACGCGCAGCGGGTGCGCGAGCGCGCGCATGGCGCGCGCGTCGGTGACCACCTGACGTCGCGGCCGCGTGTGCGGAAGCGGCTCGGTGGAGGGCGCCGCCTGCGCACGGCGAGCTCGGTTGGGCTCGGCCTGGCTGCGAGCTCGTCGGGGGGAGGTCACGTGCAGTGGGGCCCCGGTGTCAGTCCTCACCGGTGCGCGCGCACCGGGGGCCGCTTCATCGCGGCCCGCGGCAGCGCAAGCCGCAGGCCAACATCGACCAGCAGCCAGCCGGCTCCGCGCCTGGCGGCCTCGATCGCCCGCAGCCGCGGAACGACGCGTCGGGTCTGCACGCCCGTCCCGGCGCCCTGCCGAAGCTCAGTAACACGTTCTCTGGCCAGCGCCTGAGCCAGCGCGGGGTTGTGGTGCACGACGCCTCCTCGTAGTGAAGTAGGTATCACAAGACTACTTGTCACAAGAACTCTTGTCAAGAGTCGAGCAGGCGCGGTGGCGGCCGATGCGGGGAGGTACGCTGACCCCATGCCGATGCCCAAGCGGTCCAGCGTCGATGACTTCTTCGCGCAACTCACCGACGCCCAGCGACCGCACCTCGAAGCCCTCCGACAGCAGAGCCTCGATGCCGACCCGGAGGCGCGAGAGCAGCTGAAGTGGAATCTGCCGGTGTACGTCCGCGGCGACAACACGACCCTGTGGATGCTTCAGAACTTCAAGAACCACTGCTCGCTGCGGTTCCCACCGCCGTTCTTCGCCACCCAGAAGGCCGCGGTTGAGGCCGCTGGCTACGACGCCGGTGAGGGCTTCATCAAGCTCCCGTACAGCCGCGAGCTGCCGACCGAGCTTCTCACGGCGCTGATGCTGGCGCGGGTGGCGGAGTATGAAGCGACCGGTGCCGGCTGGAACGACCGCTGACCCGGTGACGCCCGCGACGCGGGCCGCGGACGCTACACGCGCGGGTACAACTCGACGACGATCCCCGGAGCCGCGGCCAGCCGGGCATCGCAGGTGACGAGCGGAACGTCGAGCGCCTCGGAGAGCGCGACGAACACCGCGTCGTAGGCAGCGAGGTTGTCCCGCAGAGCCCAGACGCGGTTAGCCAGCGGCTCGTGGCCATATCGAGTGATCGCCAGGTCGGCTACGTCGGTGCGAACGTCCTCGGCGCGGTCCGCGCTGAGCTTTCCGCCGCGGACGAGACCCCTAAGAGCCTGCAGGATCTCGACATCAATCAGATGTGGGGCGTGAAGGTCGCCGTCGTCGGACAGCCGCTGGACGAGCGCACGATCGGGCGCCTTTTCGGCAAGTACAGCGAGCACCGCGGAGGTGTCGACGATGAGCAACGAGGGGTCACTCGCGATCGCGGCCAGAGCGCACGGCGGCGACGATGTCGGCGGCCTCGGCGCCGCCGGCCCGCGATCCCGCCCGTTGCAACACGTCGCTGACAGCCGGACGCTCGGCAACCCGCCGCAGTTCAGCGAGCGCGTAGTCCGACAATGAGACGCCCGTGGCCGCTGCACGCGTCCGCAAGGTTGCGTGGACGGCATCAGGCACGTTCCGGATCTGGATCGTCTTCACCGCCCGTGAGGGTAGCGTAATGGGTGTCTCACACCCAATCTGGGTGCATGGCGCACGAGAACGGCCTCGACCCGCGGAAGTCGTCTCCATTGGACGCCAGCGGCGATGAGGATCGACCCCGCCACGAGGGCAAGACCGACGAGGACCGGGTGTCCGCTCAGGTATCGGCGGCGGGGGGATGGAACAATGCCGCTGGACAGCCCTGATTTTCGGAGAGTTAACGCTCGATAATCGGGCTTATGTCTAGTTGTATGTGAAAACCGCCGACCAGACAGCGTCGACGGGATCCACTACTGTCGAACCGATCCCGTCTGCTCCGACAGCCGGACGCCGACCCCGAGTCGGTCTCGTGGTCGCGCTGGTCACAGCTGCCGCGCTACTGCTGGCCCCGATCGCCGGCGGCGGCCACCCGGTGCGCGAGCCTCGTGTGGTGGCCGGCCAGGCGCCGCCGTCGCCACCGAGCCCGTCGCGGTTCGGCGTCTCGGGTGACTTCCTCGCCGAGGCGGCCACGCCCGCGGGACGGCAGTTCGCGGCGGACATCCTCGGCGCGCGCGGGCGCGTGAGGTTCTTCGTGCCCTACGACGCCCGAGGCTCGTTCGACGGGACCGCGTGCACGGCCTCGCCCGCCTACACCCAGGGCGCGGCCGCCTGGAACACCCTGGTGGCGCAACTCGCGCAGGCTCAGGCCGACGGGCTGAGGCCGCAGATCGTGTTCAGCGCCGGGACGCGCATTGGCGGTACGCCAGAGATGCCGGACCCCGACAATGCCATGCAGGCCAGTGACTACTCCTGCGGTGTCGACATGGCGTTGCAGGCGTTGTGGGCGTCGCGACAGAGCACCGGGATGCCGGTGGACGTCGAGGCGTGGAACGAGCCGGACATGGCGGGTTACCGGAGCAACCCGCAGCGCGCGGCGATGCTCTGGTACATCGCCCAGACCGACGCCAACGCGCTGCATCGGGCCGCTCCCGGGTTCCCGGTGGTGACGGTGGCCGCCCTGGCCCTCGGCGCCCCGGAGAACCTCAGCTATTTGGACGCCGGGCACGCCAGCCTCACCACTCCCGAGGGATCGCTGTATCCGGGCTACTACCAGGCGCTCTACGCCATCGTCCATTGCGCCCGCGGACTTGGAGGCTGTCGGCAGCCCGGCGACAATCCGACGACGATGCCCACCGACTGGGCGGTCCACGATTACACCGACCCGACCGCTCAGGGCACTGCCGACCTGCGCGAGTTCGTCGCCGCACTGGCTCAGCTCAACGACCGCTACGCCGCTGGGGCCGCTGCCAACGTCTGGGTCACCGAGTCCGGAGTGCACCTCGATTCCGGAACTCGGCAGGACGCCAACCATCCCCACGGGGTGACGTGCCACGCGGTGGTCGGGACCAACGACACCTTCGGGTGCCTGGTCGACGGGAACCCGGCCGCCCAGGCCCAGGGCGCGCAGGTATGGCGCGACCTCGCTGACGTCACCTCGCCGACCGTCCATGGAGCGGTCCGCGTCACCCAGCTTTTCTGGTACCAGTTCGCGTTGGCCGCTGAGGCCTGCACCTCCACCAGCCCCTGTCAGCTCGCCAATGGGGTCGCGTACACCAGCGGGCAGAGCCTCCCGGTTCTGCACAGCTGGGACTCGGCGCTGGTGGACTCCGCGGGACGGCCGCGCGCGAGCTTCTGCGCGTTGGTCGGCCAGCCCGCCTCCAGCTGCCCGGGCCAGTCAGACGACTACGCGGACGCGCACTGGGTGGACTGGTGGCAGCCGATGCCAGAGCAGTGCCCCACACACAACGGCGCCTGGGTGGCGGATCGCGCCGACAGCGGCGTACCCGACGGCCAGGAGTGCTACTACAGCGCGAACGTTCAGCCGTGACCGGCGCAGAGCACGCCCGCTGGTGGGCGTCCACTTCCTCAACCGTCCGCGCTGGCCGATCCCGCCTGACCTTCGACCGAGAGCTCGTTGAGCTCCGAGAGCTCGTCCTCGGGGATCTGGACCGCGGCTCCGGTGACGTTCTCGCGCAGGTGGGCCACTGACGAGGTGCCGGGGATCAGCAGGATGTTGGGCGAGCGCTGCAGCAGCCACGCCAGGGCGACGGCCATCGGTGTGGCCTCCAGGCGCGCCGCCACCGCCTCCAGCGTGTCGGATTGCAGCGGTGAGAACCCGCCGAGCGGGAAGTACGGCACGTACGCGATCGCCTGGTCGGCGAGAGCGTCGATGAGCTCGTCATCCCGGCGGTTGGCGATGTTGTAGAAGTTCTGGATGCACGCGACGGGCGCGATGGCCTGCGCCTCGGCGACCTGCTCCGCGTTGACGGTGCTGAGGCCCAGATGGCGGATGAGGCCCTCGCGCTGCATGTCGGCCAGCGCCCCGAACGGTTCGGCGATCGAGCCGGGCTCGGGACTGTCGAGCCCGCCGACGCGTAGGTTGACGACGTCCAGAACGTCGAGCCCGAGATGGCGCAGGTTGTCGTGGACCTGTGCGCGCAGCTGCTCGGGCGACCGTGCCCTCGGCCAGCCGCCCTCGGCATCGCGCGTCGCACCGACCTTGGTCACGATGCGCAGCTCGTCCGGGTACGGGTGCAGCGCCTCCTTGATGAGCTGGTTGGTGACCTGCGGACCGTAGAAGTCGGCCGTGTCGATGTGCGTGATGCCGAGCCCGACCGCTTCGCGAAGCACGGCCAGGGCGGCGTCAGGGTCGGCCGGTGGGCCGAACACGTGCGGGCCGGCGAGCTGCATCGCGCCGTATCCCAGCCGGGTGACCCTCAGGTCATCGGCCATCGCGAACGTTCCGCCGGGCAGCGTGGTGGTGGTCATTGAGGCTCCTGTGTTCGAGATCGTGGGATCCCATGGTGGGCCCGGCACGCGCGCGGTACCAGAGGCCGATGTATCCACGGACAACCTGTCCCTGGATGTGGGTGGGCGGGCCTCTATCCTCAGAGCCATGGATCGAGACGGTCTGGCGGATTTCCTCAGGCGCCGGCGTGAGGCCCTCGAACCCAGGGAGGTCGGCTTGCACGCCGGCCGGCGGCGGCGGACCCGCGGGCTGCGCCGCGAGGAGGTTGCCTCCCTCGCGCACATGTCCACCGACTTCTACGCCCGCCTGGAGCAGCGTCGTGGCTCACGGCCGTCCGAGCAGACCGTCGCTGCGCTGGCGAGGGCGCTGCGGCTGACCCAGGACGAGCGCGACCACCTGTTCGAGCTCGCCGGGCACACCCCGCCGGCGCGCGACGTCGCGAACCGACCACGCCAGCCCGGAGCTGCTGCGCGTGCTCGAGCAGCTCGACACGCCGGCGCAGATCACCTCCGACCTTGGCGTGACGCTGGCGCAGAACCCTCTCGCCGAGGCGCTCGTCGGCGTACAGACGCGGCACACCGGGCTCCGGCGCAGCTTGATCTACCGGTGGTTCACCGAGCCGGCGGAGCGTCGCATCCACCCCGAGGAGGATCAGCCTCTGCACTCCCGGACCTGGGTCGCCTCGCTCCGTGCCGTGCACGGACGCGCTCCCGACGACGCCGAGGCGCGCGAGCTCGTCGACCACCTGCTGCGCGAGAGCGATGAGTTCGCCGCGCTGTGGGAACGCCACGAGGTCGCCAGCCCGGACGGGAAGCTCAAGCGCTTCGTGCACCCGCTCGTCGGTGGACTCACGCTCCACTGTCAGATCCTCATCTCCGAGCACAACGTCACCGAGCGGCTCGTCGTGTTCACCGCGGCGCCGGACTCAGAGGACGCTCAGCGACTCGAGCTGCTGTCGGTGATCGGGTCACAGGGCTTCTCGCCCATCCCCGAGCTGGGGACCGCGTGACGTGACGCCGGAGGAGCTCGCCAACCTCGCGCATCTGCGCCGCGCCCGGGATCTGATGGATCGCGAGTACGCGCGGCCGCTGCGGGTCGGCGCGCTGGCCCGTACCGCGTTGATGTCGACCGCGCACTTCTCGCGCCGGTTCCGCGAGGCGTACGGCGAGACCCCATACGCGTACCTGATGACCCGGCGCATCGAGCGCGCCAAGGCGCTGCTGCGCCGCGGTGACCTGTCGGTCACCGAGGTCTGCCTCGAGGTCGGGTGTACGTCGCTGGGCTCGTTCAGCGCCCGGTTCACCGAGCTCGTCGGCGAGACGCCGACGGCCTATCGGGCCCGCGATCACAGCGCACTGGCAAACGTGTCGGGCTGCGTCGCCAAGGACCTCACCCGCCCGACCCGGAAACCGAGCAGGATCGGAGAAGCGCGCGAGGGCGCGCGGCTCCGTACTGTTGCAGGCATGAACGTCACGCTCTCCCGTTGCTTCGTCCTGGTCCACGACCCCGAGCTCGCTCTGGCCTTCTACCGCGACACGCTCGGCCTCGAGGTGCGCGACGACGTCGCCCGCGAGCACTTCCGCTGGGTCACCGTCGGTGCGGCCTCCCAGCCCGCCGTCGCGATCGTCATCACCAACTACCTGAACGGCAGCCCCGCCGACGACGACGCCATCGCCGCGCTGGTCGCCAAGGGCGCGCATGAACGGCGTCCACTTTCAGACCGACGACCTCGACGCCACCTTCGAGAAGGTGCGCGCCTCGGGCGCCGAGATCGTGCAGGAGCCGACCGAGCAGTTCTGGGGCACGCGCGACTTCGCCGTGCGCGACCCGTCCGGGAATCTGGTGCGCATCGACCAGCCGCCCCCGGCGCAGTCCTGAGGCGACGCACGCGGTCATCCCGTCGTGGCTGCGCAGCGGCCGGCGCGACGACGAACCCAGGCGATAGGCTGCGCGCGTGCGCATCGGCGCCTGCTGCGGCGCCGGCACCCACGGCGTCCGCCGCGCCCGGAGCTCGTCCCCGTCCGATGACCCCTCGTCAACGCGTCATTGCCCGTCTCCTCGCCCCCGCGATCATCGGTGCCGGGGCGTTATGTCAAGCGAGCCCTCCCCGCGCAGGGCGCCGCCGGTGGCGGCAGCGCGGTCGGGTCCTCCCCGCGCCGACCTCGAGCTCGGGTGGTGCCCCGCTGCTGGGTGGCGGGCTCGCCCCGGTGACGCCCACTCCCACGCGGATTCCTCCCCGCCCAGCAAACACGCCAAGGGCGCCTGGCTCAAGGGCGTGGCGATCACGGAGTACTGGCCGGCGCCGGAGTCGTGGTTCGTCGGCAGGATGGTCAAGGCGCCCGGACTCCCCGGCCTGCATCGCGTCGACTGGCTGTACTCGGCCACCGGCATGTCGATGGAGGGCTCGGGCATCGGCCTGGACGGGCAGACCTACCACATCGATGCGCTCGGAGACGGCGGCTGGGTGACCTCGACGGGAGCCTCGACCTCGCCGTCTGATGGCTGGTCGGCCGGCGCCCCGTACTGGCGGGCCGGCGGGTTCTGGCGCAACAAGAAGCGCGCGGTCACGTTCCCGCTGGGCGCCGGCGGCTGGTCCAACGGCCGCGGCGCCAAGTACATGCCGCTGCGCGGCGTCACATTCGCAGCCGGGTCCTCCCTGCCGCTGCACTACTACCAGTCGATCGCCGTGGACCCCACGGTCATCCCGCTGGGCAGCCGCGTCTATGTCCCGGCGTATCGCAACGACGGCTACGGGGGCTGGTTCGTCGCTCAGGACACCGGCGGCGCGATCAACGGCCACCACATCGACGTGTACCGGCCGCCGCCCGCGAGCGTCCTTGACATCGGGCAGTCACTGAGCGGGGAACGCATCTTCGTGATCAAACCCAAGCCTGAACTAGACTCACGACATGCCCAAGCAGCAGCGAACGATGCGGGTCGAGCAGCGCAGCCAGCTGGCCGCGATGCAGCAGATGGAGAGCCGCAGCGACGAGGAACTCGCGGCCGAAACCAAGTTCAAGGCCGCGGCCCAGGCCATTCTCGGCGCCCGCGCGGCCGAGCGTTACGACGCCAAGGCCGCCCGCGCCCACTTCCAGCGGGCGATCGCCTCGGCGCGACCGCAGGAGCGCCTCCAGCTGAGGCGGATGGCCGATGCGTCGTTGGCGCTGGCCGAGCGGCGTCCCGACGACCTCAAGCGCGCGACCGAGCGCCTCGGGGTCGAGGCGCCCACCAACCGTCAGTTGCTCGGGCTGAGATTCATGGGCCTGGTGGCGCCCCCCAAGAGCGCCGGCACCCTGGCTCGCGTCCGCGGCGATCCTGATCATCATCTCCCTGGTCGTCGCCATCCTGCTCCTCGGCTTCGGCATCGTCAGCCTGGTAGCGCTGGTCACCGGCGGGCTCTCGCTGGATCTACGGATCTTCTGGGGCTTCGTCCTCGTCGTCGTGGCCATCGGCGTGCTCGCGTTCTTCGGGCGACGCCGACAACGCAAGGCCCAGTCCGAGCGCGCCGAGCAGATCGCGGCGCGCGGGCGCTGAGCCGGGCCGGGTTCGGCCGCCGTGTGCGGGCGATACAGCCTGGCCACGCCTGATCCGGGCGCGCTGCGCGCCCGCTTCCCGATCGGCGAGTCGATCGAGGTGAAGACCCGGTACAACGTGGCGCCCGGGGACGACGTGCTGGCCGTGACCACCGATCGCGAGGGTCATCCTCGCGGCGACATGCTGCGCTGGGGACTGGTGCCATCGTGGGCCAAGAGTCCCGACACCGGCCTGAAGATGATCAACGCCCGGCTCGAGACGGCGACCGAGAAGCCGGCGTTCCGGCGTGCCTTCGAGCGCTTTCGGTGCCTGGTCGTGGCCGACGGGTTCTACGAGTGGCGCCGAGGACCGAGCCCGACCGGAGGGCCCAAGCAGCCGTTTCACATCACCCGGACCGACGGTCAGGTGTTTGCCTTTGCCGGGCTCTGGTCGATCTGGCACGCAGAGGACGGCGGCACCCTGCGGACCTGCACCATCCTCACCACCGCCGCCAACTCGGCGATCGCGTCGCTGCACGACCGCATGCCGGTCATTCTCGACCCCGGCGCCGAGTCGGCGTGGCTGGACATTTCCACCCCGCGCTCGGAGCTGCGCGAGATCCTCAGTGGCCTCCCGGCCGGCTTGACCGGGGTGACCGAGGTCGGTTTCGCCGTCAACGACGCCCGCTACGACGGCCCGGAGTGCTTGGCGCCACCGGCGCCCAGCGCCCAAGAAGCGCTGTTCTGAGTCGGGCGGGCCTACTGCTCGGGAGCGGCGAAGGTGAGGCCGCCGAGGTCGAGGGCGCCGCCCGCGACCGAGCCGGGCGCGTTCTTGGCCGCAGACCCCTTGCCGTTGCCGTTGAGCTTGGCCGGATGCGGCGCAGCCTTGGTGAGCCAGCTGTTGAAGGCATCGGCCGGCATCGGCTTTGAGACGTGGTAGCCCTGGGCGTGGTCACAGCCGAGCACCGCGAGCTGCTCGAGCGTCGGGTTGTCCTCGACGCCCTCGGCGATCACGTTGAGCCCGAGGTCGTGGCCGAGGTTGATCGTGGAGCGCACGATGATCAGGTCGCTCTCGTTGTGCAGCATCGGCGAGACGAAGGAGCGATCGATCTTCAGCTCGTCGATCGGCATCTTGCGCAGGTTGGCCAGCGACGAGTAGCCGGTGCCGAAGTCGTCGACCGATAGACGCGCGCCGAGTGCGCTCAGCCGGGTCACGGTCGCGAGCGCCCGCTCGGGGTCGGACATGATCATGCTCTCGGTGATCTCGAGCTGCAGTGCCTCCGGCGGCAGGCCGTACGTGCTCAGCAGGCGCTCGATCTCCTTGGGGAGATCATGGTCCAGGAGATTGCGCACGGAGAGATTGACCGCCACCGACATCTCGCGCCCATCCTTGCGCCAGGCAGCGCATTCGGCGATGGACCGTTCCAGGACGTGGCGCGTCAGCGGGCCGATGAGGCCGGTCTGCTCGACGGTCTGCACGAACGCGCCGGGCGGGATGAGGCCATGCTCGGGGTGCTGCCAGCGCACCAGGCCCTCGGCGCCGCGTACGCGCATGTGGTCGAGGTCGATGATCGGCTGGTAGTGCACCACGATCTCGTCCTGGACCAGGGCGTGGCGGATGCCGCTGAGCACGCCCAGCCGGCGCTTGGAGTGCTGGTTCTGCTCGGCGGTGTAGATCTTGTACTCGGTCTGGGTCTCCTTGGCCGCGTACATCGCGATGTCGGCGCAGCGCAGCAGCGCGTGGGAGTCCGTGCCGTCCTGCGGGAAGCGGGCCACCCCGACGCTGGCACCGACCTCGAGCGAGAGCTCGTCGATCACGAATGGCTCGCTGATGGACTTGAACAGCCGCGTCATCACCACGTCGAGGACCGCCGCGTCGTCGGTGTCCTCGGCGAGCAGGATCCCGAACTCGTCGCCGCCGAGGCGCGCGACGAACCCGCCCTCCCCGATCGTCGCCGACAGGCGCGGGCCGAGATCCTTGAGCAGCACATCCCCGAAGTGGTGGCCGAGCGTGTCGTTGATCTCCTTGAAGCGGTCCAGGTCCATGAGGAGCACTGCGAAGTGGCCGTCCGACTCCTGGGCGGCGACGATCCGCTTGCCGATCGTGGCGTGAAACTCCTCGCGGTTGCCCAGGCCCGTGAGCTCGTCGGTGGTGGCGATCCGCTGGAGCTTGTCGCTGCGGTTCTTTGACTTCAGGAGCTCTCCGACGAGGTACTGGAAGATGACCAGCACAAGCCCGAAGAGCACAATGCCGACCGTCCCAAGTTCAAACGCAACGTAGGCGGCGGCAAGCGTCAAGAGAGCCGAGAAGAGCTCTGCCGGGAGTACGGGCACGAGCACCTCGCGGACTCTTGTGCCAAACGACAACTCATCCTTCCGTCCCTGAGCGCCGGCGTAGCCAGTGAAGTTCAGGCAGAGCGCCAAGACAAACGCGCCGAACACGCAGAGATAGAAACCGACCTGGTGCGGCTCCAGGTGCAGCCCTCTGACTGCGGCGCGGAACACGACGCCGGTGATCAGCGGGAACGCCGAGAAGATGATGAGATTGTTCAGGAGCATGTGCGCCCGCTCCCGGATGCGGAGCCAACCGAAGGCGATCGTGAGAATGCCGACCAATGCGGCCGGTCCGCCACCAAGCACAATGGCGGCGAGCACGATTCCCAGGAAGCTCCCCGAGATATAGACACGCATCGCCGGCTGATCGACGGCCGTGAATTCGCTGATGATGGCAAACGCCACGATCACTCCGAGCGGCGCCAGGCGCCAGTTATCGAGGCTCGCCGTCAGCCACAGCGCGGCGGCGATTCCGCCGATGAATACACACTGCGCAACGCGAGCCAGACGCGCAGCCGTGCGCTCCGAAGACATCCTGTCCATGGCCCTCTGATCGGCGTCTCGGCGTCATTCCTGAACGAAGGCTCATACATATGGCCAGGAAATCGCCGGAACTCAACGACCGTCCACGTCGGCTCGATATGGGTAAAGCCGGACGGCGGGAGGACGATAAACCCGCCAGGAACAAAGCGGAGGGGCTGCTCGTGACGCGAACCCCTCCGCAGACATCAATAACCGCGGAAACCCATCCAACACCTCCTAGCGGAACCTGGGGGACCTGGGAGACCTGCGGGACCTTGCTGAGGTTGGCGTCGGGTTGCCCCCCCGACGTCAACTCTCCGGCAGGATTGTGCCCGCGAATCTACGGGTATTCAATAGCCCCTACTCTCACAAGGACTAGTACGTTCGTCCAGTGGGTGTTTAGTGCTGTTGAGTTCAGGGGAATGAACGCCGATGGCGCATGGGCTTGGCCCGTCTAGTCGCTCTGCCGCAGCACCGGATTGCAGAGCGCTAGTTGGGGGCCACGAAGTCCGAATTCTGACGCCCAGTTGGGGGTCCTGCGGTTGCGTCAACTGGTGTGGATGGACTAGGCCCTCGGACGCCGACCACGCTCAGGCACGTCGAGCCAGGCACAGCCGGGTGCGCATCGCTCACGCCGGCAGTCCCCGCGGTGCCTCACCCGGACAGCAAAAAAGGCCCGCGTATTTCCGTCCACTGGGCTCGACTTACGCGAATGGCCCCGTTAAACACGCCGTGAGCAGGACGAAGGCCGGCGCCCGTGGACGCCGGCCTTCGTGCATACAGGAGGGAACGGCTCCGCGGACTCGGGTCCGCGGATGGTGATCAGGCGACTTCGAGGAAGAGCAGCTCGTCGGCGCTCAGCCGCTCGCGCAGGCCGCGCTTGAGCTTTCCGTGGATCTGGCAGACGCGGCTCTCGGACACGCCGAGGACCTCGCCGACCTCGCGCAGGGTGAGGTTGTTGACGTGGAGCAGGAGCGCCACCTTGCGCTCGCGCTCGGGGAGCTGGTCGAAGGCCGCGCGGAACCGGGCGACGGCGCCCTCGCGCATGGCCACGTGCTCGGGATCGGTGTCGCGGTCGGTGCTGGGCACCACGTCCATGTGCTCCGCCGCGTTGTTGTCGTCGGCGGAGGTCACCGTCGCGTTGAGTGACCCGACCTCCGAGCGGTCGAGGTCGGACAGGAGTGCGTTGAGCTCATCGCGTGAGATCGCCAGCAGCTCGGCGAGCTCGGCCCGGCTCGGTGCGCGTCCGTGGATAGCGTTGAAGCGCTCACGGGCGTGGTGCATCTCGCGCTCGCGGCGGCGTAGGGAGCGCGGGGCCCAATCGAACCGGCGCAGCTCGTCGAGCACCGCGCCGTGGATCCGGGTCCAGGCGAACTGCTCGAGGGTGGCCCCCTTCTCCGGGTCGTAGCGGTCGATCGACTTGATCAGGGCCTCCAGGCCGCAGGAGATGTAGTCGTCGACCTCGCGGTAGGCGGGGATCTCGCGGATCTTGCGGTAGACGATTGCCTTGACCACGGGGGCGAGCGAGAAGACCAGACGATCACGCGCGCTGGTGTCCCCGGTTTCCTTATATGTGCGCCAGAGGCTGAGGAGAGCCTCCTGGGACATGCGTCCGCTTGGGGTGCTGGGCTTCAAGATTTCCTCCAGGAGAGGGGTCGCTCAATCGGGAAGCCCGACACGTATCGGCGCGGTGCCGGCGGGGTTGACCGCAGGGACTGCGGACTGGAGTCCGTAGGATCTACGGAGTTTGCGGCCTTGCTGGCGCGTCGCGAGTCATAACGCGGGCGCATTGGATAATCCGGGCCGCGGCCGCCACCTCTTCCATGTCCCTCTCCCCTCTGTTTGACCACTACGAGCACGTCCTGCTCGACCTCGACGGATGCGTCTGGGTCGACCAGACGGCGACCCCCAACGCCCGCGAGGCGCTGGCCGAGCTGCGCAATCACGGCAAGACGCTGGCCTTCGTCACCAACGACAGCCGCCTGGCGCCCGAGGAGTACGTGCGCAAGCTGTGGTCGATGGGGTTGCAGGCGTCGCTGGAGGAGATCGTCACGGTCGGATCGGCCATCCAGTACGTGCTCGCCGACCGCCGCCCGGGGACGCCGACGTTCGTGATCGGCTCGGCGGCGATCTTCCGCCACGTCGCGGACGCGGGCCAGCGCATCGTCAACGGGACCGACCGGGCGTCCACCGCCGAGATCGTGGTGGTGGCGGGCCACGATGACTTCACGTTCGCGGAGTTGCGCACCGCCACCCAGGCTGTGCTCAACGGCGCCGAGATGATTGCCGCCGGACGCGACCGCACGTTCCCCGCCAGCGACGGCTACTGGCCCGGGACGGGCGCGATCCTGGCCGCCCTGGAGTTCGCCACCGAACGGACTGCCCGCAGCGTGGGCAAGCCCGACGTGCTGCTCTTCGAGACGGCGCTGGACCGTCTGGGGCCGGGCCCGGCACTGATGGTGGGCGACCGGCTCGATGCCGACCTCGGCGGCGCCGCGGCCGCGGGCATCGACGGCGCGATCGTTCTCACCGGCGTGACGACCCGCGCCCAGGCCGAGGCCGCCGAGGATCCCGCACCCGTCGCCGTCGCCGAGAGCCTGTACTCGCTGGTGACCGGGTGACGCTGTCGCTGATCGTCAACCCGTTCGCGGGTGGCGGGCGAGCGGCCCGGGAGCTCAACGGAATCGAGGCGACCATGCGCCGCCTGGGCCTGGACCACCACGTCGAACGCACCCGCAGCCTCGATCACGCGCGCGAGCTGGCGGTGGCCGCCGCCGAGGCGGGTGAGACCGCGGTCGCCCTCGGCGGCGACGGGCTCATCGGGGCGGTCGCCGACGCGCTGCGCCACACCGACGGCGTGCTGGGGGTGCTGCCGGGCGGCCGGGGCAACGACTTCGTGCGGATGCTCGGCATCCCAGGCTCGCCGCAGGCAGCCTGCGACGTCCTCGCCCACGGCGAGGTCCGCCGCCTCGATCTCGGCGTCATCGGCGACAAGACGTTCATCGGGATCGCCAGCTGCGGCTTTGACTCGGTGGCCAATCGGATCGCCAACGAGACGACGCTCGTGCGCGGGCGCCTGGTCTATGCCTACGGACTGCTGCGGGCGCTGGCCGGATGGCACCCGGCGGGGTTCACCGTCACCGTCGATGGCGGCCAGCCGCGCACGGTGTCGGGCTACACCGTGGCGGCGGCGAACTCGCGCTACTACGGCGGCGGAATGATGCTCGCCCCGGACGCCACACTCCAGGACGGCATGCTTGACGTGGTGATGATCCTCCAGACCCCCAAGCTCCGTTTCCTGCGCCGGGCCCCGGCCGTGTTCACCGGCGCCCACGTCCATCTGGAGAACGTCGAGCTGCTGCGCGGACGAACGATCGAGATCGCCGCGTCGCGGCCGTTCACGATGTACGCCGACGGGGACCCGATCGCCGAGCTGCCGGTGACCGTCGGCGTGCTGCCGGGGGCGGTCCAGACGCTCGTGCCCGCGACGACGGCAGCTCCGGCCATCCCCGCGTGAGCGTCCTGGATGTCAAGATCGCCGCCGCCCGCGCGGTCGGCGAGCTGGCCCGGCGTGCCGGCCGGGGCGGCGGGACCAGCCTCCCGGGCAAGGTCCTCACCCGCCTCGACCCTCACGCCGTCGAGCGCCTCGCGGCGCGCCTGCCCCAGGGCTGTGCGGTCATCTCCTCCACCAACGGCAAGACGACCACCGCGGCGATGGCGGCGGCCATCCTGGAGGGTGCCGGCACCAGGCTGGTCCACAACCGCGCCGGCGCCAACATGGGCGGCGGGGTCGCCTCCACCCTGCTGCAGGCCGCCCGTCGTGGGGGCGCGATCGACGGCCAGCTCGGGCTGTTCGAGCTCGACGAGTTCTGGCTTGACCGGGTGGTGCCAGAGCTACGCCCTCGCGCCGTGCTGCTGGGCAACCTGTTCCGCGATCAGCTCGACCGCTATGGCGAGCTCGAGACGATCGCCGACCGCTGGGCCGCGACCGTGGCGGCCCTGCCGGCCGGGGCGGTGCTGGCCTGCAACGCCGACGACCCCCTGATCGCCGACCTCGGTCGCGACCGCGCCGGGGTGCGCTACTTCGGCGTCGAGGATCCGGCGATGGCCACGGCGGAGATGCAGCACGCCTCGGACTCCAAGCACTGCCGGCGCTGCGGCGCGGCGTACACCTACGACGCGATCTACATGGGCCACCTGGGCATCTACCACTGCCCGTCATGCGGCCAGACCCGACCCGACCCATCGGTGTCGGGCCGTCGCATCGAGCTGCACGGGACGCGCAGCGCCACCTTTGAGCTGCACACGCCCGCGGGGATGGCGCATGTCGAGCTCCCCCTCCCCGGCCTCTACAACGTCTACAACGCCCTGGGCGCGGCGACGCTGTGCCTCGGGCTCGGCGTCTCGCTGGACGCGATCGCGGCGGGCCTGGCCACGGTCAGCCCGGCGTTCGGGCGCGCTGAGCGGATCACCATCGGCACCCACGAGCTCTCGATCCTCCTCATCAAGAACCCCGCCGGCGCCAACGAGATCGTGCGCACGCTCGTCCTCGAGCCCGACGAGCTGGACCTGCTCGTCATCCTCAACGATCGCATCGCCGACGGTCGTGACATCTCCTGGATCTGGGACGCCGACTTCGAGATGCTGGCCGGTCGCGTTCGCCACGTCACCTGCGCGGGGACCCGCGCCGCCGAGCTGGCCCTGCGGCTGAAGTACGCGGGCCTGGCAGGCGAGCGGCTCACCGTCATCCCGGCGCTCGGCGCCGCCCTCGACGCCGCGCTGCAGGCCTCCCCGGATGGCCGCGTGTTTGCCCTGCCCACCTACACCGCGCTGCTCGAGCTGCGCTCAGAGCTTCAGCGACGCGGTCACGTGGCGGCATTCTGGTCGCGCGAGACGGCAGGGGCGCGGCCGTGAGCAACGCGATCTGGCACGACCTGGAATGCGGCAGCTACACCGCGGACCTCATGTTCTGGCGGGCGCTGGCCCGGCGCATCGGCGGCCCGGTGCTCGACGTGGGCGCGGGGACCGGACGCACGACGCTCGAGCTCGCCCGCGAGGGCCACGAGGTGGTGGCCATCGATCGCGACGACGACCTGCTGGGGCAACTGCGCGACCGGGCCGCGGGCCTCGAGGTCATCACCATCGTCGCTGACGCGCGCGCGTTCTGGCTCGACCTCAGCTTCCCGCTGATCATCATGCCGATGCAGACGATCCAGCTCCTGGGCGGCCCCGAGGGGCGCGCCGCCTTCCTCGAGTGCGCCGTCTACCACCTCGAGTCGCCGGGGGTGCTGGCGATCGCCATCGCCGACGAGCTCGAGCTCTTCGACATCACCGACAGCACCGTACCCGGGCCGCTGCCCGACGTCGCCGAGCACGACGGGGTCGTCTACAGCAGCCGGCCCGTGGCGGTGCGGACCGACGGCGACGGTTTTGAGCTGGAGCGCCGCCGCGAGACCGTCACCACCGACGGCGCGCTGACCGTCGAGCAGGACCTCATCCACCTGGACCGCGTGGACCCCGACACGCTGGAGCGCGAGGGCGAGGCGGCGGGCCTGCGCGCCGCCAGCCGGATGGAGATCGAGCCGACCGAGGACTACGTGGGGAGCACGGTGGTGATGTTCCGTGCCTGAGGCCGAGCGGACGCTCCGGGTCTGCGCGCTGTACCCCGACCTGATGAACATCTACGCCGACCGCGGCAACCTGATCATGCTTGAGCGCCGCTCGCAGTGGCGGGGCATCGGCTTTGAGCTCTCCTCCGCCAGCCTCGGTGAACCGCTGGACCCCGACGGCGCCGACATCTACTACATCGGCGGCGGTCAGGACCGCGACCAGAAGCTCTGCGCCCACGACCTCGCCGAGGCCAAGCACGACGACGTGCACGCCGCCGCCGCCCGTGGCGCGGTCATCCTCGCGGTCTGCGGCGGGTATCAGCTGCTGGGCCGCTCCTATGAGCTCGGCGCCGAGACGCTCCCGGGCGTCGGCCTGGTGGACCTGCACACCGTACGCAGCGAGGACTCACGGCTCATCGGCAACGTCGCCATCGAAGTCGAGCTCGAGACGGACCCACCCGGCCATCGGCGCGTGCTCGCGGGCTTCGAGAACCACGGCGGGCGCACGTTCCTGGGCGATGCCCAGCCGCTGGGCCGCGTGCTCAAGGGCCACGGCAACAACGGCGGTGACGGGCACGAGGGCGTCCGGGCCGGCAACGTCATCGGCACCTACCTGCACGGACCGCTGCTGCCCAAGAACGCCTGGTTCGCGGATTGGCTCATCCAGACGGCGCTGGGCCTCCCGGAGCCGCTGGCTCCGCTCGCGGATGATCTGGAGGACGCAGCCCATGCGGAGGCGCGGCGGGCCGCGGGGGTCTAGCATCGCCTCGCGGCCCCTCGATGCGCTTCCCCGGTTCTGCCACCACCGCCGCACGCCTCGTCGCCGCCGTCCTGGCCGCGCTCGTCTGCGTGGCCTGCGGCAGCTCAGGCACCACCTCGTCGACGGCGGTCACCACGACCCGCACGACAACCAGCTCGACGTCGAGCGTCGCCACCGCCACCACGAGCAGCAGCAGTACCAGCAGCAGCGGAGGTACCGGCACCACCGGATCGACGACCACGACCGCTCTGCCCGGTGTCGGCAAGCCCGTGATCACCGTCGGCGACAAGAACTTCGCCGAGCAGTTCGTTCTCGGGCAGCTGTACGCCCAGGCCCTGCGTGCCCAGGGCTATAGCGTCAACATCAACCAGAACATCGGGCCCACCGACGTGACCGTGCAGGCGCTCCACAGCGGCTCCTTGAGCGTCTATCCCGAGTACCTCAACACCTTCAACACCGTCATCGCGGGCTACCACCACGGCTTCGGCACGCTGCTTGACGCCTACCAGGGAGCCCAGCACTACGCGCTGGCACACGGCATGCAGGTGCTGGCCCCCACCCCGTTCTCGGACACCGACGCGATCGCCGTCACGGTGGCCTACGCGGAGGCGAACCACGCCCACACGATCGGCGACCTCAACCGCCTGAGCGCCGCACTGACGGTCGGCGGCCCAGCCCAGTTCCAGACCGGGTCGCCCGGCCTGCCCGACCTCAACGTCGCCTACGGGTTTGTGCCGATCGGCTACCGGCCGATGGCGGTGGGCGATCAGTACGCGGCCCTCAACAGCGACTCCATTCAGGCCGCTGACGTCAAGAGCACCGACGGGCAGCTGGCCACGGGCGACTACGTGCTCATGCGCGACCCCCGCCGAGCCTTCGGATGGGGCAACGTCGTCCCGGTGGTGTCGGCCAAGGCGATGGCGGTCGAGGGGCCCGCCTTCGCGGACACGATCCAGAGCGTCGACGACAGACTGACCACGGACACCATCCGCCAGCTCAACTACGCCGTCACGATCGCGGGCCTTGACCCCGCGTCGGTGGCCCAGCAGTTCCTGCAGACCCACGGTCTGCTCACGCCCCCCACCCACTGACGAGCGTCAGCTCCCGCTGGAGCCAAACCCGCCGCTGCCGCGCACGCTGTCGGTGAGCGACTCGACCTCGACCGGGGTGGGCAGCTCGACCCGCACGAGCACGAGCTGGGCGATGCGGTCCCCGGCGGCGAGCGCGAACGGCTGCTCGCGATCGGTGTTGAGCAGCAGCACGCGCACCTCGCCGCGATAGCCCGCGTCGATGAGCCCGGGAGCGTTGACCACCGAGATTCCGTGACGCGCGGCGAGGCCCGACCGGGGCAGGACGAGACCCGCCTGACCGGGCGGGATCTCCACGGCGATGCCCGTCGCGACCGCCCTGCGCTCCCCGGGCGCGAGGACCGCGTCCTCGAGGGCATAGAGGTCAAGGCCGGCGTCGCCGTCGTGGGCTCGGGTGGGGAGCCGCGCGCGCTCATCCAGGCGCGCGATGCGCAGGTTCATCGGTCGGCGATCGGCGACAGCGCGAAGGCGGCGTAGCGAGCGGCGACGCTGGCGGGCAGCCGCGCGGAGACGCGGACCCCGTCGGGGGTGTCCTCGCGCTCCAGGTCGCCGGCGAGCTCGTGCAACTCGGCCAGCCGTCCCCCCTCCTCGTAGGGGACGAGCAGCTCGACGTCGAACAGGCGGCGCGCGAACTCGACCTGGACCCGCTCGATGAGCGCGGGAACGCCCTCGCCGGTCACCGCCGAGATGAGCTGCGCCTCGGGATGGCGGTGCGCCAGCTCGGCGCGGCGGTCTGAATCGATGCGGTCGGCCTTGGCCAGGACGAGCAGGCGGGGCGCCTCCTCGGCGGCGATCTCCTGCAGGACGTCGTCGACCGCGCGGGTCATCGCGTTGAGCTCCTCCTCGTCGACCGAGGCATCGACGACGTGCAGGATGAGGTCGGCGCGCACCGTCTCCTCCAGCGTGGCGCCGAAGGCGTCGACGAGCTGGTGGGGCAGCTTGCGGATGAAGCCGACGGTGTCGGTGAGCAGGTAGTCACGGCCGCCGGCGCGCAGGACGCGCGTCGTCGGGTCCAGCGTGTGAAAGAGGCGGTCGCGCACAGGCACGGTGGCTCCGGTGAGCGCGTTGAGCAACGTGGACTTGCCGGCGTTGGTGTAGCCGGCCAGCGCGATCTGGGGCAGGTGGGCGCGCTCGCGCTCGGCGCGCATGACCGAGCGGGTCGAGCGGACCTGGGCCAGCCGCCGCTTGAGCGCGGCGATCCGGTCGCGGGCCAGCCGGCGGTCGGTCTCGATCTGGGTCTCGCCGGGGCCCCTGGTGCCGATGCCGCCGCCGAGGCGCTCGAGGTGTGACCACAGGCCGCGCATGCGCGCCAGGTTGTACTCGAGCTGGGCGAGCTCGACCTGGAGCTTGCCCTCGGCCGTGTGGGCGTGGGCGGCGAAGATGTCGAGGATGATCGCCGTGCGATCGATCACCGGCACGCCGAGCGCCGCTTCCAGGTTGCGCTCCTGGCGGGGCGAGAGCTCGTCGTCGCACGCGACGAGATTGGCGTCGGCCGCGGCGATCTGCGCCTTGACTTCATCGAGCTTGCCCGCGCCGAGATAGGTGTTGGGATGAGGCTGGTCCCGGCGCTGGACCATCTCCCCCACCGCGGCCACACCCGCCGTGCGCAGCAGCTCCTCCAGCTCGGCGAGGTGGTCGTCCTCGCCCGCCGGGACCGCCGCGACCATCAGCGCCCGCTGTCGGGCCCGGCCACGCTGGCGCTGACCATCCTGGCGCGACGCGGGGCTGCCGTTATCGGTGACTCTGCTCTGGCCCAACTGAAGTGAGATGGTAGCCCGCGAACTCGGCCCCCGCCCATTCCGCCCAACCAACACCCGACCGCGGGGGTCAGAGACGGCTCAGGCGCTGCACCGCCTCCAGCAGGCGGTCCTCGGGTGCGGTGAGCGAGATCCGGAAGAACCCCTCCCCGTTGGGACCATAGGCCCCGCCGGGGGAGATGACGACCGCGGCCGCCTCGAGCACGTGCTCGCAGTACTCGGCGGCGGTGGCAAAGCCGGCCGGCACCGGAGCCCAGATGTAGATCGTGGCCTTGGGCGGGGTGACGTTGACGCCGGCCTGGGCCAGCGCAGCGCAGACGAGGTCGCGGCGGCGGGCGTAGACCTGATTCATGGCCTTGACCTCGGCGTCGACCTCGGGCGCGAGCGCCGCCGCCCCGGCGAGCTGGACGGCCTCGAAGTTGCCCGAGTCGATGTTGGACTTCAACCGCCAGTACTGGGCGATGGCGTCGGCGTTACCGACGATCGCGGCACAGCGCCAGCCGGTCATGTTGTAGCCCTTGGACAGGGAGAACACCTCGACGCCGACCTCCTTGGCGCCGGGCGTGGCCAGGAACGACGGCGCGACGTAGCCGTCATACGTCGTCTCGCTGTAGGCGTTGTCGTGGACCACGAGCAGGTCGTTGGCACGGGCGAGCTCGATGGCGGACTCGAACAGGCCGTCGGGCAGGACCGCACCCGTGGGGTTGTTCGGATAGTTGATGAACATCAGCCGGGCCCGGCGCAGGTGGTCGGCGTCGATGGCAGCCAGGTCCGGGGCGAAATCCAGCTCGGGCTTGAGGCCCATGAGGACGGGCTCGCCCCCGGCCATGATCGGACCGCCCGTGTAGACCGGATAGCCCGGGTCAGAGGCCAGCGCCACGTCGCCGGGATCCAGGAAGGCCAGGCTCAGGTTGAAGATGCACTCCTTGGCCCCGATCGCCGCCATCACCTCGGTATCGGGGTCCAGCGTGACCCCGAAGCGGCGCGCATAGAAGGCGGCCACGGCCCGGCGGAACTCCGGGCGTCCGCGGTTGTTGGGGTACGTGTGCGTGCTCGGGTCAGCGACCGCGCGCTGCGCCGCCTCCACGATGGGCGCATAGGTGGGGGTGTCGGGATCCCCGATGCCCAGGCTGATCACGTCGATGCCGGCGGCACGCTTCTCGGAGATCTTGCGCTCCAGCTGAGCGAACAGGTACGGCGGGATCTGGTCCAGGCGACTACTCGGTCTCATGCAGCTCCTTGACGAAGTCATCGGCGAGCGTGCCGGAGAACACCGGCACCGCCCAGCCGCTCAGGGTAACGTGGAGGTCCTCCCCCACCTCGACCTCCAGCTCGCCGCCGTCGAGGACGACCGTCACCGGGGAGTCGCCGCCGGCGAGCACGTGGGCCACCGCGGCGCCGGTGGCGCCGGTGCCGCTGGCCGATGTCTCGCCGACGCCGCGCTCGAAGATCCGGGCGCGGATCCGATGCGGGTCCAGGACCGTGTACCAGGAGACGTTGGTGCGCTGGGGGAACAGGGCGTGATGCTCGATCTCGCCGCCGATGGCGGGCAGGTCCAGCGCCTGGAGCGCAGCGAGGTCGGGGACGTGGATCGCGCACTGCGGGTTGCCCACCTGGACGTGCTGGAAGCGCCACTCGCGCCCATCGGCGGTCAGCGCGCCGGTCCCGTCCTCAGCGCCCGACGGGTAGTCGGCCGAGCGCAGGCGCACGCGGCCGATGTCCAGGCGCGCGGTCGTCGCCGAGGTGATCGTCGGACGGATCGGGCCGGCGGCGGTCTGGATCGAGAACGTGTCGGTCGTCGCCCAGCCGCGCCGGCGCAGGTAGAGGACGGCTTCACGGGCGCCGTTGCCCGACAGCTCGGCTTCGGAGCCGTCGGGGTTGAAGATGCGCAGCCGGGCCACGTAGCCGGCCTCGTCGGCCGCCGAGAGCAGCAGCACACCGTCGGCGAACACTCCGGTGTGCGGGGCGCAGATCGCCCTCACCCGCGCCGGCGTGAGCACGAACGGGAGCGCATCTGACTCGACGATGAGATAGTCGTTGCCCAGCGCATGCCACTTCTCGAAGTACACGCGGGCGGCAGTCTATGTGTACCGTCGCCCCCGCCATGCTTAGGGAGCCGACCCGTCCACGCCGCCTCGCGCGCCTTCAGGCGTCGCACGCGTGCGCCCGATCATCGGCCTCATCCTCGTGTCGCTGCTGTCGCTGGGCGCCCGCGCGCTTCATGCTCGACGAGCCGTGCCAGTCGCCCTGCACCACGGCCAACGATCACACGATGATCTTCGACGAGGCCTACTACGTCAACGCCGCGCGCGTGATCGTGGGCATCCACCCGCCCCAGGGCGACCACTACTCCAACTCGCCGCTGGGCACCGACCCCAACGCCGAGCATCCCCAGGGGGCCAAGCTGATCGTGGCGGCATCGATCGAGCTCTTCGGCGACGGGCCGTTCGCGTGGCGCTTGGGCAGTCTCATCTTCGGCACCATCGCCCTGCTGGGGATGTACGTCCTGGTGCGCAGCGCGGGTGGCGGACGCTGGTCGTCGCTGGGCGCGGCGACGCTGATGGCGACCGACAACCTGCTCCTCGTCCACGGCCGCATCTTCACCCTCGACATCTACGTGTTGGCGATGATGATCTGGGGGGTCGCGTTCTACTTACGGGGCCGGCCCGTCCTGTCGGGCATCACGCTGGCCATCGGCTTCTGCTTCAAGCTGGTGGGGCCCTACGCGCTCGGCACCCTGGGGCTGCTGGAGCTGGGGCGCATGTTCGTGCGCCGGCGCAACCCCGACAGTCCGCCCGAATGGGGCCTGCGCGGCGTGATCCGCCGCTTCGTGCCGACGGTGTTCACCAGCGTCGGCGTGTTCGTGGGGCTGCTGGCGATCATGGGGCTGATCGCGACGCCCTACGCCGACGCCGAGGCCAAGCTCATCACCGGCGGCCCGTTCGCCCACATCGCGCACATGTTCAGCTACGCCGCCGCAGCAGGTGAGCCCCGGCGGCCCGCAGGGGATCGCCTCCTACCCGTGGCAGTGGCTGGTGGATCTCAAGCCGATCCTCTACCTGCGCATCAACCCGTCGCTGCCCGGCCAGGGCCTGCACGCCATCCACCCGGTGACCGCGTTCTGGGGGATGCCGAGCCCGCCGATCATGGCCGCTCGGGATGCCGGCGCTGGTGTTCGCGCGTCTATCGCTTCGTGCGCCGGCGGCGCCCCGGCCAGTCTCCCGAGGACCAGCAGCTGGCGATGCTCGGCGGTGACCTGGTTCATCGGCACGTGGGTGCCGTTCGCCGTGCTGAGCCTGGTCGATCAGCGCACGAGCTACATCTACTACATGGTGATCGTGATGCCGGGCATCTACGTCGCGGCCACGTACGCGGCGGCGCTGGGCTGGCGGCTGGGACGCACCTGGCTGCGCGCGGCTGATCGGCGTGTGGGCGTTCGGGGTCCTGGTGGCGGTGGTGCTCATGTACCCGTTCGTGGCGGTGTTCTGAGCGCGGCCGTGGGGGTCGGCGCGCCGCGCCAGGCGGCGAAGATCTCGCGCGGCGACGTCGTCGGCCGAGCGCGCGGTGCGGTCGATCACGGTCGACCCCGGCGAGCTTGCGCATCCAGGTCAGCTGGCGGCGGGCGTAGTTGCGGGTGCGCCGCTTCATCTGCTCGATGTCGCCGCTCGAGCAGGTCCTCGAAGCCCAGCGCCTTGCGCGCGGTGTCCGAGGCGCCCGCGCTGCGCGCGCGGCGGACCTCGTCCTGCACGCCGTCGGCCAGCATCTCGATCGACGCGCGCATCGATGCGCTCGTAGAGCTGTTCGCGTTCCATCACCAGACCGACGAGCAGCGTGCTGCGGCGGCGTGTCGGCGGTCCACAGCTCGGACTCGCCGCTGGGCGGCTCGAGCTCGCCGCTGTCGAGCAGCTCCAGGGCGCGGACGATGCGCTGGCGGTCGGTCGGCTCGATCGTCTCGGCCGCCCACGGGGCCCGGCGGGCCAGGACCGCGTGCAGCGCGGCGGGACCGCGGGCCTCGAGCTCGGCGATCCAGCGCTCGCGCACGCCCTCGGCCGGGACCGGGCGCAGGCTCAGCTCGGTGAGCGCGGCGCGCAGGTACAGACCGGTGCCGCCGACGACGATCGGGCGCCGGCCGGCCGCGAGCAGACCGTCGATCTCGGCATGGGCCAGCTCGGCGTACTGGCCGGCGCTGAACGTGGCGTTGACGGGCAGGAAGCGAGAGCAGGCGGTGCTCGAGCTGAGCGCGCTCGCGCGGGCCGGCCGCGCCGGTGAGCGTCTCGAGCCCGATGTAGACCTGCAGGGCGTCGGCGGAGACCGCCACCGGGGACTCCCCCACCTCGCGCAGCCGCTGGGCGAGCGCGATCGCGACGTCGGTCTTGCCGACGCCGGTCGGTCCGAACAGGGCGATGACCTCGGCCGGAGCCACGGTCGGCAGTATCGTGCAGCGATGACCGCGGATGCAGGGGCATCGCGATGAGGGTCGGCGCCGGGCTCTCCGACGCAGCGCGACTCCCCGGCGAGCGCGGCGGTCGCCGCCCGGGCCGCGGCGCAGCGGCTGCGGCGGCGCCGAGGTGGATCTCGCGCTGGTGTTCGCCAGCGGGGCGCACCTGGCCGACCCCGAGGAGATGCTGGCCGCCGTCCAAGGCGAGCTGGCGCCCGCGGCGCTGGTCGGCTGCGGCGCCGGCGGGGTGCTCGGCGGCGGCCGCGAGCTCGAGCGCGGGACCGGCGTGGCGGTGTGGGCGGCGGCGCTCGAGGGCGGCGAGGCGCGGGCGTTCCATGCCACCGTGCGGCGCGAGGACGACATCGGCGTGCTCGACGGGATGCCGGAGATCGGCTCGGATGGCGCGGTGATCATGCTGTCTGACCCGTACTCATTCCCGACCGACGCCGTGCTCGACGGCATCGCCGACGCCGCTCCCGGCGTCCCGGTGCTCGGGGGGCTGTCCAGCGCGCGCATCGCCGCTGGGCGGGGCGGCGCTGTTCGCCGATGAGCGGGTCTGCGAGGACGGCGCGGTCGGCGTGTGCCTCAACGGCGTGGAGCTGTTGCCCTGCGTCTCGCAGGGCGCGGCGCCGCTGGGCCGGGAGATGACGGTCACCGCGGCCGAGGACAACGTCATCTACGAGCTCGCCGGCCGGCCGGCGGTGCAGGCGATCGAGCAGGCGGTGGGCGAGCTGGCGCCTGGAGGAGCGGGCGCTGGTCGCCGCCGGGCTGCTGATCGGGATCGTCATCGACGGCGGCAAGCCCGAGTACGAGCAGGGTGACTTCCTGGTCCGCGGCGTGACCGGCGCGGACCCCGCGTCGGGCGCGATCACCGTCGGCGCGGTCGTCACGCCCGGGCGAGGTGGTGCGGCTGCACGCGCGCGACGCGCGCTCGGCCGACGAGGATCTGCGCCGCGAGCTGCGCGCTACGGGCCGCGGCGATCGGCGGTCAGCGGCCGGCGGGCGCGCTGGTCTTCTCCTGCAACGGGCGTGGGCAGGGGATGTTCGGCGCGCGCGACCACGACGCCCGCGCTCGTCCAGAGCGAGCTGGGCGGGGTGCCGGCGGCGGGGTTCTTCGCCGCCGGTGAGATCGGGCCCGTCGGCGGGCGCAGCTTCCTGCACGGGTTCACGGCGACGCTGGCGGTGTTCCCGGGCTGACCGGGGCGGCGACCCGGTGCTGGCGCCGAGCCGGGACGCGCCGGCCGTCGCGCGGCGCGGCGCCTAGACTGCCCGCCGTGGCGCGACGCGGACGCTTTCAGCTCGCCGGCAGCACGGCGCTGCTCACCGGCGCCACCGGCGGCATCGGCGCCGCGATCGCCGGCGCGCTCGGGGCGCGCGGAGTCCGGCTGCTGCTCAGCGGGCGCCGCGAGGCCGAGCTCTCGCGGCTGGCCGAGGAACTCGGCGCCCGGGCCGACGGTGTGCGATCTCGCGGTGGCCGCTGACGTCGATCGCCTCGCCGCCGCGGCGCTGGACGCGGAGGTCGACGTGCTGGTGGCCAACGCGGCGCATCCTGCCACCGGCATGCTGGCCGCGCTGACCCAGGACGAGATCGACGGGATGCTGGATGTCAACCTTCGCGCCCCGATCGCCCTGGCGCGCGTGGTGGCCCCGGCGATGGTCGCTCGCGGGCGAGGGCACCTGGTCTTCATCTCCTCGTTGTCGGGGAAGTCCGCCCAGCCGGCCTCGTCGATGTACTCGGCGACGAAGTTCGGCGCTGCGCGGCTTCGGCCTGGCCCTGCGCGAGGATCTGCGCGGCACCGGCGTCGGCGTCTCGGTGGTGGCGCCGGGCTTCATCCGCGAGTCGGGCATGTTCGCCAACACGGGCGTCAAGCTCCCGCCCGGCGTCGGCACCAAGTCCCCGCAGGACGTCGCCGCCGCGGTCATCCGGGCGATCGAGCGACAACCGCGCCGAGATCGACGTCGCGCCGCTCGGGTTGCGCGCCGGAGCCGCCTTCGCCTCGGTGGCCCCGGGACCGCCGGATGGGTCAGCAGCAAGCTGGGTCGGCAAGGATCGCCGCCGAGATGGACGCAGGGCACCGCCGCCGCGCTGAGCGCCGTCAGGACGCGGGCTGAGCGGCCGTTCAGGCTGCACCGCGCGGGTTGAGCGGCCGTTCAGTGGGCGCTGTTGGTGGCGGCCTCGTGCTCGCCGGTCACCGAGGACAGCGCCACCATGATCTCGTCGGCGAGCTTGGCGCCCTCGTCGGCCATCTCGGGCGTGGCCTGGATGCGGACCACCACATCGTCGCCGTCGACCTCCTCCAGCAGCACCGAGGCGCCGTTGCGGGTGGGCGTGGCGATGCTCCTGATCCAGGATCGCCTGGACCTGGCTGGGCCGCACCCCGGAGGTCAGCCGGACCTTGACGTCGACCGAGTCCGGCTCGCGCAGCGGCACCACGGCGGCGGCCAGCACCACGTTGTTGGGGATCATGATCTGATCGGCGCCGGCGCTCAGCGTCGTGTAGAGCAGCCCGAGGGAGCTCACGATGCCCTCCACCTGGCCGCCGACGGCGCCGGCCTGGAAGCGGACCCGCTCGCCCACGCGGAATGGCCTGGCGCTCAGCAGCACCATGCCCGCGATCACGTTGCCCAGCGTCTGCTGGGCGGCGAGACCGATGATGACGGCGGTGAAGGCGCCGCCGACGGCCAGCGATTGCAGCGACGCGCCTGCGACGCTGCAGCGCCAGGATCAGCGCGATCAGCATCGTGATCAGGCGGATGAGGAACCCGAACGTGCCGGCGGTGGCGGGGTCCATCCGGCGCAGGAACGTCGGGCCGACGAACCGGCCGATCGCGCGCGCCAGGCCCCAGCCGAGGGCGACCACGAGCAGCACGGCGATGATCCGCACCGGCGTCTGCAGGCCGCCGGCTCCCCAGTTGTGAAAGCAGCGACACCGTGCCGCAGCGCGGGCCGTCGTGCAGACCGCTCCTGTCGTGGCTGTTGTTCAGCAGGATGTGCGACGCGATGTCGACCGCGATGACGGCGAGCAGGAAGACGATCGCCTGCCACTGGGCCCTTCTGACCTCCCGCTTGTTGACCTCGAACGACAGCCCCACCTTCTCCCAGGCGTCGCTGCGGGTCTCGAACATGCGGTCGAGGTTGAGGTCCCTACGTGGCCTGAATTGCCTTGGCATGGCTCCTAGAGCGTTGTGTGGATCGGGTCGATTGCGTAACACAGCTGGCCGGATGCGGTTCACGACGAGCCGGACAACTCGAATAGTGACTCCTGCTGCGGCTGGCGCGCCGGAGGCGGCGGCTCGGGCGCCGTGCAGAAACGCGCCTCTTCCACGCTCCGAGGGCGCCAGATCCGGGCCCTGGATGAGCTCGGCCAAGCGCCTGCGCTCCCGCTGCGGCGCGTACGCGCCACGACGGTAGAGCTCACGATAGCGCGGCACCAGGTCGGGACGATGCTCGTCCAGCCACTCCATGAACAAACCCCGCACCTCCCCTCTCAAATGCAGTGCAATACCGGAAACATAGGCCGCACCGGCCTCGCTGGCCATTTCCAGGATCTGCGCCACCTGGGCCGGGTCGATCGTTGATTCCGGGCATCAGCGGCGCAATCAGGATGCCCGTTCTGATCCCCGCCCGGGTCAGCTCGGCCACCGCCTCCATCCGCGCCCGCGGGTTGGGCGTGTGCGGCTCCGTTGCCCGCCACGCCTTCTCCTCCATCGTCGGGATCGACAGCGCCGCCCCGAAGTCCGCCCGCGCCGCCAGCTCCTTCATCAGATCCAGGTCGCGCAGCAGCAGCGGCGACTTGGTCAGGATCGACCCGGGGTTGCGCGCGTCGATCATCGCCTGCCAGATCCCCCGCATCAGCTTGTAGCGCCCCTCCACCCACTGATACGGGTCCGTGTTGGTCCCCAGCGCGATGTGCTCGCCCTTCCACGAGGGCTGGGCCAGCTCCGCCCTCAGCCGCTCGGGCGCGTTGACCTTGACCACGATCTCGCGCTCGAAGTCCCGGCCGGCGTCGAAGTCCAGATACTTGTGCGTGGGCCGCGCGAAGCAGTAGGCGCAAGCGTGACTGCAGCCGCGGAAGGGGTTGATCGTCCAGCGGAAGGGCATCTGCGACGCCTCGGGCACCCGGTTGAGGATCGACTTGGCGCGGACCTCGTAGAAACGGGTCGGGACCGCGTCCGGAGCCTCGAAATGCCGGATCACGGCATCGTCGCGATAGCCGGGCAGGCGGGCCCGTTCCTCCTCCTCCATGCTCAGATTGCTCCAGGGGGGGGGGGGGGACGGCCGTCGCCGGCGGCCCCCCGCACAGATCCCGGCGTGCGCGTCAACGCACCGGGCTCCTGCCTCGGGTGTTGGCGTGGAAGCGGGCGTTGGGGAAGGGGTGCATGCGTCGGACGGGCGGCAGCCAGCGGTCGGCGATGCGGCGCATCCGCTTCCAGGGCAGGTTGTGGCGCTGGCTGCGCCGCTGCAGCGCCCGATAGCCAGTGCCGCGTGACCTGATCGTGGAACGCGATCATCGCGTCGCTGTTGCCGGGAACGGCGTAGTAGGCCATGTGGCCCCTGACGACACTGCCGAGCCAGGCGCCCTGCGCGGGGATCGAGTGATGCCGGCGACGCTTGCAGCTCATCCTTGATCTCGCGCAGCTTGGCCTGCATCCGATCGCCGATCGTGATGCGCTTGAGCATGAAGCGCCCGTTCCGGGTCTTCGAGCAGATGTGCTTGAACCCCAGGAAGTCGAACGTCTCCGGCTTGCGCCTGCCCACGCGCCCGCGCGATTCTGCGGCGGCGAACCGCCCAAACTCGATCAGCCGCGTCTTCTCAGCGCTGCAAGCTCCAGGCCGAATCGCGCGAGCCTGCCGCGCAGATCAGCCAGGAACCGTTGCGCGTCACGCTGGTGCTGGAACCCGACGATGTAGTCGTCGGCATAGCGCACGATGATCACGTCACCGCGCGCGTGCCGGCGCCTCCACTGGTGGGCCCACAGGTCAAAGACGTAGTGCAGGTAGACGTTGGCCAGCAGCGGCGATGCCGATGCTCCCTGCGCCGTCCCGCCCATCGTCTGCTGACCATGCCCCGTCCTCGAGGACGCCCGCGCTGAGCCATTTCTGGATCAGCCGCAGTACCCGCCGGTCCGCGATCCGGTGCTCGAGGAACTTCATCAGCCAGCCGTGATCGAGGCTGCCGAAGAAGTCGCGGATGTCCGCGTCGAGCACCCAGTTCACCTTCTTCGTCATAGATCCCGGCCGCCAGCGCGTCCAGCGCGTCATGCGCCAGCGGCCCGGCCGAAACCCGTAGGAGAAGCCGAGGAAGTCCGCCTCGTAGATGCCGTTGAGCACCTCCACGACGGCGCGCTGCAGGATCTTGTCCTCCAGCGCCGCGATCCCGAGCGGCCGCATGCCGGCCGTCCACCTTGGGGATATACGCCCTCCGGGCCGGCTTGGCCCGATAGCCGCCGCGATGGACCCGATCGAAGCAGAGCCTGGAGGTTGCCCTCCAGATCCTGCCCGTAGGCCTGCCACGTCACCCCGTCCGACCCCGGCGCTGGCCCGCGGGTTCAACGCCCGATAGGCAGCCCGCAGACGGTCTACGTCGACGTGATGCAGCAGCGCGGTAAACCGTGCTCTCCTTGTCCTCTAATGCGCATCGGCGCACGCGATCCAGCGCACTTGACGCGTCGACTCCGGCTCTGTGTCCGGCACGCGTTTTGCTGGCCGCGTTCCCCTCGGCCGGCCGCCTTCCCTCCACCACCTCCGCCACCGCACGAGCGGCGTTGTTCGGCAGCTTCGCAGGTACTACGCGGCCGTCTGACTTCCCACGATCGTTCATCACGAGCGTTCCGCCTCAGCGTTCCTCGCGCGGCCCGCGCCGGCAGATCAACCGCACGGACGGGCAACCATGGGACCTCCCGGTTCTCGCGACATGGAGATTCCGTACATGCCCGGGCTCTATCGACCGCGCGGGGCCCGCCAGCACCTCGCGATAACGCTGCTGCCGATGTTGCCTTCCGCTTTTCGTGACGGCGTCGGCACCCCGATGCCATTGATTTCGCGGCTCAATAACCCAGCCTGCACGTACCCCTGCCAACGCTTCACCGACGCCCTCACGAACGCCAACGCATGACTCGGGGCCACCGCTGGGTCGCTACCCCTTCGATGCAGGGCTCTCTCATCCCTATCTCCATTCCGGTTTATCCAGGCGCACCACGAACATATGTTCGCACAAGGGCCAGACGGACCGCAAGAGCAGGGTTCTCCCCCTTGCGGATGAGCCGTGCTTCACCGCGCCGACGGAGGCGCACCTCCGCCGGCGCGCTTACTCTCAAGATGTGTCCCGCCGCACGGAACGACCACTGACGACCGCGCTCGGCTGGCGGCTGCCGTGGTGGCTGTTGGACCTGGGGCCGGTGGCGTTCATCTTCCTCGTGGGCGCGGCGGGGCTGGCCTCCAAGCACGCGGTCGGCGACATGTCGCACGCCGCGCTGTTCCTCGGCCTGATTCTGGCCACCGGGGCGCTACTGGTCCGCCACCGGCTCCCCGCTGGGGGTGCTGGGGCTCACTCTGATCATCCAGGTCGTGCTGGGCTGGGGCCCGGTGGTCCTGTTCCCGGTGCTGCTGGCGGTGTTCAACGTCGCCGAGTACACCGACAGGCCCATCGTGATCGGCGCAACGGTGGTCACGGGCGTGGCCACCATCGCCACGCTGGTCATCCACCACTCCCAGATCACAACCGGGACCGTCGTCTCCCGGCTGGTCGTCATCGGCCTCGCCGTGGCGGTGGCCCTCTATCTCCGCGCACGCGCCGACTACATCAACGGGCTCCGGGACCGCGCCGAACGGCTGGAACGCGAGCGCGAGCTGCTGTCCCAGCAGGCCGTCGGCGACGAGCGCGTGCGCATCGCGCGCGAGCTGCACGACGTCGTGGCCCACAACGTCTCCCTGATGGTGGTGCAGGCGCAGGCCCTGGCCGCCACCGGCCCGCAGGACACCCAGCACAGGCCCTGGGCCATGTCGCCGACCTGGGGCGCGAGGCACTGTCTGAGATGCACCGCATGCTCGGCGTGCTGCGCCTCCAAAACGGAGGGATGCCCGAGCTCGAGCCACAGCCCGGCGTGCGCGACCTGCCGACGCTGATCGAGCGCACGCGCCAGGCCGGCCTGGAGGCCACGCTCAGCGTCGAGGGGCCCCCGCGCGAGCTGCCCGCCGCGGTGGATCTGTCGGTGTACCGGATCGTCCAGGAGGCGCTCACCAACGTCATCCGTCACGCCCACGCCCAGCAGGCGGCGGTCACGCTGGGCTACGCGCCCGGACACACTGGAGGTGACGGTGCTCGACGACGGCAGCGGCACCAACGGCGCCGACGGCGATGGCGGGCACGGGCTGGTGGGGATGCGCGAACGCGTCGCGCTGTTCGGGGGCGAGCTGGAGACCGGGCAGCGCACCTATGGCACCGGCTACCGCGTGCGGGCCCTGATCCCGACGCACTGACAACGCCCATGCCCAAGCTCCGCCTGCTCATCGCCGATGACCAGCCCCTGATGCGGGCGGGCTTTCGCGCGGTGCTCGAGGCCACCGGCGAGATGGAGGTGGTGGCCGAGGCCTCCGACGGGCTGGAGGCCGTCAGCGCGGCGCGGGCCACCAAGCCCGATGTCGTGCTCATGGACATCCGCATGCCCAACCTCGACGGCATCGAGGCGATCCGGCGGCTCCCCCACCACCGGGTCCTGATCCTCACCACCTTCGGCCTGGACGAATACATCGTCGAGGCGCTGCGCGCCGGCGCCAGCGGCTTCATCACCAAGGACGTCCCCGCCGATGACCTGGTGCGCGCGGTCCGCGTCGTCGCCGCCGGCGAGGCGCTGCTCACCCCGGCCGTCACCCGTCAGTTGCTCGATCGGGTGGCGCGGCGGCTGCCCGCCCCGGTCGGGCACACGCCCGAATCCCTGGACGACCTCACCGACCGCGAGCGCGAGGTGCTGGAGCTGCTGGCCCGGGGCCTGTCCAACGCCGAGATCGCCGACGCGCTCGTCGTCGGCGACGCCACGGTGAAGACGCACGTCTCCAACGTGCTGATGAAGCTCGGGCTGCGCGATCGCGTCCAGGCCGTCGTGCTGGCCTACGAGATCGGGCTGGTCAAGCCCGGCGCCGGCACCGGGCCGCCTCCCCCTTAAGGCGGAGACGCGGCCGCGCGTCCACTGCAGGCCGGAGGCGCCAATCGCACTGGAGGCCGACGACACGGCCGCCCGGCACACCGATGATCTGAGGTATGCCAACCACCACGAACATCATCGAGACCCGCGGGGTCACCAAGCGCTTCGGCGCGCGGCCCGCGGTGATGGACCTTGACCTGACGGTCCCGCGCGGATCGGCCTTCGGGTTCCTCGGCCACAACGGGGCCGGCAAGACGACGCTCATCCGCATGCTGCTCGGCCTCACCCAGGCGGATGCGGGGACGATGCGGATCTCCGGACGCCCCGTCCCCGAGGAGCGCGCCGCCGTGCTGGCCCGCGTCGGGGCGATCGTCGAGGAGCCGCATTTTCACCGCCACCTCAGCGGCCGTGAGAACCTGCGCGTGGTCGCCGCGGTACGCGGTCCCGAGGTCCGCGGGCGGATCGACGGCGCGCTGCGGCGCGTCGGCCTCAGCGACCGTGGCGACGACCGGGTCAAGACCTACTCGCAGGGCATGCGCCAACGGCTGGGTGTGGCGCGCTGCCTGCTCGCCGACCCCGAGCTGCTCATCCTCGACGAGCCGATGAACGGCCTGGACCCCGGGGGCATCCTGGAGTTCCGGACGATGATCGGCGATCTCACCGGGGAGGGCCGGACGGTGTTCCTCTCCTCCCATCTGCTCGACGAGGTCGAGAAGACGTGTCACGCCGCGGCGGTCATCGACCGCGGGCGGATCATCGCCCAGGGACCGATCTCAGAGCTCGTGCAGGATGAGCACAACGAGGTCGACATCGGCTGCGACGACCACCACGCCGCGCTGGACCTGCTCGACGGCCATCCCGCGGTCGCCGCCGCCTACGCCACGCCCGACGGGATCCGCGTGACGCTGGCCGGCATCGACGGCACCGCCTCCATCAACGCCCGCCTGGTCACCGGCGGGGTCCTGGTGTCGCGGCTGGAGCCGGTCCGCGAGTCCCTGGAGCAGCGCTTCCTGGAAATGACGTCTCGAGTAGGAGATCAATCATGACGCTCACAGTGGCCCGCCAGATGGTGGGCGCCGAGATCCTGAAGGTCCGGCGCAATCGGCCCGTGATGGCCTTCGCGCTCCTGCTCACCGTCGGCATCCTCGTGCTCATGTACGGCTATGTCGCCATCAAGCACGCGTCCAACCCGCTGCAGAATGAAGCGGCCGGCGGCACCCTGGGGATGCACCGCGGCATCCGTGACCTCGGAGAGTTCTTCGGGATGCTCGCGGCCGTGCTCATCGGGGCCGAGGTCGGCACCGCGGACCTCTCCAGCGGGGTGTTCCGCGACCTCGTCACCACCGGGCGCTCGCGCCTGGCCCTGTTCGGCGTGCGGCTACCCGCCGCCGCCATCGTGACGCTGTGCCTGAGCGCCCTGTCCTACGCGCTGGTGCTGGCGGCCACGTTCGTGTTCGCCGACGGCACGGCGACCCCGGGGCTCGGCGTCATCCTGCAGGGGGCGGGCTGGATCGCCCTGTCCAACGTGGTCGTCACGGCGGTGGCGGTCGGCGTGGGCTCGCTCACCGGCTCACGCGCGCTCACCCTGACCGCGGTCATCGGCTGGCAGGCGATCCTCACCAACGTGCTGGTCAACGTCACCTCGCTGGGTTCGGCGCGCGACGCGCTGCTGACCCCGGCGCTGACGAACCTGGAGCCGCTCAACTTCGGCTCCAGCGACAACACGGTGGGCATGGCCACCGGCGTCGCCGTGCTCGTCATCGGTGCCTGGTTCGTCGTCCCCCAGCTGCTGGGGGCCTGGCGGACCCGGACCCAGGACGCCTGAGCTTGGCGGAGCCGGGTTGGGGCCGAAATCCCTGAAGCCACAGATCGCACACCGCGCTGTCTGACGGTGCGCGATCCAGAACCCGAGTCAGGTTGAAGCCACGGATCGCACTCCTGTGGAGGGGGGCTGTGCGATCTCCGGCTTCAGCCGGCGCGGGCCACCAGCGACGCCTCGCCGCTCAGCGTCTGGCTGGTGGCGGCGGCGATCTCGACGTCCACGAGGTCGCCCGGCTCGCCCAGGCCGTCGAAGTTGACGACCTTGTTGTGGCGCGAGCGACCGCGCAGGCGGCTCGGATCGGTGCGCGACGGGCCCTCGACCAGGACGTCGAGCGTGCGCCCGACGAACCGCTGGGCGCGCTCGCGGGCGCGGCGCTGGATGACCTCGACCAGGCGCTCCATCCGCGCCACCTTGATCTCGTGCGGGACCTGGTCGGGCATGGTGGCCGCCTCGGTCTCGCGCCGGGGCGAGTAGACGAACGTGAACGCGCCATCGAAGCCGACCGCCTCGGCGACCTCAAGGGTCTGCGCGAAGTCGGCCTCGGTCTCACCGGGGAAGCCGACGATGATGTCGGTGGTCAGGGCGCAGTCGGGGACGTGCTCGCGGATGAGCGCGACCCGGTCCAGGTAGCGCTCGCGGGTGTAGGTGCGCCGCATCCGCTTGAGCACCGGGCTCGACCCCGACTGCAGCGGCAGGTGGATGTGCTCGCACAGGGCGGGGAGCTCCGCATGGGCGCGGATGACGTCCTCGCGCATGTCCTTGGGGTGTGGGCTCGTGTACCGGATGCGCTCGATGCCGTCCACGGCGTCGACCTCGCGCAGCAGCTCCGAGAACGCGATGCGGGAATCGCGCGGCAGATCGCGGCCGTAGGAGTTGACGTTCTGGCCCAGCAGCGTCACCTCGCGCACGCCGTCGGCGGCGAGGCGGCGGACCTCATCCACCAGCTCGCGGGGCGCCCGGCTCACCTCGCGCCCGCGGGTGGAGGGCACGATGCAGTAGGAGCAGACCGAGTTGCAGCCGACGCTGATCTGCACCCAGCCCTGGAAGTCACGGGCGCGCTTGGCGGGCAGGTGCCCGGTGAACCCCTCGAACTCGAAGAACCCCTGGGCGGTGAGCGAGTCCGAGGTCAGGAACTCGGCCAGCTTGTGCACCTGGCCGGGGCCGAAGGCGACGTCGACGAAGGGGAAGCGCGCGAACACCTCCTCCTTGACCGACTGCGCCCAGCACCCTCCCACCCCGACCACCGTGTCCGGGTGCTCGCGCTTGAGCCGCTTGGCCTCACCGAGATGGGCCACGAACTTGCTGTCGGCGGCCTCGCGGATCGAGCAGGTGTTGAACAGGATGAGGTCGGCCTCGCCCCGGCTGGGCGCCTCGGCGTAACCGAGGGAGTCGAGCATGCCCTTGATGCGCTCGGAGTCGTGCTCGTTCATCTGGCAACCGAACGTGGTCACGTGGTAGCGCTTCATCGTGGCCAAGGGTAGTGCTCTTCACGCGGCGGCGCCCCGGCTTGGAGACCGGGGCGCCGTGCCTGCGTGACAGTGCGAGACCGAGCCCGCCCAGCTCTAGCTACAGCTGGTGGCCCAGGTGCAGGCGTCGAAACCGCTGCCGGCGGCGTTGGGCGCCGACGGGGTCCCGATCACGTTGCTGTTTGAGTCGATGAGCTGCATCTGCTCGGACGTGGTCAGCTTGACCGGGGCCCCGTTGACCGTGCCCGAGCTGAAGGCCGGGTTGGTCAGGTTGGGGAGTGCGGCGAAGCCGGCGTTGGTCCCGATCTCGAGCGGCGTCTCCTCGATCCACTCCGCCGTGGCGTGGGTGGACGGGTACGGGACGGTCGTGGAGAACGACTCGCCCTTGGTGACGTCCTGAAGCGTGATGGTCCACGCGTCGGCGTCGTTGACGACCTCGGCGATCGAGGCGTGCATGTGGTCTCCGGGCGAGACCGTCATGTTGCTGATCGAGATCGATGGCGCCGGGACGAGCTCCCACCACGCCGAGTACGAGGGCGCACCGGTCGCGTCGACGTCCTGCTCGGTGCCGGTCTGGATCAGCGTCGAATCGGTGAGCGTGCAGCCGGCGTCGACGCAGCCACCGCCGATCCCGATCCAGTCAGACGACGCCTCGGCCTGGCCCGCGGTGTGCGCCGTGGCGGCCGGAACGGTCCAGTCGCCGGAGATGGAGTTGAACAGCTTGCTGCCCTGCTCGAGCGTGCCCTGGCTGTAGCCGAACCAGTTGCTGCTCTGATTGGCGTTGAGCGTGGCGCCCGGGGCCAGGTGCAGCAGCTGGCCGTGGGCGGTGAGTCCAGCCGCACTCGCGCCGCCGGCGCCCACCGCGACAGCCGCCAGCGCGACGGTCACCGACGCAGCAAGGCGAGCCGACAGCTGTCCGCCGAACGGCCGAGAACCCTGAAACATGAGTGTCCTTTCTGGGCGGCGCGGGCCCACCAAGCCGCCAGCCTCCCGTGTCTGGCCCGCAGCGATCTAGTTACCCGTCTGGGGTCCAGTGAACACCCGTGTTTAACAAGACTTACCCAACCGCTACCGCGCGTATTCGACGGCGCGGGACTCGCGGATGACCGTGACCTTGATCTGCCCGGGGTACTCGAGCTCCTTCTCGATCTCGCGTGCGATCTCGAAGGACAGCAGCGTGGCGGCATCGTCGTCGATGTCCCCGGGGGCGACCATGACCCTGATCTCGCGGCCCGCCTGCATGGCGTAGACCTTGTCCACGCCCTTGTGCCGGGTGGCGATCTGCTCCAGGTCGCGCAGGCGCTTGACGTACTGCTCCAGGGACTCGCCGCGGGCGCCCGGGCGGGCGCCGGAGAGGGCGTCGGCCGCCTGGACGATGACGGCCTCGATCGTCTGAGGCTCGACCTCGTTGTGGTGGGCCTCCATGGCGTGGGCCACCGCGGCCGACTCGCCGTACTTGCGCGCCAGGTCGCCGCCGACCAGCGCGTGGGGACCCTCGATCTCATGTGTGACCGACTTGCCGATGTCGTGCAGCAGGGCGGCGCGGCGCGCGGTCTTGGCGCTGGCCCCCAGCTCCTGGGCCATCATCGCGGACAGCTGGGCGACCTCGATCGAGTGCGCGAGCACGTTCTGGCCGTAGCTGGTGCGAAAGCGCAGGCGGCCGAGCAGCTTGACCAGCTCAGGATGGAGTCCCTGGACGCCGGCGTCGAACGCGCCCTGCTCGCCGAGCTCGACGATGTGGCCCTCCAACTCGGATTTGGTCTGGTAGTACATCTCCTCGATGCGAGCGGGGTGGATGCGCCCGTCCTGAAGCAGCTTCTCCAGGGTCAGCCGGGCGATCTCGCGCCGGACGCCGTCAAAGCCCGAGAGCACGACGGCGCCGGGGGTGTCGTCGATGATGAAGTCGACGCCGGTGAGGTTCTCCAGCGCGCGGATGTTGCGGCCCTCACGGCCGATGATCCGTCCCTTCATGTCGTCGGTGGCCAGCTGGACGACCGACACGGTCGTCTCAGCGGCGTGGCCGGCGGCGAGGCGCTGCATGACCACCGACAGGATGTTGCGCACGCGGCGCTCGGCCTCGCGCTTGGTCTCCTCTTCGATCTGACGGATCCGCCGCGCCGCGTCGTGCTTGGCCTGCTCCTCGACCTCCTGGAGCAGGAGCTCCTTGGCACGAGCCGCGGACATCCCGGCGACACGCTCGAGGTTGCTCTCCACCTCAGCGCGTTCGCGGGTCAGCACCTCGCGTTGCGCGGCCAGCTCCCCCTCGCGACGCTCGAGCCCGTCCTGGCGCCGCTCCAGAGCCGCACTGCGCTCGGTGAGCGCCGCCTGCAGCGCCGCCGCGGTCGCGGTATCGGCTTCGGCGACCGCCGGGCTGGCGCCATGCGCGCGCCCGTAGAGAACCGCGGCAACCACGATTCCCACCGCAATGAGCGCTGCGGCACCGATGATTTCCATGGTCGTTTCCTCTCATCTGGCCCCAAGCCAACCCGGGCCACAATCCACTATTCATGATGGTTTGAGAGCGACCGAGCGGCCCGTGCGAAGCACGGGACGGCCATCCCAGGCACGACGGCACTCAGCGATCCGGCTCGCCGGCTAGCCCGGCTGGCCCGACACCGATCTGGACCGTCGCACCGGTCCGTTGTGGATTGCCGTCAACAAGAAGATCTCTGTGTTCGATATCTGGGTATTTGCTGGCGTTTTGCGGCCGCAAGGACCGCTCGTTCACTGGGTTCAATCGTAGTACCGCCGGGTTGCGGGCGCAACGCGTTCGTAACACGTGGGTCAGTCCGTGCGCGACGCCGCTCCGGCTCACCGTGCAGTCAGGGGCTGATCGGGGAAGAACGGCCATTCCTCAAAGGCGCTGCAGCGGCGATCAGACTCGAGCGCGATGATCCACAGGTCGCGATAGACCTGCGGCGAGGGCCGGCGGTAGGCGACCTCGACGCGGGCGACGCCCACATTGCCCTCGACCGCGACCGGCTCCCAGTCGCAGCGTGAACGGCTCGTCGGGACCCTCGCGCTCGGCCTCCCAGAACGCGGCGATCGCCGCCAGGCCGATGACGGGCTCGGCGAATGGCGCCGCGCGGTACGTGGCGCTGGGGCGTGAACAACTGCTCGAGCGTGGCGGTGCCCGCCGTGCGCCAGGCGCGCTCGTAGCCCTCGATCCAGCGCGCCAGCTCTGCGCGGTCCATAGCGGCCGGCCTTCGCTCAGTCGCCGCGGGCGTGGGCAGCCAGGGCGTCGAGCGCGAGCTCGGATCTCGTAGCCCTTGCGCAGCAGCATGCCCAGCGCGCGGTTGCGGTCGCGGCGGTCCTCCGGCGGATCCGGGAAGCGCCGGCGCAGCAGCGCGAGCGCGCGGTCAAGCTCGCTTTCGGGCTCCGCGTCGTCGCTCTCGGCGGTGGGGTCCCCGGCCAGCGCCGTCTCTGCCAGGTGGCGATCGATCCCGTGGGAGAGCAGTCCCCGCCGGATGCGCTCGCTGCCCCACTGCTCGAGCGTTCGCTTGTCGGCGACGAACAGCGCTGCGAACCGGGTGTCGTCGAGGAAGCCCTGCTCACCGAGGATCTGGATGGCCGCCTCGGTCACCTCATCGGAGACACCGCGGCGCTGGAGGCGCTGCCGGACGTCGCTGACCGTGCGGTCGCGCGGGTTGAGATAGGCGTAGGCGAGGTCCAGCGCCTTCTGGAGGCGCTCCTGCTCGGAGATCGCGCCCGGCGCCCCAGCCACTGAGCCAGGATCCGCCGATCCTGGGGCGTCTCGCCGCCGGATGGCCGTCGCCATACGTCATCGGCGTCGCTCATAGGGATCACCCTTATGGTGCTCCGCCGATGACGTCTAGCTCGGCCCCCGACGCCGAGTCTCCGCCCATTATCGGTCGATCCAGGCTAAGCCGCGGGCGCGACGGCGGCCAGCGGCGCCTCGTCGTGCTCGATCTCCTTGACCAGGTCGCGCCCGATGCCGAGCGCGGCGTAGATCTTCTCCTGGATCTCGCCGGCCATCTCCGGATGCTCATCGAGGAAGGCCTTGGCGTTGCCGCGCCCCTGCCCCAGCCGCTCGTCTCCGTAGGAGAAGAACGAACCGGACTTGGTCACGATGTTGTGCTCGATGCCGTAGTCGAGCAGGCAGCCCGAGGTGGAGATGCCCCTGCCGAACTCGATGTCGAACTCCGCCTGCTTGAACGGGGCCGCCACCTTGTTCTTGACGACCTTGACCCGCACCCGGTTCCCGACCGCCTCGGTCCCGTCCTTCAGCGTCTCGATCCGGCGGATGTCCAGCCGCTGAGACGCGTAGAACTTCAGCGCCCGACCGCCGGGCTGGGTCTCGGGCGAGCCGAACATCACGCCCACCTTCTCGCGGATCTGGTTGGTGAACAGGCACAGCGTCTGGGCGCGGTTCAGGTTGCCGGCCAGCTTGCGCATCGCCTGGGACATCATCCGGGCCTGCGCGCCCACGGTCTGATCGCCCATCTGGCCCTCGAGCTCCGCCCGCGGCGTCAGCGCCGCCACCGAGTCGACGGCGACCAGATCCACGGCGCCGGACCGGATCAGCATGTCCACGATCTCCAGCGCCTGCTCGCCGTAGTCGGGCTGCGAGACCAGCAGCTCGTCGATGTCCACGCCGATCCGCTGCGCGTAGAGCGGATCCATCGCGTGCTCGGCGTCGACGAAGGCGCACACCCCACCGAGCTTCTGGGCCTCGGCGATCACGTGATAGACGAGCGTGGTCTTGCCGGAGGACTCCGGGCCGAAGATCTCGACGATCCGGCCGCGCGGGACCCCTCCGATCCCCAGTGCGATGTCCAGCGACAGCGCGCCCGTCGGGATCGCATCGCAGTTCACGCGCGCGTCGGGGTCGCCCATGCGCATCACGCTTCCCTTGCCGAACTGCCGCTCGATCTGGGTCAGGGCTCCCTGGAGGGCGGCCTGACGCTTGGCGTCGGCCTTGGGGTCAGACGCGCCGACGGTTGCGCTTCTCTCGTTCTCGCTCATGCTCGCTCTCCAGTTCCTTGTCTCTGCGCGTTTGAACCCACCACGGTACGTCTGCCAGCGGACGGAAAACCACGCTAGCCCGGGGCGCTGTGACGAAACAAGACGCGTCTGTGACAGCCCTCAAACAAATGCGTGACGATTCTGCGCATGAGGCCGGACGGCTCCTTCGCCGACATCCCCGACGAGGTCCGCCGCCGGGTGGCCGACGGCGAGCGCGTCGCCGCTGCTGCTGCTCGACGCCCTCGGGCTGAGGTTCCTGCACCGCCACGACGATCACCCCCTGCTGGAACGGCTCCAGGTCACGCCGCTGCGCTCCCAGTTCCCCTCCACCACCACCGCGCACGTGACCACCATCCACTCCGGCCTGGCGGTGCAGGACCACGGTCTCTATGAATGGAACGTGCTCGAGCCCGAGCTCGGCGACGATCATCTGCCCGCTGCGCTTCAACTACGCCGGGTCCAAGGTGTCCGGCGATCTCGAGGGCCGGCTGGATCCCGCGGTGCTCCTGCCCGGACCGACGCTCTACGAGTCGCTCGGCGTGCCCTGCTTCGTGCTCCAGCCGCACGCGATCGCCGACTCGGCGTTTACGCGCCTGGCCACGCGCGGCGCGACCGTGCACGGCTTTGAGACGCCGGCCGACGGCATGCAGGCGCTGGCGGGCCTCATGGCCGTCGTGGACGGACCCGCCTACGCGTTCCTGTACTGGGACGAGATCGACCGCGCCGGCCACGAGAGCGGCCCCGAGTCAGATGAGTTCCACGAGGCGGCGCGCGCGGCGCTGGACGCGATCCTGGCCGGGTCGAGGACCTGGGGGACGTCACCGTTCTGCTGACCGCCGATCACGGCCAGGTGGCGGTGTCGCCCGAGCGCGTGGACTACCTGGATGAGCTGTGGCCCGAGTTGCCGGCGATGCTGTCCCAGCCGCGCCCCGCCGGCTCCTCACGCGACGCCTTCCTGCACGTGCGTCCCGAGCACGTGGACACGGTGCTGGCCGAGCTGCCCGCCCGGCTTGACGACGGGGCGGCTGGGCGGGTGGGGCGGGGGGCGGGTCCTGCCCGCCGCGGAGCTGTTTGACCGGATCGGGCCGCGGCTGGCCGCGCGGCTGGGCCAGGTGGCGGTGCTGGCGGCGCCGGGGCGCGAGGTGTGGCTGCGCTCGGCGCCGGCCAACGAGCGGTGGTTCCTGGGGCAGCACGGTGGGCTGGAGCCCGCGGAGACCGAGACCTACCTGGCCGAGGTCCTCAACCGCTAGACGCAGTCGCCTACCGGCGCCATCATCACGGCGTGGATGACGAACCCCTCCTCCCCAGCCCGCCGTTTTCGAGCCAGGGCGCGGCTGAGCGGGAGCCCGCCCCCGGGCAGGCGAAGCTGGTTACATGGAATCTGCCTAGGGGGAATCGAGCCATGTCGCCCGGATCTGCGCTCGCGCGCCGCCGCGCGCCGGACCTCCCGCCGCCCTAGTTGCGAGAATTACCAGGTAGACATAACTAACGACCTTTTGGAGAGACCGTGTCCCCTCTCGTCGAAGCTCTCAAGAACGAGCACACCAAGCGCATCCTGTATGTCACCGGGGTCCGGCGCCCGTCGCTGACCCAGCGCGAGACGCCGCATTACCGCATGCCCAAGCTCCAGGCCAACGGCGGCTATCTGCGCCTGAAGAAGTACGACGGCCCGGAGATCCCGCGCGAGGAGTACGAGAACCTCACGTACACCACGTACTCCACCGACGACGCCACCACCTTCGCGCCGATCACCTCCTGCACCGGTGCGATCGAGCTCAAGGGCTTTGAGTCCTACGGCAAGCCCGACCTCGACGGCGTGTGGACCGAGAACGCCAAGAAGTGCCCGACGATCGTCAAGTACGTCGAGTCGATCGGCGCCCGCTTCGGCCGCGTGCAGCTGCTCAAGATGAAGCCCAACACGATGCGCGAGTGCCGCTGGGGCCTGCACCTGGACAACAACAACGCGGCCAACAAGGCCGAGGAGAACGGCTGGGTCGTGCGCCCGTGGCTGGAGCTGACCGACGACGACTCGAGCGCGCTGGTCGTCCGCCGCGACCAGTTCTCCAAGGCGTCTGAGGTCAAGATCGCCCTGCCCAAGTACCAGCAGGCGGTGGTGGACTCGGAGTTCCTCTACCACGGCGGCTACCACCACGGCCCGGGGACGCGCTACGCGCTGATCACCAGCGTCGAGAGCGGCCCGGCACGGAGCAGTGGATCGAGTCGCAGCTGCCGTAGGTCAGCCGGCCGGACAGGGTCACGCTGGCCAGGGCCTCGTAGCGCGCGGGGCCCTTGCCCAGGCCGTGACGCGAACAGCGTGACCCGCCCGCCCGTGAAGCCCATCGGCTCGGGTGCGGGCAGCTCCTGCGGGCGAGCGTGGGCGTCGCGCTGGACCCGGGCGACGGTGACATGGGCGAGGAACGGGCGGGTCTCGGGCTCGTAGAAGCCTCCCGCCGCCAGCGCACCGGCCAGCGCGGACTGAACGGCGGCGAGCCGAGCCTCGTCGTCGCCGAGCTCCACGGCGAGCACGTGGGGCCGGCGGGGCGGCAGCCACAGCGCCTCGCCGAGCGTCAAGCTCGCGGAGCCGGCAGCGCGGACACGGCGACTCGGCCGGCGGCGGCGATCTCGTCCACCTCCGCCATGGGGCGCGACCCCAGGAAGCACAGGGTCACATGCAGCGACTCGGGCTCGACGAGGCGCAGCCGGCCATGTCCGGGCCCGCGCCCCGCTCGGCGTGCCCACGCGGCCAGCGCGCCGCGCACCTCTGCGGGGAGCTCGAGGGCGACGAAGAGCCGGGCGCCGCTCCGGTCGGTCACGAGGCGGCGTCGGCGCCGGCCGCCGGGGCGGGCAGCTCGTCTGACTCGCCGAGCAGGACGCGGCGCAGCATGTGCATCGCCACGGTGACCGAACGGTCTCGGATGTCCGAGCGGCCGCCGGGCAGGACGCTGCGGCGGGTCAGGCGCCGCGTCGCGCCGGTGCGGCGGGCCGGACCCCCGCGCATCCAGACCGAGAAGCAGACCAGGCCCACGGGCTTCTCCTCGCGTCCCCCGCCCGGTCCGGCGATCCCGGTGATCCCGACGCCCAGCTCGGCGTCAAAGCGCTCGGCGATGCCCTGCGCCAGCGCCTCGGCGACCTCGGTGGAGACCGCCCCGAAGCGCTCGATCAGCTCCGGGTCCACGCCGGCCAGGTCGATTTTGGCCTCGTTGGAGTACACCACCCCGCCACCCAGGAAGTAGGCCGAGGATCCCGCGCGGTCGGTGATCCGCGCGGCGAACAGCCCCGCGGTGCAGGACTCGGCGGCGGCCAGCGTGTGGCCGGCCAGCAGCTGGGCGACCTGGTCATCGACGGTGGAGCCGTCCTCGGAATACAGCGTCTCGGCATGACGCTCGCGAATGAAGTCCAGGAACGCGTCGTAGGCGGCCTGGCCGGCCGGCTCGAAACCGGGTGGACACCTCGATCTCGCCGCGCCGCAGGCACGTGGTGATCTCCAGCGGCGCCAGATCCAGCCCCGCCGCCTCGGCCGCGCGCAGGGTATTGGCGATCTCGGACTCCGGGATCCCGAACAGCCGCACGATCTCGCGCCGGTACTCGACGGCACCGGTGATCGCCGCCGCGAACGCCTCGGTCTCGCGGGCCATCTCCCACATCGGCTGAAGTTCTCGCGGCGGCCCGGGGAGAACCACCACGGTGGGGCCGTCGCCGTCGCGCGGCGGGACGACGAGGCCCGGTGCGGTCCCGACCGGCTCCAGCACCGTCGCTCCCTGCGGGATCACCGCCTGCTTGCGGTTTGACTCGCGGACGGACTCGGGGTCGAGGTCGGGCCAGCGGTCCATGAGCGGGCGCAGGATCTCGGCGATGCGCTCCTCCAGGGCGTCGTCGAGCACCATCTCCCGGCCGCAGAACTGCCCCACGATCTCAGCGGTGAGGTCATCGGCGGTCGGCCCCAGGCCGCCGCTGGTGATGATCAGCGCCATCCCGTCGTCGCGCATGAACTCGAGCGTCGCCAGCAGGTCGTCGGGGCGATCGCCGACGATCTGGATCATCGCGGCGTCGACGCCCACCTCGCGCAGGCGCTCTGACAGCCAGGGGCCGTTGCGGTCCGAGATGATGCCGGTGAGGACCTCGGTCCCGGTGACCAGGATCCCGGCGCGCGGCGGCGTCTGCCGTGGCCCTCGCTCATGCGCACTGGGGCTGCTTGCCGGCGGGGAGCATCGCGTGCGATCCCGAGGTGAGGTCGAAGCCGACCGGGCTCCCGGTCGAGGGCACCGTGACCGACACGCCGTTGACCTTCATCTTCACCGACGCGTTGCCGAGCGTGAGCAGTAGCTTGGACGACGTCTTGGTCGGGATCGTCTGGCCGACGTTGAAGATCTCGCCCGGGATCAGGCGCTTGCCGTGCCCGTCGATGAGGCAGACGTAGACCGCGCCGGTCGGAACGAGCTGGAGCTTGACCGTGCGCGGCGCACCGTGCGCGCCCGGTGGGCGCGGCGCTGATGCTTGGCCTTGGGCTGGGGCGACGCGGCGTGCGTGGGCGTGGAGCTCGAGGTCGAGGTCGGCCCCTTGTGATTGCCGACGAAGTACAGGGCGACGACGATCCCCACCAGGACGACCCCAATGATCGCCCACGGCGGGATGAGCGGCCCACGCGGCGGCGGGCGCGCGGGCGCGGGGTGGGCGAGCTCCTCGATCGCGCGGTCGCGCTCGCGGCCCAGGGGCGCGATCTGGCGCAGCTCGTGGTCGGTGGGGCGCTCGTAGCGGCGCTTGTAGTCGTCGATGAGCTGGCGGCTGTCCAGACCCAGGTAGTCCGCGTAGGTGCGCAGGAAGCTCTTGACGTAGACGTCGCCGGGGAGCAGGCTCCATTCCTCGTTCTCGATCGCGCGGAGATATTTGGCGCGGATCTTCGTGCGCGTCTCGACCTCGTTGATGTCGATCTTGGCGCGCATCCGCGCCTCCCGCAGGGTGGCGCCGATATCTGCCATCGCCTCGAGAAGGCTACCGGCGCCGCACGGCGCGGCTAGCCCTCGAGCGCGTCGGGTTCGCCGGGCTCGTCGAGCTCGGCGCCGGATGAGTCAAGCGGCACGTCGGGCGCGGCGGCCGGCTTGGGCGCCAGCGCGCTGCCCGCGCCGCGCCCTCGGCCTCGGCGAGGTGCGAGAGGATCCGCGGCACGTCGGCCTCGCTGATGAGCACCTGGCGTGGCTTGGACCCCTCGTAGCCCGAGATGATCCCGCGGCGCTCGAGCATGTCGATGAGCCGGCCGGCGCGCGTGTAGCCCAGGCGCAGCCGGCGCTGGAGCATCGATGTCGACGCCGTGCCCATCGAGGCCACCAGGAAGATCGCCTCCTCCAGCAGCGGGTCCTCGTCGGCGCTGAGCGCGTCCTCGTCGCCCGACGACGCCGTCGTCCTCGGACTCCACCTCCTCCAGGAGCTCCTCCTGGAACTCGGGCTCGCCCTGGCGGCGCCACGCCTCGGTCAGCTCCAGGATCTGCTCCTCGTCGATGTAGGCGCCCTGGATGCGCTGGAGCTTGGAGGTCCCGACGGGCTGAGAACAGCATGTCGCCCTGCCCGAGCAGCGACTCGGCGCCGTTCTGGTCCAGGATCACGCGCGAGTCGGTCTGGCTGGACACCGCGAAGGCGATCCGCGACGGAACGTTGGCCTTGATCATGCCCGTGATCACGTCCACGCGGGGCGACTGGGTGGCCAGCACGAGGTGGATGCCGACCGCCCGCGCCTTCTGGGCCAGGCGGATGATCGAGTCCTCGACGTCGGCCGGGGCGACCATCATCAGGTCGGCGAGCTCGTCGATGACGCACAGGATGTAGGGCAGCCGGGGCTCGCCGCGCTTGTCGCGCGCGCGGTTGAGCTCGGGCAGGCTGCGCGTCCGGGCCAGCGACATGATCCCGTAGCGCTGCTCCATCTCCTTGACCAGGTTCTGCAGGGCGTTGGCGGCCATCCGCGGGCTGGTGATCACCGGGGTGAGCAGGTGCGGGACCGACTCGTAGTGGTTGAGCTCGACCTGCTTGGGGTCCACCAGCACGATCCGCACCTCGTGCGGCGTGGCTCGCAGCAGGATGCTCGAGAGCATCGCGTTGACGCACGCGGACTTGCCGGCGCCGGTGGTGCCCGCCACCAGCAGGTGCGGCATCTTGGCCAGGTCGGCGCCGATGGCGCGCCCGGCGATGTCCTTGCCCAGCCACACCGTCAGCGGTGACCAGTCCGCGGGCGGGTCCTGGTAGACGTCGCCGAGGTGCACGATCTTGCGCCGCGCGTTGGGGACCTCGACGCCGACCGCCTGCTTGCCCGGGATCGGCGCGAGGATGCGGATGTCGGTGGCCGCCAGCGCGTAGGCGAGGTCGTCCTTGAGCTGGGCGACCTTGGCCACCTTGATCCCGGGGGCCAGCCGGATCTCATAGCGGGTGATGTGCGGGCCGGTGACGCGGCCGATGACCTTGGCCTCGATCCCGAAGTGGCCGAGGGTCTCGAGCAGCGTGCGGGCGATCTGCTCCTGCCCGGCGGTGTCGGGCTTGGCCGCCTCGCCCGGTGGAGCGGGCCAAGAAGCGGGTGCTGGGCAGCTGCCACTCGAACGTCGGGGTCGTCGGTGATCGGCCTCGCGGTAGCGGCCCTGCGGCGTGAGGTCGGCGGGGTCGACGTCGGGGCGTGCCGGGCGCGCGGCGTCGGGCAGCCGGCTCGGGCTCCGGGCGCTCGTCGGAGGCCTCGATGTCGCCCTCCCCACCGGCGCCGTCGGGATCGAACAGCGGCGGCGCCGGGATCGTCGTCGCCGGAGCCGCGGTCGTTGGGCGGGGCCTCGACGTGGGTGGCGCGGACGATGAGCTCCGCGGTGTCCGGCTCGGGTGGCAGCAGCGGCTCGGGCAGCTGGTCGGGGTCGAGCAGGTCGGGGTCGAGCAGGCGGTCGGCCGGACGGGCCATCGGGTCGCACCGGTCACCGTGTTCCCGAGCGCGTGAGCGGGCCGCGGCGGTCGGGGCCGCCGGCTCAGCGTCGACGAGAAGCTGTCGGTGGAGCGGCGCACGGCCCGTCCGGTGCCGACCATGCCGGCGCCGGTGGCGCGCACGACGTGGCCAGGGTGGCGCCGCTGACGAGGATGAGCCCGGCGACGAACAGGAACACCGCGAGGATGTCGGCGCCGAGCGTGGAGAGCAGGTGCGACATGACCCAGAACTCGCCCTGCCCCACGACTCCGCCGCGGCGCTCGAAGGCCGCCGCGTGCCAGAACTGGGCCCGCCGGGGCCGCCCCGGGACCGATCCCCAGCGTGCCGGCGGCCAGCATCAGGGTGAGCGCCGCCACCAGAGGCCAGCCCGGTGCGCAGCGGCCGCGTCGGCGGGCGCCACTCGCGCATGAGGGTGAGCAGCCCGGCCAGCACGAGGACGACGGGCACCGCGTAGCCCAGGGCGCCGAGCACGAACCGGTGGCGCGGACGGCGCCGTCGCCGAGCGTCCCCCCCGCCCAGTCCAGGTAGGAGACCCCGCCCAGGAAGATCCCGACCGCGATGAGGGCCAGGGCCAGGATGTCGACGTGGTGGGGCTCGAGCGCGACCGTGGGCAGCGTCGGGCCGGCTGGCCAGCATCGAGCGCCGCGCCCGAGGCGGGGGTGACTTGCGCCGCGTTTTGGGCTTGGGGCGAGGCTTGGTGCTGGTGGCCATGTCCGAAGTGGTGGCTTCGACGGCGGCGCCCCGCCTCCTGCCGGCCGCTCGGCCGATCCATAAGGGTCTGATAAGGCCTTCCGAACCCGGGCCCCGACCCCTACCATCTTCCCTCCAGATGGTCGATTTCGAGCGTCCCCCCGCGTGCTGGTCGTCGAGGACGACGACGCGATTGCGCAGGTGCTCCAGCGCTCCCTGCGGATGGAGGGCTACGAGGTGCGCGTCGCCGGCGACGGACCGACCGCGCTGGAGGGCGCTCACGCGTTCCTGCCCGACCTCGTCCTGCTCGATCTCGGGCTGCCGGGGATGGACGGGATCGAGGTGGCCAAGCGGCTGCGCGCAGTCAGACGACGACGTACCCATCCTGGTCCTGACAGCGCGCGACGCGGTCGAGTCGCGCGTCGAGGGATTGGACTCGGGAGCCGACGACTACCTGGTCAAGCCGTTCGAGCGCCAGGAGCTGCTGGCGCGCCTGCGGGCGCTGCTGCGGCGCCGTCCGCCGCGGGGCCAGGCCCACCTCGTCGGTCGGCGACCTCAAGCTCAACCCCGACACCCACGAGGTCACCCGCGGCGACCGCCATGTCGATCTCACCCAGCGGGAGTTCGAACTGCTGGAATACCTGATGCGCAACGAGCGGATCGTCATCTCGCGTCAGCGCCTGCTCGACGAGGTGTGGGGCTATGACCCGTTCTCGATGACGAACACGATCGAGGTGTTCGTGTCCAACCTACGACGGAAGCTGGAATCGGGTGGCGAGCCTCGGCTCCTTCATACGATCCGCGGCGCGGGCTACGTACTCCGCGTATAGGCGGGTCCCGATCCGCTGGCGCCTGGCCGGAGGCTCGGCGGCGCTGACGTTCGTGATCCTGGGCGGCTTCGCGGCCATCGTCGGCGTGCTCACCGACCGCCAGGTCCGCACCCAGTTCGACGAGCAGCAGACCTCGGCGATCGAGCGCCTGTACTCGGAGCTGAACGGCAAGCTGGCCTTCGACAAGACGGCCCTACCTCGACTGGTCCAAGGTCGGGAACGTCTCGCTGTCAGCGATTTCGCGGGCGCGGAGCGCGCCGAGATCCGGATCTTCGACGACAGCGACGGGCAGCTGCTGGGCACGCAGGACCTGATCTCGTCCCAGGGACTCGAGGCCCGCCCCGAGACGGGGCTGCTTCGCGACCGCCCCGTACCAGACCTCGGGGGCTTCGTCCAGGCGGGCTACCGCGTGGCGGTGCGCCAGATCAATGTCGAGCCGGTCGGCACCGTGACCTTGCTGTACGCCGTGCCGCTGTCCGACCTCGACCACACGCTGGCTCGGGTCGAGGCGTTCCTGCTCCTCGGGGTGCTCGGCGGAACCGTGCTGGCGATGCTGGCCGGCCTGTTCGTGTCCACCCGCGCGATGCGGCCGATCGCGAGCTGACCGAGGCCGCGCGAGAGATCGAGCGCACGCGGGACCCGAGCCTGCACGTGCCCCATCCCGAGGCCAACGACGAGATCGCCGAGCTGGCGCGGACGCTGGAGGCGATGCTCGGCGCTCTGGACTCCTCCCGCGCTGACACCCAGGCGATGCTCGATCGGCAGCGGGAGTTCATCGCCGATGCCTCACACGAGCTCCGCACGCCCCTCACCAGCGTGCTGGCCAACCTCGATCTGCTCACCGAGGAGCTCGCCGGCGAGCAGGCCGAGACCGCCGAGGCGGCGCTGCGCTCCACGCGCCGGATGCGGCGGCTGGTCGGCGACCTGCTGCTGCTGGCGCGGGCCGACGCGCGCCGGGTCCAGCCCCACCGCCCGACCGACCTGGGCGACGTCCTGATCGAGGCCGCCGCGGAGCTCGGTCCGATGGCCGAACGCCACGGGCTGTCGATCGATGCCCAGCCGGCGATGGTGGAGGGCGTCCGCGACGAGCTGCACCGGCTCGTGCTCAACCTGCTGGAGAACGCGGTCCGCCACACCCCGCCGGGCACCCGCATCGAGGCCTCCACCGCGGCCCGCGACGGCGAGGCCGTCCTCATCGTCCAGGACACCGGGCCGGGGATCCCGGCCGAGCTCTCAGAGCGCGTCTTCGAACGCTTCGTCCGCGGCGGCCGCGACGGCGCCAAGGGCTCCGGGCTGGGCCTGGCGATCGTGCGCTCGGTGGCCCAGTCACACGGCGGTACGGTCGTCTGGAGACGCCCGAGAGCGGCGTGGGGACGCGCTTCGTCATCCGGATCCCGACCGTCCACGCGCCCGCGCCGCGCCGGTCGGCGAGCCGACGCAGAACGGCGCCGGTCAGACCTCGACGACGACCGGGAGGACCATGGGGCGCCGCCGCAGCCGGTCATAGACGAACGCCGCCAGATCGTCGTGGAGGCTCTGCTGGAGCAGGTCGATCTCCCGCACGCCCTCCTGCGCCGCCACGGCGAGGGAGCGCTCCACCTCCTCGCGGATGTCGGAGACGAGCTCGTCGGCCTGCTCGATGAACGGGACCCCGCGGAAGATGACCTCGGGCGGGACGACGGACTCGCCGGTCTGCTCCGAGACGGTGGCGACGACGATGAAGATCCCGTCGGCCGACAGCATGCGGCGGTCACGCAGAGCGACGTCGGCGGGGTCTCCGATGTCGACGCCGTCGACGAAGATCATCCCGGCGGCCTGGCGCTCGCCGATGGCGGCCCCGGCGGGATCGATCTCCAGCGGCAGCCCGTTCTCGAGCTGGAACACCGCCTCGGGCGCGATCCCGACCGCGTCGGCGAGCTGGGCGTGCAGGTGGATGCGCTTGTGGTCGCCGTGGATGGGCATGACGTAGCGCGGGCGAACGAGGTTGAGCATCAGCTTGAGCTCCTCGACGAAGCCGTGGCCGGAGGCGTGGATCGGCGCCTCGCGCGGGGTGATCACGTTGCAGCCGATGTGGTACAGGCGGTCGACGGTCTCGTTGACGGCGCGCTCGTTGCCGGGGATCGGGGTGGCCGAGAAGACGACGGTGTCGCCGCTGTGCAGCGTGATCTGGCGGTGGTCGTTGTAGGCCATGCGGCGCAGCGCCGACAGCGGCTCGCCCTGGGAGCCGGTCGAGACCACCACCACACGATGGTCGGGCCAGTCCTCGACCTCGTGGGGCTGGATCATCATCCCCTCGGGGACCTCGATGTGTCCGAGCGAGCGGCCGATGTTGACGTTCTTGCGCATCGACCGGCCCACCAGCGCGACCTTGCGCCCGAGCGCGGCGGCGGCGTCGATCACCTGCTGGACGCGATGGATGTTGGAGGCGAAGCTGGTGACCACGATCCGCCCCTCGGCGCGGTTGAAGACCTCCTCCAGGTGCGGGCCGACCTCGCGCTCGGAGGGTGAGAACCCGGGCCGGTCGGCGTTGGTGGAGTCCCCGCAGAGCAGCAGGACCCCCTCCGAGCCCAGCTCGGCCAGCCGCGAGACGTCGGCCGGGAGGCCCGTCCACGGGCGTCTGGTCGAACTTGTAGTCGCCGGTGAGCAGCACGGTCCCCAGCTCGGTGCCGACCGCGACCGCGCACGAGTCGGGGATCGAGTGCGTCATGTGGATGAGCTCGATCGAGAACGGTCCCATCTGCAACTGCTCGCCGGCGGCGACGTCCTCGAGGTCGACCTCGCGCAGGTTGTGCTCGTCGAGCTTGGAGCGGGCCATGGCGATCGTCAGAGGGCCGCCGAGCACCGGAATGCCGTCGCCGCTGTCGAGCTCGCGCAGCACCCACGGAAGCGCACCGAGGTGGTCCTCATGGCCGTGGGTGATGACGATCGCCTCGATGTCGTCGGCCCGCTCGCGCAGGTAGGCGAAGTCGGGCAGCACGAGGTCGATGCCGAGCATGTCGGCCGTCGGGAAGCGCAGGCCCGTGTCGATGACGACGATGCGGTCCTCGTACTCGACCACCGTCATGTTCTTGCCGATCTCGCCCAGGCCGCCGAGCGGCAGGACGCGCAGAGTGCTCACGCTGCTCACGCGGTCACTGCGTTCATGCCGCGGCGGCAAGCATGCCGTGGCGTTCCAGCATCGCGCGCACCACCGCCTGCTCGTCGGCGTCGAGCTCGACGTAGGGCAGCCGGGGCTTGCCGACCGGCACGCCGATCATGTTCAGCGCCGCCTTGTTGCTGCAGGCCAGCGGGGCGATCGCCAGGTCCCGGTAGACGTCCTGCATGCCGGCGTCGATCTGGCGCCGGTTCTCCGGCTCGTCGACCATGCGCCGCATCTCCTCGCCGAACACGTGGCTGCAGGTGAGGATCCCGCCGGGCTCGCCCATGTCCAGCACGTCGACGAGCATGTCGTCGTTGCCGGCGTAGATGACCATGCCGTCGACGTGGGCCAGGTTCGCGGCGTTGGCCTGCTTGACCCCGACGATGTTGTCCAGCTGGCCCAGCTCGGCCAGCAGGTCGTTGGGCATGTCGGAGCCGGTGCGCTGCGGGATGTTGTAGAGCAGGATCGGCAGGTCGGTGGCCCGCACCACCTCGCGGTAATGGGCGAGGATCCCGCGCCGGCTGGGGCGGTTGTAGTACGGGTTGACCGACAGCAGGCCGTCGACCCCGAGCGCCGTGGCCCGCTCGGTGAGCATGACCGCGTGGCGGGTGTCGTTGGAGCCGACCCCGGCGATGACCGTGCACGTGCCGCGCATCTCGGTGGCGGCGAGCTCGATCACCCGCAGGTGCTCCTCGTCGTCGAGGGTGGCCGCCTCCCCCGTCGTGCCGCAGACGACCAGGCCGTCGGAGCCGTGGCTGACGAGGTGGTGCATGAGCGCGACCGCCGCGTCCTCGTCGAGCGCGCCGCGCTCGTCGAAGGGCGTGACCATCGCGGTCAGGATCGAGCCGAAGTTCACCGTCATCGGCGGCATTATCGCAGGGGCGGGGGCGTCAGTGCGACTCGGCGGCAGCCGGGGCCGACGGCGCCGCCCCGGGCTCCAGCAAGCGCTCATAGACGCGCCAGCGCTTGACCAGGCGACCGCCCATGGCCTCCAGACCACGGTTCATGGAGCTGTTGACCTCCAGGATGAAGCTCGCCTCCCCATGGTTCTGGCGCACGCGGCTGGCGACATCGAAGTGCTCCAGGTACAGCGCCGCCGCGACCCCGGTGTGCTGGTACTCCGGCAGCACGCCCAGGAAGCCCACCCGCACCCGGTCGATGATGCGGTGTCGCGCCAGGTAATACAGCCAGCCCAGGGGCAGTAGCCGGCCCTTCATCTTCTTGTAGACCTGGTGGATGTCGGGGATGGTGATCGCCATCGCCACGGTCTTGCCCTCCTGCTCGGCGATCATGAACCAGTCGCGGGAGAACACGAGCTGCATGTCGATCGTGTAGGCGTCCAGGTCGGCCTTGGAGTAGGGGACGAAGCCCCAGTTGTGCGACCACGCGGCGTTGTAGACCTTGGCGAACTCGTCCATCTCGCGCCGCAGGTGGCGCCGGGACATGTGGCGGATGGTGATCCCGTGCTTGGTGTGAGCGCGCTCGGCGACCTTGGGCAGGATCGGGTTCATCCGATCCCGGTCGTTGATCGACAGGTCCCAGCCGAACAGGTCCATCGCCTTGATCAGGCCCGGGGCCGCCTCGCAGCGCGCCTGGTAGTAGGGCGGGTTCCACGGCTCGCGGATGAGCGGCTCGCGCTCGAAGCCCTCGATCATGACGCCGGCCTCGTCGTTGATCTGGAAGCACATCGGCCCCACCATGCGGTCGCGCCGCGCGACCGGCACCACTCCTCGGCCACGGCGAGCAGCGCATCGACGATCTCCTGGTCGTCCTCGAAGTCCAGGAAGCCGAACATCGCCCACCGGCTGCCGTGGAACTGGTTGAAGGCGAAGTCGATCTGGGCGGTGACCCGGCCCACCACCCGGCCCTCACGCCGGGCCAGGAAGTACTGGGCCTCGCCGTGGCTGAAGAAGGCGTTGAGCGGGCGGATCAGGAACGCGTAGCGCTCGAGCTTGAGCGGCGGGATCCATGGGGTCCCGGCATGCAAACGAAAGGGCAACGCGACAAACTCCCGCAGGTCGCTCAAGCCATTCACGGGTCTCACGTCGATCGGCATGGGCTCGCAACCGTATCGGAGGTGAAACCCCTTGAGTCCTGACGACGACGTCCTGCCGGTGCTCGATCACGTACAGGTGGCCGCTCCGGCGGGGTGCGAGCCGCGGGCCCGGCGCTTCTACGGGGAGCTGCTGGGCCTCCCCGAGCTCGACAAGCCGGCGGCGCTGGCGCAGCGCGGTGGCGTGTGGTTCGCCCTCGGGTCCGGAGCCCAGCTCCACGTCGGGGTGGCCGAGGCGTTTGCCCCGGCGGCCAAGGCCCATCCCGGGTTGCGCATCCCGACCGTCGCGCAGCTGGAGATGCTGGGGCGGCGGCTGGCGGCGGTCGGGGCGACGGTGGTATGGGACTCGGAGGTGCCGGGCGTGCGGCGGTTCTTCACCGCGGACCCGTTCGGGAACCGGCTGGAGTTGTTAGCGGTCCGTTAGACGGCTAGGCGGGGGCGTGCTCCCCGCTCCCCCGGACCTTCGGCCCGTGGTAGGGGCCGGGCTTGGGGCGCGCCTTGCCACCCGGCAGCGCCAGGCGCACGATCGTGCGCTGGACCATGCCCAACTGCTGGTGGAACGGGCCGGTGTTGTAGGGCAGCTCGTAGCGCTCGCAGATCTCGCGGACCTTGGGGGCGATCTCCCCGTAACGGGTGCTCGGCATGTCCGGGAACAGGTGGTGCTCGACCTGGTAGCCGAGGTTGCCGCTGATCACGTGGAAGAGCGGGCCGCCGTCGATGTTCGCCGCTCCGAGCAGCTGGCGCACGTACCAGCCGCCGCGCGACTCGTCGTCGGTCTCCTCCTGGGTGAAGGTGAACGTCTGGTCCGGGAAGTGCCCGCAGAAGATGATCGCGTAGGACCACACGTTGCGCATCAGGTTGGCGGTGACGTTGGCGGTCAGGGTGCGCGTGAACGGCTCCCGGAACGACCGGCGCGCCATGAGCTGGGAGAGGAGCCCGTCGGTGGCGCCGGACCGGCGCGCCGCCTTGCGCACGGCGCGGCGAGCCTTGCGGCCCAGGCCCTGGGCGCGGGTCTCGTCACGGGTCTTGGCGGCGATCACGCCGGCCTCGATGGCGGTCATGACCAGGCCGCTGATCAGCGGCCAGGCGATGTAGTCCTTGGTGATCTGGGCCCGCGCCTTGCCGGCGATCCCCTTCAGCTCCTTGCGGATCTGCTTGGGGTCCTTCTCGCCGGCGCGGATCGCGTCGAAGTCGAGATCGTGAACCGCGACCCCCCATTCGAACAGCATCGCCAGCAGCACGTTGTAGAACGGCTGCAGCAGATAGAACGGGTGCCACTTCTGCGCCGGATCGATGCGCATGATCTCGTAGCCGAGGTCCCGGTCCTTGCCGATGATGTTGGTGTAGGTGTGGTGGATGAAGTTGTGGGAATGGCGCCACGCCTCAGCCGTGGAGGCGGTGTCCCAGTCCCAGGCGCGGGAGTTGATCACCGGGTCGTTCATCCAGTCCCACTGACCGTGCATGACGTTGTGGCCGATCTCCATGTTCTCCAGGATCTTGGCCATCCCGAGCGTCGCCGCTCCCAGCACCCACGGGACCCGCCACCGCGACGCGATGAGCTCCGCCCGCCCGATCAGCGCCAGCTTGCGCTGAAACGCGATCATCGAGCGGATGTAGGTGGCGTCGCGGTCGCCCAGGTCGGCCTTGACCTGCTCGTGGAGCTCGTCGAACTCCCGGCCCAGCGCCTCGATCTGCTCGGGGGTGAGCCGATGCAGGGGGTTCTCGGAGTCGGCGTCGCCGTGCTCCGGAGCGCCCGGGCCCTTGCCATTGTGGACGGCGGTCGTCGTCATCGCGTCTCCTCGGTCGGGATTACAGTTCGATCTCGATGGGGCCTTCGGGGGCGTGGATGCAGGTCCGGATGACCTCGCCCTCCTCGCCGTGCACCTTGCCGTTGCGCAGGTCGCGCACGCGGCCGGAGCGCAGCTCGCCCACGCACGTGTGGCAGATGCCCTCGCGGCATCCGTAGGGCAGCTCCAGGCCCGCCTCCTCGCCGGCGACGAGGATCGGCTGGCTGCCGTCGGACTCGGCCTCGGTGTCGGACTTCAGGAACGTGATCGTGCCGCCCTCGCCCTCCTCCCCGTCGCCCAGGCCGAGCTTGGGCTGGAAGCGCTCCATGTGCAGGCGCTCGATCGCGCCCGCCTGCTCGTAGTGAGTGCTGAAGTCGTCGAGCATCTCGTTGGGACCCGAGATGAACGCGTCGCGCTCGGGCCAGTCCGCGCAGAGGCGATCCAGGTCGGCGGGGCCCATGCGCCCGTTGTCGGCGGTGAGCTGCTCGTGCAGGACGAAGCGCTCGTGGCGCTGCGGCCAGCCCGCGCAGCTCGTCGCCGAAGATGACCTCGTCGGCATGGCGCGCGGAGTGCAGCAGTACGGCGTCGCCGAGCTCGCCGCTCTGATCCAGATGACGCAGCATGCTCATGATCGGCGTGATCCCGCTGCCCGCGCTGATGAAGAGCAGCTTGTCGGGGAGCCGGTCGGGGAGCACGAACTCCCCTTCCACCCCGCCGAGGGACACGATCGTGCCGGGCCGGCCACGCCGCACCAGGTAGGGCGAGACCTTGCCCTCGTCGACGTTCTTGACCGTGATCGAGATGAGGCCGTCCTCGCGCTGGGGGTCAGACGTCAACGAGTAGGCGCGCCAGTGGCGGACGCCCTCAATGTCCAGGCCGATGCGCAGGTACTGGCCCGGCTCGTGGCCGCCCCAGCGATAGCCGGGCTTGATGAGGACGGTGGCGGCATCGCGGGTCTCGTGATCGATCGCCTCGATGCGCCCGCGCAGCTCTCGCGTGGACCACAGCGGGTTGATGAGCTCCAGGTAGTCGTCGATCAGCAGCGGCGAGCTCAGGGCCGCCAGGGCGTCGAGAATCCGGCGCTGGATCGGGTGGACATTGGGTCTGGCTCCTCGCTCTGGCATACCTACCTACTCAAGAGTAATATCCGTTTCAGTAGATTCCTACCCGGTTTGTCCCAACCTGAGGCCTCAGCGCCTGGCCGAAGCCGAACCCGGGCCGGAACCCAGGGGATGCCGCGCTCCGCGCGCGAGCAGCTCATCCTGCGCGTCGCCGGGCAGATCTTCGCCGAGGGCGGCTACGAACGCGCCTCCATGGATCGGATCGCCGCCATGGCGGGAGTGTCCAAGCCGATGCTCTACGCCTACTTCGGCTCCAAGGAGGGGCTGTACCTGGCCTACATCGAGCGCACCGGGGGCGAGCTCGTCCAGCGGCTGGTCAACGCCGATCGCGGGAACGGTGGCGACCCGCCCACCGGACGGCTGCGGGCCGTCATCAACGAGTTCCTCGCCTTCGTGCAGCAGCACAGCGACGGCTGGACCGTCCTGTTCCGTGAGCTCAATGCGCGCCGGCCGCTGGCCGAGCAGGTGAGCCAGCTGCGCTCCGAGGTCGTCGACGAGGTCCGGCGCATGCTCGAGACCGCGGGTGAGCCCTCGTGGGCGGGCCTACGGCCGCCGGCGTCCGAGGGCGTGGCCGAGGCGATCGTCGGCGCCGGGGAGGCGCTGGCCAACTGGTGGCTGAAGAAGCCCGAGGTTCCCCGCCAGGACGTCGCCGATTGGTACGTGGGGCTGGCCCGAGCGGCGATCTCGACCGCCACGGTCCGCGGCTGACACCGGCTGCGCGGGGCCGAGCCGGCTGCGCGGGGCCGAACCGGCTGCGCGGGGCCGAACCGGAGCTACGGCCAGTTGGGCGCCACCACGTTGAAGTGGCGGCGCAGGCCGCTGAGCTCGAGCAGCCGCTGCACGGGTGGCGGGACCTCGGTGATGGCGACGCGATGGCCGGGACGTGATGGGACCGCGAACGACAGCAGCGGGCGCAGCCCGGTGAGGTCCATGAATGCGACGCGGCCGAGGTCGACGAGCACCGCGCGCGCATCCTGGATGGGACCGAGGGCCAGCTCGCGCTCGAGCAGGGGCGCGGTGGCGAGATCGACCTCGCCGCGCAGGGCGACGATCACCTCGTCGTCGCGGCTGACGCTGACCACGTCGAACGCCGGGCCACGCTCGGAGAAGAACCCTTCCGGAAAGTCGCCCACGCTCGTCCTACGTCCTCCTGACACAGAAGCGATTGTCCGCCCCCGCGCGGCCGAAGTCCATCCCCAAAATCGTGGACGTTCAGGGCGCCCCCTCGCCCAGATCGAGCCTGATCTCTCCCCGGCGGATCCCCAGCGCGATCGCGTGGGCCCGGTTGCGCGCGCCGAGCTTGATCAGGCAGTGGCGGACGTGGGTCTCGACCGTGGAGCTCGAGACGCCGAGGGCCGAGGCGATCCACGTGCTCCCCATTCCCATCGCCACGAGGTTGAGCACCTCCCGCTCGCGGTCGGTGAGCAACTCGGGGCTGGGCTGGCGGTCGGGATCGTGCTGCACGTCGGCGGCGGGCGGTGGGAACATGAGGATCGACAGGTGCCGGCACGGCTCGACGTGGGCGGTCGCGCTGTACTCGACGGCCAGCCGCGGCCCGTCGGGCATCTGGAGCTCGAACCGCCCCCGCCGGGTCCCCTCGCGCAGGAACGCCGCCCACAGCTCGTCCATCTGGCCGCGTGCCTCGGGTGGCGTCAGGTCGTCGACGCGCCGCTGCAGGACCTCCTCCTCAGACAGGCGGAGCAGCAGACAGGCAGCCGGATTGACGGCGACGTAGCGACGCTCGTCGTCGGCGATCACCATCGGCAATAGGCTGGAGCGAAATGACGGTCCCGGTCCGGGCATGGCCCGATTCTTGCCGCATCGGCGCCGGAGCGAAACCGGCGGACCCGGACATGACTAGTCCAGGAGCTTCTCGAGTCCCACCGTCGGGGACTCCGTGAGTCCCGCCACCCGGCGAACGGCCAGCAGCACGCCGGGCATGAACGACACGCGGTCGATCGAGTCGTGGCGGATCGTCAGCGTCTGTCCCACGTCGCCGAGGATCACCTCCTGATGGGCGACCAGTCCCGGCAGCCGCACCGAGTGCACCGGCACGTCGCGGCCGCCGGAGTCGCGCATGAGCGCCGCCGTCCGGGCCGCCGTGCCGCTGGGCGCGTCGACCTTGGTGTCGTGGTGCAGCTCGATGATCTCGGCGCGGGCCATGTGGCGGGCCGCCTCGACGGCGAACTGCATCATCAGCACCGCCCCGATGGCGAAGTTGGGGGCCACGAACACGTTGGCCTTGGCGCCGCGCAGGTCCGAAAGCTCGGCCACGTCAAAGCCCGTGGTCCCGATGACGACGTGGACGCCCGCGGCCACCGCCTGGTGCGCGTTGGCCAGCGCCGTGGTCGGGATCGTGAAGTCCACGAGCACCTCCGGGGCCGTCGACAGCGCGTCCTCCAGGGACGTGCTCAGCGCGGGATCGGCGCGCGCGACCAGCTCCATGTCATCGGCGCCCTCGACCGCCTCGCAGACCGTCGATCCCATCCGCCCGGCCGCGCCGGCGACGGCGACCCTGATCGGCGAACCGCTCACCCGGGCCCCTCAGCCGACCGGGATCTCGGCCAGTTCGGGCGCCACCGCGCCCAGCGCCTCGTCAAAGCGCTCGCCATCAGGTCCGATCCCGGCCGCCGACAGGCGCTCGGGATCCCACAGCTCCTCGGTGAGGGCCGCCAGGTCAGAGACCGTCACCGCGTCGATGCGCTGCACCACCTCGTCCAGGGCCATCAGCTGCGACTCGGCCAGGATCTCCGAGCCCAGCCGGTTCATCCGCGCCCCGGTGGACTCCAGGGCGAGCACGACGCGCCCCTTGAGGTTCTCCTTGGCCCGCTGAAGCTCCTCGGCCGTGGCCGGCTCGGAGCGGAAGCGCTGAAGCTCGGTTCCCACCACCGACAGCGCCTGCACGAGGTTGTCGGCGCGGGTACCCACGTAGAGGCCGACCTGGCCGGCGTCGGAGTAGGCGCTGGTGAACGAGTAGACCGAGTAGGCCAATCCGCGGCGCTCGCGGACCTCCTGGAACAGCCGGCTTGACGAGGTGCCGCCGAAGACGGTGTCGAGCACCCGCAGGGCGAAGCGGCGGTCGTCGTGGCGCGACAGGCCGGTCCCCCCGAGGCAGACGTGGTACTGCTCGGTGTCCTTGCGCTCAAACCGCCTGCCCGGGCGGATCGCGGAGACGGCGGCGTGGTCGGCCGGCGTGGGGACGTCGGCCGTGGCGCCGTTGGGCCGGCTCGGCGGCTCGCAGCGCTCGCGGGCGAGTGCGACGAGGGCGTCGTGGTCGACGGCGCCGGCCGCGGCGATGACCACGTTCTCGGGCCGGTAGCGGGCGTGGTGAAAGCGCGCGATCTCGGCCGCGGGCGTGCCCGAGATGACGCTGGCCCGCCCGATGATGGCCCGCCCCAGCGGATCCTCCCCGAACACGGCCTCGCCGAGCATGTCGAAGACCTTCTCCTGGGGATCGTCCTCGTACATGGCGATCTCCTCGAGGATGACCTCGCGCTCGGAATCGATGTCCTTGAGCGCGGGACGGAAGACCATGTCGGTCATCACGTCGAACGCGTCGACGAGATGCTCGTCGATCACCCTGGCGTAGACCGACGTGGTCTCCTTGCCGGTGCCTGCGTTGAGCTCGGCGCCCATGCCGTCGAAGATCTGATCGATCTCCAGCGATTCGTACTTGGCCGTGCCCTTGAACAGGAGGTGCTCGAGCAGGTGCGACAGGCCCGCCTCGCCCTCGGCCTCATAGCGCGAGCCGGTGCCGATCCAGAAGCCCAGCGACACGGACCGGACGGAGGGCATCGCCTCCGTCACGATCCGGACGCCCGACTCGAGCGTCGTCAGCCTGTGCTGCTGCTCCACTTCGGAGTGGACCCCGCCCGCGCTAGGAGCGCGGCCGATCCGGATCCCGGTCGCGCACGCGGCCCCGGTCACGATCGCCGTCGCGGGGGCGATCGCGGTCGCGCGGGCCGCGATCCCGGTCACGCGGGCCGCGGTCACGGCCGCGGTCCCCCCGCCCGAGCGCTCACGGCGCTGGCCGCCGTTCTCGGCGGCGGCGATCGCGGACAGCTCCTCCGGGGTCTTGCCCTGGATCTCGGGATCGTCGGCGAGGCGCAGCCCGATCCGGCCACGCTCGCGGTCGACCTCGACCACCTTGACAGCGAGCTCGTCGCCCTTGTTGAGGACCTCCTCGACCGTCCCGATGCGCCGCCCGGGGGCGACGTTGGAGATGTGCAGCAGGCCGTCGGTGCCCTTGGCGAGCTCGATGAAGGCGCCGAACGTGGTCGTCTTGACCACCTTGCCGGTGAACTCGTCGCCGACCTCGACCTCCTTGGTCATCGAGCGGATCCGGTCCACCAGCGCGTCGCCGCGCTCGCGGTCGGCCGCGTAGACCAGCACCATGCCCTCGTCGTTGACGTCGATCTGGGACTCGTACTCCTCCTGCAGAGCACGGATCGTCTCGCCGCCCTTGCCGATGAGCAGGCCGATCTTCTCGGGATCGATCTGCACCGAGGCGATGCCCGGGGCGTACTTGGACAGCTCCGAGCGCGGCGCGTCGATGACGGCGGTCATCTCGCCGAGGATGAACTCGCGGGCGACCTTGGCCTGGGCCAGCGCGTCGCGCATGATCTCGAACGTGACGCCCGTGATCTTGATGTCCATCTGCAGGGCGGTGATCCCGTCCTTGGTGCCGGCGACCTTGAAGTCCATGTCGCCGAGGTGGTCCTCGACGCCGGCGATGTCGGTGAGGATGACGTAGTCGTCACCCTCCTTGATCAGGCCCATGGCGATGCCCGCCACCGGCGCCTTGATCGGCACGCCGGCATCCATCAGCGACAGGGTGGAGCCGCACACGCTCGCCATCGAGCTCGACCCGTTTGACTCGAAGATGTCCGAGACCACGCGGATCGTGTACGGGAAGTCCTCCTGGCTGGGGATCATCGGGACCAGCGCACGCTCGGCGAGCGCGCCGTGGCCGATGTCGCGGCGCTTGGGGCCGCGCATGAAGCCCGCCTCCCCGACGCTGAACGGCGGGAAGTTGTAGTGATGGAAGTAGCGCTTGGTCGTCTCCAGCCCCAGCGTGTCCAGCCGCATCTCCTCGCGGGTGGTGCCAAGGGCGACGACCGAGAAGGCCTGGGTCTGGCCGCGGGTGAACAGCGCCGAGCCGTGCGTGCGCGGAGCGACGTCGACCTCGATCGAGATCGGGCGGATCTCGTCGGTGCCGCGGCCATCCGGCCGCTTCTTCTGGACGGCGATCCGCTCGCGGATGAGCGTCTTCTCGAGCATCTCGAAGGCGCGCTGCGCGTTGGACCGGTACTCCTTGTAGGTCTCGGACTCAGGATCGCCCGAGTAGTGCTCGAGGATCTGCTCCTCGACGGTCTTGGTGGCGTCCTGGCGGTCGAGCTTGTCCTCCACCTGGGTGGCGGCGTCCAGCGCGGCGCCGTGCGAGGCCTTGATCTGCTCGTAGAGCTCGGCGTGGACCTGCGGGACCTCGACCTCGGTCTTGGCCTTGCCCGCCTTCTCGGCCAGCTCGCGCTGAGCGGCGCAGAGCTTCTTGATGTTCTCGTGCGCGATGTCGAGCGCGTCGAGGATCTCGGCCTCCGGGATCTCGTTGGCGCCGGCCTCGACCATGAGGATCGCGTCCTCGGTGCCGGCGACGATCAGGTCGAGATCGGTGCTGTCGACGAGCAGCTCCTCGTCGGGGTTGACCACGAAGTTGCCGTCGATCTTGCCGACCCGCACCGCGCCGACCGGCGACGGGAACGGGATGTTGGAGCACATGAGCGCCGCGGAGGCGCCGTTCATGGCCAGCATGTCGTAGGGGTTGACGTGGTCAACCGACATGGGCAGGGCGACGAGCTGGGTCTCATAACGCCAGCCCTTGGGGAACAGGGGCCGGATCGGCCGATCGATCAGGCGCGCGGTCAGCGTCGCCTTCTCCCCCGCGCGTCCCTCGCGCTTAAAGAAAGAGCCGGGGATCTTCCCGGCCGCGTACATCCGCTCTTCCACGTCGACGGTGAGCGGGAGGAAGTCCACGTCGCGGAGATTGCCCGCGGTGGCGGTACAGAGGACCATGGTGTCGCCCGCCTGGACGACAACGGCGCCGGAGGCCTGCTTGGCCAGCTTGCCGGTCTCGAACGAGATCTCCTTGCCCTCGATCTCGACGGAGACGCGCGTAACGGCGTCAGACATATTTAATTCCCTTCTGCTCCGCCCTTCGGTCGGCGGAGTTCGTTTCTTCGATTCGTTCCGAACCCTGTTGATGGTAGCCGGTACCCACCCACCCGCACCGGCCCGCCCGCCCCGGGCCTGAGCGGCTCGCGGGACAGCGATGAGTTCGGCCTCGGGCGGTGGTCGTATGTGGCGTTGACCACAGATAACCGGACCGCATGGTCCGCTTGTGATACCGTAACCGGACCGACAGGTCCAGTTTAGCGCCGAAACCGTCTTAGGAGCGCCGATGAGCGAAGTCCTCACCCCCACCGCCACCGTCGTCGAACGTTCGCCCCGCGCCGCCGCGAGCAAGTGGCTCGTGCTGGTGATCGCGTGCCTGGCCCAGTTCATGGTGGTCCTCGACGCCACCGTGGTGAACATCGCGCTGCCCTCGGTGCAGCGCGGCCTGCACTTCTCTCCGGACAACCTCCAGTGGGTCGTCAACAGCTACACGCTCGTCTTCGGCGGCTTCCTGCTGCTCGGCGGCCGCGCCGCCGACCTCCTCGGCCGCAAACGGCTGTTCGTGGCCGGCGTGCTCCTGTTCTCGCTGGCCTCGCTGCTCAACGGCTTTGCCCAGACCTCCGGGATGCTGATCATCGGACGCGGCCTGCAGGGCCTCGGGGGCGCGCTGGTCTCCCCCGCGGCCCTGGCCATCATCACCACCACCTTCAGCGACGCCAGTGAGCGCACCAAGGCGTTGGGCGTGTGGAGCGCGATCGCGGCCTCGGGCGCGGCCGTCGGACTCCTCATGGGCGGCGTCCTCACCGACCTCGCCTCATGGCGCTGGGTGTTTTTCGTCAACGTGCCGGTCGGCATCGTCACGATCGCCCTGGCGCTGCGCTACGTCGCCGAGTCGCGCGTCGAGGTCGCGCACCGCTCCTTCGACCTCGCCGGCGCGGTGACCGTGACCAGCGGTCTGGTCCTGCTCGTCTACGCCATCGTCAAGGCCCAGTCCTACGGCTGGGGCTCGGGCAAGACCATCGGGCTGCTGGCCGGCGCGGCGGCGCTGCTGGGCGCCTTCCTCGTGATCGAAGCCCGCAGCAAGGCGCCTCTGGTGCGCCTGAGCATCTTCCGCGTCCGCGCCCTGGCCGTGGGCGACTCGGTGCTGCTGCTGGTCGCCTCGGGGATGTTCGGGATGTTCTTCTTCGCCTCGCTCTACGTCCAGGAGATCCTCGGCTACAGCCCGCTGCGCGCGGGCCTGGCCTTCCTGCCGGTGACGGCCGGGATCGTGATCGGCGCCGGGGTGGCCCAGCCGCTCATCAAGCGCGCGGGCGTGCGCAACGTGTCCACCGCCGGGATCGCGCTGGCGGCAGCCGGGATGCTGGTGCTGACCCAGCTGCCGGTGCACGGCAGCTACGTCTCAGACCTCCTGGTGGGGCTGCTGCCGATGAGCCTGGGCATGGGCCTGACCTTCGTGCCCATTACCCTGATGGGCACCAGCGGCGTCTCCGATGAGGACGCCGGCCTGGCCAGCGGTCTGTTCAACACCGCCCAGCAGGTCGGCGGCTCTCTGGGACTGGCCATCCTCTCCACCCTGGCCGCCAGCCAGACCGCTCGGGTGCTGCATGGCACGAGCGAGGTGGCGGTCACCGCCGCCCGGGTGTCCGGCTACCACGTCGCCTTCCTGGCGGCGGCGATCATGCTGGGCGCCGGCGTCGTGATCATGACCGTGGCCCTGCGCCCGCGGCACATGCGCGAGGTCGAGCGGGCCATCGAGGCGGGCGTCCAGCCCATCCCGGCCTAGGCCTCCGAAACCCTCCGTACTAGCGTTCGTCGTGCAAATGGAGCAGAATCCCCATCCGATGGAGGAGCGCCGCACCATGCGGGCGGACGCCGAGCGCAACCGGCGCCGGCTCCTGGACGCCGCGACGCAGATGTTCTGCGAGCGGGGTCTGGATGTCGGCGTCGGCGAGATCGCGCACCAGGCCGGCGTGGGCCGGGGAACCCTGTTTCGCAACTTCCCCTCCAAGGAGCATCTGATCGCCGCCATCGTCGTCGAGCGGATGCGGGAGTCGATCAGCCGCGCCCACGCGGCGCTGGAGGCCCCCGACGCCGGGCAGGCGCTGTTCGACCTCATCGAGCAGTCGGTCGACCGCACGCAGACCGACCGGGCCCTCTTCGACGCGATCGCCGAGACCTGGTTGGCCAACGACGAGATCCGCGAGATCCACGGTGAGCTGATCGGCGTGCTCGATACGCTGGTCCGCAAGGCCCAGGACGCCGGGGCCGTCCGCACGGACATCAGCGCGGTCGACGTGCTCATGATGGTCAAGGGCGTCTGCGAGGCCGTCGCCTCCTTCCAGCACGTCAAGCCCGACGTGGCGCTGCGCCAGCTCGATCTCGTGCGCTCGGCGATCAGCGTGCGGGGGACCGAGCGTCCGCTTCGCGGCTCGCCGCCCTCGCTTCAGGACCTCGAGGACGGCAAGGCCCCGGCCAAGGCCCCGGCCGTGCCACCTCGGGCCGCTACGGGCTGACCGCGCCGGAGCGGCGCTCGAGCTCGGCCAGGTCGACCGGCTCGGCGCGCCCGTCCTGCCAGGCGAACAGCGCCGGCGTCGTCACCACCCCCGCCCGCACCCCCGAGCGGAAGTCATGCTTGACCCGTTCGCGCACCTCGTCGCGGCGGCGGTCGGCGTCAAAGCGCTCGAGGTCGAGCCCGAGCCGCTGCGCCCGGTCCCACAGGTGGGGGTCCTCCAGCCGCGCCTGGTCGCCGAACAGGAGGTCGTGCATCTCCCAGAAGCGCCCCTGGATCCCGGCGGCCTCGGCGGCGCACGCCGCCGGCCACGCGCGTGGATGGCTCGAGCGCACCGGGAAGTGGCGGAAGACGACCTCGAGCGCCAACTCGCGCAGGCGCAGCTCCAATGCAGCGCAGTACGGGCACTCGAAGTCGGCGTAGACGATCGTCACCGGGCCCGAGCCGCGGCGGTGATCGGCGTCGGAGGGCGCGGGGACCGGAGCGGAGCTCAGCTCGCCCACTGCGGGACCTCCCGGCCTACGACTCCAGCGCGTCGAAGATGAGGTTGGCGCCCGGCAGATCGCCCGGGGACGCCGCCTGATAGGACCACCGCACGACGCAGTCGGGGCCGATGATGGCCAGCGCCCGCTGGGGGAAGCCGCCCTCGTGGTAGGCGTCAAAGGCCCGGCACACCGCGCCCTTGGGCTCGAAGTCGGACAGCTGCTCGATCGTCACGCCCAGCTTGTCCCGAAACGCGGTCTGGGAATAGGTGGCGTCGCACGAGACCCCGTACAGCGTCGCCCCCTTTGCGTTGAAGTCGTCAAGGACCTCTTCATAGAGGTTGAACTGATCGGTGCAGACCGGGCTGAAGGCGAAGGGATAGAAGACGAGCACGGTCGTCTTGCCCTGAAGGTCGGCCCGCGAGAAGTCGCTGCCGTCACCCCGCTTGAGGGTGAACTCGGGGACCGGAGTCCCGCTGTCGATCACCGGCGCAGGCCGAGCTCACGGATGAGCGCGCGGTAGCGCTCGAGGTCCGTCTTGCGCAGGTAGTTCAGGAACCGGCGGCGCTGGCCGTTGAGCATGAGCAACCCGCGGCGCGAGTGATGGTCCTTGGCGTGGGTGCGCAGGTGCACCGTGAGCTCGTTGATGCGCTCGGTGAGCAGCGCCACCTGGACCTCGGTCTTGCCGGTGTCGGTGGGGCTGTCGCCGAACTTCTCGATCAGCTCCTGCTTACGTTCCTGGGTCAGAGTCATGCGGCCGGTGAGGCTAGCAGAGTGCCCGCGATCCGACGCCGGGCGGGCGCGGGGAGCGCAGGTGCCGATCACCCGCACCGCCGCCGGGTCTCGTCCACATCGCGGTGCATCTGGTCCACCAGCGCCTCGACGGTGTCGAAGCGGCGCTCGCCGCGCAGACGGGCCAGGAAGTCCACCCGGAGCACCTCGCCGTACAGATCGCCGTCGAAGTCCAGCAGGAAGGCCTCGACGAGCACGGCCCGGCCGGTGCCGAAGGTGGGGCGCACGCCCACCGAGACCGCCGCGCAGCGGCCGTCGGCCCGGGCGGCGTAGACCCCGTGGCCGGGGCAGATGAGCTCCTCGTCGGGCACGATGTTGGCCGTCGGAAAGCCCAGCTCTCGGCCACGCCGATCCCCGGTCACCACCTCCCCGCGCAGCTGAAAGGGGGAGCCGAGAAACCGGGCGGCGTGCTCGACGTCGCCGGCGGTCACCAGCGCCCGGATGTGGCTGGAGGAGACGATCTCGCCGTCGACCTCGACCAGGCGGACCACGCGGGTCTCGAAGCGTGGGTCGGCGCCGAGCATGTCGGTGTCCCCGGCCGCGCCGTGACCGAAGCGGAAGTTCTCCCCCACCGAGACGTGGGTGGCGCACAGGCGCTCGACGAGCACGTGATCGATGAACTCCTCGGGGGTCTGGGCGGCGAACTGCTCGTTGAATCCGATCACGACCAGCTCCCGGACCCCGAGCGTCGCGATCAGCTCCACCTTGGCGTCGAGGCTGGTGAGTAGCCGCGGCGCCGCCTCCGGCCGGACCACGGCCAGCGGGTGGGGCTCGAAGGTCAGCACCGTGTCGCTGCCGGCGATCACCTCGCGGTGGCCGAGGTGGACGCCGTCGAACTCGCCCACCGCCACGCGGCGCGGGCGGGCCTCGACGTCCGCGAGCATCGTCACCTGCATCGGCTGCAAGCCTAATCGGCGTTGCGCCGGGACCCCCTCCCGGGTGAGGCGCTCAGCCCCGGAAGCCGACGATCGGCTTGAGCCCCGCGCCCCCGTCCACCGGCTCGGCGAGGGCGATGAGGCCGTCGGCGTCGGTGAGACGCACCGTCGCCGTGCCGGCCGCGTCCCCGTCCGCGTCGATGCGCACCCCGTGGGCCGCGCGCCGTGCCTCCTCTCCCTCCAGCCGGATCTCGGGGAGGAAGCCGAGCGCCTCCGACAGCGCCAGCGGCCGCTCCGGATCCGCGTCGGCGACGTCGAAGCCCCCTGTCCGCGTGCGCCGCAGCTCCAGGCAGTACGCGTCGCCGAGATCGGCGATCGAGACTGCGGACATACGTGCCCGAGGAGCATTCGATGACGAAGGCGCGGCGGTCGCCCTCGTGCCAGAGCTGGTCAAAGCGGTACACCGAGACGACGCGCTCGGCCAGCTCCACCTCGGCCCCCGCCCGAGCCAGCTCGTAGGCCCGGCGCCCGCCCACCTTGACCGCCGAGTACGCGGGCGGACGCTGACGTACGGCCCCGACGGGCAGGGCCAGCTCCCCGGCGGGCACCTCGCCGGTCTCGGTGATCTCGCCCTCGGGATCCCCCGTGGTCGAGACCGCCCCGAAGCGCGCCACCACCTCATAGCGCTTGGGCAGCGCCATGAAGAAGCGCTGGGCACGGGTGGCGCGGCCCACCAGGATGAGCAGCAGCCCGGTGGCGAAGGGGTCAAGCGTTCCCGCGTGCCCGACCTTGGTCTTGCGCGGCAACGCCCGGCGGACCGCCGCCACCACGTCGTGCGAGGTGACACCGGCGGGCTTGTCGTACAGGAGAATGTGGTCGCCCGGCGTGCTCATCGCGCCGTCCGCGGCCCTGCGGCCGCTCCAGCCATCAGCTCTGCGCGGCGAGCTGCTCGCGCAGGAACGACACCAGCTCGTCGTAGGACAGCTCGGTGCTGAAGCCCGCCGCCTGGCGATGGCCGCCGCCACCCTGGGCGCGGGCGATCGCCGACACGTCGATCGCGTCGTCGCCGGCCCGCAACGACACCTTGCGGCTGCCGTTGGCGCTGCCGAGCCGGTCGCGCACCAGCGCCGCCAGGCGCGTGCCCTGGACGGCGCGGAGATGATCGATGAGACCTTCGGAGTAGCTCTCCTCGGCGTCGGAGTCCGAGAAGTCGCCGACCGACAGGTCGGTGATGGTCAGGCGACCGTCGTCGTAGCGCTGCACGTTGGACAGGCCGCGCGCCAGCAGGGCCAGCTTGCCCTCGGGCACGCCCTCGTAGACGTGGCGGTAGACGTCGTGGACGTTGACGCCCGCCTCGATCAGGTCGGCGGCCATGAGATGGGCCTTGGTGCCGGTGTTCTCGTACATGAAGCGCCCGGTGTCGGTGATCAGGCCGACGTAGAGCGCATCGGCGATCGTCCGCGTCGCCGACACCTCCAGCGCGTGCATCAGGTCCCACACGATCTCCGCGGTGCACGAGGCACCGGGGACGACGAGGTTGACGGTCCCGAAGTGGGTGTTGTCGTGGTGGTGATCGATGTTGAGGATGTGATGACCGTCCCCGCCCGCCTGGCGAAAGACCTCGGCCGGGTTGCGCTCGATGTTCCCGCAGTCCAGGAACACGATCGTGCGCTCGCTGATGTCCCCGGGGGGCTCGGAGATGAGGCCATCCAGGGGGAGGAAGCTGTACTCCTGGGGGAGCGGCAGGTCGCGCGCATCGATGAACATCACGCAGTCCTTGCCGATCTCGGTGAGGATCGCGCGCATCGCCACCAGCGAGCCGATCGCGTCGCCGTCGGGGTTCTCGTGCGCGACCACGACCAGCTTGCCGGCTTCGCGCAGCTCGGCGAGGACCCGATCGCGGGAGGAGCGGTCGCCGTTAGTGGTCACTGGTCTCCTCCGCGGGGTGGTGCTCGTCGAGCAGGCGCGAGATGCGCATGCCCCGGTCCACCGTATCGTCGTATTCGAAGCTCACCGACGGCGTGTGCTTGAGCGTGAGCTCGTCGGCCAGGCGGCGCTGGAGGAAGCCGTGCGCGGAGCGCAGGCCGTCCATGCTGGCGGTGCGTTCGGGGTCGGTGCCGAGAACGCTCACGTACACGCGAGCGTGACGGAGATCAGGGCTGGTCTTGACGCCGGTCACGGTCACGAACCCTATCCGCGGGTCCTTGAGATCTTTGGCGATCGCGTCGGAGAGGACGGCTCTCATCGCCTCGTCGACGCGTCGCATGCGGCCACCCCGCATCCTACCCTCCGCACATTCGTTCGCGCTGCGACCTCATAGCTCATCCTCGCAAATCCTCGACCGAGGCCACGAGCCGCTCCACGCTGGCCCCCTCCGGGCAGCGAGCCAGGACCCAGCGCTCGACCTCGTCGGCAGCAGCGGCCAGCCGGCGCAGCGATCCACCGGTGAGCGCTGCGGTCAGCATCGCGCGCTGCCACAGATCCTGATACCCGGTCTCGGACACCGCGACGCCCAGACGTCCCGAGAGCTGGGCCTTGATGGAGGACAGCTCCTTGCGCTTGCCCTTGAGGCTGCCGGCATCGGGGAAATGCAGGTCGATCACCAGTACCGCCACGAATCCTCCAGTGGGCGCCCGGGACACGTGGGCGGGTACTCGATTAGCTGAGCTCGCGCTCGACCTGGCGGGTCGTGTAGGTCTCCAGCACGTCGCCCTCCTTGACGTCGGCATAGTCACGCAGCACGATGCCGCACTCGTAGCCGGAGGACACCTCGCGCGCATCCTCGTTGAAGCGCCGCAGGCTGGCGATCTCGCCGTCCCAGATGACGGTTCCGTCGCGCACCAGGCGAACCTTGGAGCCGCGCGTTATCTTGCCCTCGGTGACGTAGGAGCCGGCGATCGTGCCCACGCGCGAGGCGCGGAAGATCTGGCGGACCTCGGCGCTGCCGAGCGCCTCCTCGACCTCCTCGGGAGCGAGCATGCCCTGCATGGCGCTGCGCAGCTCGTCGATGGCGCGGTAGATGACCGAGTAGTGGCGGATCTCGACGCCCTCGCGCTCGGCCACTGCACGCGCATCGCCGACCGGGCGCACGTTGAAGGACATGATCACGGCGTCGGAGGCCGCGGCCAGCATCACGTCGGATTCGGTCACGGCGCCCACGGCGCGGCGAATCACGTTGACCGAGACCTCGTCCTGGGGCAGCTTGGCGATCTCGTCCTCGATCGCCTCCAGCGACCCGGCCACGTCGGCCTTGAGCAGCAGGTTGAGCTCCTGCAGCCCCGACCCGAAGATGTTCTCCAGCGAGACGCGCTTGCCGCTCTGGCGGGCGAGGGACTCCGCCTTCAGACGGGTGGCGCGCTCTCCGGCCAGTTGACGGGCGCGACGCTCGTGCTCGACGACGCGGACGTGCTCGCCGGCCTCCGGGACCCCGTCGAAGCCGAGCACCTCGACCGGCTCTCCGGGCAGCGCCCGGCCGATCCGGTTGCCGAGGAAGTCGTGCATCGCCCGCACGCGGCCCCACTGGGCGCCCGCGACGAGCGCGTCGCCGACCTCGAGCGTGCCGCGGCTGACCAGGATCGTGACCACCGGACCACGGCCCGGATCGAGCTTTGACTCGATCACCGTCCCGGACGCGGCTGCGTCCGGGTTGGCCCTGAGCTCCTCGACCTCGGCCATCACAATGATCGTGTCCAGGAGGTCGTCGAGGCCCTCACGGGTCTTGGCCGACACGTTGACGAACTCGGTGTCGCCGCCCCATTCGACGGGCTGCAGGCCGAGCTGCGTCATCTCGGTGCGCACGCGATCGGGCTGTGCGCCCTCCTTGTCGATCTTGTTGACGGCCACCAGCATGGGGACACCGGCATCCTTGGCGTGGTCGACGGCCTCCTGAGTCTGGGGCTTGACCCCGTCGTCGGCGGCGACCACGATCACGGCGATGTCGGTGACCTTGGCGCCGCGGGCACGCATGGCGGTGAACGCCTCGTGGCCCGGCGTGTCCAGGAAGGTCACCGGGTGATCGTCGTGGCGGACCTGGTAGGCGCCGATGTGCTGGGTGATCCCGCCGGCCTCGCCGGCGGCCACCTGGGTCTCGCGGATCGCATCCAGCAGCGACGTCTTGCCATGGTCGACGTGACCCATGATCGTCACCACCGGGGCGCGCTCCACCAGATCCTCGACGGCGTCGTTGAAGATGGGCTCCGCGATCTCCTCGTCCTCGGAGTGGACGATCTCCACTTCCTTGTTGAGCTCGGAGGCGAGCACCATGATCGACTCGTCCGACAGGGTCTGGGTCAGCGTCTTCATCTCGCCCAGCGCCATCAGCTTCTTCATCACCTCGGGCACCGGCACGTCGAGGTACTCGGCGACGTCCTTGACGGTGGAGCCGGAGTTGACCTGGATCGCGCTCGGATCGGCGACGGCCGTGCGTGAGGGCTGCGACTCGGCCGCTTCGTCGTAGACGCCGCGACGCCGTCGCCCGCGGCGCTGGCGGCGAGGCGGCTGGTTGGACTGCGGCGGCCCGCCACCGATCGCGCGGCGCGAGGCCTGCGAGTCGATGACGACGCGGCGGCGTCCGCCGGCGTTGCCGGGGGCACGCTCGCCCTGCAGGGAGTCACGGGTGGGGCGCTTGTGCTCGCCGCCCGCGTTCTGGCCGCGGCCGCCGTCACCGGCGGGCCGATTCCCGGCCTCGGCACCGGGCGCTGGGGCCGCGGTCTCGGCGGCGGGGGCCGGCGCTGCGGCCTGTGCGGCGGGCGCGGCCTTGGCGGGCCGGTCGCCGGCCTTGGCCGAGGCCTCGCCCCGCGGGCGGTCGCCCGAGCGGGCGCTGTCGGTGGCCCGGGCGCCGTCAGCGGCTTTCGCGCCGGTGGACGGCTTGGCGCCGTCGGCGGCCTTGGCCTTGGGCGGGCCGTCGGTCGGCCTTGGCCTTGGGCGAGTCGGTCGACGGCTTGTCGTTGGCCGCCGGGGCCGAAGCCGCGGCCGCGCGTGCCTGACCGCCGTTGGCGAGTACGCGCGAAGCCACCTCTTCGTCGACCGACGAGGATGACGCCTTCACGTCGATGCCTGCCTCCTTGAGCCGCGCGAGGACATCCTTGGTGGCAAGGCCCCGCTCCTTGGCGATTTCGTGAACGCGCTTGTTGCTCATCTCTACCTGAGTCTACGAGCCTTCTTGGCCCGTGCCGTCGGCGGTCGCGCCGCTCGCCGCACCAGTTATATGTGTATTGCCGTCGACCTCGGCCGGCGGAGCCTCCGGCTCCTCGTGGTCTGCGGGGGCGGCCGCCTCGGGGGCGGTGGCCTCGGCGGCCGGAGCCTTGGGGGCCGAAGCGTCGGGCTCGGGGGCCGAAGCGTCGGGCTCGGGCTCGGGGTCGGCCCCCACCTGGTCGGTGCCGGTGCCGGCGAGCGCCTGGTGGGCCTCGATGCCGCAGTAGCGCGAGCCGGGCAACGCCGCGTTGGGACAGCGGCGGCCGTTGGTCAGGATCGCGGCGCAGCGGCCCTGGAGCTCCTCCTCTTCGTAGCCGTGCTCGGCCTCCTCGGCGGCGAACTCCGTCTCGGAGCGGATGTCGATCCGCCAGCCGGTGAGGCGCGCCGCCAGGCGGGCGTTCTGACCCTCGCGGCCGATCGCCAGCGAGAGCTGGTCGTCGGGGACGATCACCGTCGCCTGCTTGCCGGCGTCGTCGACGAGCACCTCGCGCACGCGCGCGGGCGACAGCGCCTTGGCCACAAACCGGGCGGGCTCGTCGTTGTAGGGGATGATGTCGATCTTCTCGCCGCGCAGCTCGGAGACGACCATGCGCACCCGCGACCCGCGGGGTCCGACGCAGGCGCCGACGGGGTCGACACCGTCGACGTGGGAGACGACCGCGATCTTGGAGCGGTAGCCGGGCTCGCGCGCGACGCCGGTGATCTCTACCAGGCCGTCGGCGATCTCCGGCACCTCGAGCTCGAACAGCGACTTGATCAGCTCGGGGTCGCGCCGGGAGACGATGATGCTCGGCCCCTTGGTGGAGTTCGAGACGTCCTTGATGACGGCCTTGATCCGCTGTGAGTGGTCGTAGCGCTCGCCATCGACCTGCTCGGACTTGGGCAGCAGTGCCTCGACGCGCTCGCGCAGCTGCACGAGCGTGTAGCGCGAGTCGGACTGCTGCACGATCCCGGTGATCAGCTCGCCGACGCGATCGCGGTACTCCTCGAACATCATGTCGCGCTCGGCCTCGCGGATCCGCTGGAGGATCACCTGCTTGGCCGTCTGGGCGGCGATGCGCCCGAAGTCGTGCGGCGTGACGTCCTCGATCTCGATCTGGTCCTCGTACTCCTTGAGCTTCTCGAGGTCGATCTCGGGCTCGGGCGCCTCACGCATCTCCCCCGTCTCCGGATCCACCGTCGGCTGCTGGTCGGTGGTGGCCTCGATGAGCAGCTGCTCCTCGAGCTCCGGCGGGATCTTCAGCTCCCACACGATGAAGTCGCCGCTGTCGCGGTCCATCTCCACCTTGGCGTAGGGCGCCGATCCGGGGGTCTTCTTGTAGGCCGACAGCAGCGCGTCTTCCAGCGCCTCCATCAGCTTCTCGTGTGAGATGTTCTTTTCCGCTGCGAGGCCCCGTACGGCCTCAACGATCTCCTTGGACATGAATCAGTCTCCGGGTACGAGGTTGGAGCGGACGATCTGCTCGTACGGGATCGTGAGGATCCCGTCACCGGCGGCGATCGTGACGTCGCTGTCTGAAGCGCCGACCAGCTCACCGGTCAACTGCTTGTGGCCTTCGGCGGCCTCGCGCAGCCGGACCCGTGCGCGGCGGCCGAGGAAGCGGCTGTAGTGCTGGGGCTTGGTGAGTGGCCGGTCCTGTCCCGGCGATGAGACCTCGAGCGAGTAGCTCTCCCGGTATTCGCTCAGGTGACCCGAGACGCGCTCACACAAAGACAGGGTCACGCCGTCGGGATGGTCGATGAACAGACGCAATGTCGGGCCCGCGACCTCCGCCAGCAGCACCTCGACCTCAGGCTCGAGGCCGGCAAGTCTGGCTTCGATCTCGGTCTGTAGGGCACTCACTGTCTCCTCCATAAATCTCATAAAAAAAGCGGGCGGGCGCCCACTTTCTAAAACGGCACCGGGAACGCCCGGCCGGAAAGCTGTGATCGTGAGGTTAGCACCGCAGCGGTGCTTTGGTGAACGCTTGGCGGCCGCGTTCAGCCGCCCGACTGCTCCTCGGCGCGGGCCCGGGCGCGATCCCGGTAGACCCGGTAGTCGGGGCGGCCCGGCTGCAGGCACGCGGCGAGCGCGAGCGGCTTGCGCGCCTCGTCGTGGCGGCCGAGCAACTGCAGGCAGCGGCCCAGGCAGAACTGGGCGTAATCGTTGGTGGGCGCCCGCTCGACCACCGCGCGGAACTCCTCGGCGGCCTGCTCGTAGTGCTGGATGTGGAAGAGGGCGCGACCCAGCGCCTCGCGCACCGAGGCCTTGTCGGGCGCCAGGTCGCGGGCGCGGGTCAGAGGAATCGCCGCCTGGTGGTGATGGCCGGCCTCGAGCAGGGCGGTCCCGCGCTGGTACAGGTCATAGACGTCTTCCACCCCTATGAGTCTAAGGCGAGCGCCGTCCCAGCACAGCGTTTTCCGGGCCTACAGCCGCGGCGGGAGCGCCCACAGCGCGCGCAGGCGCCCGATGAGCCCCAGCCCGCGGCCAAGCTCGCGGCGCAGCGCCCGCCGCTGCGCGGAGTTGGGCGTCCCGGCCGCCGCGCCGAAGCGCGACAGCCGCAGCGTGCGGACGTAGGCCTCCGCGTCGGGCGAGCCGTGCAGCCGGCGCTCCAGCCCGACCAGCGTGATCCCATCGTGGAGCGGGCGGCCGGTGCGCGCCAGCGCACGCTCGAGCTCGGCCAGCAGATCGGCGCGAGCGATGTGGTCGCGGGTGAGGCGGCGCGCGACCCACGCCAGCGCGGCGACGAGGGCGAGCGCGAGCGCGATCATCCACCACAGACTCCCCCCGGCGCCGCCGCGATGGCGCCCGGTCGCCGCCGCCGCCGCGGTGCTGCCGGCTTGGCGCCGCCCCTGGGCCGCGTCGCCGGCGGTCCCGCCGCCCGGCAGCTTCTTGAGGATCGGCTCGATGGCGACCCCGCCCCGCGCGGGAGCGGTGGCCGGGGTGGGATCGAAGCGCACCCACCCGTAGGTCGGGAACCAGGCCTCGACCCAGGCGTGGGCGTCGATGTCGGTGACGATCCAGCGGCCGCTCGTCTTGTCGTAGGTCCCCGGGGTGAAGCCACCGGCCACCCGGGCCGGGACCCCACCCATCCGCAGCAGCAGCGCCATCGCCCCGGAGAACTGCTGGCAGTAGCCCGCCTTGTCGCTGAAGAGGAAGCTCTCGAGCGGGAACCGGTGCTTGGGCGGCGTCTGGGTGTAGGAGAAGCCGTGGGCGCGGCTGAGGTAGTTGCGCACGCTCATCACGAACGCGTACGGCGTACGGGCCTTGGCGGCGAGCTGGCGGGCCAGCGCATAGGCGCGCGCGTAGGGCGACAGGTGGATCTCGGCGCCGGCGACCGAGTTCCGGGGGGGCGCGAAGATGCCATGCGGCGTCGACGGACGCATGTGGGTGTGGAACACCGGGAAGGTGATGGGCACCGCACCGCGGCCGCCGGCGACGCCGGGCGCTACCACCGGGAGCTGGAGCGTGAGGTAGCTCGCCAGCGGCGCCTCCGGGTAGTCGCGTCCGGCGGTCGCCAGCTGATGGGGCGACGGGTGCGGTGAGTAGGCCGACACCGTGTAGCTCGTGCCCGGGCCCATCGGGGTGCCCGACTGCCACATGCCGGCGTCGGTCCCCGCCTCGACGCCTCCGGGCAGGATCGGGGGCGCTTGGCCGCCGTCGCCCGCGGTGATCACGTTGGTGGTCTTCATGCCCACGATCGAGACGCGCAGGGTCTTGGTCCAGCGGGTGAGCGCGTCGCCGCTGGGCGCCGGCAGCGACGGCTGCGGCGGCAGCCCGGCGACCCAGCTGTGGCCGTTGAAGGTGTCGAGGTCCTGGGCCTTCCAGTAATCGCGGTCGGCCTGGCTGGCGGTGACGGCCAGGACCGCGTGGCCGGTCTGGGGCCAGCGCAACGGCCCATAGGTCTGGTTCCAGTTGAACGTGTCCACGTGGACCGGGCGCGTCGCGCCCGCCCACGCGCGGTAGTCCACCCAGGGCGAGCGCTGGTCGATGCGCGGCGCCGCGATCGCTCCGGCCACGCCGGCGAGGGCGACGATGCCGATCGCGGAGGCCGCCGCCCCGCCGCGCACCCGCTCGCCCCACATGAACGCCGCCAGCAGGCCGAAGAGGAGCAGGCCCTGCATGTAGGGCAGCTCGGGCCGGATGAGCGTCGAGGGTACGATCGCGAGCGCGATCAGCGGGAGCGCGGCCGCCGCGCGACGCCCGTCGCCCAGCGCCGCTCCCCCGCCGGCGAAGGCCAGCACGGCGGCGGCATCGAGGACGAGCACCGCCGCGCCCATCACGATCACCAGGCGGATGTCGTGGTTGGGGCCCAGGTAGGGGACCAGCGCGTTGGGCAGGAGGGTGAGCCCGTGTTCGATCCGGTCCGCGGTGCGCGCGATGCTCATGTGCTTGAGCCAGTGCCAGCGCAGTCCCGACGACCGGGAAGGCCAGGAGGATGACCACGAGCGACGCGGCGGCCGCCGCCGCCCGACTCTGGCGGGCGATGAGGGGCACGCCGCCGGCCAGCACCACCGCCAGCGCCAGCAGCCCGAGCAGTCGCCAGCCCGGCTCGGGGCGCACCAGTGTCGCCCATCGCATCAGGCCGTAGCCGGCCAGTGCGGCGAACGTGGCCAGGCGCACCCACGGCCGCTCGACCTGGGCCGCGCGCCGTCCGGCCTCGGCCTGGGGGCGGGGCAGGGCCCGCCCGACCGGGTTGAGGGTGGGCGCTCCGGCGCTCATCGCTGTCGCCTCTCGCCTCATGCCACCAGGTCCTCGGGACGCGTGCGCCCATGCCGCCGGCCGGCGCCGAGCAGGAAGCCCTGGCACCCCGAGACGGTGAGCGTCGGCCGGGCGGCGCTGCGCATCCCTCGCGGCTGGCCGCCGACCAGCTCGGCCTCGGGCACGACGAGCACCGTCGGGCCGCCGCCGGGGGCAGCGAGGATCGCGCCCAGGCGCTCCACCGGCGCCGCCGCCACGTAGATCATCGCTCCGCCCCGCGCCGACATCGAGCCCAGCACCGGGGCGCGGCTGGGGCTGCCGCCTTCGACGACCGCCAGCCGCGCGTAGGCGGCCGGCCATGCGATCAGCTCACGGTCGATCACCGTCGGGCGCTGCTCGCCGGGCAGGAGCAACCCGCAGCCGCCGGCGCCGCTGAATTCGAGCACCAGCGAGGCCGCCGCGCGCACGGCGGCGTCGACCAGCGCCACCCCGGCGCGGCCGGCGGATGCCGGGGTGCGGGCATCGAGCACGACGAGTGGGCGGGCGTCGCCGTCGGACTGCAGCCGGCGTTCGATCAGCCCGGCGCCGCGGGCCACCGCCGGCCAATGGATCCGGCTGGCGGGCGTGCCCTTCCGGTAGGGGCGCAGGCCGTCGAGGTCGACGGCGGCCAGCGCCTCGGAGCCGGCGTGGCCGTCGGGCAGGCGCAGCCGGCGGCTATGGCCGGCGCCCAGCCACCGGACCGGCTCGGTCCGCGGCAGGACGAGGACCTGCTGGCTGGCGACCCGGCTGACGGCGTCGGCGCGGCTCAGGTCCAGCGGGTCGCGGACGGTCAGTGCCGGTGCCGGCAGGCGATGCAGGCCGCGGCGGCTGAACCGCGACCTCACCCGCACGCTCGTGGTGCGGTCGCCCTTCACCGGCGACAGCTCGCCGGCGAGCTCGAACCGCGAGCCGGTGAACGGATCGACGACCTCGGCGCCGGGCAGGCCCAACCGTCCGCGCCGGACCTCGATGGTCGCGTCGACGGGCTCGTCCTCGATCACCCGCTCGGCCGGGAGGTGGCGCTGGGTCGCGGCGCCCCTGGCCGCGAGCCACACCCATGTGGGCGTGCCGACGCCCAGCGCGATCAGCGCGACCGCGGGCACGAACAGCGGCGCGGCGTCGAAGATCAGCGACACCAGGCACAGCACGACGCCGCAGGCGGCCACGACGGCGGCTCGTCTGGCGAGCAGCCGTGGTGTGGCCATCGCCTGCACGTCGGGTCCTAGAGGGCTCTCGTCGATCCGACGGCGTCGAGGATCACGTCGCGCGCCGCCGCCCGCGGCGTTTCCGGCGCCAGCACGAGCCGGTGGGCCAGCACCGGGACGGCGAGGGCCTGGACGTCATCGGGCAGGGCGTGATCGCGCCCGCTCATCATCGCGTGGGCCTTGGCCGCGCGCAGCAGCAGCAGTCCCGCGCGGGGGCTGGCGCCGAGGTCGACGCGGGCGTCTTCCCGGGTGCGCCACAGCAGTCGCACGATGTAGTCGCGCAGCGGCGCCGTGGCCCGGACCCGCGCCGCGGCGTCCTGGGCGGCGAGGACTTCGGCGGCGGTGACCACCGGGCGCAGCGCCATGACCTGGTCGCCTCCCTCGTGCTGGGCCAGCATCCCGGCCTCGGCGGCGCGGTCCGGGTAGCCCATCGACAGGCGGACCATGAAGCGGTCGACCTGGGCCTCGGGCAGCGGGTAGGTGCCCTCGTACTCGATCGGGTTCTGCGTGGCCAGGACCAGGAAGGGCCGCGCCAGCTCGTGGGTGTGGACGTCCACGGTCACGCGGCGCTCCTGCATGCACTCCAGCAGCCCCGACTGGGTCTTGGGCGACGCCCGGTTGATCTCGTCGACCAGGACCACGTTGGCGAACACCGGCCCGGGGCGGAACTCGAAGCGCTGCTCGCGCTGGTCATAGACGTTGGTGCCGACGACGTCGGCGGGCAGCAGGTCCGACGTGCACTGGATGCGCGCGAACTGGCAGTCGATCGAGCGCGCCAGCGCGCGGGCCAGCGCCGTCTTGCCGACGCCGGGGTAGTCCTCGACCAGCGCGTGGCCCTCGGCCAGCAGTGCCACCAGCAGGTGGCGGAGGGTTTCCGGGCGGACCTGCACCGCCTTGTTGATGTTGGCTGTCAGCGCCCGCCCCACGGCGGCGAACGCCTCAGACTCCTGCGGTGCGAGAGGGGTCTGTTCTGATGGGTCGATCGTCTGACTCCTTGGCTCGAAGCTTCTCCACCTCATCGAGGACTCCGTCGGCTATCTGCTCCTTCCTGGATCTACGTAGCCGCAGCTCCCCGCCGTCCCTGTCCAGGATCGTCACCTCGTTGTCGGCGGCATCGAAGCCGATGCCGGGCTGCGAGATGTCGTTGACCACGATCGCGTCAAGCCGCTTGCGCTCCAGCTTGCCGCGTCCGTAGTCGATGGCGCCGTCCCCGTGCTCCGCGGCGAACCCCACGAGCACCTGACCCGGGCGGCGACGCCCGGCCAGTGCGCTCAGCACATCGTCGGTGGGTTCGAGCTTAAGGTGCGGCGGTTGGGTGGGATCGGTTTTCTTGAGCTTGTGGTTGGCCGGGTCGCGCGGGCGAAAGTCCGCGACCGCCGCGGCCATCAGCAGCACGTCGGTGGCGTCGAAGCGCTCCTCGCAGGCCGCCTTGAGCTCGGCCGCCGTGGCCACGGGGATGACGGTGACGCCCGGAGGCGCGGACAGCCCGACGTTGGCGGCCACCACCGTGACCTCGGCGCCGCGGCGCGCGGCGCGCTCGGCCAGGGCGAACCCCATCCGCCCGCTGGAGCGGTTGCCGATGTAGCGCACGCTGTCGATCGGCTCGCGGGTCCCGCCGGCGGTGACGAGCACGCGGACCCCGAGCCACTGACGCTGAAGCGGGCGGGCGGCCTCGGCCAGCCGTGTCTCGATGGCCGCAAGCAGCTCGGCGGGCTCAGACATCCGGCCGGCGCCGTACTCGCCGTGGGAGGCGAGCTCGCCGGTGCCGGGACCGATCACGGTCACGCCGCGGTCGGCCAGCAGCGTGAGGTTGGCCTGGACCGCCGGGTGGCGGTACATGCGGTCGTTCATCGCCGGGGCGATCAGGACCGGGAAGCCGCCGATCCCGTCGGCGGCGAGCGCCGCGGTGGTGACCAGGCTGTCGGCGTGGCCGTGGGCCAGCTTGGCGATCGTGTTGGCGCTGGCGGGCGCGATGAGGTACAGATCGGCGTTCTCGACCAGGGCGAGATGGCTGATCGGCGCGCGGTCGAGCGCGGGCTCGCCCGGGTAGGCGCCGCGCAGCGGGTCATCCTCAAACTCGCTGGTCAGCACCGGCGCGCCGGTGATCCCGGCGAATGACGCCGCGCCGACGAAGCGCTGGCTGGACTCGGTCTGGATGACGCGGACGGTGTGCCCGGCCTTGATCGCCAGCCGTGCCGTCTCCAGCATCTTGTAGGCCGCGATCCCGCCGGTCACTCCGAACAGCAGTCGCGCCACCCTGTCTACCGCCTCCTGGTCTGAGCCGAGTGCTTCCTACACCCGCGCGGGCTAACGGTAGTGGTACTTCAGCTTGCCCTGCGCCACTTCCTCGAGGGCGATCGTCAGGTAGTTCTTCGACCGCGTATCGACCATCGGGGGCGGGAACTCGTCGAACGTCCCCTCGCCGAGGTTGTGGTAGTACGAGTTGATCTGGCGGGCGCGCTTGGCGGCCACGAGCACGCTGGCGTAGTCGGAGTCGACGTGGTCCAGGAGCTTGTCGATACGGGGTGAGATCAAGGTTGGCCCTTTGCTGGTTGGTTGCTGACCAAGGTTAGCGGGCGATGTGCAAGATGATGCAAGGGTTGGGGTCCGGGCCGCCGCCGCGGCCCCGTGACGCAAAATAAGCACCGTATGCGGGCTTATTTTTGCGTCACACTCCGGCCGGCCGCGCTCACTCCGACGCGGTGGCGGCGGACCCCACCTCACCCCGCACGATGTCCACGAGCTCGTCCAGCGCGTCGTCGAGGCGGTCGTTGACGACGACGTGGCTGAACTCCGACTGGGCGTCGAGCTCGCCCTCGGCGGTCCGCAGGCGCGCGTCGACCTGCTCGGGGGTGTCGGTGCCGCGTCCGACCAGCCGGGTCCGCAGCGCCTCCCGGCTCGGCGGGGCGATGAAGACCTGGAGCGCCTCGGGCATCGTCTCGCGGACCTGGCGGGCCCCCTGGACCTCGATCTCCAGCACCACCGGCTCGCCCCGGCTCAGCCGGCCCTCCAGCTCCGCGCGCAGGGTCCCGTAGCGCCGGCCCGAGTAGGTGGCGTGCTCGACGAACTCGCCGCCGGCGACGCGCTGCTCGAACTCCTCGGGGCCGAGGAAGTGGTAGTCGACGCCCTGGGTCTCGCCCGGGCGGGGCGCGCGCGTGGTGGCCGAGACCGACAGGCCGAGCTGCGGGACGCGCTCCAGCAGACCCCGGATCAGGGTTCCCTTGCCGACGCCGGACGGACCGGTGATCACGAAGACTCTGGCCACCGGCGCAGAGGAGGTGGGCTCAGCGGCGGCGCAGCAGCGCCACGAGCTCGCCGCGCTGGCGCTCGGAAAGGCCACCGAGGGTCTTGCTCGGCGAGATCCGGCACTGCCCCAGGATCTTGTTGACCTTCACGCGCCCGTACTTGGGGACCGCCAGCAGCAGGTCGAACACCTTGGCGGTCTGGAGATAGTCCGGCGGATCGAGCAGCAGCTCGTGAATCGGGGTGCGACCGGCCTTGAGATCGCGCTTCAGCTGCGCCCGGCGGCTGCGGATATCGTTGGCGCGCTGCAGCGCCTCCATGCGTTGCACGAGAGAACGCTCCGGCGCGGCGACCTGCTTGGGGAACGATTCACTGACCGGCGGCATGGGCGGCGACTATACATCTTGGGGCGGGCCGATCAAGCCCAAATCCACCAATTCGACTCAAGCTCAGCTTGAGGTTCAGCATTGTCGAGCCTAGTTTCGGATTTCGCTTTGGTTTGCAGGGGGTTTTTGCCCCCATTATCGGCTGGTCCCGATCAGCGCCGGAGCCCCGCCAGGCCCCGCCCGGAATGGTGGGGCGCACCGGCCGCGAGCGCTAACTCGGAGGCGATCCGGGCGCCGGCCGACGGGTCTCGGAAGCTCTCCGTGCCCACGGCCACGAGCGCGGCGCCGGCGCCCATCAGATCCTGCGCGTGGCGGCCGTGCGTGACCCCGCCCATCCCGATGACCGGGATGTCCACCGCCTCGGCCACCGACCGTACCTGAGCCAGCGCGATCGCCCGCACCGCAGGCCCCGAGACCCCGCCCGTGGTCCCCCCCAGCCACGGCTGGCTCGTACCCGGGTCCACGGCCATGCCGCGAATCGTGTTGATGAGCGAGACGGCGCTGGCGCCCTCCCGCTCGGCGGCGCGCGCCACCGCCGCGACGTCGGAGGCGTTCGGCGTCAGCTTGACGATCAGCGGCTTGTCGGTCAGCGCTCTGACAGCGCTCAGCAGCCGCGCCACCTCGTCGGGGTCGGCGCCCATGACGAGCCCGGTCTCGACGTTGGGGCAGGAGACGTTGAGCTCGAGCGCCGCCACCTCGTCGCGCTGCGTGAACGCGGTCACCAGCCGGGCGACCTCGTCGCGGCTGAAGCCCATCACGTTGACGATCAGCGGGACCGGCAGCCGGGCCAGCTCCGGCAGGTCATGCGCGAGGTAGCCCTCGAGGCCCTTGTTGGGCAGCCCGATCGAGTTCATCAGCCCGGCGGGCAGCTCCCACAGTCGCGGCGGCGGGTTGCCCTGGCGCGGGGCGACGGTCACCGTCTTGGAGACGAACGCGGCGAACGGGAAGTGCTCAATCAGCGCGTCGCCGAAGGCCCGGCGCGCGGCGATGGCGTCGAACGTCCCCGACGCGTTGATGACGGGGTGCGCCAGCTCGATGCCGCAGAAGTTCACCGCGGCCGCGGGCCCGGTCGCCTCGGTCAACGTCCCGCTCCCGGGGTGAGCGCCGTCTCCAGGCGCGACGCGTCGATGACCGGTCCCTCCACGCACAGCCGGATGTAGCCCTCGGTGGTCGGCACCACGCAGCCAAAGCAGGCGCCGTAGCCGCAGGCCATCCCGGACTCCAGCGCGAGCTGGGCGGTCACGTCGCGCTCGGCGCAGATCGCGCGGACGGCCTCGAGCATCGGCGGCGGTCCGCACGCGTAGACGACCGCGTGCGCGCCGTGGTCCAGCTCCCCGACCAGCAGCTCGGTGACGAGTCCGTGGTGGCCGACGCTCCCGTCATCGGTCGCCACCTGGGCATCGTGCAGCAGCGCGGCGCCGGCGGCGTGGTCCGCGTCGCGGAAGCCGAGCAGGACGAGCGTGTCGTGGTCGAGCAGCCGGTCCTGCCAGATGGCCAGGGGGGCGATGCCCACCCCGCCCCCGACCAGGAGCGCGGTTCGCCCGTGCGACGGCGGCGCGAACCCGATCCCCAGCGGACCGACCAGCGTCAGCTCGTCGCCGGGGCCGAGCTCGCCCAGGCGGGCGGTCCCGGGTCCGACGTCCTCGATGAGGAAGTGCAGCTCGCGGGCGTGGGCCGGGGCGCGCAGCACGCTGAAGGCACGCGGGAGGTATGGGCGCTCGTCGACGCCTCCCCCCCAGCGTTCGGCCGCTCTGAGCATGTAGAACTGGCCGGCCGCGGGCGCCGGCCCGTCGGGATCGGCGCAGCGCAGCACGGTGTAGGCGCCGTGGCGCTCGGTGGCCACGACGCGCGCCGCCCGCGCGCCGAAGGGCGCCTGCACGCGATCGGCCGCGGTGGCGGTCACTGTGAGGCCGGCGCGGGCGTCGCCGGGCGCGTCCGGTGCAGCTCCTGGAGCGAGACGACCTCGGGCTCGCCGCGCTGGGCCGAGATGATGGCCCGCGCGGCCGCCAGGCCACCCGACATCGTGGTGATGCACGGGATCCCGCGCTTGACCGCCGCCGAGCGGATCTCGTAGCCGTCGGTGCGCGCCCGCGTCCCGGTCGGCGTGTTGATGACGAGGTCCACGGCACCGCGCTCGAGCCAGTCCACCACGTTGTTGGGGCCCTCGTTGAGCTTGTTGATGCCGGTGGCCGGGATGCCCATGCGCCGCAGCGACTGGGCCGTGCCCCGCGTGGCGATGATCTCGAAGCCCAGGTCGTGCAGGATGCTGGCGATGCCGATGGCGGCCGGCTTGTCGCTGTCGGCGACGGTCAGGAACACGGTTCCCTGGTTGGGCAGCTTGGCGCCCGCCGCCGCCTGCGCCTTGGCGAACGCCGTCGGGAAGTCGGCGGCGATGCCCATCACCTCGCCGGTGGAGCGCATCTCGGGCCCGAGGAGCGAGTCGGCGCCGGCGAAGCGGCTGAACGGCAGCACCGCCTCCTTGACGCACACGTGCGGGCATCGCGCCGTGGCCGGCAGGCCGAGATCGCCGATCTTCTCCCCCAGCAGGATCCGGCAGGCGAGCTTGGCCAGCGGCTGGCCGATCGCCTTGGAGACGAACGGCACGGTGCGCGAGGCGCGCGGGTTGGCCTCGATGACGTACAGGCGGTCGTCGCCGCGGATGGCGAACTGCACGTTGAGCAGGCCGACGACGCCCAGTGCCCGGGCGATCCCGGTCGTCTGCTCGCGGATGCGGTCGAGCATCTCGCCGCCGAGCGTGTGGGGCGGCAGCACGCAGGCCGAGTCCCCGGAGTGGATCCCGGCCTCCTCGACGTGCTGCATGATGCCGGCGATCCAGACCGTCTCGCCGTCGCACAGGGCGTCGACGTCGACCTCGATCGAGTCCTCCAGAAAGCGGTCGAGGTAGATGGTGGGGTGGGTGGGGTCGGTGTCCGTGCCGGCGCGCTGAAGGTAGTCGCGCAGGCCGTCGACGTCATAGACGATCTCCATGGCGCGCCCGCCCAGCACGTAGCTGGGGCGCACCAGCAGCGGGAAGCCGACGCCGGGGGCGACGGCCAGCGCCTGCTCGGCGCTGGTGGCGGTGGCGTAGGGCGGGGCGCTGTAGCCCAGTCGGTCCAGTAGGGCCCCGAAGCGCGACCGGTCCTCGGCCAGGTCGATGGCGTCGATGCTGGTGCCGAGGATCTTGAACCCGGCCGCGTCCAGACCCGAGGCGAGCTTGAGGGGGGTCTGGCCGCCGAACTGGACCACCACGCCCTCGGGCTGCTCGAGCTCGCAGACGGCGAGCACGTCCTGCAGCGTCAGCGGCTCGAAGTACAGGCGGTCCGAGGTGTCGTAGTCGGTGGAGACGGTCTCCGGGTTGCAGTTGACCATGACCGCGTCGCGGCCCTGCTCGCGCACGGTCTGGGCCGCGTGTACGCAGCAGTAGTCGAACTCGATCCCCTGGCCGATCCGGTTGGGCCCCGAGCCGAGGATGACCACGCTGGGCCGCTCCCCGCGGACGACCTCGTGGGCGACGACGCCGTCGGCCCCGGGGCGCTCCCAGCCCGAGTAGTAGTACGGCGTACGGGCGGCGAACTCGGCGGCGCAGGTGTCGACCGCCTTGTAGGTCCGCTCGCCGGCGAACGCCGAGTCGATCCCGCCCTCCCCGGACACGAGCTCGTCCAGTTCGCGCAGGAACCACGGGTCGATGCTGGTGCGCCGGTGCAGCTCGTCGATCGATGTGCCCCGGCGCAGCGCCTCGAGCAGGTGGTCGTAGCGCTCGGCGCCCGGCATCTCGAGCAGCGTGAGCAGCGCCTCGTCGTCGGCGGGGGGCTTGACCCGGGTGTCGAGCTCGCGTGAGCGCAGCGCCTTGGCGAAGGCCTGCTTGAAGGTCCGCCCGAGCGCCATCGCCTCGCCCACGGACTTCATGTGGGTGGTCAGGTCGGCCTCGGCGCCGGGGAACTTCTCAAAGGCGAACCGGGGCCACTTGACCACGCAGTAGTCGATGGCCGGCTCGAAGCTGGCCGGCGTGGCCCGGGTGATGTCGTTGGGGATCTCCTGCAGCGTGTAGCCAACCGCGAGCCGGGCCGCGATCTTGGCGATGGGAAAGCCGGTGGCCTTGGAGGCCAGGGCGCTGGAGCGCGACACGCGGGGGTTCATCTCGATGACGACGATCTCGTCGGTGGCGGGGTTGACCGCGAACTGGACGTTGGAGCCGCCGGTCTCCACGCCGACGGCGCGGATGACCGCGATGGCCTGGTCGCGCAGCGCCTGGTACTGCTTGTCGGTGAGCGTCTGCTGAGGCGCGACGCAGACGCTGTCGCCGGTGTGGACCCCCATCGGGTCGAGGTTCTCGATCGAGCACACGATCACGACGTTGTCGGTGTGGTCGCGCATGACCTCGAGCTCGAACTCGCCCCAGCCCAGGACCGACTCCTCGAGCAGCACCTGGCCGATGGGCGAGGCGGCCAGGCCGCCGCCGACGATCCGCTCGATGTCGGCCTCGGAACGGACGACGCCTCCGCCCGTCCCGCCGAGGGTGAACGCCGGCCGGACGATGAAGGGCAGGCCGAGCTCGGGCAGCGCCGCGTACGCGTCATCGGTGGTGTGGGCGATGGTCGAGCGCGGCACCCGCAGGCCGGCCGCGGTCATCGTGTCGCGGAAGCGCTCGCGGTCCTCGGCGCGGTCGATCGCGTCGTAGTCGGCGCCGATCAGCTCGACGCCGAAGCGCTCCAACGTGCCGTCCTCGTGCAGCGCCTTGGCCAGGTTGAGCGCGGTCTGGCCGCCGAGGGTGGGCAGCAGCGCGTCGGGACGCTCGCGCTCGATGACCTGGGTCACCGGACCGGGCAGGAGGGGCTCGATGTAGGTGGTGGTGGCGACCTCGGGATCGGTCATGATCGTGGCCGGGTTGGAGTTGACCAGCACGACCTCGTAGCCCTCCTCCTCGAGCACGCGGCACGCCTGGGTCCCCGAATAGTCGAACTCGGCCGCCTGGCCGATCACGATCGGCCCGGAGCCCAGCAGCAGGATCTTGTGGATGTCGGTGCGCCGAGGCACGATCAGGCCGCCGCCGCGATCGCATCGACGAAGCGGTCGAAGAGGTAGAGGGAGTCGTGCGGGCCGGGGCCGGCCTCGGGGTGATATTGGACGGTGGCGCCCGGGACGTCGCGCAAGGTCAGGCCCTCCACGGTGCGGTCATAGAGGTTGATGTGGGTGAGCTCGGCGGCGCCGAAGTCCGTCTCCCAGCGCACGGGCTCGTCGTCGTCGATGGTGCGGGCGCCGCCGGGGCCGAGCACCGCGAAGCCATGGTTCTGGCTGGTGATCTCGGTGCGCCCGGTGGACAGGTCCTTGACCGGGTGGTTGGCGCCGTGGTGGCCGAAGGGCAGCTTGTAGGTCTCAAGCCCCACCGCGCGGCACAGCAGCTGGTGGCCCAGGCAGATGCCGTAGACGGGCAGCTTGCCGACGAGGTCGCGGACGGTGCTTACGACGTAGTCCAGCGCCGCCGGATCGCCGGGCCCGTTGGCCAGGAAGACGGCGTCGGGCTCTGTGGCCAGCAGCGCGTCGGCGCCGGCGTGGCACGGATGCAGGGTGACGGTGACGCCGCGGGCGCGCAGGTTGCGCACGATCGAGTGCTTGACCCCGGTGTCGATCATGGCGATGCGCACGCGCGAGGTGCTCAAGAGCTCACCTCGCGGCGAGCTCTCCAGGGGGTCAAGGACGATGGCTTCGCCGGGGGTGACCTCGCGGGCCAGGTCGCGCCCGGTCATGTCGGGCTCGGCGTCGATCAGGGCCCGCGCCTGGGCGGTGCTCATCCGGGCCGGGAACAGGCCGCCGCGCATCGCGCCGCGGTCGCGGAGATGGCGCACCAGCGCGCGGGTGTCGAGGTCGGTGATCGCGGGGATGCCGCAGTCGGCCAGCCAGCTCAGCCAGCCGGCCTCGGCCCCCGGCGCATCCTCACGGTCCACGGCGGCGCGCATGATCGCCGCCCGGGCGTGGACGCGGTCTGATTCCATCGCCGCCGCGCTCACCCCGTAGTTGCCGATCTGGGGAAAGGTGAAGGCCAGGAGCTGCCCGGCGTAGCTCGGGTCGGTCACGGCCTCCTGGTAGCCCGACATCGAGGTGGTGAAGACGATCTCCCCCACCGCAGCGTCGTCGGCGCCGCAGGCAATGCCGTCAAAGCGGGCGCCGTCCTCGAGCAGGACGTAGGCGGTGGCGGCGGGCGCGGCCATCTAGCGGGCCTCGCTTCGGGCGCCGGCGGCGGAGGGGGCGTGGTCCTCGCGCACCAGCATCGGCCGGCGATAGACCACGGCCCCGGCGGCGAGCGTGAGCATCACCCGGCCGTGGAGCGTCCGGCCGTGGAAGCAGGAGTTGGCCGAGCGGCTGACGTAGCCGTCCTCGCCGACCTCCCACGTCGTCTCCAGGTCGATCAGGCACAGGTTGGCCTCCTCGCCGACGGCGATCCGCGGCGTGGGCAGCTCGTACAGCCCGGCGCCGGCGGTCATCCGCTCGATCACGGTGGCGAGCTCAAGCTCGCCGGGGAGCACGAGCTCGGTGTAGAGCGCGGCGAACGCCGTCTCCAGCCCGGTCGTCCCCATCGGCGCCTGCTCGAAGGGGACCTCCTTCTCGTGCACCGCGTGGGGCGCGTGGTCGGTGGCCACGCACTCGATGATGCCGCTGCGCAGACCGTCGATGAGCGCACGCTGATCGTCCTCGCTGCGCAGCGGCGGGTTCATCTTGAAACGGCTGTCGAGCGTGCGCACCACGTCGTCGGTCAGGGTGAGGTGGTGCGGGCTGGCCTCGCCGCTGACCCGCGCGCCGGCCTCCCTGGCGGCCGCCAGGGCCTGGACCGATTCTCTCGCCGACAGGTGCTGGAAGTGGACCCGCGCGTCCTCATAGAGCGCGAGCGCGCCGTCACGGGCGATCATCGTCGACTCCGACACCGACGGGATCCCGGCCAGCCCGAGCCGCGCCGAGACGGCCCCCTCGTGCATGACGCCGTCCACCGACAGCGCCGGGTCCTCCTCGTGCAGGGCGATGATGCCGCCGCAGAGCCGCTGGTACTGGAGCGCCTTGCGCAGCATCCCGGCCGAGACGACGGGCTTGCCGTCGTCGGTGAAGCCGATGGCGCCGGCGTCGCGCAGCTCGGCCATCTCGGTCAGTTCCTCGCCGGCCAGGCCGCGCGTGATCGACGCCAGGAAGCCGACGGGGATCCGCGCCTCGCGCTGGGCGTGCTCGATCAGCGACCCGAGCACCGCGGCGGTGTCGACGGTGGGACTGGTGTTCGGCATCGCCACCACGGCGCAGTAGCCGCCGGCGGCGGCCGCGGCGGTCCCGGTGTCGAGGTCCTCCTTGTGTTCCTGGCCCGGGGTGCGCAGGTGGACGTGGGGATCCACGAAGCCGGGGAACACGTGCTTGCCGGCCGCGTCGACGATGTCGATCTGGTCAGATAGGGCCCGCCCGCCCAGGCCGCCGGGCTCGCCCAGCTCGGCGATGCGGCCGTTGCGGATGAGGATGTCGTGGGCCTCGTCGAGGTCGCTGCGCGGGTCGAGCACCTGGGCGCCGCGGATGAGCAGGTCGTCGCCGGGGCGGGCCGTGTGGAACAGTCGCCGGGGACTCATCACGCCACCGCCGCCAGCAGCGGCGAGCCGACCAGCAGCTCGTAGAGGACCGCCATCCTCACCGCCACCCCGGCCTTGACCTGCTCGCCGATGAGCGCCTGGTCTGAGTCGATCGTGGCCGCCGAGAGCTCCACGCCGCGGTTGACCGGCCCGGGGTGCATGACGAGTTGGTCGGGGCGCAGCCGCTTCTCGTTGATCTGGTAGCGGCTGGCGTACTCGCGCAGCGAGGGGATGAAGGACTGGTGCATGCGCTCGTGCTGCATCCGCAGCACGTAGATGACGTCGGCCTCGTCGACCCGGTCCAGCGTCGGCGTCGCCGCGCACCCCAGCGACTCGATCTGGCGGGGCAGCAATGTCGGGGGGCCGCAGACGGTGACCTTGGCGCCCATCCGGGTGAAGGCGAGGATGTTCGAGCGCGCCACCCGCGAGTGACTGACGTCGCCGACGATCCAGATGTTGAGCCGGTCCAGGGACCCGAAGCGGCGGCGCAGCGTGAACACGTCGAGCAGCGCCTGGGTGGGGTGCTCGTGCTTGCCGTCGCCGGCGTTGACCACCGCGGCCTCGGTCCATCCGGCCACGAGCTGGGCGGCGCCGGCGTGCGGGGAGCGGATGACGATCGCCGCCGGGTCATAGGCCGAGAGGGTCTGGACGGTGTCCTTGAGCGACTCGCCCTTGTCCACGCTGGAGCCGGCCGAGCGAATGTTGACCACGTCGGCCGAGAGCCGCTTGGCGGCCAGCTCGAACGAGCTCGAGGTGCGGGTGCTGGCCTCGTAGAAGAGGTTGACGATCGTCCGGCCGCGGAGCGCCGGGACCTTCTTGATCTCCCGGCCCGAGACCTCGGCGAAGGACTCGGCGCGGTCGAGCACCTGCTCGATGCCGCTGCGGTCCAGGTCGTCGATCGAGATCAGGTGGCGGGGCATGCGGGTGGTGCTCATGCGGCTTTGATCCTTGAATCGATTTGGTCCCGCCCACCCGCGATCGTGACCTCGTCGACGCCGTCGACCTCGTCGACACGGACGTTGACGCGCTGGTCCTGCGAGGTCGGCAGGTTCTTGCCGACGTAATCGGGGCGGATCGGCAGCTCGCGGTGGCCGCGGTCGACCATCACGGCAAGCTGGACGCGGGCCGGCCGGCCGTAGTCGAAGATGGCCTCGATCGCGGCCCGGACCGTGCGGCCCGTGTAGAGCACGTCGTCGACGATGATGATCGTGCGTCCGTCCGGGGCGAAGTCCAGTTCGGTGGCGTGGACCACCGGCGAGCTGGAGCGGAGGGTGAGGTCGTCGCGGTAGAAGGCGATGTCGACCGAGCCCAGCGGCACCGCGGAGTCCAGGAGCTCCGAGGTCAGCGGCTGCAGGCGCTTGGCCAGATGCGCGCCCCGGCGGTGGATGCCCACCAGGGCCACGGCGCCACCCGGATTCTTCTCGACGATCTCGTGGGCGATCCGCACGAGCGTGCGGCGCATGTCATCGCGGTCGAGAGCGACCGTTACGGCGTCCAACTGGCTCCTTCCTGGCCTCACTGGACCGGGTTAAAGGGGCGGGCGGCTTGTGGCGCGGAGCGTAGCAGCGCGTCCGGCGCTCACGGGCCGCGACCGCTCACGGGCCGCGACGGTAGAGCACGTGCGCGAGGCCGCCGTGCTCGATGGGCCGGTCATAGGCGAACCCCGCCTTGTCCATCACCCGCCGGGAGGCCACGTTGTCGGGGAGCGTGATGGCGATGAGGTCGTGCAGGCCGAGCACGTCGAAGCCCACCGCCACCGAGGCGAGGGCCAACTCCGTCGCCAGGCCCTCGCCCCAGCGCTCGGGCGCGATCGTCCACGCCGCCTCGACCGCGAAGCCGCCGATGGCGTCGGTGTACTGCAGGCCGCCGCGGCCGACCATCACACCGGTGACCCGGTCGCGCAGCAGCCACAGCCCGAAGCCGTGGCGCTCCCAGTGCTCGCGCTTGTCCACCAGGCTGGCGCGGACGTCGGCGCGCGTCGGTGCGCTGGCCCACGGCCACAAGGTGTGGTACACGCGCGGGTCGAGGATCAGCCCGGCGATCTCGGGCTCGTGCTCGGGCCCGATCGGCTCACCGCTCATCCGCGGCGTGTCGAGGATCGCGGGCGCGAGCGCCTTGGTCACGACGACGTTGGTGCGGGCGCCGGTGGGTTCTCGGCCATGCGCTCGCTGAAGCGGATGAGCGACGGTTCCCCCCGCTCGGGGAACGGGATCTCGATCGTGTCGAAGTCGCGCGGCACGACCGTGTTGGGGAAGATCGCGCGCGCCTCCTCGCGCAGCTGGCGCAGAGGGTGGCGCGTGGAGACGTGGTTGAGCGCCAGCATCGTCACCTCGGCCTCCCGGGCGATGGTCGCCGCCTGCTGGGCCGTGGAGTGGCCATTGTCGGCGGCGCGCTCGCGCTCCTCCTCGGCGAAGGTCGCCTCGTGGACGAGCACGTCGGCCCGGTGAGCGGCAATGCGCAATGCCTCACAGGGCCGGGTGTCGCCCGAGAGCAGGAGCTTGCGTCCCGGTCGCGTCGGGCCGAGGACCTGCTCGGGCGTGATCCCGCGGATCGTCTCGCCGCGCTGCACGCGGCCGAACTCCGGGCCCTCCTCGAGGCCGAGCTCCAGCGCCGTCTCCTTGTGGAACTCGCCGGGGCGCTCGTCCTCGTAGAGGACGTAGCCGAGCGCCGGCCCGCGGTGTGAGACGGGCACGGGGGCGATGCGATACCCGTCGCGCTTCAGCGCGTCGCCGGGCTGTAGCTCCACCAGGTCGAGCGGGAAGCTCACAGACCCCGCCATGCGCAGCGCCAGCCCCATGAACGTCCGGAGCCCGGGCGGGCCGCTGATCGTCAGCGGCGCCTCACGGCCGCGCAGGTCGAACGTCTTGAGCATGCCGGGGAGACCGAGCCAGTGGTCGGCATGGAAGTGGGTGAGGAAGATCTCGGTGAGGTCGGCCAGCCCCACCGAGCTGACGAGCTGGCGCTGGGTGCCCTCGCCGCAGTCGAACAGGATCCGGTCACCGCCGCGGCGGACGAGGATCGAGGGCAGGCCGCGGCGGGCGGTGGGGATCGAGCCACCGGTGCCGGCAAAGAAGATCGAGAGCTCCATGAGTCGGGGTCTGAGTGTGCCAGCCCCCTCAGTCGAGCTCCACCGTTTCGAAACGCAGCTCGCTGCCCGCGTGGCACATGCCCATGGTGTGGCGCGGCTGGCGGCGCCGGTCGGTGGCGCTGCCCGGGTTGAAGATCTGAAAGCCGTCGGGCGCCCGCTCGTGCAACGGGATGTGGGAGTGGCCGAAGATGACCGCGTCGGCCCCCGGGAACCGTGCTCTGAGCCGTCTCAGCCGCCCCTGCGCGGGGCCGGCGTCGTGGATGACCGCCAGCCCGTGGCCGTCGCCGACCGGGATCACCGTGCTCTCGGGCAGCGCCGCCCGCAGCGGGGCGTCGTCGGTGTTGCCGTACACGCCGATGACCGGACCGAAGGTCCGCAGCTCCTCCAGCACCTCGAGGCGGCTGAAGTCGCCGGCGTGGACGATCAGGTCGGCGGCTCTGAGACGCTGCACGCACGCGCCGGGCAGTTCGCGTGAGCCGCGCGGCAGGTGGGTGTCGGAGATGATGGCGATGTCCACGGTGATGTCCTCGGTAAGCTGGGCTGCGATCGTTCACCGATCACAGAGCGCCCGTAGCTCAGTGGATAGAGCGTCCGCCTCCGGAGCGGAAGGTCGCAGGTTCAAATCCTGCCGGGCGTGCTTCACAAAGCGCCGCCGAATCGCGGGTCGATTGATACCTGTCGGTCCCGACGTTGTCCTTCTTAAGACAGCGTCCTACGTAATCCTTTCGCGTCCAGTTTCGGTCAGTCGTCCGGACGGGGTGACAGCTCGGCTGCCGGGCCCCCTACGGGGCGATGGCATGCATCGTCAACCGGCGTGCGGACGGCGGCTGTCCCGATCGACAATAGGCTGCCCCTCCCCGGATGCAAACGACCGCCGACGGTCTCCGTGGGCCCTTCGGAACGCGCGGCAACCGAGCTGCGACGATTCGCTGATGCCGACTCACTGGCTGAAGGCGGTCGGGCACGCGCGCGGGCCACTTCCCGCGCGCTGGATTGAGCAGGGACGGACGAGTGTTCTGCGGGAGGGTGGCTTCCCGCGACGCCCGCGCGTGGACGAGAATGACCGTCTGGTGCTCTATGCGAGCGTCTGGCGACGGGTGTTCGGCGTGGTGGTGGCGATTGGGGAGCCCTACCGAGTAGAGCATCCGCGTTGGCCATGGCGGATCGCCGTCGAGCCGCTGCTCGTCGTGCCGGATCTCGAGTTCGCACCGCCCGTCCAGGCGATCGGCGTCGCGGCCCGTTCCATGTCGCAGCAGTCCCACATCCGGCTCGAGCCGCTTCACTACGCGCGGGCCGTTGAGGCGCTCAGCTCGATCGCATTGTGAGCGGAGGCGAAGGTCGCTCACGCCGATGCTGGGTCGGTCGACTCGAACGCGGGCTAACTCGCCTCCCTTCCTCGCCGATGTAGCTTTCGACGCAGAGGGTCATGCCCGCCTCGATGACGCCGTCGTAGCCAGACTGTTCGAAGTCCATCCTGTGGTAGAGGTAGGGGTATTCGCCGGTCATGCCGCATCCCTGGGCGGAGAGGCAGTAGCGGTTGGCCACGAAGCGGAACGCGCTGGTCAGCCGGCCAACCTCGTCGCGGCCACGCTGACCCGGCTGCACGATGCGGGGCGGGTTACCTGAGGGGCGCAGCGGGTAGGGCGCCCGCGTGGCCAGCGCGCTGATCGTGACCGACATGCTCAACCGCTACGAGCACGATGACGCGGATCGGCTGCTCGAGTCAGTGGTGGACGTCGTGCCTCGTCTCAGTCGGTTGATCGCCATCGCACGGGAGCATGAGATGCTCGTCGCCTACGTCAACGACAACCACGGAGATTGGACGGCCGGGCGCGATGAGCTCGCCGAAGCGGCGATGGATGGTGCCGCCGCGTCACTGGTGGAGCCGCTGCTGCCCCCGCCTGATCTCCCGTTCATCGTCAAGGCGCGGCACTCGGTCTTCTACGGCACCCAGCTCGAGTACATGCTGCGCCAGCACGATGTCACGCGGCTGGTCCTCGCCGGCCAGGTGACCGAACAGTGCATCCTTTACTCCGCGCTGGACGCCTACGTCCGTCATTTCGAGGTGGTTGTGCCCCGCGACGCGGTCGCGCACATCCACGAGGACCTCGCTCAGGCGGCCTTGCGGATGATGCGAATCAACATGCGTGCCGAGACGCCCCTGAGCGAGAACGCTCTCTCCTGACCATCGGCGCCGATGACTGAGACTGCTGGGGCGATCTCGCGCGCGTCCCGGCGTCCACCGCTGCCCCCGCCGTCACGCTTAGGCGATCCTCCGCGTCCAGCGCGCGATCGGGACATCGCTCTCCGTCGGGTGGCTGCGCCCGTCGCGCGAGCGCTACCCGCGCCCGTCTTCGTCAAGCATGGGGCGCGTTGGTTGTGGCGGTACGGGCGGGGGTATTCGGCAGGCCCATGACGCCTGAGCCGGTGATGAGCGTTGGCTGTCAGAACGGCCCGTATCTGGTTGGCGCGCCACGCGGTTTCTGCGATCAGGCGTGCCGGGCGATCATCGTGAGCTGGGCGGTCCGGAGCGAGGCGCTGGCATGAGCGGGCGGGCGATGAACGAGCAGTTGATCAAGTTTCTGGCGGATGTGCACTCCATCGAGGTGCAGGCCCTCGCCCAGCTGCAGCGCGCGCCACGCATCGCCGGTGACCCCACGCTGGCGGAGGCGTTCTCTGAGCACCTCGAGGAGACGCGCGAGCACGAGCGCCTGGTGCGTGATGTCCTCACCCAGCGTGGCGCTGACCCGTCCACGCTCAAGGACCTGGCGGGTCGGGTCGGCGGGTGGGCCATGATCGTGTTCGCCCGGATCAACCCGGACACACCCGGCAAGCTCACCGCTCACGCCTTCTCCTATGAACACATGGAGATCGCGGCCTACGCGCTGCTGGAGCGCGCCGCAGAGCGCGCGGACGACCCCGCCGTAGTCCAGCTGGCGCGACGGATCGGCGGCGAGGAGAGGACGATGGCGCGGCGTCTGGCGGCGGCGTTCGACCAAGCGGTGGACGCGTCGCTGCGTCACACGGCGGCGTCGGATCTGGGAAGAGAGGTCGTTGCCTACCTCCAGGATGCGCACGCCATCGAGACCCAGGCGTTGCAGTTTCTCAAGCTCGCCGCGGGGATCGCCGGCGCCGAACCGCTGACGGAGGTACTGCGCGGGCATGCCTCTGAGACCCGGGTGCACCGGGGTCTGGTGGAGGAGCGGCTGGAGGCTCATGGGGCCCGGCCGTCACGCTTCCAGGACACAGCACTGCGGATCGGCGGTCTCAACCTCGCCGGCTTCTTCGCCCTTCAGCCCGATACACCGGCCAAGCTTGCCGGTTTTGCCTTTGCCTTCGAGCACTTGGAGATCGCCGCCTACGAGCTGCTCTGCCGCGTCGCCGATCGTGCCGCGGACTCCGCCACCGTCGCGACGGCCCAGCGAATCGCTGAGGAGGAGCGCACCGCCGCCGACCGGATCGCGAGCACCTGGGGCGCCGCCATGGATGCGGCGCTGGAGAACATGGGGATCGTCAGGTGACCGCACCGGCCCGCGCCATGACGCCATGAAGACAGAGGCGTGGCTGCTGCGCCACGGCTCCACCGAGTGGACCCACAGCGGGCGGCACACCGGCCGCCGGGAGATCCCTCTGGATGAGGCCGGACGGGATGAGGCGCGGGCCGCCGGCCGGATGCTCGCCGCCCGCGCCTTCGATCGGGTTCTGGTCAGTCCCCAGCAACGCGCGCTGGAGACGTGTCGGCTGGCCGGGCACGGCACACAGGCCGAGATCTGTCCCGACCTCGTGGAATGGGACTACGGCGAGTATGAGGGCCTGACCGACGAGGAGACGCAGGAGCGTCGGCCCGGCTGGGACCTCTTCCGCGACGGTTGTCCGGACGGCGAGACGCCCGCGGAGGTGAGTGCACGCGTCCGACGAGTGATCGCGCACGTCCGCGCGGACGGCGGTACCTCGCTGCTGGTGTCCCACGGCAAGACCCTGCGCGCCCTGGCCGCCCAGTGGATCACGGGCGACCTGCGGCTGGGGGCGGCGCTGGCGCTCGAGCCAGCGACGGTCTCGATCCTCGAGCAGGATTCAAGCGGGCCACAGGTGCGGCTGTGGGGCTTCTCTGCGGTCAGAATGCCGTGCCCGTAGTCGTCAGACGCGGCTGAGCGCGCGCCGCGCCGGGGCGGTCGCCCCCGCGAGCAGGGGCGCCCCTTCCGCCGGGGGCCCGCTGCGGCCCCGGAGGGCTCAGGGTGTCACTGGCGCTGCCCCAGCCCGGTCATGAACTCGCGGATCCGAGCAGGAGCGGTGGTGGAGCGCGCCAGCGGGGCGGTGTCGTCGTCGGCGCTGTCACGCAAGCCCGCGGCGAGTTCTGCGATCGCCTCGGTGGCCGAGTACCGTGGCTCCCATGCCAGCTCGCGGCGCGCGCGCTCGGTACTCATCAGCGGCACCCCCAGCCCCATGTCCACCCAGCCCGGCTCAACCGGCTGCAGGCGGAGCCGATAGGTCGCCGCCGCGGCCGCGCGCATGGCCGCGCCCGCCCGCGACACCTTGACCAGACGGGCGTGAAGCATCGCCGCCAGCTCGGCGGAGCCGATCACCGGCTCGGCGGCGACGTTGAGCGGGCCAGCGCTGTCGGAGAGCACCGCGGCACGGTAGGCCTCGCCGACATCGTCGGAGTGGACCGCCTGAAACCGCAGCCGCGAGATGTCCGGAAACACGGGGACCAGCGAGGACCGCATCAGCGCCGGCGGGAACAGTGGCCCGATGAACAGGCGCCGGATCTCGGTGGCCGCCTCGCGCTTGAAGATGAGCCCGGGCCGCAGCCGGACGATGCGCAGCTGGGGCTGGTCGTGACCGAGCCGGTCCAGCAGGCGCTCCACTTCTGACTTGTGACGCGAGTAGAACGACGTGGCGATGCCGTCCGTGGGCCAGCTCTCGTCGACCCGTCGGTCCTTGGGTCCACGGGAATAGGCGCCGACCGACGAGGCGTGCACGAGCGCCGGAACCCCGGCGGCGACGACAGCCTCGAAAACGCGCCGGCTGCCGTCCACGTTCACGGCCCGCGTCACCGCCTCGTCACGGCCGGGCTGGATCAACCACGCCAGGTGCACGACCGCGCTGGCGCCATCGAACACCGGCTCAAGCGCACTTCGGGTGATGTCGGCCTGCACGAACTGCGCCCCCTCAAGTGCTCGCCGGGGCCGGCGTCGCGCCACCGCGACGATCTCGTCCACTGCCGTGTCGGCTGCGAGCGCGCGCAGCACGCTCGTTCCGACATTTCCGGTCGCCCCGGTCACCACAACTCGCATGCACGTCAGATGCCCAGCTCCCGACTGCGTAATCACCACACCCCCGGCTGATTACGCGGGTGCCGCGCTGCTCACACCGGCCCGCTTGAGCGCCGCGCCGCGCCGGTTCGCGATCTGCTGGTGCAGGAGCCTCGGGCACGACGATCCAACGGCGAGGACGCCGAGGACGTGCAAGGGGCGATGCTGGCTTCCTGGCCATCACCCTGAACTCGCTCCGCGTCCAGCCCGACCTCCTCCCCCGGACAGCTACCGCCCACCGCGCGCCTGCTGCAGCGCCTTCGCGGGACGTGGCCGGGCCCGTGACGGGCGGCGGGCTCAGGGCTGAGCCACCCTCCGGTCCGACCGCTAGAGCGCCTGCTCACCCTTGGCGTAGGCGATCTGCAGGGCGTCGGCGCCGGTCACCGCGACGAACATCGACGCAATCCAGCGCGTCGGACGCGGCGCGACCGCGAGACCGGCAATGAAGCCGGCGGCCAGCCACACGTTGAGGCAATACGGGCAGATCACGAGCTCGCCGATCGCGCGCCGCAGCCCGTGACCGCGGGCCGCCTCGTCGACCTCGCTCGGTCCAGCATCGTCTTGAAAGGTGGTGAAAGGCGCGCGGACCGTCGAGCTGACCCGATCTCGCGCGATCAGCCGTGCGCTCTTGTGGGTGGCGATCGCGAGGAGAGCCAGGTCGCGGGTCTCGATGGTTTCTGGCAGTTCTCGCCCGGACGCGCGCAGCCATGCCACAAACCCGCCGCAGAGCGCCGCGAAGGTTCCCATCAGCACTGCGTAGCCGCCCAATGGCCGCTCCTGCTGCGGGCTGTGCCCAGCGAACGGTGGGTGATCTTGCAGCGCCGACGAACTCATCTTCTGGCCGATACCCGCTGACGAAAAGTGCAACCGACCGCGCGTTGCACAGTTCTCGCGGCGCTCATGCGAGCGAGGATGGCGCGCGAGACAACGGAGGGCTGCTGAACGCATTCCTCGCCGCTATCGCGGCGGCGCGGGCTCGCATTGCATCGCTGCGGGTCGGTTCCGAATCGACGCGCTCGAAGTTGCGGTGGCCGTGCCCAGGACCGGGGGCAGTCAACGCAGTGTCTGGAGGGGGCGCTGACGGCAGCGGCGCCTGATCGCCCCGTAGATCGAACGGAAGGACGACACGAAAGCGCTCACCTGGCACGGCAACCGCGACGTACGCGTCGACACGGTGCCCGACCCGAGCATCGAGCAGGCCAACGACGCGATCATTCGGGTCACTTCGACTGGCCTGTGCGGGATCGGGTCTCCACCGCTACGAAGTATTCGGACCGTTTCGGGACGGTCGTCATCGTTGTCCAGGGTGTGCCGGAGCGATAGCGTGTCGTCAGGCTCGACACTCGGCGCGGGTGCGTCGAGAGCGACCGCGTAGTGGGCGGTTCGCGCGTCCAACCCTGCCAGGACCGCCTCGAGGTCAGCCGAACTCGCGTCCCACCAACGCGTTTTCGCCTGGGACGCGAAAGCTGAGTCAGCGTGTGAGATGGCTCAGGGTGCAGGTGGCTGGTGCCGTTTCTCGAGATTGTGCTCGGGCGAACCGTGAAGGACGTAGATCTCGGCGGCGAGGCGGCCGCGTATGGACCTTTGCCCGCGACCGCTACGGACGGCTACGCTCAGATCGCGGCCTGCGCTGGGACGCCGCGGAGCTCGCGCTCATCAAAGACCTCGAGCGTCAGGGGTTTCGTGACGCCTTCCGGTCTCTTCACGGGCTCGAGCGGCGGGAGCCCAGCTGGGTATGGCAGCGCTCGGGCGGGGGCTACCGGCTGGACCACCTCATCGTCTCCCGCGAGGTGGAGGTTCCGGTCTGCGGCTATCTGCACCAGTGGCGTGACGAGGGTCTGTCTGACCACTCGCCGCTGGTCGCGCACATCCGCTGGCCCGGAGACGAACGGGACTAGGCGCCCAACGCCCCTTCGTCGGCGCGCGACTGCGACGGTGCATCATGGCCTGCCGGTGTGGCTCCTCGCACAGCAGGAGCGTTGCAGCGTCACGCGAATACAGGGCCTGATGGGCGACCGTGCACCTGATGGCTTGACGCTCGAGCGCAACCGGGATCTGGAGGGACGCTCGCAGCACGTGTGGTACCGGCGCGCGCTATTGGGCCTGCTCGCCGTGCTGCCGGTCCTGGCCCTACTGAATGTCTTCGGTCAGCGTCCGAGCACAACCTCGGCCCATGGGACCGCTGGTGACCTCACGGTCACCGCCCCGGTGCGTCTGCGCAGCGGATTGATCTTTCAGGTCCGCGTGCAGGTGACCGCGCACCAGGACATCGCCAAGCCCCAGCTGATCTTCGACCCGGGCTGGTGGGAGTCGATGAGCGAAAACTCCATGGCGCCCAACCCCAGCAGCGAGACCAACGAAGACGGACGGGTCGTCCTCTCCTACAACAAGCTCGCCGCCGGGCACAGATTGCTCGTCTGGCTCTATTTCCAGGTCAACCCCACCAACGTAGGCAAACGACGCGAGGACGTCGAACTCGACGATGGCGCCACCATGATCACCCGCGTTCACCGCTCCCTCACCATCTTCCCTTAGCCCCCATGGACCTCGTCATCCGCGCCACCGTCGTCTTCTTCTTCATCTTCCTCGTCACCCGCGTCGCGGGCCGGCGAGAGCTCAGCGCACTTGAGCCGTTTGACCTGATCCTGCTCGTCGTGCTCGGCGATCTCGTGCAACAGGGGATCACGCAAAGCGACCAATCAGTAACCGGCACGCTGATCGTCATCTCCACCATCACCCTGCTCTCCATCGCCGTCAGCTGGGTGTCATTTCGCTCCGGGAAGGTCCGCCTGCTCACCGAGGGCGAACCCATCATCCTCATCCACGACGGCGACATCATCGAACGCAACCTACGCCGCGAACGGCTGACCCACGGCGACCTCGAAGAAGAGGCGCGCCGCCAGCAGGTCGCAACGCTCGGCGACATCCGGTGGGCCATCCTCGAAAGGGAAGGCACCATCAGCATCATCCCCAAATCCTGAGCCGCCTCGGGGACCGGCGCTGGCACTGGATCACAAGCGCCCCAGCCCCAATGCCTACACCCTCGGACGACCGAGCGAAGCCACGGCCGTGGTCAGGACATGGCTGTCACGAGGCGGCGGACGGGCAGCGGTTCGCCCGTTGTGTGCTGCCGGGGTCGGTGAGTTCGCGCAGCCGGGTGCCGGCGCGTCGCAGTAGGCGCGACACCTGCATCTGTGAGCAGTTGAGCTCTTCGGCAATCTCGGTCTGCTTGAGGTTGTCGCGTAGGCGCAAGGTCAGCGCCCAGCGCTCCAGGTACGGCAGTTGCGGCAGGACTGCGGCCAGCGACGCGGTCATCTCGACCAGGGCATACCCGTCCTCCACTTCGCCCACATGGGCGTGGAGGGGCTCGGGGTGGTCGGTGTCGGGTGTGGCGACCGGTGCATCGAGTGAGATGGCGAAGTGTGCGCTGCCGGCTTCCAGGCCGGCGAGCACCTGCTCGGTGTCGACCTCGAGGTACTGTGCGAGCTCGCCCACGTTGGGAGTGCGCCCGGTGTGAATGGTGAGATCCCGCGAGGCCTGGTCGACGCGCAGGGCCATCTCCTGAGCGCCACGCGGAACGTGCACGGACCATCCGACGTTTCGGAAGTAGCGCTTGAGCTCCCCGAGAATCGTCGGGATCGCGAATGCCGGGAACGCGATCCCCCGGTTCGGGTCAAACCGATCCACCGCGGCCACCAGCCCCACTGATGCGACCTGCACGAGGTCTTCGAACGGCTCAGCGCTGGTCACGTAACGGCGCGCCAGTCGCCGCGCCAGCGGTCGAAAGCGCTCGATCAGCGCGTCGCGCGCCCACCGGTCACCGTAGTCTCGCCAGCGCGAGGCCAACACCTGGGTCGGGACCTGCTCGGCGCGCCGCAGACGGAGGTCTCGATCACGGACGGACGGGGAGAGCCTGCTCATCCTGCTGTCATGCGTGGCTGCCTTGGACACCAAGCCTGCTCCTTTCGAGGCTCCTACCTTGGTGGGTTGGTACGGCTGAACTCGCGGCATACGCAGTGCGGCCCCGGGCACCGCGGCCGCGCTCATGCTGTGGCCTAGACAGACAAGTCGTTCTACCGTAGACAGACTGGTCTGTCAAGGGTAATCTGAAGCTTATGAGCGCTGCTTCCGGGGTACCCGTCGCACCGATGTCAGAGGTCCGCGGGCGGATCCTCGAGACCGCCTACGAATTGTTCTCGCGCCGTGGTGTGCGCGACGTAGGGATCAACGAGGTGATCGAACATGCCCACGTCACCAAGGCCACGCTCTATCACCACTTCGCCTCCAAGGACGACCTAGTCGTCGCGTTCCTGGATCTCCGCGAGGAACGCTGGATGCGAGGCTGGGTCCAGACCGAGGCGCGACGACGGGCCGGCACGCCCGAGCAAGAGCTGCTGGCGATCTTCGACCTCTATGACGAGTGGTTTCACCGCGACGACTACGAGGCCTGCTCGTTCGTCAATGTGCTGCTCGAACTCGGCGCAACCCACCCTGCCGGCAAGGCCAGCATCGAACACTTGGCCAACCTGCGCGCCATCGTGCACGGCCTCGCCGACCAAGCCGGCCTCGAGGACCCCGACGGGTTCACCCGCTCCTGGTACATCCTCATGAAAGGCTCAATCGTCGCCGCCGCCGAGGGCTACACCGACGCTGCCAAACGCGCCAAGGCAATGGCCACCCGACTCATCGAAGACCACCGGCCGCCGACCCCGACACGCCGCAAGGCAACGCGGACACGATCCTGAGCTGACCGCCGCAGCTCAGCGGCGCCAGTCACGCTCGGCCGGCCTCACCCGCAGCGCCCCAATTCCACGACTGGACCTGCGCCTATCGCATGACCCTGATGGTCTGGAGGCTGGGGTCGGCGGGATCGGGCAGGGTCATCCCGGCTTGGCGACCGGTGAGGAGGTAATCGATGACCGGCTGGGTGATCCGCTCACCGGGCCGGTTGACGGTGTCGAGCTCGAGATCGGGAGGGTCGGGGATCTTGATCCTCGTGGGCGTGGGGGGACAGGCGCCCGGCGGCGACCACCAGCAGCCTGTCCGCGCCAGGCCGACGCGCTGTTTGTCACGGTCCCAGCGGGGTATGCCAGCGGCGCGTCAGTCACAGGGTCCATGCCGTAGGGGGGTCATATGCGTTCACTGAGCCAGAAATCGTTCTCGATCGCGGTGCTACGTCGGCTCGCGGCGCGCCATCCCCTGGCTCTCACGTCGTCTCGCGCGGGCCCGGAGAGCGAAACGGGTCGGCGAGGTCCGTCAGCGACGGCGCTGCGCCGAGAACTGGAGTCCTTCCGTCGGGCGCAGGGCGCCGCCTACTGGCACCACGAGCACCGCGCCAACTGACGCAGCGTTCGGCGATCGTGGCGCTCGACGCATTCGCGCCCATCTGCGCCGCGCCTCGGCGCTACGACCAGATCTCGCTACTCGGCCCGCGTTTAGCTTCAGCTAGTCGAATGCTGATCGGTGTCGCGCATCGGCGTCGGATCCTCCTGGCCGGCGTCCCGGGCAGCTTGTCGCGCGAAGAGATGCGTGACCCGCCCTCGGCGCCAGGCTCGCCCGGGCGGTCCTCGGGCGCCTCCTTGCCGTGCTCGCGGTCGCGCCTCCCGCGCTCATCCTCGCGCTCTCGCTCCTGCCGAACGTCTGAGTGCTCATTGGGTTGAGGTTGCATGGCCGCGTGCGTACCCGGGTGCCCACGGCAAAAACCGTGGCCCACGAGCGTGTTTCCTCGCGGACGGTCGGGGTAGGCGGCTGGAATATGTGGCTCTTCTGGTTCGTTCTCCCCCTGGCGATCGTCATGGTGATCGGCGGCCTGCTGGCCGGCGGCATCTTCACCATCGTCTTCCTTCCGCTGGCACTCATCATCATTGCCATCGCGGTCATCTCCACGATGTACGGCCTCTCTCAGCGACGGCGCCCACTGCCCAGCGACCGACCGACCGCGACCGACCTCGGCAGCGGAGCTGTGAACGAGAGCCCGTCGCCCAGCACTCCCGGCGAGCTCACGGATGCTCGCCGACAGGCCCAGTAAGGCTTCGGACCCGATGCTGCCAGCGTCGGGCTGCCCGCCCGCCGAGATTCGTGACGGGCGGGACCTTCCCGGCATGGAGTTCTGGCTCGCCGTGTAGGTCAGATGGGCCGGTCGCATCTGGCTCGTCGGTGAGCTCGACGTCGCGGGCGGCGATCACCTACGGCAACGGCTTCAGGCGCTCGCCCCTCGACACGGTGCCGCGGCTCGGCCGTCGGCCCGGAGGGGGTCAGCAGACGATGAAGGGAGCTTGGCCGTCAGCGACGTCGCCCGGGGCTTACCTGAGGCGGCGGTGAGCACTGGCGAGCGCACCAGCGCGACGACCCTGAGCTGAGCGTGTGGGCACCGGCCTTGAGGCCCTTGACCGACAGGCGGTGCGCCCCACCGCTCGTGCTGATGGTGGTGGGCGCGAACACGGTGACCAACCCGCGCGTGCCGTTGACTCGGCGCCGTACCGAGGATATGCACCTGGTGTCGGCGAGGGCCGCCGACGCAGCGGGCAGCAGGCCCGTCGCGCTCAGCGCCGCCATCCAACCCATCCTGGTGCGAAGGCCCATCCCGCCCAGCCGTGCGTCGCTCAGCCGGCTCATCGTCAGCCGCCCCCTCCATCTCGTCATCGTCCGTGTCTTCGGGCCAGACCCTCGCTGCCCCAGAGGCCGACGCTATTCCCCGGCGTATCGCAAAGTCCAGTGCGAAGCGTCACACTGAGATCGCGATGCCGTCGCCCTCGGAGCCGCCACCCTTTCCCCCGCCGCGGTGGCGGTTCCTGCACGAGCTCGCCGAGTCCTTGCGCGAGCTGGGCTCGGTGGGCAAGGCGTGCACGTGCGGCAACCCGCGCCGGCCCGGGCCCTGCCCGCGGCACGGCAAGCTCAACTGAAACTGCCAGGCCGGAACCCCGCCGGGGCCGCTGCCTTGATTGAAGCCACACGTCGCACACCGCTCGTTCGCGGCGTGGGCGACGCGAAACCCGAGTCATGTTGAACGCTCACATCACGCGGCTCCAGCGGCGGCGGTGTGCGATCTACCGCTTCAATCGCCGGCACTGCGCGATCTGCCGCCGGCGCGGGCTGGCCGTCTCGACGCGCGACGCTACAGAGCGCGCACCGGCCGCATCGACGATGTGTGCTCCAGATGCCGGGCCAGGGTGACCCCACAGAGCACGCTGCTCCGAGAACGGCACAGCGCGCTCCGTGAGGTCACGGAAAACGGGGCCGGGCGCGCACATCACCCCGGGAAGCGGGGCCACGCGTCACACGCCGGCCGCGGCCAGCAGGACCCGCCGGTAGTCCTCCCACGTGTCGACGTCCAGCGGGATGGGACCGTCGATCTCGACGTCGGCCACCTCACCGGCGTGGCGGTCCAGCAGCGTCCACACGCCCTTGTCGCCGTGCAGATCGGACAGCTCGCCGAACATCGAGCGCGCGACCGCCAGCGGGTGGCCGCGGCCGTCGCGGTAGGCGCACGCCGCCAGCGGGGCGTCGCCGCGCCGGTCCAGCAGCGCCTCGACGTGGGCCGCGCCCACGCCCGGCTGGTCGCCGAGCATGAGCACCAGCAGCTCAGAGCGCTCATCCACGTGCTCGAGCGCCGCCGCGATCGAGGACGAGCAGCCGTCGCGGTAGGCCTCGTTCTCGACGACCTCGACCTCGCGCAGGTCCACCCACCGCCGCACCTCGGCCGACGCACCCCCGACGACGCACAGCAGCTGGTCAAACGGGCAGCCCCGGGCGGTCTGGAGCACGTGCCCCAGCAGCGAAGCGCCGCCGTAGGGCAGCAACTGCTTGGCCTGCCCAAACCGCTCGGAACCGCCGGCGGCGAGCACCAGCCCGGTGACCCAGCGACCGGAGCTGCCGGGCTCTCTCACGGCCGGTGGGCCGCCAGGTCCTCGGCGTGGTCGGCGGCGTAGCGGTCGCGGCAGCCGTCGCAGCAGAAGTACACGAGGTCGCCGGCCACCTCCAGGCGCGGGGCGGCGTCGGTGACCGCCACCTGCATGCCGCACACCGGATCGGTGGCCACGGCCACGACGGCCGGCGCCGGCGCGGACGCCTCGGGGCGGCCCGGCACCGGATCGGCGTGGTGGCACTCGACCATCTCGGCCAGGATCGAGATCGCGATCTCGGCGGGCGTGCGGGCGCCGATGTTCAGCCCGGCGGGCGTATGCAGCTGGGCGGCCAGCTCCTCGGGGACGTCGAGCTCGGCGCGCACCGCCGCCCCGCGCTTGGGGCTGGCCACCAGGGCCACGTAGCCGACCCCCGCGCGCAGCGCCTCGGAGATCACCGCCTCCTCGCCGTTGCCGTGCGAGGCCACGATCACGGCTGCCGCGCCGGCGAGCTCGACCGATTCGACCCCGCCCGCCCGGGCACCGGTTCCCGCCGGCGCGCGGAGGATGTCGTAGCTCGAGGCCCTGGCCACCGCCACGATCGCCTCGGCGATCGGCGAGCCGCCGACGACGACCACCCGGGCGGCGGGCAGGTGGGGCTCCAGGAAGATCTCGAGCGCGCCGCCGCTCAGGCACGGGTTGCGCTCCACCACCGCGCCGTCGAGGGCGTCGACGCCGTCGGCGTCGCCGTCGTCGGGCACGAGCCGGAGCAGGAGCGGGTCGCCGGTCTCCATCGCGCGCAGGGCGTGCAGACGGACCGAGGATTCGGCGCACACCCCGCCGACGAAGCCCTCCATGGACCCGTCGGGCATGACCACCGCCGCGTTGCCCGGGCGGACGCTCGTCGGGCGCCGGGCGCGGACCACCGTGGCCAGCACGAACGGCGTGCGCTCTGACAACAGGCTCTGGACGTGGATGGCGAGGTCGCCCTGGATCATCTGACTCAATCCTTCCCTTGCATAGCGTCCCACACACGGCCGGGCGTGCACGGCATGTCGATGTGCAGCACCCCGAACGGCTCCAGGGCGTCGCACACGGCGTTGACGATCGCCGGCGGCGATCCGACGGTGGCCGACTCCCCGATCCCCTTGGCCCCGAAGGGATGGTGGGGCGACGGCGTGACCGTGTGGCCGGTCTCCCACTCGGGGACCTCCACGGCGGTCGGGATGAGGTAGTCCATGAGCGAGCCGCCCAGGCAGTTGCCGTCCTCGTCGAAGGCGATCATCTCCATCAGGGCCAGGCCGACGCCGTCGGTCAGCCCGCCGTGGACCTGCCCCTCGATGATCATCGGGTTGATCCGGGTGCCGCAGTCATCGACGGCCACGAAGCGCTCCACGCGGACCTTGCCGGTCCCGGGATCGATGGCGACAACGCAGATATAGGCGCCGAACGGGAACGTGAGGTTGGGCGGGTCATACACCGTCTCGGCGTCCAGGCCCGTCTCCACCCCGGGCGGCAGCTCCACCGAGCCCCGGGCGGCCATGGCGATCTCGGGGATCGTCGCCCCCTGCTCGGGGTCGCCCTTCACGAACCATCGGGCCGGCCGGGCGCGGTCGCCGTCGTTGGCCCATTCCAGGTCGTCGGCTGAGACCTCGAGCATCGCCGCGGCCACGATGCGGGCGCGGTCGCGCACCTTGCGGGCCACCAGCGCGGCGGCGGCGCCGCTCACCGGGGTCGAGCGCGATCCGTAGGTCCCCAGTCCGTAGGGCGTGGCGTCGGTGTCGCCGTGGATGACGTCGACGTCCTCGGGCGGGATCCCCAGCTCGTGGGCCACGATCTGGGCGAAGGTGGTCTCGTGGCCCTGGCCCTGGGTCTGGACGCTGATGGCCAGCTGCGCCTTGCCCGTCGGCGAGATCCGCAGCGAGGCGCCGTCGTTCATCCCCAGGCCGGCGATGTCCATGTGCTTGCGCGGGCCGGCGCCCACCGCCTCGGTGAAGAACGAGATCCCGATGCCCATCAGCTCCCCCCGCGCGCGCCGCGCCGCCCGCTCGGCGCACAGCGCGTCATAGCCGGCCAGGTCCATGGCGGTGCGCAGGGCGCGCGGGTAGTCGCCGGAGTCATACACCCAGCCGGTCCTGCAGGTGTAGGGGAACTGGTCGGGCGCCAGCAGGTTCTGGAGGCGGAGCTCCGCGGGGTCGACGCCCAGCCGCTGCGCGAGCATGTGCACGAGACGCTCGACCAGGTAGACCGCCTCGGCCACGCGGAACGAGCACGCGTAGGCGACGCCCCCCGGCGCCTTGTTGGTGTACACGCCGCGGACGTGGCAGTGGGCGGCCTCGAGGTCATAGGAGCCGGTGAACACGTGGAAGAACCCGGCGGGGAAGCGCGTGGGCTGCGCGGTGGCGTTGAAGGCGCCATGGTCGGCCAGGACGTCGACCCGGACCGCCCGGATGCGCCCGTCGCCGTCGGCGGCGATGGCGCCGCGCATCGTGTAGTCGCGCGAGAAGCCGGTCGACATGAGGTTCTCGGAGCGATCCTCCATCCACTTCACCGGCCGCCCGGTGCTCATCGCGGCGACGGCGGCGCACACGTAGCCGGGATAGACGGGGACCTTGTTGCCAAAGCCACCGCCGACGTCGGGCGAGATCACGCGGATCTTGTGCTCGTCCAGGCCGAGGATGCCGGCGTAGAGCGTGCGGTGGGCATGGGGCGCCTGCGTGGTCGCCCACAGCGTCAGCTTGCCGCTGACGCGATCGAACTCCGCCACCGCGCCGCAGGTCTCCATCGGCGCCGGGTGCGAGCGCGGGAAGACCATGTGCTGCTCGACCACGACCTCGGCGTCGGCGAACACCTGGGCGGTGCGCGCCTCGTCGCCGGCCTCCCAGTCGAACAGGTGGTTGTCGGTGCGGCCGGGGTGGTCGTCGCGGATGAGCGGGGCGTCGGGGTCCAGCGCCCGCCGCGGGTCCACGACCACGCCGAGCGGCTCGTACTCGACCTCCACCAGCTCCAGCGCGTCGCGCGCCGAGTAGTGGTCCTCGGCGATGACGAAGGCCACCTCCTGGCCCTGGAAGCGGACCTTGTCGGTGGCCAGCACGGCCTGGGTGTCGCCCGACAGCGTCGGCATCCACGCCGTCCCGCGCGCCTTGAGATCGCGCCCGGTGATGACGCCGAGCACCTTGGGATGCGCCAGTGCGGCCGAGGCGTCGACCGACACGATCCGGGCATGCGCGTAGGGGCTGCGCAGGATCGCGCCGTGCACCATCCCGGCCGGCTGCACGTCATCCACGAACATGCCGCGACCGCGGATGAGCCGCTCGTCCTCCTTGCGCGTCATGCGCCCGAAGCCGATCGGCTGCTCAGAGGCGGCGCCGGTCGAGTCCTGCACGACGGCCATCAGCTCAGCCCGCCCGCCCTCGGGCGCCGGGCCGCCTGGACGGAGACCTCGGCGGCGATGTTCACCGTGCGACACCGGCCGCACTTGATCCGCACCCGGCGGGTCATGTACTGCGGGTCCATCCCGGCGGCCAGGACGCTCCCGCAGCTCGCGCACACGTAGTCGTACTCGCCGTTGCCGCGGAACACGGGCCGGTCGGGGCTCTCCTGGACCGCGGTGCCGCCGTCGAGCGGGACCTCGCCCGCCTGGACCTCTCGCATGGTGCGTACCGGCATCGCGAACACGTCCGGTGGCTAGGCCGCCGCGAATTTGCTCGTGAAGTCCTGGATGAGCGCGTCGAGGACGGTCGCGACGGTGCCCTCCCCCATCGAGGCCGCCTTGCCCGTGATCTGCGCCGCGGTGTGGATGGTGCCGCCGCCGTCGGCGAGCGTGAAGGTCACATCGGCATTGGCGTGCCCGGACCCGCCGACCTCGCGGGACTTGACGCGCAGCAGCGCGCGGTGCGCGTCGGGGTCCTGTTCGACGACGCTGACCGTGCCGGCGAACCGCATCGACATCGCGCCCATCTTGACCCGGATCTCGGCCTTGACCTCGTCGTCGGAGATCTTCTCCTTGACGGTGCCGCCCTGCACGCAGGGCACGAGCCGCTCGAGATCGAGCACGAGCGCCCAGGTGTCGTCAAGCGACTTCTCTGCGGGGATCGGGTGGTCGAGCTCAATCATGTTCTGGGTCCTTTCGCAGGTATGTTCTGGGGTGCAAACCGACTGGCGAGAGAGAAAGAGATCGAAGCATGGCGATAGAGCCGGGAACGTATGAGCTGGGACCCCAGGACGGGAAGCTGGTCGTCCGCACGGGCAAGGGCGGCGCGGCGTCCAAGGCCGGCCACAACCTCCTCATCGAGGTCGAGCGGTGGGGGGCGACGGCGCAGTTCGCCGACGACCTCTCCCAGAGCGTGCTCGAGCTCACTGCCGACTCCACCTCCTTCACGGTCCTGGAGGGCACGGGCGGCATGAAGTCGCTGGGCGCCGACGACAAGGAGGGCATCGCCCAGACGATCAACCAGGAGGTGCTCAAGGGCACGCCGATCTCGTTCAAGTCGACGGCGGTGCGCCCCGACGGCGACGACCGCCTCCACGTGACCGGTGACCTCGAGCTGGTCAACGGCGTGAACCTGATCGCCTTCGACATCGCCGTCTCCGCCGACGGGCGGGTGAGCGGCAGCGCCACCGTCACGCAGACCGAGTGGGGCATGAAGCCGTACTCGGCGCTGTTCGGGACGCTCAAGGTCACCGACGATGTCGGCGTCGAAATCGACGCCAAGCTGCGCCCGGCGAGCTGAACGGACGGCGCGACGGGTCGGTCGGGTCGGCTCGGCATCACCCGCGATAGACCGTCTGGGCGTCGAGCCCGCCCTCGACCCCGGGCGGCAGCGCGCCGGTGCCGTGGGCGTACATGGCGACATCGGCGATCGAGCGCGCCCGCTCGGTGTCCTGGCCGGCGATGAACACGCCATCGCTCCAGCTCAGCGTCTCGGGCGCCGCGTCGAGCGCCATGCCGGCGAGCAGCCGGGCCTTGGCCAGGATCTTCTCGCTGGCGGCCGCGATCGCCGCCGAAGTGCCGTCCGACGGGGCCGTGTTGAAGCCGTGACCCTCGCCGAAGCGGTCGAGGTCCGACGGCACCACCTTGACGTCGAGCGCCGGGATGCCGAACTCGCCGGCGACCAGGCGGGCGTACTCACCCTCGTGACCATCGGCCTCGGTGGTCAGGCTGAGAACCATCTTGCCGGTCGGGTGCACCCGCAGGAACACCGCGCGATACGCCTCATTTGCCACTGTCTTCTCCCTCCTTCTGACGTTGCCGGGCGGCCAGCCGCTGGCGCTCCTGATGTGCGGTGAGCACGTTGTGCTCCTCCAGGTCACAGAAGCTCGGCTGGGGGCCACCGAGCAGGTGGGGCGGCACGGCGGGGCGCGTGCAGCCCGGATAGATGCAGATCTTCGGCGGCCGCTCGCCGGCGCCGCTGTGCGGTGGCCGCGGCGCCTCGGGGTCGTCGTGCAGGGGGCCGAGCGGGCCGACCGGCGTCATTGCTGAAGGCTCCATCCCGGCGTGGTGCGGCCCCGAGACGGCCCGTAGCCCGAGGGCATCGCCACCGAGCTGCCCGGGACCGGGGTGGCGCTCGGCCACGACTCCTCCTCGGGCTCGCCAGACACGCTCCCCGCCCACCCCGCGGCGGGCCGCTGCGCCGCGTCCGCCCGCCGGGCGCCGATCACGTCGACGACCTCGTCCAGGGCCTTCAGGCTGTGCCCGCTGACCAGCGCGTCGCAGTAGGGCAGGGCGGCCGCCATGCCCCCGGCCCGCGGCACGAAGCCGGTCGCGGCGGCGCGCGGGTTGACCCACACGATCCGGTAGGCCAAGCGGGACAGACGTTCCATCTCCCGTCCGACGAGCGCCGGATCGCCGCGCTCCCAGCCGTCGGAGAGGATCACCACCACCGCTCCGCGGGCCATGCCGCGCCTGCCGTGGCGGTCGTTGAACGTCTTCAGCGCATCGCCGATCCGGGTGCCGCTGGACCAGTCGGGCGCCGTCGCCGCCGCCCGCTGGATCGCCCGCTCGGGGTTGCGCGAGTGCAGCGCGCGGGTCAGCCGGGTGAGCCGGGTGGCGAACACGAACGCCTCGGAGCTCGTGCGGCGATCCCCACCCCCGGCGGCGCAGGTGAGGAACTGCAGATAGGCCCGGGCGTAGGGCTCCATGGAGCCCGAGATGTCGCACAGCAGCACGAGGCGGCGGCGGACGACGCGGCGGCGGCGGTGATACAGCCGGATGGGGTCACCGCCGGTGCGCAGGCTGCCGCGCAGCGTGCGGCGCATGTCCACGGTGTCGCCGCGGCGCCGGCGCTCGGCTCGCCGCGAGCGCCGCTGCGGGGTGGCCAGGACCAGCCGCGACATGAGGCGGTACAGCGCCGCCAGCTCGTCGGCGTCCAGCGCGTCAAAGCGCTTGGAGCGGATGACCTCCTCGTCGGAGGCGAGCACTCCGACCGGGCAACTCCTGCTCGGCGGGCTCGGCGTCGCCGCGCGAGGGCGCGGGGCCCACACCGGCCCCCCAGGAGCCCTCGGCCCGGGCATCCGGGCCGGGCGGGGTCTCCGTGGCCGGGCGCTCGTAGGCCTCTCCGGCGGGCGCCCGGTAGGCGTGCTCGATGACCGGGGCGCCGGTGAGAGCGCCGCTGGTCCCGAAGACCTCGGCGAACACCCGGTCAAAGATCCGCACCTGCGCGGGATCGGAGACGAACACCGCGCGCGCCGTCCAGTACAGCCGCCGGCGGGAAAATGTCCCCGCCCGCCCCACCAGCCTCAGCGCCGCGGCAAAGCGTGCCGCGCGCTCGGCGCTCACCGGCACCCCGGCGTCGTGCAGGCGCCGGCCGAAGGCGCCGACGAGCGGCGCGAGCTCAAGCTCGACGGTCTCGACGGCGAAGGCGCGCGGCACGGCCGTCACTGGGCTCCGCCGACGAGTGAGGCGAGCCCGGCGGCACGCACCAGCTCCTGGTCCTCGCGGTACTTGAGCACCGAGCCCAGGGTGCGCTGCGCCGCGGCCTCGTCCAGCTGCCCGATCCCCAGCACGCTGAGCGCGGCCAGCCAGTCGATCGCCTCGGCGATCCCGGGCGGCTTCTGCACGTCGGAGTCGCGCATACGGCTCACCGCGTCGGCCACCTGCACGGCCAGCGTCCGGGCCGCGCCCGGTACGCGCCGGCGGATGATCTCCACCTCGCGCTCGGGCGTGGGGTACTCGATCCACTGATATAGGCAGCGGCGCTTGACGGCGTCGTGCAGGTCACGCGTGCGATTGGAGGTGAGCACGATCGCCGGCGGGTGGGTGGCCGTCACCGTGCCGATCTCGGGGATCGTCACCGTCGCCTCGGCGAGCAGCTCCAGCAGGAAGGCCTCGAAATCGTCGTCGGCGCGATCGATCTCGTCGATGAGCAGCACCGCGGGGCGGGGCCCGGGGTGCTGCAGGGCCTGGAGCAGCGGGCGCGCGATGAGGTAGTCGGGGCCGAACAGGTCGGCCTCCTCAAGCTCGGGGCGGGTGGGATCCGATTCGGCGAGGCGGATCGTCAGCAGCTGCCGGGGGTAGTTCCACTCATACAGCGCCTCGGCGGCGTCGATGCCGTCATAGCACTGCAGGCGTACCAGCGGGGTGTCGAGCACCGCCGCCAGCGACTTGGCCGCCTCGGTCTTGCCCACCCCCGCCTCCCCCTCCAGCAGCAGGGGCTGGGGCAGGGTCAGGCTGAGGAACATGGCCGTGGCCAGCCCCTCGTCGACGAGATAGTCGACGGAGGCCAGCCGCTGCGCCAGCGTCTCGACGTCGCCGACGAGGTGGCGGATCTCCTCCGCCACGTCGTCGGTGTCGATGTGCGGCCGGTTCGTCATCACTGCGGAGGCTCGGGGCGCCCCTGCATCGCCGCCCACACCCGGGCGGGGGTGCAGGGCATGTCGACGTGATCGACCCCGTGGGTCTGGTGCAGCGCGTCGATGACCGCGTTGACGATCGCCGGCGGCGAGCCGACGTTGGGGGACTCGCCGACGCCCTTGGCCCCGAGCGGGTGATGCGGGCACGGCGTGACCGTCTCCCCCAGCTCGAAGTCGGGACACTCCAGGGCGGTCGGGATGAGGTAGTCCATGAACGAGGAGTTCAGGCAGTTGCCCTCCTCGTCGAAGGTGATCACCTCCATGAGCGCGATGCCGATGCCCTCGGCCAGGCCGCCGTGGATCTGGCCCGTCGACGATCATCGGGTTGATGCGCACCCCGCAGTCGTCGACGGCGATGAACCGCCGCACCGTCACCTGCGCGGTGTCGGGGTCGATGTCGACCACCGCGATGTAGGCCCCGTAGGGATAGGTGAGGTTGGGCGGGTCGTAGATGACCTGGGCGTCGAGGCCGCCCTCCATGCCCTCGGGCAGCGAGTCGCCGCTGTAGGCACGGGCGGCGATGTCCTCGATCATCGCTCCCTTCTCCGGGTCGCCCTTGACGTACCAGCGGCCCTTCTCCCAGGCGAGGTCCTCGGGCCGGGTCTCGAGCATGTGGGCGGCGATCAGCCGGGCCTTGTCGCGGACCTTGCGTGACACCACCGCCACCGCGGCGCCGGAGACCGGCGTGGAGCGCGAGCCGTAGGTCCCCAGGCCGTAGGGCGTCTTGTCGGTGTCGCCGTGGCGCACCTGGATGTCCTCGGGCGGGATGCCCAGCTCCTCGGCCACGATCTGGGCGAAGGTGGTCTCGTGGCCCTGGCCCTGGGTCTGGGCGCTCAGCGACACCATCGCCTTGCCCGACGGGTGGACGCGCAGGTCGGCGCCGTCGTTCATCGACATGCCGAGGATGTCCATGTGCTTGCGCGGCCCGGCGCCGACGCCCTCGGTGAAGAACGAGACGCCGACGCCCATCAGCTCACCGCGGGCCCGCTTCTCGGCCTGCTCGGCGAGCAGGTCGTCGTAGCCGGCGATCCCCATCGCCACCTTCATCGTCTCGGCGTAGTTCCCCGAGTCATACGTCCAGCCGGTGGTCGTCTCATAGGGGAACTGGTCGGGCTTGATGAACAGCGCATCCGCAGGTCGATCTGGTCGGTGCCCATCTCCAGCGCCAGCGCGTTGACCATGCGCTCGACCAGGTAGACGGCCTCGGTGATCCGGAACGAGCAACGGTAGGCCACTCCGCCCGGCGCCTTGTTGGTGTAGACCGCCTTGACCTTGACGTGGCTGGCCTGCAGGTCGTAGGAGCCGCAGCAGATGTGGAAGAACCCGGCGGGGAACTTCGTCGGCTGCGCCGTCGAATCAAAGGCGCCGTGGTCGGCGATGACGTCGACCCGCAGGCCAGTGATCTTGCCGTCCTTGGCGCATATCTGCGAACGCATGATGTAGTCGCGGGCAAAGCCGGTGGACATCAGGTTCTCCGAGCGATCCTCGATCCACTTCACCGGCGCACCGGCGACGATCGAGCCCGCGATCGCGCAGACGTAGCCGGGATAGACCGGCACCTTGTTGCCAAAGCCGCCGCCGATGTCGTTGCAGCGGATGCGGATCATGTGCTCGGCCAGGCCCGCGACGTGCGCGTAGACCGTGCGGTGCACGTTGGGCGCCTGGTTGCCGTTGTAGATGTCCAGCTGGCCCGTGTTGGGGTTGAAGTCGGCGATCATGCCGCACGTCTCCAGCGGAGCCGGGTGACAGCGCGGATAGATGATGTCCCGGGTGGCGATCACGTCGGCCTCGGCGAACACGCGATCGGTCGCCTCCTCGTCGCCCGCCTCCCACGTGGCCGAGGCCAGGTTGTCGGTCTGGCCGTCCTTGTCGTCGCGGATGAGCGGCGCGTCGGGGTCCAGTGCCTTGCGGGCGTCGACCACGGCCGGCAGCGGGCTCGTAGTCGACCTCGATCAGCGGCAGCGCGTCGCGCGCGATGTACTCGTCGGTGGCGATCACGAACGCCACCTCCTGGCCCTGGAAGCGGACCTTGTCGCCTGCCAGCACCGCCTGGGTGTCGTAGGAGATCGTCGGCATCCAGGCCAGGCCGAGCGTCTCCAGGTCCTTGGCGGTGACGACCGCGGCCACGCCCGGCAGCTCCAGGGCCGCCGAGGTGTCGATCGAGTTGATTTTGGCGTGCGCGTAGGGGCTGCGCAGGACCGCGCCGTGCAGCATCCCCGGCAGGCGGATGTCGTCCAGGTAGGTGCCCTTGCCGCGGATGAACCGCGCGTCCTCCTTGCGCTTGAGGCGGCCGAATCCGATCGGCCGCTCCTGCCGATCCGGGCCCCGCCCACCCCGGTTCTGCTCGGTGACGGCCATGCTCAGACCTCCTGTCCCTGTCGATTCGCGGCCTCGTGCTCGGCCGCCCAGAGAACTGCGCCCACAATGTTCTTGTAGCCCGTGCAGCGGCAGATCGCGCCCGAGATGGCGGTGCGGATCTCCTGCTCTGACGGGTCGGATCCCACCCCCCTCTCATCCAGCAGCGCCCGGGTGGTCATCAGCATCCCCGGGGTGCAGAAGCCGCAGTGCAGCGCGTGCATCTCGTGGAAGCCCTGCTGGATGGGGTCGAGCTTGCCGTCGACCTCCAGCGCCTCCACGGTGCGGATGTCGTGCCCTTCGCACATCACCGCCAGCGTCGTGCACGACTTGATCGGCTGGCCGTCCATCTGCACCACGCAGGCGCCGCAGTTGGAGGTGTCACAGCCCCAATGGGTCCCGGTCAGTCCCGGCGTGTCCCGGATGAAATGCACGAGCAGCGTGCGCGGCTCGACGTCCCGGGAGACGTCCTGTCCGTTGATGTTGAGCGTCACTTGCATCCGTGTCATGCCTCCTGTTGCAGCGCGCGGGCGGTGGCTGTGCGCAGCGCCCGGGTGGTGAGCACCCCGGCGAGATGGCGCTTGTAGTCGACCGGTCCGCGGCCGTCGGCCGACGGCGAGCAGTCCTCCGAGCCGCGATCCGGCCGGCCTCGGTGAACAGCTCGTCTCCGCGGGGTCTGTCCCGCGCAGGGCCTCGGCCGCGCGGGTGACGTGGACGGTGGTCGGCGCCGACGGCGCTCAGCGCGATGCCGGCGTCCGCGATGGTCCCGCCGTCGATCCACACCGCGGCGGAGGCGGCGGCGATGGCCCAGTCTCCGGCGCGGCGCTCGACCTTCTCGTGGGCCGAGCCGCCGCCCCGCCTGAGCGGCACGCGGACCTCGGTGAGCATCTCCCCGTCACCGACCGCGGTGACGTAGGGCCCGACGTGGAACGCGTCCATGGCCACGACGCGCTCGCCGTCGGCGCCGCGGATCACCACCGAGGCGTTGATGGCCGAGCACACCGCGCTGAGGTCCTCGGCGGCGTCGGCCTGGCACAGCGACCCGCCGATGGTGCCGCGGTTGCGGACCACCGGGTCGGCGATGACCATCTCCGCGTCGGCGAAGATCGGCAGGTGCTTGGCCAGGACGTCTGAGTGCAGCAGCTCGACGTGGCGGGTGAGCGCGCCGATCCTGATCTCGTCGGCGAACTCGCGGATGTAGGACAGCTCCTGGAGGTCGTTGATGTCGATCAGGTGCTCGGGTTGGGCGAGGCGGAGCTTCATCATCGGCAGCAGCGAGTGGCCGCCGGCGATGATCCGCGCCTCGCCGTCATGCTCCACCAGCGACGCGATCGCGGCCTCGACGCTGGTGGCGCGCTCGTAGGTGAACGGTGCCGGGGTCTGCATCTGTCAGCTCCTGTCCGAGGACACCGGAAGCCGCTTGCGCGGCTGCCCCACCTCTTCGTTGGGGTCGTACTGGACCGGCGAATCGGCTCCGATCACCGGCGAGCGCGGGAGCGCCTTGGCGTGCTGCTCGCGCCCGTCGGGGTACAACGTCCGGGCCGCGCTGGACCCGTAGGCCGGGTTGCGCAGCGCGGGGCCGTTGGGCGACGCGGCGGCGATCGGCGCCTCGCGCCCCAGCCGCGCCAGCGTCAGCGTGCCCCTGGTGTAGACCTCGGAGATCCGCGGCGGCGTGATCGTCTTGGACTCGGGGAAGTTGCGCAGCCCGGCCGCGGCCGCGCCGGGGTACAGGCCGTCGATCAGGCCGACCGACTCGCTCAGCCCCGCCTTCTTGACCAGCAACCCCTCCAGCAGGTCAACGCCCGCGTCCAGGTTGCTGTTGATGTCCGCCACCACCGCGGCGACGGGCGCGCTCTTCTCGATGATCTCCATCACCCCGCCGATCGCGTCGTCGAGGCCAGAGGTGATCTTGCGCAGCGCCACGATGGTGGCGAGCAGATAGACGACGATCGCCGCCACGATCAGCACGACGGCGATGATCATGATCCATCCGGCAGCGGGCATCGCCTCACGCTCCTTCCGCGTCGTCGAGGATGACGTCCAGCGATCCGCCGTAGTTGGCGGCCGCCTGGATCGTCTTGACCACCTGGTCCTGGGTGGTGAGCAGCAACGGCACCGCGTCGAGGTCGGCCGACCCGGCCCGGGCGGCCCGGGCGATCCGCGACACGCTGGGCACGATCTCAGTCGCGGCCCCGAGGACCCCGTGCAGCAGGTAGATGACGACGGGGAGGATCACCACCAGCAGGATCACAGCCCCGATCCACTCGAGGGTCATGACGGCCTCCTCTCGGCGACGATCGCGGCCTTGGCGGCGATGCCCGGCAGTGCGCCGGTGATGATGGCGAACTGGGCGTTGATCGCCTCCACCGCGGGCTTGAGCGGCGCGAGGTGCTCGGCCTCCACGCCCTCCAGGGCGTCGGCGAGCGTAGCCAGCGTCGTGGAGGTCGAGCTGAGGCTGAGGCGCACCAGGATCAGCGCGCCGGCAAGCACCACGACGATCACCAGCGCGAGCAGCACGCTGAGCACGGTCAGGGCGGTTGAGCTCATGCCGGCACCCCCCCGTAGCCGTCGGTGAGGGCGTTCATGTACCCGTCCTGAATGATGGCCTCGTCCACGATCAGGCCCAGCACCGGGGCGGTGGCCTGAAGCTGGGGGATGTTCGCCGTGTTGGCGGCCACCTTGCCCGCCACCTCCAGCAGGGCCGTGGCCGACTTGTCGATGTCGCGGACGGTGCGGATGAGCACCGCCAGCAGGACGGCGACGGCGAGCGCGGCGAGCAGCCCGATGATCAGCGCGATGCCCCACGCTCCGTGGTTGGTGAGTGCGAAGAGCGTCACTTGCCCACCGCCACCTTGCGCAGCGCCCGGGCCGAGTGCAGGATGCGCACGCCCGAGTCGTTGATCTGCCCGATACCGCTCAGCGCGTCGGTCTGGGAGCGCACGACCTCGACGCCCTCCACGGCGCCCGAGGCCTGCTTGGCGATCCGCATGGCCAGGGCGACGATCGTGATGACGATCGCCGCGGCGACGATCACCACCACGACACCCAGGATCAGCCCGATGGTCCAACCGCTTGAAGCCCCTAGAACGATGGGCACCTCACACCTCCTCCTTGGTCTGCACTCTCTCTCGCTCTGCCGCCCAGCGGATCGATCTCACGATCGTCGTGTAGCCGGTACAGCGGCAGATCTGGCCGGAGATCGCCTCGCGGATCTCCCCGTCGCTCAAGTCGTCCAGCGTGTGCGCCTTCGCGCGCCCGTCCAGCAGCGCCCGCGCGGTGAGCATCATCCCCGGCGTGCAGAAGCCGCACTGGAGCCCGTGCTCCTGGCGGAAGCCCTCCTGCACCGGATCCAGCCGCCCGTCGACCTCGAGCCCCTCGACGGTGCGGATCTGGTGCCCCGCGGCGGTGGCCGTCAGCACCGTGCATGACTTCACCGGCTCGCCGTCCATGAGAACGACACACGTTCCGCAGTTGGACGTGTCGCACCCCCAATGGGTCCCGGTCAACCCCAGCTCGTCCCTGAGGAAATGGACGAGCAGGATGCGCGGCTCCACCTGGCGCGTGTGCTCCTGTCCGTTGACGGCCACGGTCACCTGCATCACCCCGCCGATCCCGCCTGCGCCCGGCCCGCCGCGCGCTCCAGCGCGCGGATGGTCAGGACCCCGGCGACGTGGCGCTTGTACTCGCACCGAGCCACGCTGGTCGGCGACGGGCGAGCACGCCGCCGCGGCGGCCGCGCCGGCGCGCTGCAGGACGGCTTCAGTGGGGGCGTGGCCGATGAGCTCGTCACGGGCCTGCGCGCACGCGATGTCAGCGCCCACCGCGGCCAGGGCGACGCCGGCCTCGGCGATGACGCCGTCCGGGTCGAGGCTGAGCGCCGCTCCCGCCGCGGCGACGGCCCAGTCGCCGACGCGGCGGTCGACCTTCTCATAGGCGCTACCGGACCGAGCGTGCAAGGGGACCCGGATCTCCAGCAGCATCTCGTCGTCCTCGACCGCCGTCTGGTAGGGCCCGCGGTGAAAGTCGTCGATGTCGAGCACCCGGTCGCCGTCGGCTCCGCGCACGACGGTCTGCGCGCCGATGGCCGAGCACACGGCGCCCAGGTCCTCGGACGGGTCGGCCTGGCACAGCGCCCCGCCGATCGTGCCGCGGTTGCGGACGATCGGGTCGGCGATGACGCGCTCGGCGTCGGTGAAGATCGCGGCGCGCTCGGCCAGCAGCGGCGACTCGAGGAGCTGTCGGTGGCGGGTCATGGCGCCGATGCGGATCTCGTCGCGCTCCTCACGGATGTAGCCGAGCTCGCCGGCCAGACCGTCGATGTCGATGAGGTATCCGGGCGTCGCCAGCCGCAGCTTCATCATCGGCAGCAGCGAGTGGCCGCCGGCCAGGATGCGGGCCTCGGGGCCGAGTTGGCGCAGCAGGGCCAGCGCGTGGTCGACGCTGGTGGCGCGCTCGTATTCAAACGGTGCCGGGACCTGCACTTAGTCCCGTCGCCCGCGGTCCTTGCGGCCAGGCCGCCGCGGCTGGCGGCCTGTGAGCCTTCTCTCCATGGTTAGCATTGTCCCGGGCGCGCGGGGCTCCGCGCAACTGTGAGTTAAGTGATCGCTTAGGCCAACCGTCAGATGACCCTCGCCCAGCTGCAGTCCTTCGTGCTGGTGGCGCGCCTGGGCTCGGTGAAGGCCGCGGCCGCAGAGCTGGGCGTGACCGAGCCGGCCGTCTCGGTGGCCGTCGCCGCGCTGCGCAAGGAGCTGGGCGACGAGCTGTTCGTCCGCGACGGCCGCGGTATCGCGCTCACCGCGGGAGGCCGCCGGCTGGCGGCGCTGGCCTCGGAGATCCTCGGGCTGGCCGAGCAGGCGCGGCGCTCGGTCCAGGACTCGCCCGGACAGGCCCGGCTCATGCAGGTGGCGGTGACCAACGTCGTCGCCGAGCACGTGGGGCCCGTCATCGACGACTTCACCGCCCGCGACCCGGGCCTCGAGGTGGCGATCGAGACCGTCGCCGGCGCCTCGATGGCGGAGCGGCTCGAGCATCGCCGGGCCGACATCGCGCTCGGGCCGGCGCCCGCCCAGGACCGCGCGGCCACCATCGCCACCGTCCCCTTCCTGCGCTGCCGGCTGATCGTGGTCGCCGCCCCCGGCCATCCCCTGGCCGGGCGGCCGGACATCGCGCCCGCCGCGCTGGCCGGCGAGCGCTGGCTCCTGGGCCCGCCCGAGCTCGACCCCACCACGGGGGCGGGGCTGCTGTTCGCCCGCGGCGGCTTTGAGCCGGCCGACATGGTCGGCTACACCTCGCATGCGGCGGCGGTGGCCGCGGCGGCCGCCGGCGACGGCGTCGTGCTCACCCTGGCCCACACGGTGATCGAGGAGCTGCGCCGCCGCGCCCTGACGCGGATCGACGTCCGGGGCACCCCGATGCTCGAGATGTGGCATGCCTCGACGCTGGGCTTCGGCCGTGCGCTGCCCGCCGCGTTGGCGCTGCAGCGCTTCGCCACCAGCCCCGAGGCCACGCAGGCGATCTCCACCGGCCGGGCGGGCACCGCCTCATCACGGGCGCGGCCGCGTCCCCACGTCACCCTGTGGAGCTCGGTCGCCGCCGGGCTGCGCACGGGCGGGGACGGCGGCTGATCCGCAGCGCGCGGATTTGCGACAGTTAGAGGTGCCGCAACACCCGTCGCCGCGCCCAGGAGGAGAACCGATGACAGAGAGCACCCGTGCGATTGCCGCCACCGTCGCCGCCCTGCCCAGCTCCGCGGCACAGCGGTTCGGCGATCAGCTGGCGGCGCGCCATCGCGTCGACGACGAGTGGCGCGAGCTCACCTACACCGAGGTCGTGGACGCCATCGGCGAGGTGGCGCTGGGGCTCGCCGAGCTGGGCATCGAGTCCGGCGATCGGGTCGGCATCCTCGCCGACACGCGGCTGGAATGGACGCTGACCAGCTATGGCATCTCGGCTGCCGGCGGCGTGGTCGTGCCCATCTACCCGACCAACTCGCCCCGGGAGTGCGAGTGGGTGATCGGCAACTCGGGCGCCAAGGTCGTGGTGTGCGAGAACGAGGCCCAGGTGGCCAAGGTCGCCGAGGTCCGCGACGAGCTGCCCGAGCTGAAGGTGGTGGTGGCGATGGAGGACGAGGCCGGCGACCTGTCGCTTGATGAGCTGCGCGCACGCGGGCGGGGGCGCGACCGGTCTGAGCTGGAGGAGCGCCAGTCGCGCGTGACGCCCGAGGACGCCTACACGATCATCTACACCTCGGGCACCACCGGGCCGCCCAAGGGCGTCGTGCTCACCCACGCCAACGCCATGAGCGTGTGCGAGATGGTCGAGGAGATCAAGTTCATCGCCCCCGACGAGACGACCTACCTGTTCCTGCCCCTGGCCCACGCCTTCGCGCTCACGGCACAGCTGGCCTCCTATGGCCAGGGCACGGCGATCGTCTACTACGGCGGCGACACCAAGCAGATCCTGCCCGAGCTGATCGACACCAAGCCGACCTACCTCCCCTCGGTGCCGCGGATCTTCGAGAAGCTCTATACGGCGGCGCTGAAGATGACCGAGGCCGGGTCCGAGGAGGACCGCTCGCGCTTCGAACAGGCGGTCAAGATCGGCGTCGAGGTGCGCCGGCGGCGCGACCGGGGTGAGGAGATCCCCGAGGAGATGCAGCATGGCTTCGACCGCGCCGAGGAGGCGCTCTACGCCCGCGTGCGCGGGCTGTTCGGCGGCAACATCCACCAGGCGGTCACCGGGGCGGCGCCGATCGCCCCCGAGATCCTCGAGTTCTTCTACGCCTGCGGCATCTCCGTGCTGGAGGGCTGGGGCATGACCGAGACGACCGCGGTGGGCACCGTGTGCACGCTGGACAACTTCAAGTTCGGCACCGTCGGGCGGCCCCTGCCGGGAGTCGAGATCCGGATCGCCGAGGAGGACGGCGAGATCCTGACCCGCGGGCCTCACGTCTTCCGCGAGTACTGGCGCAACCCCGAGGCCACGGCGGAGACCCTGGTCGACGGGTGGCTGCACACGGGTGACGTCGGCTCGATCGACGACGAGGGCTACCTGTCGATCACCGGCCGCAAGAAGGACATCATCATCACCGCGGGCGGCAAGAACCTCACGCCGTCCAACATCGAGAACGACCTCAAGCAGAGCCGCTACATCTCCCAGGCGGTCATGCACGGTGACCGCCGCCCGTTCCCGGTGGCGCTGATCACGCTCGATCCCGAGGAGATCGTCCCCTGGGCCAAGGAGCAGGGCCTGCCCGAGGATGTCGGCGAGCTGGCCACGGCCGACGAGGTCCGCTCGCTCGTCCAGGCGGAGCTCGACCGGGCCAACGCGCACTACGCCAACGTGGAGCAGATCAAGAAGTTCGCCATCCTCGACCGGGATCTCACGGTGGAGGACGGAGAGCTGACCCCGACGCTGAAGGTCAAGCGCAACGTGATCAACGAGCGGTTCGCCGACCTGTTCGAGTCGCTGTACGCGCGCTAGGAGCGCGGGCTCCGTTGGATGGGGCGGGGCGTGGGATCCCTAGATCGGGCGCGGCATGGGGTCCGGCGGGTCCGGTGGTCCCGGACTCGGCCCCGGGGTCGGCGGGACCGGATCGGGGGTGGGCGGGACCGGCTGGGGCGCCGGCGCGGGCGGTGCTGGAGTGGGCGCGGGCGGGACGGGTGTCGGCGCCGGGACCTCGGCGGTGGGGGCTGCGGTCAAATGGGGCATGACAGTGGGCATACCCCGTCTCGGGGCGCCGACCCTTCCTGTTTTCCCGGGCCCCCGGCGGGTACGCCAGACGACATGAAGCTTCTCGTGCTCACCTCTGAACCCGTGTCCGCCAACCAGCTGCGCGACGCGCTGCCCGGCGACACCGACCCCACCGAGGCCGAGGTCATGGTGGTGGCGCCGGCGCTGCACGACAGCGCGCTGCGCTTCTGGCTGTCGGATGCCGACGAGGCCATCGCCCGCGCCGACGAGGTTCGCCGGCGGAGCGTCGAGCAACTCGGCGCCGAGGGTGTCTCGGCCGCCGCCGACACCGGCGAGAGCGATCCTGAGGACGCCGTCGAGGACGTCTTGAAGACGTTTTCCGCCGACCGGATCCTCGTCTTTACCCACGGTGGCGACGACCAGCGCTACCGGGAGGACGTCGACACCGACGCCCTCCACAGCCGGTTCGGGGTCCCGGTGACACGGGCTCGGGTCTAGCCCGCGTACGCCGCGGCCCCCAGCCGGCGAGCCAGCAACGCGGCGTTGGCGGGCGCGAAGCCCTGCCAGTCATTGTTGAAGTAGGCCCAGACCGCCGTTCGCCGCCGCCACTGGGTGATCCGTCGCGCCCACTCGTCGATCTCGGTCGCCGAGTAGTTCCCGCCTCTCCCGCGGTGCCCGTAGTGAAAGCGGACGAAGCGCCAGGACGCGGTGGCCGCGTGGGTCTGGAAGGGGCGCTCGGGATGGTCGCCGATGGTCAGCGCGACCCCTCGCTCGCGCAGGGCCCGCATCACCGGCGCCGCAAACCAGCTCTCGTGCCGGAACTCGATCGTGTGCAGGCCATCGGGCAGCGCCCCCAGCCAGTCGTGCAGACGCCGGTCGTCTCGCCGGAAGTTGCCCGGCAGCTGCCACAGGACCGGCCCCAGCCGCTCGGCCTCGATGAGCGGCTCGATCCGCTCATAGAACCGCGCCACCCCTTGGCGCAGGTCGGTCAAGCGCTTGACGTGCGTGAGGTACCGGCTGGCCTTGACCGTGAAGGTGAAACCCGGCGGCGTCTGCTTCACCCAGTTCGCCACGGCATCGCGGCGGGGTAACCGGTAGAAGGTGGTGTTGACCTCCACCGTGTCGAAGCGCTCCGCGTAGAGCTCGAGCCAGCGGCGCTGGGGCTCGCGCTCGGGGTAGAAGCCGCCACGCCAGTCGGCGTAGTTCCAGCCCGAGCACCCGATGCGTGTGGGCTTCATGGGCAGGGTAAAGCAGCGCCAACGCCATGACCCCGCGCGACGACCCGGCCGACCCGCCGCGACCTCCGATCCCCGAGCGCCTCAGCTTCAAGGCACTGCGCGAGGCTCTCACGGAGTGCCGGGCCTGCGAGCTCTGGGAGGACGCCACCCAGGCCGTTGCCGGCACCGGCCCGCGTCCGAGCAAGGCTCGGCTCATGCTCGTCGGTGAGCAGCCAGGCGACCGCGAGGATCTCGAAGGCCTGCCGTTCGTCGGACCGGCCGGACGCGTCCTCGACGAAGGGCTGCAGCGCGCCGGGATCGACCGCGCCGACATCTACGTGACCAATGTCGTCAAGCACTTCCGCTACAAGCTTCGCGGCAAGCGGCGCATCCACCAGACCCCCGAGCGTGTGCACGTGGCCGCATGCCGGCCGTGGCTGGACGCCGAGCTGAAGCTGGTCCGGCCCCAAGCGCTGGTGTGTCTGGGCGCCACGGCGGCCCAGGCACTGCTCGGCGCGCACGTGCGGATTGGTCGTGACCGTGGCCGGGCGATGGAATCCGACCTGGCCGAGCATGTCACCCTGACGACGCACCCGTCGGCCATTCTGCGCCAGCGCGACGACGCCGAGCGCGCGGCGGCAATGAACGCCTTCGTCACAGACCTGACACGCGTCGCGCGGTGGTTCACACACCATTAGGCAGATCCTCGGCGAATACCCGCCCCCAACGCCGCCGAATCCGTGTGACCGCCCCGCTGGTCGCGGGTACACTGGCCCAACCCGTCCTGCCTTACAGAAACTAGATGTAGGCCCATGCTCGAAGAATCCGATCCCGAGATCGAGGCCGGTAGCCCCGAGTCCATCGTCTCACGCCCGTTGGAGATCTCCAATGCGATCAGCCGCCTGCACAAGGACTTCGTCGGCCGCGGCCCGACCAACTCCCGCACGACGATCGATGGCAACCTCGTCGTGTGTCTGTTGGAGGGCGGCTACACCCGCGCCGAGCAGACGCTCACCGCCAACGACAAGAGCGACGTCGTCCACGCCGGACGGCTCGGTCTGCAGGGTGCGATGCGCCAGGCGATGATCGCCGCCGTCGAGCAGACGACCGGCCGCCGCGTGTACTCGTTCATGAGCGCCAACGACTTGGAGCAGGGTCTGCAGGTCGAGGTGTTCGTCCTCACGCCGGAGCAGGACGAGGGTGCGAGCGGGTTAGGGGGCTGACGCGCCGGCCACCGCCGATATGATGGCCCGGCCCCGAGGTACGCCGGAACGGCGGTGTCCGGGGCCCGAACAACTCGATGGGAGGCTGCCGACGGAACCCCGTCGGCGCAGACCGTCGCACAGGCTTCGTATACGGAGGATGCGTGTGCCCGAGGTGGTGCGATGGTCGGTAGGCGCGAGCGATGACGCGTGACGGCTGACCGCGAGCCGCCGGCGGGGCTCTCCACCGACGAGCTGATGCGTCGCTACCGGGCGGCCGAGGACCCCGCGCTGCTGGAGGAGATCGTCAAGCGCTTCGAGCCGCTCGCGCGCAGTGTCGCCCGCCGCTACCACGCGCGCGGGGAACCTCTGGAGGACCTCACCCAGGTGGCCATGGTGGGGCTGCTCAAGGCCATCGCCCGCTTCGAGCCCGACCGGGGCTTCGCCTTCACCAGCTACGCCACGCCGACGATGCTGGGCGAGCTCAAGCGCTACTTCCGCGACAGCGGCTGGGCCGTGCACGTCCCGCGCGGAGTGAAGGAGCGCGCGCTGGAGCTGGCCACCGTCACCGATCAGCTCTCCTCCAAGCTGGGGCGCTCGCCCTCACTGACCGAGCTCGCCGATGCCATGCACGCCACGGAGGAGCAGACCCTGGAGGCGATCGAGGCCTACCACGGCCGCCACGCCGCGCCGCTGGAGGCGGGATCCGACGACGACGAGGCCGGCGTGCCCGCGCTGGCCGCGGTGCTCGGCGCCGAGGACGTGCGCCTGGAGCAGGCCGAGTACCTCACGATGATCGCCAAGGGCGTCGAGACGCTCTCTGACTCAGACCGCCTCATCCTCTTCCTCCGCTTCGGACGCGATATGACCCAGTCGGAGATCGCGGCGCGGATCGGCACCTCCCAGATGCAGGTGTCGCGGCTGCTGCGCGCGGCGATCGAGAAGATCCGGAAGATCAGCGGGGACACGCCACCCGGCTGAGTGAGATCAGCTGGTGATGACCGCCGGGGTGCCGAGCGGGATGTGCGTGATCAGCCACCGGCCTTCGGCCAGGGTGAGGCGGACGCACCCGTGGCTGACGGCCTCGCCGATCGTGTTGGTCTCCGGCGTGGAGTGGATGGCGATCCGGTCGCCCCCGCTCCAGCCCTGGATCGCGTGGGGCGCCTTGGCCGACAGCGCCAGGATGCAGCAGCCGTACGGTCCGGCGGAGTTACCGGTGAGCAGGCGGTCGGTGACGGCGAAGCGGCCCGTGGGCGTGGGCGAGGCGGGTGCCCCGACCGCGGCCGTGTAGCGCTCCTTGACCTGTCCGTGCTCAAGCACCGTCACCTTGCGGGCCGACAGGGATACCCTCACCTCCCAGTCGACGCGGCTGAGCGAGGCCACCGACGCCGGGATCCAGCCCACCTGGTTGTTGGCGGCCTGGGTGCTGATGACCCCAAGCCACTGCCCCGAGTGGCGCACGACCCACATCGCCTGCGGCGACCCGAACTCGGTCTTGAGCGCCAGCTTGGCCAGCACGCGGCCACCCGGCTTGGCGTGCAGGGCAGTCGGGTGGCGCAGCAGGGCGACCACGGCTCCGCGGCCGGGCGGCAGCTTGACGCCGGCGTCCTTGGCGGCCGGCGAGGACGATTGCGCCGCCGATGTCGCGGGTGCCGCCGATGCCGCTGACGTCGCCGACGTGGCGGGGGCGGGGGCGAAATTGGACGCGGGCACCGTGACCGTCTTGGTCAGCGCCGCCGATCCGCCGCTTTCGCCGATCAGCAGCGCGACGAGGATCAGGACGAGGGGCACGAGGACCGCCACCGTGGTGACGAGCGGGCGCAGGGGGCGTCTGGGTGGCGTGGGCTCGGAGTTGCTCATTTCGACCAATTGTGACCTAAGCAGTATCGGCCCTACGCCGGACGGGCGTTAGCCCGCTCGGCGCAGCAGCAACTGGCAGTACTGGCTCCCCCTCCCCCACACGCGCTCGACCTCGATGCCGTGCGCCCGGGCGGTGGCGGCGATCGCCTTAAGATCGGCGCGGGAGCCCAGCCACGCCGGATGGCGCTGGCCCCGCGGGGCGCGACCCACGGCGGCCAGCAGCCGCTGGCCGGCGCTCTGGCGCGGGCGGTGGATGGCCGGATCGTCGGAGACCTGGAGGGCGGCCCAGCCGCCCGGTCGGAGCGCTCGCCCCAGGTCACGGACGTAGTCGAGCGTGATCTCGGGGTCGGGCACGTGCTGGAGCACCACGACCGACACGCACGCGTCGACGCTGGCATCGGCCACCGGCGCCAGCGAGCGGCCGTCGCCCAGCACCCACTCCACGTTGTCCAGATCGGGGTTGTGGACCCGGGCCTGGGCGAGCATCGCGTCCGACACGTCAAGCGCCACGACACGGTGCGCGCGGGCAGCCAGCACCCGGGTGATCCGGCCCAGCCCGCAGCCGATCTCCACGACCGCGTCGCCGGCGCGCAACTCGACGCCGAGCCCGCCGAGCACGTAGTCGACGAGCTGTTCGGCATCCCAGAAGTGACCCGGCTCGGTGGCCTTGTAGGGCCGGCGGCTGTCGACGAAGTAGAACGCGTCCTCCCGGGCGCGCTCATTCCAGAAGCCGCGCATGTCCTCAGACGGCATGCGCGGGATCCTCCCAGACCCGAGCCCCAGCAGCGGGCGCTCGAGGCAGCGCCAGCTGAGGAGGGCTAACGGGATGGTGAGCGCGGCGAGCACGGCCACGTTGCCCACAAAGGCGCCAACGCCGCCGTGGGGGAAGGGGACCGCGTCGAGCTTGACCAGCAGCGCGGCGAGCGCCGGGTGCAGCAGGTAGATCCCGTAGGAGGCCAGGCCGAGCGCCGGCAGCCAGCGCGCCCGCCACGGCGGCGCGGCGATCGCCACGGCCATGATCAACCCGTATCCGACGGCGAACAGCGGCCGGCTGAGGTCGGCGAGGAGCTGGTAGACGGGGATCCCGAAGCGCAGCGGCGCCGCTTCGGCCAGGACGACCGCGGGCACGAGGCACGCGACCGCGATCGCACCCGCCCGTGCAGGGCGCAGGGCGAGAGGCGCGATCGCCAGCAGGATGCCGGGACAGAACATCTGCCACATGGCGGGCAGCGATCCCCGCAGCCACAGCCCCGCCGTGCCGTCGCCCAGCAGGTCGGCCGCCGCGGTGAACGCGATGCTGAGCACCCACGACGCGATCACGAGCCGCGACAGTGACGCCGGGGCGATCGCCCCGCGCCGGGCCCGCACCGCCGCGGCCAGCAGCGGGACGGCGATGTAGAACAGCACCTCAAGGGTCAGGGTCCACGCCGCCGGGAACAGCGCCTCCTGGCGGCCGGGGATCAGGTTGTTGAGCAGCAGGAGGTGAAACGGGAACTGCCACGCCCGGGTGCCCGCGGCGCCACCGAGCACGACGATGGCCGCCAGTGCGACCCAGTACAGCGGGTAGATGCGCAGCGCCCGGCGCAGGGCGTAGCGGCTCGGGCGCGGCAACGGCGCCCCGGCGATCAGGGCCCGCACGAAGGGCCGGGCGATGACGTAGCCGCTGACGGCGAAGAACAGCCACACGCCGGTGGCCAGCGCGCTCAGCGGCACGTCGTAGCCATGCTGGGCCGTGACCGGGACCACGCGGCCACCCAACGCGTAGGCGTGGATGGCCAGCACCGCGAGGGCCGCGACGGCGCGCAACACGTCAAGGTTGCGCACCCGGCCGCCGGTGCTCACGGCGCGGTCTCCTGGCCGCGCGAGGCGCGCAGGCCCTCCCGGTGCGCGGTCGCCCACGAGACGGTCTCGCGCCACCGGGCGCGCCACGGGCGGCTGAGCAGGGCCGGCGGCGTCATCCACGCCACCCGCCCCAGCGCCCCCGCGACGTTGATGGCCGCCGTGGCCCGGGCCACCCCCGGGCCCCGGCGGCGCTCGATCACCGCATAGGTCTCTCGCGTGAAGCGCCGCCGGCGGCCGTCGCCGAACGCGGGCGCCGTCGAGGCCTCCGAGGCATGGCGGGCCCGCGCCCCGGGCTCATAGCGCACGCGCCAGCCGGCATCGCGCAGGCGCCAGCCGAGGTCGAGATCCTCGGCGTACATCCACTGGCGCTCGTCAAAGCCGCCGACGCCATCAAACGCCTGGCGACGGATGAGCAGGGCGGCTCCGATGGCCCACGGCACCGGCCGGGCGCGCTCCTGGTCATACCGCCCCTCGAGCAGCATCCGGTCGGCCAGGCGCCGGCTGAGCGCCGCCAGGCCGAGGTTGAAGGCCAGCGTGAAGCCGAGCGTCGGGAGCGAGTGGACCGAGTGCTGGGTGCGCCCCTCGGGCAGCAGCAGTCGCGGGGCGACCGCGCCCACCCGCCCGTCGGCGCCGGCCGCGCGCAGCGCGTCGAGGGCTCCCGGCTCGAGCTCGACGTCGGCGTTGAGGCACAGCAGCCACGGCGCCGTCGTGCGCGCCGCGACGAGATTGACCGCGTGGCCGAACCCGAGGTTGGCGCCGGGCGCCAGCACCGTCGCCCACGGCGCCTCGGCGCGGGCTGCCTCCAGTGACCCGTCGCGCGACCCGTTGTCCACGACCCAGACGTCGGCCCGTCCGTCCCGGGCCTCGGGCGCCAGCGCGCGCAGGCAGCGACGCAGGAGCTCGCGCGTGTTGTAGGACACGACCGCAACCGTGACCGGCGCCGCGGTGGACACGGCGCCTTCAGGCCACCGTGCCCACGCAGAACACGACGCTCCCGACGCCCGCGCGGTCATACACCGCCTCGGTCGCTCGCAGCACGGTCCAGCCCGCGCGCGTCGGGAACCTCGCCTCGGCGCCGTTGACCGCCCGCACCCGGGTCAGCGGCCCGACCAGCCGCCGGTAGCGCCCGTCGCGCACGAGGTCGGTCAGGGCGTGGTCGAGCGTCTGCGGCGGCCCGATGTAGGCGGGTGTGCGCACGGCGATCGGGGTGATCCCGCTGGCGCGCATGACGGCGCCGAGCGTCAGCGGCGTGAAGTGGGCCAGGTGCTCGCCAGGACGCAGGTCAGACCAGTCCGGCCCCCGGCGCCGGCGCGCGAGCCCCTGCCAGTTGGGGACCTCGACCACGACGGCGCCCCCGGGCCGAGCCCAGCGGGCGAGGCTGCGCAGGAAGGCCCGGCTGTCGGGCAGGTGCTCGAGCACGTGGAAGGCGCTGACCACGTCATGGCTGCGCTCGGGCAGGCCCGACTCCTCCAGCGTGGCGACCGTCACGTCCAAACCCCGGTCGCGGGCCATCGCCGCGCCGGTGCGCTCGGGCTCGACACCGTGGGTGCGCCAGCCCCGGTCGCGGGCGGCGGCCAGCACCTCGCCCGTGCCGCAGCCGACGTCCAGCAGTGCGCCGCCGCGGGTGCCGGTGGCGCGCTCGATCATGGCGATCCGCCGGTGGGCGACGCGCGCCAGATACGCCTGATAGGTGGGATGGCGCACGTCGACGCCGAACGGGCCACGGCTGCCCAGCATGTAGCCGTCGCCGTAGACCTCGTCGGGATCGGCGTACGTGGGCGCCGAGACGGTGGCGCACGTCGTGCAGCGCCGCAGCGGGGTGCCGGGACCGAGCTGGAAGTGGTCAAAGCGCTCAGCCCCGCAGGCGGGGCACCGGGGCAGATCGAGGACCCGCATCGGGCGCGAGTGTAAGACATGGCCTCACAGCCTCCTCAACGCTCCTGGGCCGCGGCCCGGGCCACCTCCAGCCAGCCGTCAGCGGTGCGCTCCCAGCTGAACTGCGCCGCCCGCGCGCGCCCGCGTCGCCCCAGCTCGGCGGCGTGGCGCGGGTCGGAGAGCACGGTGCGCAGCGCCCCGGCGACCGCCTCGGGCTCAGGGGCCACCACGAGCCCGGCGTCGCCCACGACCTCCGGCAGCGCGCCGCGATCGGAGACGATCACGGGCGTCGCGCAGGCCATCGCCTCCAACGCGGTCAGTCCGAACCCCTCATACAGGCTGGGGAGGCAGTAGGCGGCCGCGCCGGCCATGAGCGCGGCCAGGTCTGAGTCCCCGACCTCGCCGAGGAGACTGACGCCACCGGCCCCGCCAGGGAGGTCCGCGGCCGCCGCGTGCTCGATCGCCTCCACATCCGATCCGTCGGCGGCGGGCCGGCCGGCCACGACGAGCCGCTGGGGAAACCCCTCGGCGGCCAGCAGCGCCATCGCCTGGCGCAGCGCCGCGAGGTTCTTGCGGGGATGGAGCACCGCGGCAAAGAGCACGTAGGGCTCGGGCACGGTCCTGCCGCCACGCGCGGCGGCCGCCGCGAACATCGGATCGACGCCGTACGGGACGGTGTGCACGCGCGCGGCATCCAGGGCGTAGAGGGCGACGACGTCGCGCCGCGAGGACTCAGACGGGGTGACGACGCGCGCCGCCGCCGCCACCGCGCGCCCGGTGCGGTCCTCGATCCCGGCCAGGAACGCGGGATGCAGCAGCGCCCGCAGCTCCGGGGTGTGCCATCCGACCTCGTGGATGACCGCCACCACCGGCGCGTCGGCCTGCGGGAGCTCGCCGTGGCCGTCGGCGAGGACCACGTCCACGCGGCGGCGCCTCAGCGCCTGCCGGCGCCCGCCGCCGAGCACGACGATTCCGGCGCGCTGGGCCAGACAGCCGAGCGTGCGCCGCCACACCTTGCCGTGGCCGCCCACGGCCTCCATCTCGAGCAGCGGCGCCGGCACACCGATGCGCAGCCGGGTCAAGGGTCGACGGGGTGGGTGGGGTCGGCCGGGTGGGCGGGGTCGGTCTCCACCCACGCGCTGCCGTCCCAGCGGCGCACCGCCCGCGCCGGATTGCCGACGACGACGGTGTGGGCCGGCACGTCGCGCACGACCACCGCGTGCGCGCCCACGTAGGCGCCCGCGCCGATCGTCACGCCCGGCAGCACCGCACTGCTCACCCCCAGGAAGGCCCCGGGGCCGATCGACACGGGACGCGGGTCGTGCAGACCCTGATCCATCACCGCGCGATCGGCGTCGCGGTACTCGTGGTAGGTGTCGCCGATGAACACGCGGTCGGCGATGAGCACGCGGTCGGCGATCTCGATCCGGCCGCAGCAGGCGACGACCACATCGTTGCCGATCCGCACCCCGTCGCCGATGCGCAGCGTCGCGTCGTAGCGGCGCCCGGCGTGCTCGTCGACGATCGACAGGAACGCCCCGGGGTGCACGACGACGTCGCGGCCGACGTGGATGCGATGGTGGCCGAGGATGAGCGCCGGCGGGTAGACCACGCTCCCCTCCCCCATCGCCGCGAAGCGGTCAGAGCCCGTCTCGCGGGCCGACCAGCGCAGGAAGCGGCGCTCGCTGACACGGGCATGCCACGGCGGCCGGGCGATCCGGCGGATGCCGCTCAGTGGTCGCTCTTTCCGCTGACCAGCCGGGCGCCGGCGTCGCCCAACCGCGCCCCGGCGCGCTGGAAGAAGGCCCGCGGCAGCTCGCCCAGCAGCTCGCGGCCCAGCTGCGTGGGCGAGTAGCGAAACGGTCCCAGCCGCAAGCGGCCATGGGCGCTCTCGTAGTCGTCCTGGCTGGCCCGGAACGAGGGCAGCTCGGAGAGCTTGAGCCCCAGCGGCCGGCCGCGGACGCCGATCCCGAACACCCAGAACGGAATCGTCGGGTCCCCCATGCCCGCGGCGTCGATCTGGTCAAAGCCATCGAGGAGCAGGCGCAGGCCCTCGGGGGTGAAGCGCCAGTAGTCGCTGGGGTACCCGTGGATGGGCATGAGCATCACCGACGAGATGAGCACCGTGCCCTGCGTGGGAGAGACGACGCGCCGCAGTTCCCGCGCCGCCGCCATCGGGTCGGTGCAGTGCTCGAGCGTGTCCAGGCACAGCGCCGTGCCCACCTCCCCGTCGGCGAAGCTGAGCGCCCGGAGATCCTCGATGCGGTCCACCCCCGGCCCCTCGCGCAGGTCGGTGCCGATGAACTCCCGGCCGGCGAACAGCGGCCGCAGGTCGTTGGGCTGATCGTCCTCCACCTGCAGCGCGCCGAACTCGACGATCGGCTCGGCGAGCTCCAGGCGCGCGGACACGTCGGAGACGAGCGCGTAGAGCAGGTTGTGGGCCATCGCCACATGCTACGTTCGCGCGGTGGGCGGGAGCGTCTCACCGACCCAGACCGAGCCCCGCACTGCCGTCGCCTCCGTCAAGCGCTGGTATCACTGCATCGAGGTCGCGCCCGGACTGGTCACCCCGGGGCTGTTCGACCTCCGCGCCATCGTCGACCGGCTGCCCTGGCCCGACGTGCGCGGGCTGCGCTGCCTGGACGTCGGCACCTCCGACGGCTTTCTCGCCTTCGAGCTCGAGCGCCGCGGCGCCGCGGAGGTGGTCGCCATCGACCTCGCCGCGCACGAGCAGTGGGACTGGGAGGCCCACATGGACGCCCACGGGCCGCAGTACCTTCGAGCGGTGGCCGGGCCGTCGATGGGCAACGGCTTCCGCGTCGCCCGGGAGCTGCGCGGGTCCGCGGTGCGGTTCGCCGCGCTCAGCGTCTACGACCTGGCGCCCGAGCACGTCGGCACCTTCGACATGGTGGTGTGCGGGAGCCTGCTGCTGCACCTGCGCGACCCGCTGCGCGCGCTGGCGGCGATCCGCTCGGTCTGTCGCGGCCGCCTGCTCTGCACCAACCAGATCGACCTGGAGCGCTCGGTGGGGCCCCGGCGGGCGCCGCTCGTGCGGCTGGACGGCACGTCGGGGATCACCCAGTGGTGGATCCCCAACGCCGCCGGTCACCGCCAGATGCTCCGGGCCGCGGGCTTCACCGTCGAGCGCCAGTCCTCGCTGTACTGCATCCCCTTCGGGCCCGCCCATCCGCCGCGGGCACGCGACGTGCGCTCACGGCTGCGCGGCCTGGCCGAGCGGGTGCTGACCGGCAACCAGGGCGTGCCGCATGTGGCGCTGCTGGCGGCCCCGGCTGAGATGACCTCTTAGAGCACCGGCGCGCCGTAGCGCACGCTGCCCGCGGCCAGCGCGGCGAGCCCGACGAGGTCCGCGCACAGGTCGGCGGCGGCCACCGCCGCGGGTCCGGCCCGACCGGTGTCACCGCCGCGGCGCGCGTGGCGGCGCAACTCGCGCGCGTAGGGCAGGGCCGCCAGCAGGGGCACCGGGCTGCGACGCGCCGCGGAGAGGATCGCCGCCACCGCGGCCAGGTCGAGGCGGGCGGTGCGGGCGTTCAGGAACGCGCGCCGGTAGAGGAAGGCGGAGCGCAGCTCGGGCATCCGGGCGGTCATCGCGGGGAAGAAGCGCAGGCGGGCGCGTTCGGCGGCGTACCCGCGCCAGCCCCGAGAAAAGACGGCGTGGTGCGCGAGCGCCTCGGGGCAGTAGGCGGGGCGGGCGCCCGCGCGCATCGCCCGGTAGCCGAACCACACGTCCTCGGCCAGCGCCTTGCCGCGCCTCGGGGCCAGCCACTGCTCAAAGCCGCCCGCCGCCTCGAACGCGCTCCGGGTGACGAACAGGTTGGCCGTCTCCCACAGCCCGACGGCGCCGTTGATCCACAGCGTCCGGTCAAAGGGCCCGAGCGCGACCTGGGGATCGGGCAGGACCCGTCCCTGGACGAGGTCGGCGCCGGCGAGGGCACGGACCCCGGCGGCCAGCCAGCCGGGCGCCGGGAACACGTCCGCGTCGCAGAAGGCCAGCAGCCTGCCGCTGGCCCGGGCCACCGCGGCGTTGCGCGCGGAGGCCGGCCCGCCCACCCCGCCGGCGGCCTGCCGCAGCACGGTCACCGGCGCCCCGAAGGCGTGCGCGAGGGCCGCGGTGTCATCGCGCGAACCGTCGTCGACGACGATCACCTCAAACGGCTCGCCCGCGTCCTGGGCCACGATCGCGCCGAGCGCCCGCGGCAGCGTCTCCCGGGCGTCGCGGGCCGGGACGATCACGCTCACCCGGGGCATGGGGGGCCACTGTACGCTGCGGCGCCGTGCGCATCGCGCTCACCCATGCCTTCTGCTGGCCCGAGGTCCGGCGCGGCGCGGAGCGGTTCCTGCCCGAGCTGGCCGCGGCCCTGGCCCGCCGCGGCCACGACGTGGTCCACTTCTCGGCGGCGCGGGAGCCGGGCCGCGAGCACGTTCGCGGCGTGGAGACGGTCCGCCTGCGCCGGGTGTTCGCAGCGCAGTACCGCCACGAGGCCGATTTCGGGTTGCGCCTGCTCCCTCGCCTGGCCGCCGAGCGCTTCGACGCCGTCCATTCGCTCGGCCGCCACGACGCGGTCGCCTCGATCCGGGCGGCGCGGCTGCGGCGCGACCGGCGCTGCACCGTCTTCACCGACCTCGGGCTCCCCGATCCGCGGTGGTGGCGCCAACAGGGGCGCGGGCAGGCACGAGCGGCCGCGCGCGTCGTCGCCGGGATCGACGTCTACAGCGGGATGTCGCAGAGCGCGGTCGACCACCTGGCCGCCAATTACGGCCGCCGCGACGGCGTGGTCGTCCCCGGCGGCGTCGACCTAGACGCGTTTCATCCCGCCGCCGAGCGCGAGCCCACGCCGACGATCCTCTTCTCGGGCGCCGTCGCCGAGCCGCGCAAGGGAGTCTCGGTGCTGCTGGCGGCGCTCCCGCTGATCGCCGAGGCGGAGCCCGACGTCGCGCTGTGGCTGAGCGGTCCCGGGGACGCGGGGCCGCTGCTGGCCGGTGTCCCGGACGCCGTCCGCGGCCGCGTCCGCGCCCTGGGACTGGGACCCGTCGACGGCCAGCAGGAGCGCTACGGCCGCGCCTGGGTGACCTGCCTGCCCTCCACGCACGATTCGTTTGGCATGTCCCTGCTCGAGTCGCTGGCCTGCGGCACGCCGCTGGTCACGACGACCCACTCCGCGCCCCAGGAATTGGTCCAGAGCGGCGTCACCGGCGAGCTGTGCCCGCCGCATGATCCGGCCGCGCTGGCCGCCGCGTGCCTGCGCGCGATTGCGCTGACGCGGTCTCCCGGGATCGCCGACCGCTGCCGCGACACTGCCCGGGCCTACGACTGGGACGGCGGGCTGGCGCCGTTGTGTGAGCGGCTGTACGCCCGTTCGCTATAGGGTCCGGCGCCTGGGCACGGTACTCGTCACCGGAGCGGGCGGCTATGTCGGAGGCCGCCTCGTGCGTTCGCTGCAGGGCGACGGGCGGACGGTGCGCGCGATCGTCCGCGAGGAGGCACCCTGGCTGGACGTGGAGCAGGTCGTCTGCGACCTGAGCAAGGTCGATCGCTCCGAGCTGGCCTCGCGCTGCGCCGGCGTCGAGGCCATCGTCCACCTCGCCGGTGAGAACGAGGTGCAGGCCGCACGCGATCCCTCGGCGGCGCTGGGCTCCACCGTGATGGCGTCGATGCGCCTCGCCGACGCGGCGCGGGACGCCGGCGTCGGCCGCCTGGTGTACCTCTCGACCGTCCACGTCTACGGGGACCGGATGGCCCCCGGGGTGACCCTGACCGAGGACATGCGCCCCGAGCCGCGCTCGGCCTATGCCGTCTCCCGGCTGGCCTCCGAGCACGTCACCGCCGGCCTGGCCGACGGCGCCTATGAGCTGGTGATCCTGCGGCTGAGCAACTCCGTGGGGGCGCCGCTTCACCCCTCGGTCGACCGCTGGTCGCTGGTGGCCAACGACCTGGCCCGCCAGGGCGCGCTCGCCGGCCGGCTGGTGCTGCGCACCGCCGGCGTCCAGTGGCGCGATTTCGTGGGGCTCGACGATGTGTGCGGCGCGATCGCCGCCGCCGCCCGTACCCGCGGCGGCGGGCTGGGCCCCGGGACCTACAACCTGGGGTCGGGCGTGGCCCGCACCGTGCTCGACCTCGCCCACCTCGTCCAGGACGCCTTCGAGGAGCGCACGGGCCGCCGGCCACCGCTGGACGCGCCCGCGCCACCGCCCCAGTCAGAGCGCGACGCTCCCTACCACGTGTCGGTGCAGCGGCTGGCCGACGGCGGGGTGGCCCCGGCGGCGGCACCGCTGGAGACGGCCGTCTCGGAGACCGTCGCCTTCTGCCTCGATCACCGGAGCAGGCTGTAGTGTCCCCGCCGCCTGAACGTAGGGCGCCGCCCGTGAGCCAGATCCACGATCTCCGTGTCACGCCCCTGCGCCGGATCCCGGACGAGCGCGGGGCGATCATGCACATGCTGCGCGCCGACGACCCGCACTTCCAGGCGTTCGGCGAGATTTACTTCTCGCTGGTCTACCCCGGGGTCGTCAAGGGGTGGCACCGCCACACCGCCATGACCCTGAACTACGCCGTACCGGTCGGGATGGTGAAGCTCGTGTGCTACGACGGCCGGCCCGACTCGCCCACGGCGGGCACCGTGCAGGAGCTGCACGTCGGCGAGCTCAACTATGTCCTGGTCACGATCCCGCCGCTGGTGTTCAACGGCTTCAAGGGCGAGGGCGGCGCGCCGGCGCTGGTGGCCAACTGCGCCACCCTGCCGCACGACCCGGGCGAGATCGAGCGCCTGGACCCCGGCAGCGACGCCATCCCGTATGACTGGGCGCTGTGCCATGGCTGAGCCGGCGGGCTCCGCGCCGGCCCGGTTTGCCTTCTCAGGCTCGCTGCGCGCCCGCGCCGCGCGCGGGACGCTGGTCAACGCCGCGTTCACCATCGCCGTCGGCGCGCTCACGCTGATCAAGGGGTTCGTGCTGGCCGCCTTCCTGACCCGGACCGACTACGGGGTGTGGGGCGTGATCGCCGTGTCGCTGTCCACCCTGCTCTTCATCAAGCAGGCGGGCATCGGCGACAAGTTCGTCGCCCAGGACGAGCTTGACCAGGAGGCCGCGTTCCAGAAGGCGTTCACGCTCGAGCTGGCGGTGACGGGCGCGTGCGTCGTGCTCATCGCGGTGGCGACGCCCGTGCTCGTGCTCGTCTACGACCTGCCCCAGCTGTGGGCGCCCGCGGGCGTGATCGCGCTGGCGCTGCTCGTCTCGGTCTTCCAGGCGCCCCTGTGGGTCTACTACCGGCGCATGGAGTTCGTCCATCAGCGGGCCCTGCAGGCGGTCGACCCGGTGGTCGGCTTCGTGGCCTCCGTGGCCCTCGCGATCGCCGGGGCCGGCTACTGGGCCTTCGTCGGCGGGTTGGCCGCCGGCGCCTGCGCCGCGTCGGCGGTGGCGATGGCGCGCACGCCCTTTCCGCTGCGCCTGCGCTACGACCGCGGCACGCTGCGCAGCTACGCGTCCTTCAGCGGGCCGCTGCTCGTCGCCGGAGCGGCCGGGTTCGTCATGGCGTGGAGCGCGGTGCTGGTGGCCAAGCTCGACCTCGGCGTTGCCGCCGTCGGCGTCATCACGCTGGCGGCGAGCATCTCGAGCTTCACCGATCGGGTCGACACGCTCGTCACCGGCACGCTGTACCCGGCGATCTGCGCCGTCAAGGACCGCGCCGACGTCCTCTACGAGTCCCTGGTGAAGTCCAACCGGCTGGCCCTGATGTGGGCGGTGCCGTTCGGCGTCGCTGTGACGCTGTTCTCGTCCGATCTCGTGCGCTTCGTGCTCGGCGAGCGCTGGCGCCCGGCGGTCGTCCTGCTCCAGGTCTACGGCGTCACCGCGGCGGTGAACCACGTGGGCTTCAACTGGACCGCGTACTTCCGCGCCCTGGGCCGCACCCGCCCGATCGCCACCGAGACGGTGGCCGCCACCGCGGTGTTCCTGGCGGTCGGGATCCCGCTCCTGCTGGCCTTCGGGCTCCCGGGGTTCGCCGCCGGGATCGCGGTGCAGGCCGCGGCCGCGCTGGCCATGCGCGCCTACTGGCTGCAGCGGCTGTTCCCCGGGTTCGATTTCCTGCGCCACGCCGCGCGCGCGTTCGTGCCCACCGTGCCGGCCGTGGCCATCGTGCTGGCGGCGCGGGTGCTCGAGCCGCGTGGCCGCACGGCGGCGACGGCGATCGTCGAGCTCGTCGCCTACCTGCTGGTGACCGCCGGCGCCACGCTGTGGCTCGAGTCGGGACTCCTCCGCGAGGCCGCGGCTCAGGCGATCGAGCGCCCGCTCGCCCCCGCAGCCTGAGGCCGGGCGAGCGTGCGGATCCTGACGGTCGGCAACCGCTACCCGCCATGGTCGCTCGGCGGCTATGAGACCACGTGGGCGTCGACGGTGGCCGCGCTGCGCGCCGCCGGTCACCCCACCTACGTGCTCACGACCCGGCCTGACCCCACCGACCGCCCGTGTGACGGGGCGCCGCCCGACGACGTCGGCCGGCAGCTTGCCTGGTACTGGCACGCCCATTGCTTCCCGCGGCGCTCACTGCGCCAGTGCGTGGCGCTCGAGCGCGTCAACGCCGCGGTCCTGGCGGCGACGGTGCGCGCCTGGCGTCCTGACGCCGTGCTGTGGTTCGCCATGGGCGGGATGTCGCTGTCCCTGCTTGAGCAGGTGCGCCGCGCCGGCCTGCCGGCCGTGGCCGCCGTCGGCGACGACTGGCCCGGCTACGGCCCCCGCGTGGACGGGTGGACGCGCCGGTGGCGGGGTCGCGCCGGGCGCATCACGGCGCCGATCGCCGAGGGGCTGAGCGGGATCCCGGCCACGCTCGACCTCGATCGCGCCGCCCGCTGGACCTTCGTCTCCGCCCACACGCTGGCCGCTGCGCGGGCCGCCGGCTGGCGGTTGCCGGGCGCCGTCGTGCACCATCCCGGCGTGGATCCCGAGCGCTTCGTGCCGTCTCCGGCGTCCCCGTGGCGGTGGCGGCTGCTCTACTGCGGGCGCATCGATCCCCGCAAGGGCATCGACACCGCGGTGCGCGTACTGACCCAGCTGCCGGACGCCGCCACGCTCGTCATCGACGGCTACGGGGACACGGCGCACGCGGGCGAGCTGCGCGCGCTGGCCGACGGGCTGGGCCTCGCCGACCGTGTGCGTTTCAGCGTCTCTGACCACGCCGGGGTCCCCGCGGTGATGAGCGACTGCGACGCGCTCGTGTTCCCAGTGACCTGGGAGGAGCCGTGGGGCCTCGTGCCGCTGGAGGCGATGGCGACCGGCCGCCCGGTGCTGGCCGCGCGCTCGGGCGGCGGGGCGGCCGAGTACCTCGAGCCCGACCGCAACTGCCTCGCGTTCGCTCCCGGCGACGCCGACGGGCTGGCCGGCGCGGTGCGCCGATTGGCCGGCGACGAGGCGCTGCGGGCCGCGCTTGTGCGGGGCGGGACCGCGACCGCCGGGCGGCTGAGCGAGCGGGCGTTCGTCGACGGCCTCGTGGCCGAGCTGGAGGGCGCGGTGGCGGCGGGGGCGATCCGGTGAGCGAGCGGCCGACGGTGACCGTGATCGTGCCGTTTGCCGGCTCCGAGAGCGACTTGCGGGCGTGCCTGGGTCGCCTGGGCACGCTCGTCCTGCGCGCGGGCGACGAGGTCCTGGTGGCCGACAACCGGCCCGGATCGGCCGACGGGGGCGCTCCCCATGGGGTGCGGATGGTCGCCGCCCACGGGGTCTCAGCCGCCGGCTTTGCCCGCAACCGCGCGGCCGCGGTGGCCCACGGCGAGTGGCTGGTCCTCATCGATGCCGACACCCGGCCCGTGCCGGACCTCGTCGATCGCTACTTCGATCCGGCGCCCGCTGACCGGACGGCGGTCCTGGCCGGTGGCATCGCCGACATCCCCGGGAGCAGCTCCGCGGCGGCGCGCTACGCCGCGCGGCGCAGCCAGCTGAGCCACCGCGTGACGCTCGATCGCGCCGGGACGCCGTACGCCCAGACCGCCAACGTGGCCGTCCGCCGATCCGCCTTTGACGAGGTGGGCGGTTTTGACGAGGAGGCTCGCGCCGGCGAGGACGCCGATCTCTGCTTCCGGCTGGCGCGCGCCGGATGGACGCTGGAGGAGCGGCCCGCGGCGCTGGTGGAGCACCCGACGCGGGCGACCCTGGGCGCGCTGCTCACGCAGGTGGCCCATCACGGCAGCGGCTCAAAGTGGCTGAACCGGCGCTATCCCGGCGAGTTCCCGGCCGCGGGACCGCGCGGGTTCGCCGGCCGGCTGGGGCGAGCGGGCGCGGCGGCCGCGCGCGGCGCCCGGCGCGGGGATCGCGACGCGGTCGATGCGGGGGTCATCGAGGTGTGCGAGGCGTGCGCCTTTCTCGCCGGCCGGCTGCTGCTGTCCAACCAGCCGCGCTCGGACTGATCCGATGCCCGAGCCGCTCGTCTCCGTCGTGGTCTCAACGTTCGACCGCCCGGCGCGGCTGGAGCGGCTGCTGGGCGCGTTGCGCGCCCAGACGCTCGGTGCCGACCGCTTCGAGGTGATCGTCGTCGACAACGGCTCGGGGCCCGCGACGAGCCGGGTGCTGGCTGCCGAGCTCGCGGCGAACCGCCTGGCGCTGCGGTGTGAGCGCCATCCGGTGACGCTCGGGCCCGCGGCCGGCCGCAACACCGGGTGGAGGCAGGCCCGCGCGCCGCTCGTCGCCTTCACCGACGACGACTGCCGCCCCACACCGGACTGGCTCTCGGCGGCACTGAACACCGCCGCGCGGTACCCGGGGGCGGTCGTCCAGGGCCCGACGCGGCCCGATCCGGCCGAGCTCCGGCACGCCGGATGGCGGGCTCACACCGTGCAGATCGAGCGCCTGGGCCCGCAGTATGAGACGTGCAACATCGTCTATCCGCGGGCGCTGCTCGAGCGCCTCGGCGGCTTTGACGAGAGCTTTGGGCTGCGCCCGGCGGGCGAGGACACCGACCTGGCGTGGCGGGCCATCGAGTCCGGCACCGAGACGACGTTCGCCGATGCAGCGGTGGTGCTGCACGCCGTCGACCGCGTGGGGGTGCGCGGGCGTCTGGCCATCGCGGCGCGGTGGGGCCCGGTGGTACGGGTGCTGGCCGAGCATCCCGGCGCACGCGCGATGCTCTACCGCGGGCGGTTCTGGAACGTCTGGCACTACCTGCTCTGGCGCTCGCTGCTGGCCGCCGCCGGGCCGGCGTGGCTGCGCCGCCTGGTGCTCCAGCGCCACTTCATGACGCTGCGCGAGCGCGCGCGGCGTGAGGGCGCGAGCGGCGCGGCGATCCCGGTGCTGCTGGTGCACGACGCGGTGGAGTGCGCGGCGATCGCGCGCGGTGCCCTCCGATACCGAACGCTGGTGTTGTGAGTGTTCATCTCAGACTGACGGGGTCGCGCCCGGGTCCGAGGTGGCGACGCGCGCATAGACTGGGCGCGTGAACGAGCCGACCGCCGATCAGATCGAGAGCTACCGCCGCGACGGATTCCTCATCGTGGAGCGGTTTCTGAAGCCCGATGTGCTCGACCGGATACGCCGTCACTTCATGGCGGTGTTTGCGCACGAGTGGGAGACCGGGCTCGCTCCCGACGAGGTCAACTACACCCCGGGCGTCACCGCGCCCGAGCTGACGCGCCAGATGTGCAACGTCTGGAAGGCCGACCGCGTGCTGGCCGCGGTGACGCTGTCGCGTCAGGTCGGGGAGTTCACCGCGCGCCTGGCCGGCCTGCCCGGCGCGCGGCTGGCCCAGGACAACGCGATCTGGAAGCCGCCGTCCGGCAAGGCGCTGCTGTGCCACCAGGACGCGGCCTACCTCGATCACCTCGACCCGCCCAACATGACGACCTGCTGGATGGCGCTCGACGACACCGCGGCCGACACGGGCACGATCTACTACGTGCGCGGCTCGCACCTCTGGCCCCACGCGGCCATCGGCGGCACGTTCCACGCGCCCGACGACTGGCTGGGTCACGTGCGCGACGCCGCGCCGCCCGGCACCGAGCTTGAGCTGGTGCCGATCGAGGTCCCCGCCGGGGGAGCCGCGATCCACAACGGCTGGACCTTTCACGGCAGCCCGCCCAACGAACGCGCCGACGCCCAGCGCCGGTCGATCATCAGCCATCTCATCTCCACCGACACCCGGTGGAACCCCGGCCACAACCATCCGATCTACTCGCGCTACCGGCGCCCGGGCGAGCTCGAGATCGACGAGGCGTTCTTCCCCGTGCTGTGGCGCGACGGCCTGCGCACGCCGTGGCTGGACGAGTACGCGATGGAGGCCGACGGCGACGACGGCAAGCGCGCGATCTTTACAACTATGTGAGAAAGATCGCGCGCGTGGGCGGGGTCAGCCGCCCGCGACCGCGGGGAGGATCGTCACCTCGTCGCCGTCCTTGACGACCGTGTCGAGGCCGTCGAGGAAGCGGATGTCCTCGCCGTCCACGTAGACGTTGACGAAGCGGCGCAGCCCGCCGTCCTCGGCGATGCGGCTGCGCAGCTCGCCGTAGCGCTCATACAGCGAGTCGAGGACCTCGCCGACGGTGGCGCCGTCGACGCTGGCGGTGGCCTCGCCCTCGGTGGCGGAGCGAAGCTGGGTGGGGATCTTCACGCTGACGGCCATGGCGGCTACATCTTATGCAAGCGCGGTGACGCGCTCGTTGGCCGCCTCGAAGGCCTCGACGTTGGGGTCGATCTCCCACGCCTCGAACGTCCCGCGCACGGCGTCGAGCGTCTTGAGGCCCTCACCGGTGATGTAGGCCACGACCCGCTCGTCGGGGTCGATCTCACCCCGCTGGGCCAGCTTGGCCAGCACCGCGGTGGTGACGCCGCCGGCGGTCTCGGTGAAGATGCCGGTGGTCTGGGCCAGCAGGCGGATGCCCTCACGGATCTCGTCGTCGGTGACCGACTCGATCGTCCCGCCGCTTCGGCGGGCGAGGTCGAGCGCGTAGGGCCCATCGGCGGGGTTGCCGATGGCCAGCGACTTGGCGATCGTGTCGGGCTTGACCGGCCGGCAGAAGTCCTTGCCCTCGGCAAAGGCGCTGGCGACCGGCGAGCAGCCGGTGGCCTGGGCACCGTTGAACGTGGGCAGCGTGCCCTTTAGCAGACCCAGATCGATCCACTCCTGGAAACCGCGTGCGATCTTGGTGAACAGCGAGCCCGAGGCGATCGGGGCCACCACCCGGTCGGGGAGCTGCCAGCCCAGCTGCTCGGCCGTCTCGTAGGCCAGCGTCTTGGAGCCCTCGGCGTAGTAGGGGCGCATGTTGATGTTCACGAAGGCCCACTCGTGGTCGCCGGAGAGCTCGGTGCAGAGGCGGTTGACGTCGTCGTAGTTGCCGCGCACGCCGACGACGTTGGTCCCGTAGACCCCTGTGGCCAGGACCTTCTGCTCCTCGAGGTTTGAGGGGATGAACACGTAGGACTCAAGCCCCGCCGCGGCCGAATGGGCGGCAACGGCGTTGGCCAGGTTGCCCGTCGAGGCGCAGGCGATCGTCTCGAAGCCCAGCTCCCGGGCGCGGGCCAGCGCCACCGACACGACGCGGTCCTTGAACGAATGCGTCGGGTTGGCGGCGTCGTTCTTGATCCAGAGCTCCTTGAGCCCCAGCCGCTCGCCGAGCTGATCGGCGCGCAGCAGGGGCGTCCACCCGGCAGGCAAATGGCCCTGGGGGAGCGTCTGGACGGGCAGGAAGTCCCCGTAGCGCCACAGCGAGTGCGGACCGGCCTGGATGCGGCGGCGCAGCTCGGCGGGGTCGACGGTATCCGGAGCCGCGTAGGCGACCTCCAGAGGGCCGAAGCACCGCTCACACACGTAGCGCGCGTCAAGCGGGTAGACCGTTTGGCATTCCTTGCAGCGAAGCGACTCTGGCGGCATATGAAAAAACCTCCGCCGGGGTCAGTGGTCGGAGGTCGGTGAAACCGCCCTGCCACATCTCCCAGGCCTTGTAGTTGGAGCCTGATGGATTTGGCACCGTTCCCTTACGGGAGGTTGCCGGGGTTTCACAGGGCCATATCCCTCCACCCCTCTGGATGCGTACTGCTATGTCTGGCGAAAAGTATATCGGTGGCTTCCCCGCGGGCGAGAGTGGGGCGCGAGGGTCAGAATCGGTACCGTCTCCGGCGATCTATGGCCACCGCCTCGTCCGATCCCCTGGCGCGCCTCGAGGCGATCCTGGACCTGGAGCAGGCCGACGTGCCCCGCCGGCGGATGCTCGTCATCGTCAACCCCTACGCGACGACGGTGTCAGATCGCCTCAAGAATCTCGTCGTCTACGCGCTGCGCGGCCGCTACGACGTCCACGCCGTGGACACCGAGGCCCGAGACCACGCGACCGAGCTCTGCCGCGAGGCGGCGTCGGAGGGCTATGACGTCGTCGTCGCCTTCGGCGGCGACGGCACGGTCAACGAGGCCGCCAACGGCCTGGTCGGCTCCGGCACGGCGCTGTGCTGCCTGCCCGGCGGCCGGGCCAACGTCTACTGCCGCATGCTGGGGATCCCCGCCGACGTCGTGGACGCCACCGAGCACCTGCTGGGCATGGCCTATGACTGGAAGCCCCGCCGCGTCGACGTCGGCCGCGTCAACGACCGCTACTTCACCTTCTCGGCCGGGGCCGGCCTGGACGCCAGCGTCGTCGAGATCGTCGACGCTCACCCGCGGCTCAAGGCGCGGATGGGCGAGTGGTACTACACCTGGGCGGCGGTCAAGACGTTCAACCGCCGCTACCTGGTGCGGCCCCTGCGGCTGCGCGCCCAGATCGGCGGGGAGCGCATCGACGGCGTGACCGCGATCGTGCAGAACGCGCATCCCTACACGTACTTCGGCGACCGGGCGGTGCGGATGGCCGAGGGCGCGTCGCTGGACAGCGGCGACCTGGCCGGGATCGTGCTGCGCCGGGCCAACCCCCTCGATGTCCCCTCGATCGGGTGGCGGGCGCTGTCGGGTCGCTCGCACGTCGTGGGTCACCGCCACGTCCACGGCTACAGCGGGGTGAGCGAGGTGAGGGTCTCGAGCCTGGACGACCGCCCGCTCCCGCTCCAGGTCGACGGTGACTACATCGGGGATGTGGACGAGGCGGTTTTCACGTGCCTGCCCAAGGGCATCCTCGTCGTGTCGTGATCCTCCGCCGGCCCCTCCCGCTGCTGATCCTGGGGATGCTCGCGACGGCGGTGGCCCTTGCGCATGCCCAGGCGGCCCCGACGGCCGGGCCCGTGCAGACCCTGCCCGGCACGAGCTGTCCGGTGTTCCCGGCCGACAACCCGTGGAACCAGCGCGTCGACCGGCTCCCGGTGGCCAAGGGCTCGGCCGCGCTGATCGCCCAGATCGGGCTGAGCAGCCCCGTCCATCCCGACTTCGGCACCGTCTACAACGGCGCTCCCAACGGGATCCCCTACGCGGTCGTGTCCAGCGCGACCAAGCGGGTGCCCGTCAGCTTCCAGTACGCCTCGGAGTCAGACGGCCATCTCTACCCGCTGCCGCGCAATGTGCCGATCGAGGGCGGTCCACGCTCCAGCGGCGACCGCCACGTGATCGTCGTCAACAAGGACACCTGCACCGACTACGAGCTGTTCGCCGCCTACCCGCTCGGCGGCGGCGCCCACTGGAAGGCGGGGTCGGGCGCGATCTTCAACCTGCGCTCGGACAAGCTGCGCCCGGCGGGCTGGACGTCGGCCGACGCGGCGGGCCTCCCCATTCTGGCCGGCCTGGCCGTCTACGGCGAGGCGGCGTCGGGCGCGATCCGCCATGCCCTGCGCTTCACCGCGCCCTGCACCAGCGCCCACTACGTCTATCCCGCACGTCACGAGGCGGGCAGCTGCGGAGCCGGCGCGCCCCCGATGGGACTGCGCGTGCGGCTCAAGGCGAGCGTCAACACCTCCCATCTCCCCCGCCAGGCCCGGATCGTCGCCCAGACGCTCAAGACCTACGGGATGATCCTGGCCGACAACGGCAGCCCGTGGTTCATCTCAGGGGCGCCGAGCCCGCGTTGGAACGACGACGCGCTCCATCAGCTCGACCAGCTCACCGGCCGCGATTTCCAGGTGGTCGACACCAGCTCGCTGCCCCACCCCGGCCGCTGATCGGCGGCCCCGCGGCGCCGTGGTGGCTCCGAACGGAGGCACCGATGATTGCCGCTGGGGGGTGAAAACCTCCCCGCTGCAGGCTCTCTATCTATATGGGGAGAGCCGTCCAGATCACCGATGCCGACCGGGCCCTGCTCGCCTTCGCCGCCGAGCACCGCTTCGTGCTCGCCGCCCAGGTGGCGGCCCTCCTGCAGGTGACCACGGCGGCGGCCGAGGCGCGCCTGCGCCGTCTCGGCGACGGCGGCCAGCTGCGACGCCATAAGGAGATCCACCGCGGGCCGGTGTGGCACCAGATCACGCGCAGCGGGCTTCGGGCGATCGGCAGTGACCTCCCCGCGCCCCGTGGCTTTGACCTGGCGACCCACCGCCACGACGCCGGGCTGGGCTGGCTGATGCTGGCCGCTCAGGCACAGCGGTTCGGAGCGCTTGAGCGTGTGATCTCCGAGCGGCGGATGCGCTCGCACGACGGCCGGGCCCGGGACGGGGCGCCGCGCTACGGGGTCCGCCTCGGTGGCGTCGGACCGGGCGGCCGCGATCGCCTGCACTATCCCGACCTCGTGCTCGTCACCCGGTCCGGGCACCGGATCGCCTTCGAGCTCGAGCTCTCCACCAAGGAGGTGCAGCGCCGGGAGCGCATCCTGGCCGGCTATGCGGCCGACCGGCGCATCGACGCGGTCGTCTACCTCGTCGAGCGGGCGCCGGTGGGCCGGGCGATCGAGCGCTCGGCGGCGCGGATGGGCATCGCTCACCTCGTCCGGGTGCAGCGGGTGACGATGGCGCCGAGTGTGGCGGCGCCGTCCGCGGCACGAGCGGCCGGGCGGACCGGTGCCCGGCGCCCGGCGGCACGGGAGCAGGCCCGGTGAGCGCGCAGCCGCCCCAGGCGGCGCGGGAGCGCGCCGCGTGAGCCCCCAGCCGCCCCAGCGCAGCTCGGCCGCGCGCCGCTACGGCGGGCTGGCGCTGTGGCTGGCGGTGATCGTCTCCCCCTCGGTGTGGGTCGCCGCCGGGCTGCTGGTGGCCGGCGCGGCGCTGCTGGCGGTGCCGGCCCTGCTGCGCGCCGCGGCCGTGCGCGCCGGGGACCGGGCCGCCGCCGAGGGTGCCGCGGAGTCGGTGACGCTGGGACGCGATCCGGCGGGGCGCGCGGTGGCGCTGTCAGAGCGCCAGCTCGCCGCGCACGCGCTGATCGTGGGGGCGAGCGGATCGGGCAAGTCGACGACGATGCTGAGCATCCTCGGTGCCCAGATCCACCGCGGTCGCCCGGTCATCGCCATCGACATGAAGGGCTCGCCGGGGTTCGCCGCCGAGCTCCACGCCGCCGCCACGGCGGCCGGGCGCGGCCTGCGGATCTTCACCCCCGACGGCCCATGCCATTGGAACCCGCTGGCCCACGGCAACGCCACCGCGCTCAAGGACAAGCTCATCGCCACCGAGCGCTTCTCAGAGCCCCACTACCAGCGCGCGGCAGAGCGTTACGTCCAGACCGTGCTCACGGTCCTGCACGCCCAGGACCCGGGCCCGCCGGCCCCGCCGGCCCGCCTGGACCAGGTGGTCTCCCTGATGGAGCCGAGGCGGCTGGCGGCGTCGCTGCGCGCCGTGCCCGAGCCGCTCGCCGAGCGGGTGCTCGACTACCTCAGCGGCCTCACCGGCGATCAGGTGAGCGCGGCCCGCGGGCTGGGCACGCGGCTGGCGCTGCTCTCAGAGTCCTGCGCCGGTCCGTATCTGGTCCCGGGCGGCCCGCCGGGCCTCGCGATCGACCTCCGGGCCGGGCTGGAGGGCGGCGACGTCATCCTGTTCAGCCTCAACGCGAGCGTCTACGGCAAGCTGGCCGCGCAGCTGGGCGCGCTGGCGATCCAGGACCTCGTCAGCGCGTCGGGGTACCGGCTGGGCGCGCCCGGGGCCGCTGGGGTGGTCGGGGCCGGTGGGGTGGTCGGGGCCGGTGGGGTGGTCGGGGCCGGTGGAGTGGTCGAGGCGCCCGCGGCGGCGGTGCGCGGGCCGGCGGTGGCCGGGGCGCCGGTGCCCGGGACACCGGTGCCCGGGGCAACGATCGCCATCGACGAGTTCTCGGCCCTCGGCGACGACCACGTGCTCGCGCTCCTGGCCCGCGCGCGCGAGTCGGGGATCAGCGTGCTCACCGCCACCCAGGAGATGGCCGACCTCCAGCGGGCGGCGCCCGGCTTCCGCGACCAGGTCCTGGGCATCGTCGGCGTCAAGATCGCCCACCGCCAGGACGTGCCCGAGTCGGCGGAGATGATCGCCAAGATGGCCGGGACGCAGTGGGTGTGGGAGGAGACCCGCCACGTGCGCGGCCTGCTGAACCCCGGCAATGGCCCGCGCGCCAGCCGGCGCCAGGTGGAGCGCTTCCTCGTGCACCCCAACGAGATCAAGACGCTTCCGGTCGGGCACGCGGTGGCGCTGACCAAGCTGCCGAGCTCGGAGGTGCGGCGGGTCCGGGTGGCTCGGGCGCCCGCGCCCGCGGCTGGGCGAGCGGCTGCGGCGCCGCGGGAGCGCGATGGTCCGGGTCGGGGGTAGTGGGTGGGCTGGGCGTCCGTGGGACGTCTTGGCTTGGTATCAGCGCACGTCAACAGCGGGCTTGGGAGGCGGACGGACGGCAAATGGTGGGCTTTTACAGGTGGTTTTGGTAGATAAGCATTGGCTGCCAATGCTTATCTACCAAGACCCACGATGGGAGCCCGCCGGACGGTGCCGAGCAGCCACGCCCGCCTCTTTCGTTGCCGCCGTTGACGTGCGCCGATACCAAGCCGAAACGACGACGGACGACCGCCAGACGACCCGGCCGACCCCGGCCGACCGAAGCGGGGCTACCCCGCGCCGGGGGTGACGCGATAGGCGTCGAAGACCGCGTCGATGTTGCGCAGACGGCTGATCGCCTGGTCGAGCGTGCGGGTGTCCCCCACCTCGACGACGAACCGGTTCTTGACCATCGGGTGGTTGACGGTGCAGTGGGCGTCGAGGATGTTGATGCCCGCCTCCGCGAAGGTCCGCGACATGTCCTCCAGGAGGCGGTGGCGATCCCAGCCGTCGACCTCGATCTCGACGCGGAACGAGGTCTCGGCGTCACCGTCCCAGGAGACGGTGGTGAAGCGCTCGGGGTCCTTTCTGAGCACGGCCACGTTGGGGCAGTCGCCGCGGTGGATGGTGATCCCCCGCCCGAGCGAGATGTAGCCGACGATCGGATCGCCGGGGACCGGCCGGCAGCACTTGGCCAGGCGCAGCATGACCTCGTCGATTCCCTCCACCGCGATCCCGTAGCGTGAGGAGGAGGTGGTGGGCCGGGTGCGGCGGCGACTGGTCTGGATGAGGTCGTCGGCGGCGGTGGGCTCTGACTCCGCGGCCTCGCCCTGCTTGAGGCGCTGCATCACCTTGTTGACGACCGTGGTGGCCGAGATCTTGGCGGCGCCGAGCGCAATGTAGAAGTCGTCGCCCTTCTTGAAGCCCATCTCGCGGATGACGTCGGCGAGCAATGGGGAGCCGACGAGCTTCTGGGCCGGGAGGCCCTGCTTGCGCAGCGCGTCCTGGAGCAGCTCGCGGCCGCTGTGCTCGGTGTCGCGCCGGCTCTCGGCCTTGAACCACGCCTTGATCTTGTTGCGGGCGCGGGTCGTCTTGACCAGGGCCAGCCAGTCGCGCGAGGGGCCGCGCTCGCGCTTTGAGGTGAGCACCTCCACGATGTCGCCGGAGCGCAGCTGGTAGGACAGCGGCACGATCTTGCCGTTGACCTTGGCGCCGACGCAGCGGTGGCCGACGTCGGTGTGGATCTCGTAGGCGAAGTCCAGCGGCGTGGACCCGGCGGCCAGGGACTTGACCTCGCCCTTGGGCGTGAAGAGGAAGACCTCGTCCTCGAACAGGTCGACCTTGAGGTTCTCCATGAACTCGCGCGGGTCGGCCATGTCCTGCTGCCAATCCATGAGCGAGCGCAGCCACTTGAGCTTGCTGTCGGAGTCGCTGCGGGCGCCGCGGGTGCCGCCGCGGCCCGGCGAGCCCTCCTTGTACATCCAGTGCGCCGCGATCCCGAACTCGGCGAGGTCGTGCATCTCCCGGGTGCGGATCTGGATCTCCAGCGGCCGGCCCTCGGGACCGATGACCGTCGTGTGCAGCGAGGAGTACAGGTTGAACTTCGGCATCGCCACGAAGTCCTTGAAGCGCCCGGGCAGCGGCTTCCACAGCGAATGGATGACGCCCACCGCGCCGTAGCAGTCCTTGACCGAGTCCACGATCACGCGCATCGCGGTGAGGTCGTAGATCTCGTTGAACTCGCGCCCCTTCTTGGTCATCTTGGCGTAGATGGAGTAGAAGTGCTTGGCGCGCCCGGAGATGTCGGCGTGGATGCCCAGCTCGGCCAGCTCCTTGGCCACGATCTCGCCGGCCTCGGAGACGTAGCGCTCGCGCTCGCCGCGCTGCTGGGCCACCAACCCCTTGATCTCGTTGTACTTGCGCGGGTGCAGCGTCTGGAAGGCCAGGTCCTCGAGCTCCCACTTGATGGCGTGGATGCCGAGCCGGTGGGCGATCGGGGCGTAGATGTCGAGCGTCTCGCGCGACTTCTCCAGCTGCTTCTGCTTGGACATCGCCGAGATCGTGCGCATGTTGTGCAGGCGATCGGCGAGCTTGATGAGGATGACCCGGATGTCGGTGGCCATCGCCACCATCATCTTGCGGTAGTTCTCGGCCTGGGCCTCGTCGCGTGACTGGAAGGTCAGGCCGTCGAGCTTGGTGACGCCGTCGACCAGTCCGGAGATCTCCTCCCCGAAGGTCTCGGCCACCTCCTCCAGCGACGCGCTGGTGTCCTCGACGGTGTCGTGGAGCAGCGCCGCGCACAGCGTCTCGGTGTCCAGGCGCATCCCGGCGCAGATCTTGGCCACCCCGACCGGGTGGATGATGAACTCCTCGCCGGAGAGCCGGCGCTGATCGGCGTGGTGGACGCAGGCGTAGGCGAATGCCGCCTCCACCCGGTCGCGGTCGACGGGCACCGCCTGGCTGGCGTGCTCCTCCACGATCGCGAACAGGTCCCCGACGAGTCGCTGCTCGAACGGCGAGAGCTCGGCGTTCTCGACCTCGGTCTCGCCGCGGGGGCCGGCCAGGCCGTCGACGCGCGGGCGATCCGAGGCCAGGACGGTGGAGACCCCGTCGCCGTCGCCCCGGTCGGCCGGCCTGCCGATGCCGGTAGCGCCGTCTTCGGCGCGGCCATCACCGCGGCCGATCGCTCGGCTCAGGCGCCTGCTCGATGTTTTGCGCTGTTCAGGTATCTCTTGCCCTTCTCGTACACCTCAGAATAGAACCTGAAGGCGGCCGAGCGGTCGAGTGCCGTCGGCGCATGATCGAGGATGGCGAGGGCGGGCGGATCGCGCACCAGCTCGACGAGCTTAAGCTCGGAGAGGACGCGCACGAGCCGCCCGGCAAGACGCGGCGAGCGCCCGTGGGCGCCGGCGCCGCGCAGCAGCTGCTCCAGCTCCGAGCCGTCCACGCGCCCGTAGGGCCGCAGCGCGCGGTATACGGAGACCAGCTCGGCGCGCAGCTCGTACTCGTGCTTCAGCATCTGGGCTGCGAAACGCGTCTCGGGCTCGCCCCAGGCCAGCGACGCGATGCCCGCCCCGGCACGCAGGGCCCGGTCACCGGCGGCGCCGGTAGGCGGATCGAGCGCGACGACGTGCGCGAAGGCGAGCGCCGCGGACGGGTCGGCCTCGAGCTCGCCGTAGGCGGCGAGGGTGAAGCCGCCGACGCGGTCGCGCAGGCCGGGCAACCGCCGGGCGACGTCGGCGCACAGCGCGAGGACCGGACCGCCGCCGGCCACCGCGTCCACGAGCACCGCCAGGGGGCTGTGCCCGCGACAGTCGACCACCGTCCGGGTCCCGCTGAGCCGCGCCGCGGGCGCGGAGGGCGACGGGTAGCGCGAAGGCGACCTCGGCGACGGCGACCTCGCCGCCGGCGAGCCATCGAGCGCGGCGTCGACCTCGGCCAGCGCCGCCTCCAGATAGCCCTCGGGGCCGGTCCGCAGAAGCTCGATCGCGGGCGGCGCGCACGGCTGGGCATGGCGCAGCACGAGCCGGGGCTCGACCGCTCCGTTCCACGCGTTGCGCTCGAGCCGGAAGGTCGCGTCCAGCGGCTGGGCGGAGTCGTCGGTGACATGACCGTCGCAGCCGAAAGCGACCGCCCGGGCGCGCACGCCCCCGGAGATCACCGAGAACCGGGCGTGGCGCCCCTCCCCCATCGGCCGCACGTCCTCGAAGCGGCCTCCGGGGACGAGCAGCCGCGGCGACGGGTTGCCCATGCCGCACGGCTCGAGCGCCTCGAGCTCCTCAGCCAGGCCCAGGCCCAGCTCGTGCCCGGAGACGACCGCGTCGACCCGCTCGACGGGCTCGAGGAGCTCGGGTGTGAGCACCGCCTCGGCGTGCGCCTCGAACGCGGCGCGGAAGGCCTCAAGCTGCGCGGCGTCGATGGTCAGGCCCGCCGCGGCGCGGTGGCCGCCGTAGCGGCGCAGGTGGGGCGCCGCGGCGTGCAGGGCTCCCAGCAGGTCAAAGCCGGGGATGCTGCGCCCCGAGCCGCCGCCGGCCTCACCGTCCAGCGCGACCAGCACAGCGGGGCGGTGGTAGCGCTCGACGATCCGCGAGGCGACGATCCCGACCACCCCCGGGTGCCAGTCCTCAGACCACAGCACGTAGCCGAAACGGGGGCCGAGCTCCCTGACCTGGGACTCGGCCTCCCACAGGATGCGCTGCTCCACCGCCCGGCGCTCGGCGTTGACGGCGTCCAGCTCCGCGGCAATCGCCTTGCCCCGGACGGGATCCTCGGTCAGCACCAGCTCCAGCCCGGCGTCAGCGCGCCGCAGGCGGCCGGCGGCGTTGATGCGCGGCGCCAGACGGAAGCCGAGCGTGCCCGTGTCCACGGCGCTGGGGTCGGCCCGGGAGACCGCCATCAGCGCCCGCAGCCCGGGCTTGGCCGTTGCCGCGAGCGCGGCCAGGCCCTCGCGCACGAGCCGGCGGTTCTCCCCGACGAGGGGGACAAGGTCGGCCACGGTGGCCAGCGCCACAAGATCCAGGTCGTCCTCGGCCGTGCGCGCCCCCAGCGCGCACGCGACCTTGTAGGCGACCGCGGCCCCGCAGAGCGTCGGGCACGGGTAGTGACAGAGGGCCGGGTGCACGATCGGGCAGTCGGGCAGCGTGCCGTCGGCCCGCGGCGCGTGGTGGTCGCACACGATCACGTCCATCCCGGCCGCGCGGGCGGCGGCGACCTCCTCGACGGCGGTGATGCCGCAGTCGACGGTGACGATCAGGGCCGCGCCGCGCTCGGCCAGGCGCTGCACCGTGGCCGCGGCCAGGCCATAGCCATCGTCGAGGCGGCTGGGCAGGTACCAGCTCACGTCGGCGCCGAGGCTGCGCAGGGCCCGGATCATGATCGCGGTGGCGCAGACGCCGTCGACGTCATAGTCGCCGTGGACGACGATGGGTCCGCCGGCAGCGATGTGGGCGCGGATGAGGTCGAGCGCCCGCTCGATGCCCTCAAACGCGCCGGGGTCGTGGGCTTCCCGGGCCTCAAGGAAGCGGCGCGCGTCCGCCGGGTCGGCCAGGCCACGGCGCACGAGGATCTGGCCGAGCACGTGCCCCACCCCCAGCTCGTGCTCGAGCGTCAAGGCAGCGCCGGCCGGGTAGGGCGCGACGTCAAGGCGCGGAACCCGACCCGGGGCGGGCGCCGCGTCAGTGGCCAGGCGCAGCGCGGGGCGGGTGGGGTTCGGTTCCGTCCCGGGGGCGGGCTGGGGCGGGGTGAGTGCGGCGGCCTGAGCCATCGAGCGCCAATCTAGGCACCGGCTCAGACAGACCGGCGCGGCGCCTGGCCGGCCGCGCCCGTCCGGCGTCGGGACGGCCACGCCCCGCCGACGGTGGCGGCCGCGGCGGCTACCGGGTGTAGCCGAGGTTGTGGAGCACCTGCTCGAGGTGCGTCACGAACTGCGTCTCTGAGCTGTGGGGCAGGCCCAGCGGCGTATGCAGCTTGTCCTGCGCGGCCAACGACCGCAGCGTCGAGTCGACCATCGCCGAGTGGCCCAGCAGATCCTCGTCGGCGGCCCACGCCGCGATCAGCCCGACCCCGTTGGACAGGTGGTGGTTGAACAGACGCATCCACATCGCGGCATCGGCGCGGATGAGGTTGGGGTACCGGCGGGTGACGTCGGTGAACCTGCCCTTGGCAAACCGCCAGAGCTGGAGCGGGGTGCCGGAGTCGGCCGTGTCCGTGAAGGCCGCCTCGGTGATCCGCGAGTCCCCGGATTTGAACACCCAGTGGGCGCCCAGCTTGGCCAGCGTCGCGCCGGCGTTGAGAAAGTCATGCTGGGACTTGACGTAGGTCTTGCGGCCCGGGTCATACGAGAACACCTGGTCGATGAAGCAGCAGTTCGCGCCGCCGGTGAACAGCCCCAGGATCACCTCCAACTGGCCGTCGCCGTCCACGTCGAGCACGCGCACCGGCGACTTCCAGGGCGGGACGCGGACATCGGTGCAGTGGCCGCGGCACCCTGGGGCACTGACCGCCCGGAGATAGACAACCGTGTCGTTACGGCTGATCGTCAGGACCAGGTGAGACGACGAACCGGCGACCCTCGCCGAGACGGTGGGGCCGACTCGCGGAGCGGGCGACGGCCGCCGCCGGGACGCACAGCCCCACCATCGTCAGCACGGTGATGAGGCGCCCCCGCTTCATGCGACCGTCAGAGGTTGACGCCGGCGACCTGGCCGCCGGCACGCTCGCGCCGCACGCCCTCGGCGTAGACCAGCCCGATCCCGATGAGCGCGCCGGGGATCGCCTCCAGCGCCGTGGTCAGGTGGGTGTCGTGGCGCCCGGGGATCGCGAAGCCGTTGACCAGGAGCCCGAACAGCGCCGAACCGATCAGTGCGCCCAGGAACGCGCCCACGATGCCGCCCCAGAAGCGGTCGGGCAGCCAGATCGTGAAGTGCCAGATCGCCAGGCCCATCATCACCCACGCGAGCATGCCCATCAGCGGCGTCTCCCGTGACGGCGGTTGCCCCGGCGCGGCTTGGCCGAGCGGTCGGGCTTGTTGCGCGCGATGGCGTCGTTCTCGGCCTCGTCGGGGGCGTGCTCGAAGCCCTCGCCGGCCAGCGGCTCGTCGAGTCTGGAGGGATCGATCGGGGGCGTCGCCGACGTCGGAGGCGTGGGTGGGGGAACCGGAGTCCCGCCGCCACCCTGAGGCTGTCCACCGCGGCCGCCGGCACCACCGGCACGCCCGCCCGCGCGGCCACCGGCACCACCGGCACCACCAGCACGGCCACCGGCACCACCGCCGGGCGCGCCGTTGCCCCCCGCGCGCTTGGAGCGGCCCGCTCCGGACCCTCCATCCTCGCCTTCGGGGGAGTGGGCCAGCCGCTTGGTCAGCGTCGAGGTGCGGCGCCTGGGCTCGGCCTCCTCCTCGGCGATGTCGCGCTTCATCTGCTCGAACTCGGCCGCCGAGACGCCCTCGGGGTCGGGCTCGGTGATCCGGCCGGCGCGGCGGCGGCCGCGGTCGCGCCCCGGATCGACATCAGCGCCGGCCGCCGCATAGGGGGCGACGAAGCCGCGGTCGGCCACGATCCGCTCGCGGCGGTGGCGGTACACGCTCTCGCGCTCCTTCCAGTGGGTGAGCACAGGGGAGGCGATGAAGATCGACGAGTAGGCGCCGGAGGCCACGCCGATGAGCAGCGCGAAGGCGAAGTCCTTGAGGGTCGTGCCGCCGAAGAGCAGGAGCGCCAGGATCGGCAGCAGCGTGCACGACGTGGTCGCCAGCGACCGGGTCAGCACTTCTGACATCGAGCGGTTGACGATCTGCGAGAAGGCAGCCCGCGGCATGCGCGGGATGTTCTCGCGCACTCGGTCGAACACGATGATCGTGTCGTAGAGCGAATAACCCAAGATGGTGAGAAGGGCCGCGACCGTGTCGACCGTCACCTCCCTTCCGGTCAGTGCGTACACGCCACTGGTGATGAGCAGGTCGTGCATCAGGGCGATGAGCACGGGGACGGCGAACTTCCAGTCAAAGCGCAGCGCCACGTAGACCGAGATGACGAGCAGCGACGCGATGATGGCGATCACCGCGCTGTGGGCCACGGTGCGTCCGAAGGTCGGGCCGACTGTATTGGCCTGGAAGCCGGGCACGCTGCCGTACTTGGCCACCAGCGCCTGCTTGACCGTGTTGGCCCCGCCGCTCAGCGGCTTGGAGGTGACCTGGAATGCATCGCCCTTGGTGCCGACCGCCTGGACGACCGCGTCCTGGACCCCGGCGCGCTGGACGACCGCGTGCACCCCAGCCGCCGTGGCGGGCTTGGCGAGGGTGATGTCGATGCGCGCCCCGGAGGTGAAGTCGATGCCGAGGTTCAGCCCCCGCCCGCCGATGGCCAGCGCGCCGATGAGCAGGATGACCCCCGACAGGGAGAAGAAGTACTTGGAGGCGCCCATGAAGTCGAACGTCCAGGCGTGCTTCTTGCCGCCGGCGCCCAGCGCGGAGGGACGGGCGATCGTGCGCGAGTCAGCCATCGTCATGAGGATCGCCTGGGTGGCCAGGACCGCCGTGAACAGCGAGACGATCGTCCCGATGCCCAGCGTGAAGGCGAACCCCTGGACGTCGGAGGTGGCCAGCACGAACAAGATGAACGCGGTCATGATCGTGACCACGTTGGCGTCGATGATCGCCGTCAGGCCCTTCTTGTAGCCCGTGGCGATCCCGGCACGGATCGATCTCCCGGCGCGGATCTCCTCCTTGACCCGCTCGAAGATGACGATGTTGGCGTCCGCGGCCACGCCGATGGTCAGGATCAGTCCCGCGATGCCCGCCAGCGTCAGCGTGATCGGGATGAGCTTGATCAGCGCGTAGAAGTAGAGGCCGTACACGGCCAGGCCGGCGACGGCGATGAGACCGAGCACGCGGTAGTAGAAGAGCAGGAACAGGGCGACGATGGCCAGGCCCACGGCGCCGGCGACGAGGCCCTGATGCAGCGCCTGCTGGCCCAGCGTCGCGGAGACCTCCTGCTCGGAGATCTGCTTGAGCTTGATCGGCAGCGCGCCCAGGCGCAGCTGGGTGGCCAGATCCGACGCCGTCTGGCTGGTGAAGCCGCCCGTGATGTCGGCCCCGCCACCGCCGATGATGCCGTCGGGGAACTGATGGAAGTCGATCTGGGGGACGGTCACCAGCTGGTTGTCCAGGGCGACCGCGAAGTGCTGGTTGAGCCTGGCGCCGCCGAGGCTGACGTTGGCGCCGCGGTGGGCGATCTGCCCGGTCACCTTCTGGAAGCTGTTCTGGCCCTTGCCGTTGAAGCCGAAGCTGACGTCCGGCTGGCCGCTCTGGTCGGTGCTCGGCTGCGGGTTGGTGATGTCGTTGCCGGTGAGCGCGACGTTGTCCTTGAGGACGAAGAACTCCGCGCTGGGGCTGTTGGCCTTGATCTGGGTGGACGCCGACGGGTTGGCGGCCTGGAGCACGACCGTGCCCTGCGGGACGGTGACGAGCTGGCCCTGAGCCTTGGTCACCCCGGGGGCCAGGCCCGAGTAGAGGTCGGTGAGGGTCGAGTCCGGCCCGTTGAGCAGGCAGTGCTGTCCCTGGATCGGGGTCGTCCCGTTGGCCTTGGCCACGGCGGCGCACGCGGGGCTGCCCGGCGCGCCGAAGAGGTAGTAGGCGGGTCCCGCCCGCGAACCGCCCGGACCGCGTGGCTGCTTGGCGGCAAGCGTGACCGCCTGGTAGAGCGGCACCCCTCCCGCGCCGGGGACGCCGGGACCGCTCGGGCCGCCCTGGCTCATCGCCAGCGCGGTCTGATCCTGGGTGAGGAGCTGACTGGCCACCGTCTTGCCGTTGGGCGTCAGGGCGTTGGCCTCCCAGTCGTAGAAGAACAGCTGGGCGGTCTTGCCGACCTGCTGCTCGGCGCGGGCGACGTCGTGCACGTCGGGGAGCCCGACGGTGATCAGGCTGTTACCCGTCGTCTGGATCTGGGGCTCAGACACGCCCAGCTGGTCCACGCGGGAGCGCATGATGTCGACCGCACGGTTCAGCGACGCCGTGTTGACCGGGCTCTGCGGCGTGCGCTGGCCCTGATAGACGAGCTCGATGCCGCCCTTGAGATCGAGGCCCAGGACCGTCCTCTGGCTGGTGAGCACGAAGACCGAGGCGGCCATCAGGCCCAACACGAGGAGCAGGACGAAGCCGTGGCGCTGGCGATCTGACATCAGCTAGGAGGGGATGCTAGTGGTCTGAGCCTGGAGCGGGGCTGCTGCAGGACTGGTGCAGGAATACGGCCACGCTACTGATGATTGGTGGGCGTCAGCACGACCAGCAGACCGCCCTCATCATCGTCGTATGCAGGGAAGATGTCGGCGACGGCGCGCGCGGGCAGGTCGTGCTCGGCGTGAACCTCCACCGGCTTGCCCTGGACACGCACCTCCCACTCCAGCGCCGTACCGACGTGATCGCCGCCGTCGTCGAAGCGCAGGCCCAGCACCTCACGGACGGGGCGGCCGATGGCCTGCTCGGTCTTGAGGCCCGTCAACTCGAACGAGCCGCGGCCGCAGTCGACGATGCGCCCGTCGGAGTCGCAGGCGAAGAACGCCGCGTTGGGCGCCGGGTAATAGTCGTCGAGCAGCTCGAACAGGTAGGCGAAGCCGCACTTCTCGCAGCCCCGCGCCTCCCGGCGAAAGCCCGCGTTGCGATCGGTCCCCATCGACCGGTTGCCGCAATGCGGGCAGATGAAGTAATGCTCGCGCGCCATCGCGGTGAGGATAGAGATCCGCGCTTAGGAGTATCCGAAGAACCGGAGAGCCGGCGGGGCCGCCCGGAGGCTCACACCAACCGGGTCTGGGCCGGCTCGGGCGGGGGCGGCTCCAGGCCCAGGTGGGTGTACGCCCGCCGCGTCGCCGCCCGCCCGCGGGGCGTGCGCTCGATCAACCCACGCTGGAGCAGGTAGGGCTCGTAGACGTCCTCGATGGTGTCCTGCTCCTCCCCCACCGCTACCGCCAGGGTCGACAGGCCGACCGGCCCGCCGCCGAATTTCTCGCAGATGACGCGCAGGATCTCGCGGTCCAGGCGGTCAAGGCCCTCCTCGTCGACCTCGAGCAGGTCGAGCGCGGCCGCCGCCACGGGCTCGGTGACGAGGCCCCCGTGGCGCACCTCGGCGTAGTCACGGACGCGGCGAAGCAGCCGGTTGGCCACGCGCGGGGTGCCGCGGCTGCGCCGCGCGATGGCGACCGCCCCGGCGGGCTCGAGCTCCACCCCGAGCAGCCGGGCCGAACGGGTCACGATGCGCGCCAGATCCTCGGGCCCGTAGTGCTCGAGGCGGTGCCGGATCCCGAAGCGGTCGCGCAGCGGCGTCGTGAGCAGGCCGGCGCGGGTGGTCGCTCCGATCAGGGTGAACGGCGGCAGCGGCAGGGTGACGATGCTCGCCCCCGCCCCCTGGCCGACCGTGATGGGCAGGACCCCGTCCTCCATCGCGGGATAGAACGTCTCCTCCAGCGCGCGCGGGAGGCGATGGATCTCGTCGACGAAGAACACCGCCCGGGGCTCCAGGGCGGTCAAGAACGACGCGACGTCGCCCTTGCGCTCCAGGGCGGGGCCGGCGGTCTGGACGAACGGGACGTCGAGCTCGGCGGCGACGATCTGGGCCAGCGAGGTCTTGCCCAGCCCCGGCGGGCCGGCCAGCAGCACGTGGTCCAGCGCCTCCCCGCGGATGGTGGCGGCCTCGATCGACACCGCCAGCTGGTCGCGGATCCCCTCCTGGCCGACGAAGTCCTCCAGTCGGCGGGGCCTGAGCGACCGCTCGAGCTCCAGCTCGTCGCCGGGCAGCTCCTCGGGGTCCTGGAGGCGCGAGACGCTCACCGCCGGGCGCTCCGCAGCGCGTGGGCGAGCAGGTCCTCCGTGCTGTCACCGGAGGCGCCCTGCAGCAGGGCATCGATCTCGTTGACGTTGTAGCCGAGGCCGAGCAGGGCCTCCCGGGCGAGCGTCGCCGGATCGTCGGAGCGGGTGACGGTGATGGAGTCCTCGGGCAGCGTCGCGCCCACCTTCTCGCGCAGCTCGACGATGATCCGCTCGGCCGTGCGCTTGCCCACGCCGGGCGCCGCCTGCAGGCGGGCCGCGTCGCCCGCGGCCACCACCCTGAGCAGCTCACGCGGCGGCGCGCCCGAGAGGACCGCGAGCGCCACCTTGGGGCCCACCGCCTGCACGCCGAGGAGCATCAGGAACAGGTCGCGCTCCTCCTCGGTCGCGAAACCGTAGAGGGCCAGCGCGTCGTCACGGACGATGAGATGGGTGTGCAGCAGCACGTCGCGCCCCACGGCCGGGACGTGCTTGAGCGTCTCCGCCGAGACGGCGAGCCGGTACCCGACGCCGCCGCAGTCGACGACAACGTGGTCGCCGCGGCGGACCGCGACCTTGCCCGAGATGAGCGCGATCACGCCGAGGCCCCCGCCACCGCACGGGCCAGCGGCGAGTGGTTCAGGTGGCAGACGGCCACCGCCAGGGCGTCGGAGACGTGGTCGGGGGTCGGCGGCGCCGCCAGCCCCAGCAGCCGGGTGACCATGCGCGCGACCTGGGTCTTGTCGGCACGCCCGTTGGCGCACACCGCGCCCTTGACCTGCTGGGGGGTGTAGGACCGCGTCGGCACGCCCCGCTGGCCTGCGGCCAGCAGCACCACGCCGCGCGCCTGGCCGACGGCGAAGGCAGTGCGGACGTTGGCGCCGAAGTACAGCTCCTCGATGGCCATCGCCTCGGGCTGATGCTCGTCGAGCAGCTCCCCCACTCGCTGGTGGATGTCGGCGAGCCGCCGCTCCAGCGGCACCCCCGCGCGGGTCTGGATCATGCCCTCGTCGACCGCGCGCAGGCGCGAACCGACGCCGCGGACGACGCCGTAGCCGGTGCTGGCGGTGCCGGGATCGATGCCCAGGACAAGCATGGGGACACATTCTCCGTGCGTGCCCGGACGCCTCCCGCCGTGGGGTCGGCGGCTGTTAGATCTCTGTCAAGGCGCGTCGGCGGCGCAACCCGCCGCCCCGTCTGCTGTTCTAGCGGATGTCATTCGCCTGGCTCGTTCATCACTCTGCACCGGGGCGTGGCGCAGGGCGCTGGTTGCGCTGTGCCTGTCGTCGTGCGCCCTCATGGCCGCCGGAGCCCTTGCCGGGCCGGCCGGCGCCGCCCGCTCGCGCGCCCCGGCGCTCGCCCCCGACGACACCGTGATCGACGGGCCAGCTCCGACATCCGCGCGCTGAACGGGATGGCGGTCGCCCGCGACGGCACGGGCGCCGTGGTCTACACCAAGAACGTCGGCGCGGTGGCCCACGTGTTCGTGTCGCGCCTGGCCGCAGGGGCGTTCCAGCCGCCGGTCCAGGTCGATGCCGGGCTCGCCGGGCCGTCGTCACAGCCGGTGGTCGCCGCGAGCCAGAACGGGCTCGTGCTGGTGGCATTCATCAACGGCGGAACGCTGTACGTGGCCCAGGCGGCCTCTCGGTTGTCACCGCTGAGCGCCCCCGGCGCGCTGTTCACCGGCGCGGCGAACCCCTCGCTGTCGATCACCAACTTCGGCAAGGCGTACCTGGCCTTCACCGCCGTCGCCGGCGCGGGTGGCGGCGACGTGCGCGCCGCCTATTACTTCCAGGGCGCGTGGGCGCTGGAGGCAAGCCCCCTGGACGCGAGCGCCGGTGACGCCGCGGGCGTCGGCTCCGGGCGCCCGGATGTGGCCGCCTCCGGCGACGGGATCGGGATCGTCGCCTGGGGCGAGGCGGGCCACATCTACACGCGCCGCGTGATCGCTGCCACTCCCAGCACCGTCGTCGAGCAGGCCGACCCCGCGTCGTTGGCCGGGTGGTCCGAGAGGTCGTCCAGCCTGCCGTCGATCGCGTCCGGGGGCGACTCGACCTACGCCGTCGGTGGCCTTCCAGGAATCGCTGGCCAACGGCTCGGCGACGCAGTCGCGGGTGCTGATGAACCGCCTGCATGGCGCCGCCTTCGACGGGGCCTCCGCCGCCGACGGAGCCACCACCGGCGGCCCGAGGGCGCCGACCAGCCCCAGGCGGCGGTCACCGAGTACGGCACGCGGCTTCGTCACCTCGGAGACCGACCAGAGCCACATGCTCTACACCGCCACGCTCGGTGGCTCAGAGAGCCGCGGGCAGACCGAGCGCGTCGACTCCCTGCCCAACAGCGGTGCGCCGACGCCGTCCCGGCCAGTGCCGGCCTCGTCTCCAACCTCATCGCCTGGCAGCAGACCCCGGGCGTCGCGGGCACCGCCGAGATCCGCGTGCGCTATGCCCTGGACGGCGCGGACCTCGGCACCGAGCAGGTCGTCTCCGACCCCGCGCTCGGGGCCACCGACGCCGGCCAGGGACTCGCGGCCGCCGGCGACGTGGCCGGTGACGCCGCCGCGGCCTGGGTCCAGGGCAGCGGGGCGAGCACCGTCGATCGTCGCCGCCCAGCTCTTCCAGGCCCCCGGGGGCTTCGTGCCCTCCTACGGCTTCCGCTGCGTCACACCGCGTCCCCCCTGCTGATGTGGTCGCCCGCGGCGGAGCTGTGGGGCGCCCCCACCTACGCCTGCGCATCGACGGCACCCCGGTGGGCCAGACCGACCGCCACCTCACTGCGTTCCCCCTGCGCCGCTGGCCGACGGGCGCCACTCCTACCAGATCAGCGCCGTCAACCTGGCGGGCGTGACCACCAACTCCCCGGTGGCCACGGTGTTCGTGGACACCGTGCCGCCGCGCGCGACGTGGAAGCTGAGTGGGACGTCGATCGTCAACACCCGCGAGCGGCTGCGGGTCAGCTACACCGACCCGCCGCCGGCCGGGCTGCCCACGTCGGCCGCCTCGGGCGTGTCCACCGTGTACGTGAACTGGGGCGACCGCTCGCCGCGCGAGCGGATCCGCCGCACGACGGCCGGCCACGTCTACACCCGCATCCGCGACCTACACGATCACGATCACCCTCACCGACCGGGCGGGCAACAGGACCGTGATCGTCCACACGCTGAAGATCAAGGCCAAGCCCAAGCCCAAGCGCCACAGGAAGCACAAGAAGGGCAAGAAGGCCACCGCGGTGCGGCACGCGGCGCGGGCCCGGGCCGAGCTCACGGTCCGTGCGCCTGGAGGCGGAGGTGACCCCCACGCCCGGGGCTCAGCCGGTCAGCGGCCGACGCAGGCGGCGCCGTGTGTGCAGCCGCGGGTCGGTCAGGCGCACCACACGCCACGGCCCGGCCGTGGCCACGGTCTCGGCGTGGGTGAGGCGCGGGTCGATCTTGGCCGCTCCGCCGATCTGGGCCGCCTTGGGGCCGACGAAGTCGACGCCGGGCGCGCGCATCGAGGTGCCCACGCGCTGCAGCGTGACGCCCAGCTTCCACGCCAGCGCGGTCTGCGCCGAGTGGTTGACCGCGGTGAAGCTCGAGGGGCACGGGAGCACGCCCGGCCTTGCCGCCGGCGGCGGCCACCGCCTGGGTGAGCGTGTCGAGCAGATGGACGCCCTGGGAGGCGTTGCGCTCATCGGTCCGCGCGACGCTGATCTGGGTGGTGCTGAACGGGATGCAGATCGCGGCCAGGACGACGGCGACGCCCGCGGTCACCGGCCGGCGCAGCGAGCCGGCCAGTCCGCCCGCCAGCGCGCGCCAGCTCGGCGAGGCCGACCCCACCGAGCACGGTGGTCAGCGCCGCCGCGGGCAGGAAGAAGCGCTCCAGGCCCGGGTAGCCGTCGAGCGTCTCGCCGACCACGACAACCCACCAGCCGGCGATCCCGGCCCCGATGGCCAGCAGGACGCGGTTGCGGTCGCGCACCCAGCCGATGACGACCGCCACCACCGCCAGGATGAGCGCCGGGAGGAGCTGGTCGCGGACTCCGCGGGCCAGGATCGAGCGCAGGACGTCGGAGCCCAGATGACCGTTGTAGTCGGCCGCGTGCGTCGCGGCCAGGAACGGCTGGCCGGTGGTGATCCATGGCGGCACGAACCAGCCGAACGGGCTGCACGGCGAGCCCGGCGAGCAGCACGCAGGCGCATCCCGGGCTCTTGAAGCCGGGATCGCGAAACCACAGCCAGACGGCGTAGAGGCCCAGGAACGGCCACCACTCGGGGCGGATCAGGCCGCCGGCCGCCATGATCAGGTAGGCCTGGAGATGGCGCTGGTCGAGCAGCCGGTCCACCGACCCAGACGGCGACGGCGACGAGGATCGCCTCCGAGGTCCCGTGCAGGAAGTAGTAGTACCAGGCCTGGTCGTGGCGGCCGGTGAGCACGATCCCGATCGCCGCCAGCAGGCCGGCGAACGCGCCCAGCCAGCCGCCGCCGGCCAGTCGGCTGGTCAGCTTCCACGCGCCCCACAGGGCCAGCAGCCCACCGACCCGCGCCGTGATCACCCACAGCGTCGGCGCCGCGCCGCCGACCAGCCCGTAGATCGTGGTGAAGATCATCGGCAGCGGCTTCCACGAGGGGCCGCCGTTGACGATGAAGCTCGTGTGCGGGTCGAACACCTCGTGTCCCCACACGATCCAGGACCACGGGTCGTAGCTGGGGACCGTGGGCAGGATGGCCGCCGAGAGCGCCGCCAGGACGACGCAGGCCAGCACCCCGAGCAGCATCGGCGAGCGGCCGGTGCGCCGCGCAGGGAGGCGGCCAGTGAGGCTGCCGCGAGACTCCCCGGAGCCGACGGAGCCGGTCGCGGTTGGCCGCTGCTGCGGCGAGTCGACGGCTGACATCGGCGGGCGATTCTAGCGGCGGCCCCTGGCGCATCCGTAAGGCGGCTCGCCCGCTGGTCGGCCGTGGCGCTTGCCGTGCTCGCGCTGGCCGTGGCGGGACTCGCGGCCGGCACGGCGCCTGCCCTGGCCCAGGCCGGGCCGCTGTATACGGCCACGCCTCCGACGCTCGGGGCGCTGTATCGCGACGGGCCCACCGACCGCTGGCTGCTCGGCGGCGCCTGGCTGTACCGCGCCGACCCCACCGACGCCGGCGTCGCCGGCGGGTGGTGGCGCAACCTCTCCTCCACCGACGGCTGGACCCCGGCACCGTCCCCAACTCGTTCAACGCCGGCGATCTCTCGACGGACTCGATGAACGGGTCGATCGGCTGGTACCGGCGCGACTTCACGATCCCGGCAAAGGCCTTCGCCTCCTACGTCCCGGCCCGGTTTCGCAGCTGGATCGTGCGCTTCGAGTCGGTCAACTACCGGGCGACGGTATGGCTCAACGGCCGCCGGATCGGCTTCCATGCCGGCGAGTATCTGCCTTTCGAGTTCGCGCTGAAGGGCGTGCGACCGGGCGTCAATCGCCTCATCGTCCGCGTCGACAACCGCCGCACCAATGGCGATCTCCCGCCGGGCAACGGCGGCTGGTGGAACTACGGCGGGATCAACCAGGAGGTCTACCTGCGCTCGGTCCAGACCGCGGACATGTCGCCGGTGGTGATCCGCCCGATCCTCCCCTGCCCGACGTGCGCCGCGCAGATCCAGGAGCAGGTCACCGTGCGCAACGTCACCGGCGCCGTGCAGACGGTCACCTTGCACGGCACCTACGGGGGCGTGGCGCTGAGCTTCGGCGGGCACACGTCTCCTGCCCGGGGCGACGTGGGTGGCCCGGGCGGCGGTCACGATCCCCGTACCGCATCTGTGGTCGCCGACGGACCCGTATCTGTATCGCGCGGCGCTGACGCTCTCAGACGCCCACGGCCGCACCCTTGAGGGCTACACCGACTACAGCGGCATCCGCAGCATCAGCGTCGGCCCCGGCGGTCAGCTCCTGCTCAACGGCCGCGTCCTCGACCTGCGCGGCTTTAACCTGCACGAGGTCAACGTCCAGTCGGGCGCGGCGCTCTCACCCACCCAGCTTCAGACGATGGTCGGCTGGGTGCGGGAGCTCGGCGGCGAGGGTCATCCGAGCGCACTACCCGCTGAACCCGCAGATCGAGGAGGCGGCCGACCGCGACGGGATCCTGCTGTGGTCGGAGATCCCCGTCTACCAGGTGAACTCCAGCTATCTGACCCGCCCGGGTGGCTGAACTTCGCCCACAACATGCTGCGCACCAACATCCTCACCAACGAGAACCACCCCTCGGTCCTGGTGTGGAGCATCGCCAACGAGCTGACAACGCCGCCCAACGACGCCGAGGCCCGCTACATCGCCGGCGCCGCGCAGATCGCCCACCAGCTCGATCCGACGCGGCCGGTGGGCATGGCGATCTCCAGCTGGCCCGGGGTGGACTGCCAGTCCGCCTACGCGCCCCTGGACGTGCTCGGCTTCAACGACTATTTCGGCTGGTTCGACGCGGGTGGCGGTGGCACCGACGATCCCGACGAGCTCAGCCCGTTCCTGGACTTCCTGCACGACTGTTACCCCTCCAAGCCGCTGATGATCACGGAGTTCGGCTTCGAGGGCAGCCAGAACGGGCCCCCCGAGCAGCGCGGCACCTACCAGTACCAGACCGGCCAGGCCGCCTTCCACCTCGGCGTGTTCGCGTCCAAGCCCTACATCGCCGCCGCGATGTGGTTCGCGCTCCAGGACTTCCCCGCCAAGCCGGGCTGGAGCGGCGGTGACCCGTTCCCCACCCGCCGTTCGTGGAGAAGGGAGAGATCGACCTGCAGGGCAACCCGGTGCAGCCGCTGTTCTCGACCATCCAGTCGATCTACACCTCGACGGCGCAGATCGGCCCGGCGCCCGCGCCGGCGCGGCGCAGGGCGAAGCGCCGGCGAAGAGCTCGACACCCCGCCGGCCAGGCGGCAGCGCAGCAGCGTCGCGATCACGCGGAAGCCGTCGCGGGCTGTGAGCTTCTTGCCCTCCTCGGTGGCGCGCGCCCGGTAGTGGACGGGGACCTCGAAGATCCGCTCGCCCTTCTGCACCAGCCGCGCCGTGATCTCGGGCTCGATGGAGAACCCGGCGGCGCTGAGCGGAAGGCTCTGGAACACGTCGGTCCGGATCATCTTGTGGCAGGTCATGATGTCGTGCAGGTACACGTTGAAGAGCAGGTTGCAGGCCAGCGTGACGCCCTTGTTGCCCAGCACGAACAGGAACGAGTGGCTGGTGTACCCGTCGAAGGCGCGGACCCCGAAGCAGGCGTTGGCGCGGCCGTCCATGAGCGGCGGCATGAGCAGCGCCAGGTCCTCGGGGTCGTACTCCAGGTCGGCGTCGAAGATGCATGAGTAGTCGCCCCGCGCCTCGCGCAGCGCGGTCTGGATCGCGGCGCCCTTGCCCTTGTTGTGCTCGTGCTCGATCAGCCGGACGCGCTCATCCCAGTCGCCGTTGCGCAGGATCTCGCGCGTCCCGTCGGTCGAGCCGTCGTCGACGATGATCAGCTCGAACTCCGTCGGGCAGCTGGGTGGAGAGGACCTCCGCGATCGCGTGCTCGACGCGCTCCAGCTCGTTATAGACGGGCATCAGGATCGAGAGCATGTGTATGTACCGATTGGGTTTCAGCTAGAGGGGCGGCAAGGCTCGCGGCCCCCGAGGAGCGACGATGCTAGCGAACGTCGCCCTCATCAGAGAGGATGCCGCGATGGACTTCGACGCGCAGGGCCTGCTCGCCGGGCTGGAGGGCGAGGACCGGGCTAAGCGCCGCCGGCTGCTCGAGCGACTCGCCGACGACGGGTACTCCGGCGCCGAGCTGGTCAAGGCGGTGAAGGAGAACCGGCTGGCGCTGCTGCCGGTGGAGCGCGTACTGGGCGGGACCTACACCGCGAGCGAGGTCGAGGAGCGCGCCGGCCTGCCCGCCGGGACGATGGCGCGCATCCGCCGCCAGCACGGGCTGCCCGCGCCCGAGTCCGAGGACCGGGTCTTCTCAGACGAGGACGTCGAGGCGGCCAAGTCGATGAAGCTGTTCCTCGACGCCGGCTTCGCCGACGAGCGCGTCGACGAGATCACCCGGGTGCTCGGCGAGGGCATGGGCCGGCTGTCGGCGACGATCGCCGCCTCGTTCGTCGAGACGTTCCTGGAGGCCGGGGAGAGCGAGGACGAGGTGGCGCTGCGCTTCGCGGAGCTGGCGGAGCAGCTGACGCCGGCGTTCGCGCCGATCCTGGTGGCCGCCTTCACCGCCCACCTGCGCGACAGCGTGCAGCGCGGCGTGCTGGGGCTGGCCGAGCTCGAGGCGGGCGACATCGCCGGCGCCCAGGACATGGCCGTCTGCTTCGCGGACCTCGTCGGCTTCACACGGCTGGGGGGCCAGGTCGAGGTGGGCGAGCTGAGCACCGTCGCCGGGCGGCTGGCCAGCCTGGCCGACCTCGCTGACCCAGGCCCCGGTCCGCCTGGTCAAGACCATCGGCGACGCCGCGATGTTCGTCAGCCCCGGGCCCGCGCCGCTCGTCGAGGTCGCGCTGAAGCTGGTCGACGCCTTCGCGGAGGAAGAGCTCCCCAGCCTGCGGGCCGGCATCGCGTTCGGGCCGACGCTGCTGCGCGCCGGCGACTACTACGGCAACTCGGTCAACCTGGCCAGCCGGGTCACCGGCGTGGCCCGCCCCGGCAGCGTCCTCTGCACCCGGGAGATCCGTGACGCCGCGCCCGACCGGTTCAACTGGTCAGCGGCCGGGCGCCACAAGCTCAAGGGCGTGTCCGGCCCGACCCAGCTGTATCGCGCCCGCCACAGGGCGGCCGGCGGCGACGCGGGCTGACGGGGCCGCGGGCTAGGACAGGGCGTGCAGGTCGATGACGAAGACGAGCGTGGAGTTGGCCGGGATCTTTGACTGGGCGGTGGCGCCGTAGCCAAGGCTCGGCGGGATGATCAGCTCGCGCCGGCCGCCGATCTTCATGCCCGGGATCCCCTGCTGCCAGCCCTTGATCACGCCCGACAGGGGCAGTGACACCGGCTGGCCTGAGCCGTCGTTCCACGAGGCGTCGAACTGCTTGCCGCCCTTGTAGAGCTCGCCGACGTACTGGACATTGACCGTGGAGCCGGCCGTGGCCGCCGGCCCGGTGCCCTTGATCAGGTCCTTGACCACGAGCTTGGAGGGCGGAGGACCGGAGGGGATGGCCACCTTCGGCTTGGTCTTCAGGGCCGCCGGCAGCGGCGTGCTGCTGGTGGTGGTGCTGGTTGCGCTCGCCGAGGCGCTGGTGGAGGCCGAGCTGCTCGCGGCGGCGGTGCTGGTGGCGGTGGTGGCGCCCGCCGACGGCGCCGTCACCACGCCCGCAGCCGTGGTCCCGCCACTGCTGCCACAGCCGGCGACGGCGGCAGCCAGTGCGAGCGCGGCACAGGTGATGTGTTGTCGTCTTTCGCATGAGGGGCCCGAGGGTAGCGAGCGCGGCGAAGAAGCGACGAAGGACCCGGTTCTGGCCCAACGGGGGACTGAGCCCCGGCGCCTACGACGCGATCCGCTCCAGCACGTCGGCGTCCACGTCGAAGTTGGCGTGCACCGCGCCCACGTCGTCTGACTCCTCGAGCATGTCGATCAGCTTCATCAGCCGGGAGGCGTCTGACTCCTGGAGCGGGACGCGGGACTTGGGGCGCTGGGTCACGTCGGCGGACTCGATCTCGATGTCGGCGCTCGGTGAGCGCCTCGCGGACGGCCACCAGGTCGCCGGGCTCGGTGACGATCTCATAGACGTCGTCGTCGCGCGAGATGTCCTCGGCGCCGGCGTCGATCGCCACCAGCAGGTCCTCCTCCTCGTAGCGGGAGGCATCGACGACGATCACCCCGCGCTTGTCGAACAGATAGGCCACCGACCCGGGCTCGCCGAGGTTGCCGCCGTGCTTGGACAGCGCGTGGCGGACATCGGCGCCGGTGCGGTTGCGGTTGTCGGTGAGCGCCTCGATGAGCAGCGCGACGCCGCCGGGGCCGTAGCCCTCGTAGAGAACGGTCTCGATCTGGTCGGCGTCGACGCCCTCGCCGGTGCCCTTGGCGATCGCGCGCTCGATGTTGTCCTTGGGCATCGAGGCGTCGCGTGCCTTCTGGACGGCCAGCGCCAGCGACGGATTGCCTTCGACGTCGCCGCCGCCCTCACGCGCGGCGACCGATGATCGCGCGGCTCAGCTTGGTGAAGTGCTGGCCGCGGCGCTGGTCGACGACAGCCTTCTTGTGCTTGATGGAGGCCCATTTGGAATGACCGGACATGCAGGTAACTATAGGAGCCGGCCTCAGCGCCGAGCGCCCGCGGGTGCTCTCGATACCACGCGATGGTGCGGCGCAGGCCCTCCTCCAGGTCGACCGCCGGAGCCCAGCCGGTGAGCTCGCGCAGCTTGGTGGCGTCGACCCACTGGCGGTCGATCTCGCCGTGCGGCGTCCCGGCGCCGCGGATCTCCGGGGTCACCGTCGCCGCCGGCCAGCCGGCAGATGAGGTCCACCACGTCTGACGACCCGGTGGGGCGCGCCCCCGCCCGCGTTGAAGGCCTCTCCGCCGCCCTGGCCGTCGAGCACGGCGCGCCAGATCGCCACGTACGCGGCCACCGCGTCCTCGACGTAGAGGAAGTCGCGCTCGGGCGAGCCGTCGGAGCGGATCACCGGCGCCCGGCCCGCCAGCGCCGCGCCCACCGCCTCGGGCACCAGGCGGCTGCGGTTGGTGTCACCGCCGCCGTACAGGTTGGCGAAGCGGGTGACCGCCACCGGGAGCCCGAAGGTGTGCCAGTAGGACCGCGCGATCAGGTCCGCGGCGGCCTTGGAGACGTCGTAGGGGAACGTCGGGCCGAGCGGCTGGGTCTCGCGGTAGGGCAGCTCGGCCTGGCGCCCGTAGGCCTTGTCCGAGGAGGCGACGACCACGCTGCGCGTGCCGTGGGCGCGGCACGCCTCCAGCACCATCCAGGTGCCGCGGACGTTGGTCTCGAACGTGGAGCGCGGGGCGTGGTTGGCGGTGCCGACCAGGGTCTGGGCGGCGAGGTGGAACACGCTGGAGACCTCGTACTCGGTGAGCGCCCGGGCGACCAGGCCCTCCTCGCAGATGTCGCCATGGACGGTGTCGATCTCGCGCGGCGCGGCCCAGCAGCTCCAGCGTGGACGCCGCCGGCTCGTCGCGGCGGATGGCCACCACGCGGTGGCCGCCGTCGAGCAGCGCCGCGGTCAGCCAGCGCGCCCGAGCAGCCCGTGCGCGCCGGTGACCAGGACCGACTGCGGCGCGGGCGGAGCCGATGCGCAGGGCCTCACGTCCACCGCTTCCACGGGGCCGCGCCCGAGGCCCACAGGTCGTTGAGGGCGACCGCGTCCTTGTAGGTGTCCATGCAGTCCCAGAAGCCATCGTGGCGAAACGCCCGCAGGTCGCCCGGCGCGGCCAGCCGCTCCAGCGGCTCGCGCTCGAGGACGCTGTCGGGGGTCAGCAGGTCCAGGACCCCGGGCTCAAAGCAGAAGAAGCCGCCGTTGATCCACTGCTCGGACCGGGGCTTCTCGGTGAAGCCGCGCACGACCCCGTCGCCGTTGAGATGAGCGACCCCGAAGGGCAGCCGCGGGCCGGACGACGGTCATGGTGGCCACGGCGCCGTCCGCGGCGTGCTCGGCGTGCGCGGCCACCAGCGCCGCGAGGTCGATGTCGGCGACGCCGTCGCCGTAGGTCAGGCAGAACGGCGCGGGCCCAGAGCATCGGCGGCGCGGTACAGGCGCCCGCCCGTCGGCGTGTCCTCGCCGGTGGCCAGGCAGAGGATCTCGGCCTCGCCCGGCCACTGCTCGGCGGCGACGAACCGCTCCACCTGCTCGCCGAGGTAGCCGGTGAGCAGCAGGAAGCGCCGGAACCCCTGGGCCAGGTAGATCTGCAGGACGTGCCACAGGATCGGACGGCCGCCGATCTCCACCATCGGCTTGGGGATCGACCGCGTGTGCTCCTGCAGGCGCGTGCCTCGCCCGCCGCAGAGGATGACCACGGTCGGCCTCATGCGACCAGGAAGCGGGGCCTCATGGCGGCGGATTATCAGGCATCATCCTCAGCGCGTGTCCGAGCTCGCCCACCCCGAGGTGTTCAAGGCCTACGACGTCCGCGGCCTGTTCGGCGACGAGCTGGACGCCGGGACCGCGCACGCCATCGGCCGCTCGTTCGCCCGCGTCATCGGCGCCATGGAGGACAAGCCGACCTCCGAGCTGCGCCTGGGCCTGGGCCGCGACATGCGACTCACCGCCCCGGACATGGCGAAGGCCTACCGCGACGGGATGGTGGCCGAGGGCGCCTCGGTGATCGACGCCGGGATGGTCGGGACCGAGATGCTCTACTACCTCGTCGGCTCCCGGGATCTCGACGGTGGGCTGATGTGCACCGCGTCGCACAACCCCAAGCCCTATACGGGCGCCAAGCTGGTGAGCCGCGGCGCGCTGGCGCTGTCGGGCGACGCCGGACTGGGCGAGGTGCGCGACCGCATCCTCGACGGGCTGGGCGATGCGCCCGGCGGGGGGTCGGTCGAGGAGGTCGACGTCTACGAGGTCTTCCAGCAGGCGGCGCTCAAGCTCGTCGACGAATCGGCCATCAAGCCGCTGAAGGTCGTCGTGGACGGCGGCAACGGCATGGCGGGTCCGATGGTGGGCCCGCTGCTGGAACGGCTGGGGCTCGACCTCGCCGAGGCCTACTGGACGCCCGACGGCAACTTCCCCGACCACGAGCCCAATCCGATGCTGCCCGAGAACCGCGAGTTCATCATGCGCGAGGTCGTGCAGCGCCAGGCGAACCTGGGCATCGCGTGGGACGGCGATGCCGACCGGTGCTTCTTCATCGACGAGCAGGGCCATTTCGTGGACGGCGACTTCCTCACGGCGCTCCTCACCGAGTCGCTGCTGCAAAAGGAGCCGGGCGCAACCGTTTTGTACGACGTGCGGGCCAGCCGTGCCGTCGCCGACGTCGCCGCGCGCGAGGGTGGCCACGCCCTCGTCAACCGAGTGGGTCACGCCTTCTTCAAGACCCGCATGCGCGAGGAGCACGCCGTGTTCGGCGGCGAGGTCTCGGGCCACTACTACTTCCGGGAGTTCTACAACGCCGACTCGGGCACGCTGCCGGCGCTGCTCATCCTGGAGCTGCTCTCCCAGCGGGAGGCGACGATGTCCGAGCTGCTTGAGCCCTATCGCAGCAAGTACTTCATCTCCGGTGAGATCAACAGCACGGTCGACGATCCCGACGCCAAGATCGAGGCGCTGGCCGCGCGCTACGCGGACGCCGAGCAGAGCCGGCTGGACGGGATCTCCGTCGACTACGAGGACTGGCACTTCAACGTGCGCGCGTCCAACACCGAGCCGCTGCTGCGCCTGTGCCTGGAGTCGCTGGTCTCCGTGGAGGACATGGAGGCCAAGCGCGACGAGGTGCTGGGCCTGATCCGCTCGTGAGCGCGGACGAGGCCGACGGCGAGGCCCCGCCCGACCAGACCGAGGAGTCGCTCGCCGAGGCCCGCGCCGCGGGCATCCACCTGATGGCGGTGCCCACGCCGTTTCTGGTGGGACGCGTCAACTGCTACCTGCTCGAGGACGATCCGCTGACCCTGATCGACACGGGGCCCAACAGCGGGAAATCCCTGGACGAGCTCGAGCAGGCACTGGCCGAGCTCGGGCACCGCATCGAGGATCTCGGGCTGATCGTCATCACCCATCAGCACATGGACCACCTCGGCCTGCTGGAGATCATCGCCCGGCGCTCGGGCGCCGAGGTGGCGGCGCTCGACGTCCTGGGCCCCTACCTGCAGGACTTCAGCGCCAGCGCCAGCGCCGACGACGAGTTCTCGATGGCGGTGATGCGCCGCCACGGCGTCCCCGCCGAGCTGGCCACCGCCCTGGGCTCGGTCGGCGCCGCCTTCCGCGCCTTCGGCTCCTCCGGTCACGTCTCGGTGCCGCTGCGCGAAGGCAGCGAGCTCACCCTGCGCGACCGGACGCTCACCGCCCTGCACCGCCCCGGGCACAGCCCGTCGGACACGGTCTTCTGGGACGAGCCGCGCCAGATCCTCATCGCCGGCGACCACCTGCTGGCGCGGATCTCCTCCAACCCGCTCATCTCCCGCCCCTTCGGGGACGCGGGCGCGACGGCATCGGCCGCCGCGGCGGATCGCCCGCACGCCCTGGTGCAGTACATGGCCTCCCTGCGCAAGACCCGGGAGATGCCCCTGCGCCTCGTCCTGGGCGGCCATGGCCCCCCGGTGCGCGACCACGCCGCGCTCATCGACGAGCGCTTTCGCATGTCCGAGCGGCGCGCGGGCAAGGTGCGGCGGCTGCTGGAGTCCGGGCCGCAGACCGCGTATGACATCGCAAGCCAGATGTGGGGCAACGTCGCGGTCACGCAGGCGTTCCTGACGATCTCCGAGGTGCTGGGCCACCTCGACCTGCTCATCGCCGACGGACGGGCGTCCGAGGACGACTCCGGACCGGTGACGCTGTTTGAGGGCGGTCGATCCGTAGTCAATACGGGTTCAGAACCTCACCAGGGCTGCCGATCACAGCTCACAGACATGTCTGACCGCCGAGCGCACGGCGGGCATCAACGGGCAGGGGCACTGGATGGGACCAGCTCCGCTGAGCCGCCGCGAACCGACGAATTCAGGACTGCTCCTGGAGAGGGTCCCCGCGATCCTGTACACCGCCGAGGCCGGCGTCGACGGCCGCTGGCACTACGTGAGCCCCCAGATCGAGGGGATCCTCGGCTTCATGCCCGAGGAATGGTGCGCGGACCCGGGGATGTGGGCGAGCCGGCTGCACCCCGACGACGCCGAGCGTGTGCTCGCACAGGAGCAGGACTTCGCCGACGGCAGCGCCACGCTGACCAGCCCGATCGAGTACCGGCTGATCCATCGAGACGGCCACGCCGTATGGGTCCGCGACGACGCGGTCATGCGCGAGGGCTCCGACGGCGTCAGGCGCTGGCACGGTGTGATGTCGGACATCACCGAGCAGAAGGACGCCGAGGCCGAGCTCGAGCTGCGCGCCGCCCAGCAGGCCGCGGTCGCCCGGCTGGGAGAGCATGCGCTGCAGGGCGCGAGCCTCGCCGACCTCATGCAGGAGGCGGTGAGCGCGGGCGTCGAGCTGCTGGGCCTGGACATCGGTGCCGTGGTCGAGCTCGTCCCCTCCGAGGACGCGGTCGCCTTCCGCGTCGTGCACGGCCTCCCCGGCGTCCGCGTCAACGACCGCGTCCCGGCGGGCCTGGGATCGCAATCGGGCTACGCCCTGCTCAGCGGCAGGCCGGCGGTGGTGACCGACTGGGAGACCGAGCGGCGCTTTGAGCGCTCGCAGGTCCTCACCAGGATCGGGACCACCAGCGGGCTGACCGTCGTCATCGAGGGCCGCCGCGGCCCGTTCGGGGCGCTCGGGTTTCACTCGATCGCGCCGCGCGCGTTCAAGCCGGGGGACGTGGACTTCGTGCAGTCGCTGGCCAACGTCCTGGGGGACGTGGTCGAGCGCCAGCTCACCGACGACGACATCCGCCACCGGGCCCTGCACGATCCGCTCACCGGGCTGCCCAACCGGCTGCTGTTCCTGGACCGCCTCGGGCAGGCCGCCGAGCGCCAGCGCCGTCGCCGCGACACGCTGACCGCGGTGCTGGTCCTCGATCTCGACCGCTTCAAGCTCGTCAACGAGAGCCTCGGCCACCGCACCGGCGATGAGCTGCTGGCGGCGGCCGCTCCGCGGCTCAAGCAGGCCGTGCGCTCCTCGGACACGGTGGCGCGGTTCGGCGGCGACGAGTTCGGGATCCTGCTCGAGGACATCGCCGGCGAGCAGGACGCCATCGACATGGCCGAGCGGATCGCCGGCGTGTTCACGCGCCCGTTCGTGCTCGACGGCAACGAGCACTTCGTCACCACCAGCATCGGGATCGCCCTGGCCGAGGGCGGAGAGCGCGCGGAAGATCTGCTGCGCGACGCCGATGCCGCCATGCACCGCGCCAAGGAGCGCGGCCGGGCGCGCTATGAGCTGTTCGACGAGGCGCTGCGCGGACGGGCCCTGTCGCGGCTGCGCGTCGAGAACGACCTGCGCCGGGCGCTGGAGCGCGACGAGCTGATCCTGCACTACCAGCCGCTGGTGTCCCTGCGCAACCGCGCGATGGTCTCGGTGGAGGCGCTCGTACGCTGGGATCACCCCGAGCGCGGGCGCATCTCCCCCGTGGACTTCATCCCGGTGGCCGAGGAGAACGGGCTGATCGAGCCGATCGGCCGCTGGGTGCTCGAGCATGCCTGCCGGCAGGCGGCCGCGTGGTGCCGCGAGCGGCCCGACGCGGCGCCGCTGACGATGAGCGTCAACCTCTCAGCCGCCCAGGTGGCCAACCGCGCGCTGGCCGACACCGTGTCCACCGCCCTGCGCGTCTCGGGCCTGGACCCGGCCTGCCTGGCCCTGGAGCTGACCGAGAGCATGCTCGTCGGCGACAACGAGGAGCTCTCGGAGACGCTGGTGGCGCTCAAGGCGCTCGGGGTGCGCCTGGTGCTCGACGACTTCGGGACGGGGTACTCGTCGCTGTCCTACCTGACGCGCCTGCCCCTCGACGCGCTCAAGGTCGACCGCTCCTTCGTCGACGGTCTCGGCACCGAATCACGCGATACCGCCGTCACCGAGGCGATCGTCGCGATGTCCCGGGCACTGTCGCTGCGCGTCGTCGGCGAGGGCGCCGAGACCGCGCTGCAGGTCGCCGAGCTCGCCCGGCTGGGCTGCGACCTCGTCCAGGGCTTTCACTTCTCCCGGCCCGTCCCGGCCGAGGAGATCACGCGGATGCTCACCGAGGGCCCGGCGTGGCTACCTGGAACGCGGAGGTTCCCGGCTGTAGCGGCGACACCGTGGCGGTGCCGCATTCCGACGCGCCGTTGGGGATCTGGACCTTCATGCGTGGCCGTGTCGTTGGGCGCGATCACCTGAAGGCCTGAGGCGGTGCTGCACCCGCTGCTCGTGCCGCCGCCGTGCGAGACCCCGAGGCGGAACGAGGCGGTCTGGCCCGGCTGGAGCGTGAGGGGGGCGAGCGGGAGGTGGCCGAAGAAGTCGTCGGTGGTGTGCTGCGGGGTGGTCGGCAGGGCCGCGCCGGCCTGGGAGAGGAACTGGATCCCGGGATAGCCGCCGGTGCGGCAGGCGCTGGATCCGGTGTTCTTGAGCGCGAAGCCCAGCTCACCGTGGCCGGTGGCCCCCTGGCCGCCGAGGTAGGAGAGCGCCAGGTCCGCCGCCTTGCACTGGTTGGCCGCCCCACCGACGGCGGCCCCGCCGTTGTTGCCCGTGGCGGCCGCGGTCTGCGTGCCCGTGGTCGTGGTCGTGGCGCCGGCGGCCGGGGTCGAGCTGGCCGCGGTCGTCGTGGCGGGCGTGGTCGCGCCGCCGGTGGTCTGGGTGCCGGTGGCCGCCGCGGGCTGGGAGCCCTGCGTGGTCTGGCCGCCACCGCTTCCGCCGCACGCCGAGAGCGCGACGGCGGCCATGACGGCGGCGCCGGCGAGTGAGGTGCGCATGATCGACATGTTCGGCCACCGCGCGGTCGGATCCTCCCGGTGGGCGCCCGTGTGCGTGCCAGTATCCAGTCGTGCCCGGCGATCTCAAGCGACATGTCGACGATGACGTTCGCGCCGCGGACGACGACGTCCGCGCCACCATCACCCGGTATGACCCCTACCTGGGCGCCCAGCTCGTGCTGGCGGCGGCGATCCTGTTGCAGCTGTCGCTGTCGGAGAAGCTCACCCTCGGGGCCCGTTACCTGCTCCCCGGCCTGGAGGCGCTGGCGCTCGTCGGCCTGACGATGGCCTCGCCGCATCCCCGCCTGCGCCACTCCCCGCTCCGTCGCCGCCTCGCCCTCACGCTCATCGCGGTCGTCACCGCCGCCAACTGCTATTCGCTGGTCATGCTCTGCCATTTCCTGCTGCGGGGCGGCAAGGCCAGCGGGCACGCTCTCATCGGCTCGGGAATCGTGCTGTGGGGGACCAACGTCCTGCTGTTCGGGGTCTGGTACTGGCAGCTTGACCGTGGGGGGCCCCATGCGCGAGCCGGCAAGCGCAAGCCCCATCCCGATTTCCTGTTCGTGCAGATGACCGAGCGCGAGTTCGCCCCGCGCGGCTGGGAGCCGACGCTGGTCGACTATCTCTACACCTCCTTCACCAACGCGACCGCGTTCAGCCCCACCGACACGATGCCGCTCACCGCCATGGCCAAGTCGCTGATGGCCGCCCAGGCGCTCACCGCGCTGGTCACGATCGGACTCGTCGTCGCCCGAGCCGTCAACATCCTCACCTGATGCCCACCCGCCATCCACCCGGCACCCAGCGCCCGCGCCGTCGGCGCCACCTCGATTGGGAGCTGATCACCTGCGGCGTCTCAGGCCACGTGCTCGTCGGCCGCGACGCCGGCCCCGCCCGGCCCGAGGACGCCCTGGTCGTCCAGGACCACGGCGACGTCCGCTGGCACCGCTGCCTGCGCTGCGACACCTGGGTCCCGCTGCCGATCCCCGAGCATCCCCCGCTCCCCCATCCTCCGGACCGCTCGGAGATCGTCGTGCCGCTGCGGGGCAAGGCGCTGCACGACCGGATCGTGCTGCGCCTGATCGCGATCGATCGCATCGTCCATTTCGTGGTGCTCGTGCTGATCGGGCTCGGGGTCGAGCTCTTTGCCTCCCACCGCGCTTCCTTGCACGATGCCTACTACCGGATCCTCACCGCGTTGCAGGGCGGGGTGGCGGGCGGCCCGGTGCAGACCTCGGGGCACGTCGGGATCCTGCGCGACCTGGACCGGCTGTTCTCGCTGCGCTCCGGCACCCTGCACGAGGTCGGGGCGGCGCTGCTGGCCTACGGGATCCTGGAGGGCATCGAGGCGATCGGGCTCTGGTTCGCCAAGCGGTGGGCGGAGTACCTCACCTTCATCGCCACCACCCTCCTGCTCCCGCTGGAGATCTACGAGATCATCCATCAGGGCACCGTGCTGAAGGTGATCGGCTTCATCATCAACCTGGCCGTCGTCATCTGGCTGCTGTGGCGAAAGCGCCTGTTCGGGCTCAACGGCGGCGGGACGGCGGAGGCGGCGGAGCGCGCCCGCGACGTGAGCTGGGAGGAGATCGAGCGCCGCACGCTGGCCACGCCGGTCCCCGATTCGCGGCGGCGACCGCGGGCCCGGCCGCAGGGGCGGCTGCGGCGCGAGTCCGCAGCGGCCGGCTCCGCGCGAGGTGACGTGAGGGCGACCCGGCCGTCGAGCGCGAGCTGCGCGAGATCGGCGAGGAGCTGGCGGCGTCGTTCCCCGGCGCCTCGCGCCAGCCGCTCAAGGCGCTGGACGCGCGCGCCATGGAGATGGCCTCCGGGGACCGGGAGCTGCGCGCCGCCCTGTTTCGCTTCGTCGACGTCGTTCCCGCCTGCCGGTCGCTCGATGACCTGGCGCGCCACCTCATCGGCTTCCTCGAGGAGGTGCCCGACACGCCCCCGCCCCTCTCGGTGGCCATGAAGATGTCCGGAACGCGCGCCGGGCGCGCCGCGCTGGGCGCCGCGGCGGCCGGCGGCGTCCGCCACCTCGCCCACCGCTTCATCGTCGGCGAGACGCCGCAGGCGGCGCTGGGGACCCTGCGCAAGCTGTGGGAGCGGGGCGTAGCCAGCTCGGTCGATCTGCTCGGCGAGGCCACGGTCACCGAGTCAGAGGCCGATCGCTATGCCGCGCGCTGCCTGGAGGCGATCGAGCGGCTGGCGGCGGCCACCCGCGGCTGGCCGGCGAAGGCGATGCTCGAGACCGACGGCATCGGGCCGCTGCCGCGGGCCAATGTGTGCGTGAAGGTGTCGGCGCTCACTCCGCTGCTGCGCCCTGACGCTCCCGAACGCGGCCAGCGCGACGCCGCGCGCCGGTTGCGGCCCCTGCTGCGCGCCGCCCACGCCGAGGGCGCGCACCTGCACATCGACATGGAGTCGCTGGACTCGCGTGAGGCGGTCCTGGACCTGGTGCTCGACCTCCTGGACGAGGACGAGTTCCGCGAGGGGCCGTCGGCGGGTCTCGTGCTCCAGGCCTACCTGCGCGACTCCCCCGATCAGGCCCAGCGCATCATCGCCTGGGCCCGGGAGACGCCCCGCCAGCCGCCGCTGACCGTGCGGCTGGTCAAGGGCGCCTACTGGGACCACGAGCTGGTCCAGGCCAGCCAGCACGGCTGGGAGGTCCCGGTGTTCCAGGACAAGCACGACAGCGACCGCAACTTCGAGGCGCTCACCCGCGAGCTGCTGGCGGCCCGTCCGGCGCTCCGCGTCGCGGTGGCGTCGCACAACCTGCGCTCGGTGGCCCATGCCATCGCCTGCAACCGCGTGAGCGGCGGCGAGGACCGCGACCTCGAGCTCCAGGTCCTGCGCGGCCTGGGCGACGAGCTCCAGCACGCGCTGGCCGTGTGCGGCCACCGGGTGCGGACGTACTGCCCGGTCGGCGACCTCGTCGCCGGGATGGCCTACCTGGTCCGCCGGCTGCTGGAGAACACCTCGAACGAGAGCTTCCTGTCAGAGCAGGCGCGCGGGGTGCCGGTGGAGCAATTGCTTGCGGCGCCGTGAAAACGGTATGTTGGGCCCGGCCATGCGCCTGCCCGCCTCGCTGCTCGTCCTGCTCGCCGCCCTGGTCCTCGCGTCGGCTGCCACCGCCGCCGCGCTGCCCGGCGCCGTCGCCGACGGCGGCACCGTCAAGCAGGGCAGGAACGTGCTCGTGCGCCCCAAGCAGATCGTCTACACGGGCGATGGCAGCGGCTTCCTCGCCGGGCCGGGCCAGGCCGGCCGCGCCCCGAAGCCGGGCAAGCTGGAGTGGAGCTCGTGGACGGGCGGGGCGGCGCTGGGGAGCGGCGACGACTGGCTCGACAACTGCCGGCCGGACTGCGCCGACGGCACGTTCTCGCAGCACGCGGTCAACATCAAGCTCTACCGCCCGCGCAGGATGCTCGGCCTCCCGGTGTTCACGCGGATGACGCTGCACTACACGCACGGCACCAACCCGTTCACGCACAAGAGCTCTGAGACCTTCAAGCTCGTCCGCGCGAGCACCCAGCTCTTCTGGAACATCACCTAGCGCGGGCGTCCGTCGTGTGGTCTAGGGTGGCCCGGGTATGAGGCGTTGCCTGTTGATTCTGTGCGTCGTGGCGGGGCTCGCCGCCCCCGCGGCCGCCCTGGCGCGGGTCGGGGTCAGCGGTGCCGCCAAGGACCCCCTGATCCACGCGGCGCTGGGCACGCAGGCGCCGCGCCAGTGCGCGGCGGTCTACATCTCCAGCGTGGACCGGCTGTGGGGCGCCGTGTTCTTCAAGGCCGCCAAGGGCTGGGGCTCGCGCTGCCAGCCGTTTCGCAAGGCCGCCTGGACCGTGCTGCACCACACCCGCGGGCACTGGCGGATCAACCAGAGCGGGGACAGCGACGCATGCGTGGCCGTGCACGTGCCGGTCGCGATTCGTCGGGACCTCAAGGTCCCCTGCTACCCGCTCCTGCCCTGATAGGCGCCGAGCAGGCGCGCGGCGCGGCGGTGGCTGAGTCGCGCCCGCAGCGGCGAGTCATACCAGCGGGTGTCTGACCACCACTCGCGGGCCAGGGCGCTCGGGCTCACCGCCCCCGGACCCCCGCGGCCGCCGTCGGGCAGGAAGGCCGCGTAGGCCCGGGCCTCGCGCCGGGCGCGCTCGTAGATGGCCCGCAGCGGGTCGTGGGTGTGGTCGTGATCCACGACCAGCGCCGGGTCCACCCGGCAGGTGTAGCCCTCGTCGAGCCAATGCATCGCCCATTCCTTGTCCTCGCAGGCCGGCAGGTCGGCGCGAAAGGGCCGCCGGCGCCACAGGTCGGCGCGAAACGCGCCCGCGGCGTTGGAGTAGCCCCACTCCGGGCGCCGGCGTGCCAGGCCGGCGTCCTGGGCGATCGCGCCGCGCAGCCGTCCGCCGTCGGCGTCATACCGGTCCCCGCACGCGCAGGCCACCCCCGGGTCGGCGGCGATCGCGGCGGCCAGTCGCTCCAGCCACGCCTCGTCACCGGGGAAGGCGTGCGCCGACAGAGACACGAGGACGGCGTGGCTCGCCTGCCCGGCGCCGAGGTTGAGCGCCCCGCCGTAGCTGAACGGCGCCGCCGGATCGGTGCCGAGGACGCTGGCGCCATGGGCGCGGGCCGCGTCGGGCGTCCCGTCGCGCGAGCCGGAGTCCACGACGATCACCTGCACCTCCCCCACCCCGCGCTGGCGCGCGAGCAGGCCCAGGCAGCGCTCCAGGGCGGCCCGCTCGTCACGTACGCGGATGATCACGCTGACGCCGCGCATTGGGGCGGCGACGCTACCAGCCACGCCGGGTTCTAACCTCGCTGTCCCACCCATGACCACCCCGTTTGCCAACGAGCCGATCCTCGAGCTGCGCCGCGCCGCGGTGCGCGATCAGCTCGCCGATGCGCTGGCGGGCGTCGATCGCGAGCTCCCGCTCAGCGTCCCGGTTCTCGTCGGCGGCGATGCGCGCACCGGGGCCGAGCTGGTCTCGACGGATCCGGGCGCTCCGGACCGGGTGGTCGCCAACGCCGCCCGGGCCACCGCCGCCGACGTCGACGCCGCCGTGGCGGAGGCCCAGCGCGGGCGCGCCACGTGGGGCGCCACCGCGGCCGCCGAGCGCGCCGCCGCGCTCATCGCCGCCGCGGCGTGGCTGCGCGAGCGCCGCGTGCGGATCGCGGCACTGCAGGTCCGCGAGTGCGCCAAGCCCTGGCCCGAGGCCGACGCCGACGTGTGCGAGGCCATCGACTTCCTGGAGTACTACGCCCGCCTGGCCCTCGAACTGGACCGCGGCCGGCCGCTGCTCCAGGTCCCGGGCGAGCGCAACGAGCTCAGCTACGTGCCCCGCGGCGTCGTCGCCGTGATCTCGCCCTGGAACTTCCCCCTGGCCATCCCGTGCGGCATGACCTCCGCCGCGCTGGCCGCCGGCAACGCCGTCGTGCTCAAGCCCGCCGAGCAGTCGCCCGCGCTGGCCCACCAGCTCGTCCAGGCGCTGCGCGCCGGGGGCGTCCCGCCCGAGGCCATCTCGCTGTTGCCGGGCGAGGGCGACGCCGGAGCGGCGCTGGTGGCCCACCCCGGTGTCCACGCCATCGCCTTCACCGGCTCGCTGGCTGTGGGGCGGGAGATCGTGGCCAGCGCGGCCCAGCTGCGCGATGGCCAGAACCACTTCAAGCAGGTGGTGGCCGAGCTGGGCGGCAAGAACTGCGTGATCGTCGCTTCCGACGCCGACCTGGATGAGGCGGTACCGGCGATCGTCGGCTCGGCGTTCAACTACGCGGGCCAGAAGTGCTCCGCGGCATCGCGCATCCTGGTCCACGAGGCGATCGCCGATCAGCTCCTCGAGCGGCTGGCCGGTTCCGTGAGCACCCTGATCGTCGGCCCCGCGGAGACGCTGGGCACCGACGTGCCTCCGGTGATCGAGCGTGACGCTCAGGAGCGGGTGGGTCGCTACGAGCAGGCCGCCCGCAACGGCGGCCGGATCGTGGCCCAGGCCGAGCGACCGGCGGGGGCGGGCTGGTTCTGCCCCGCGACGCTCGCCGCCGATCTGCCCGATGGCTCGCCGGTGCTGGATGAGGAGATCTTCGGGCCGCTGCTCGCGGTCCAGCGCGTGCGTGACGTCGAGCACGCCTGCGACGTCGTCGACGGCCTCTCCTACGCCCTGACCGGCGGCCTGTTCACCCGTGACCCCGGGGTGGTGCGACGGGTCCGGCGGCGCTCTCCCGTCGGCAACCTCTACGTCAACCGCGGGATCACCGGAGCGATGGTGGCGCGCCAGCCGTTCGGAGGCAACCGGCTGTCGGGCACCGGGCTCAAAGCCGGCGGGCCCGGACTACCTGCTCCAGTTCGTCGAGCAGCGCGCGGTGAGCGAGAACACGATGCGCCACGGCCTGGAGGTCTGAGGCCCCGCGCCGCCATGCCCTGGAGGTCTGAGGCCCCGCGTCGCCATGGCCTGGAGGCCTGAGACCCCCGCGGGCCTTGACCTACTCGTCAGTCGCCCCCATCATGGGGGCTATGCCGCCGACGATCGCCTGGAAACTGGCGTTTGCGCTCGTGCTGGTGGCAGCGATCGCCGCCAGTGCCTTCGCCCGTGCTCCGCGCCGCTCGGCCGATCCGGTCGAACTGCGCCGGCTCGTGGCCTGCGCCCTCACCCTCTACGCGGTCGGCGGTCTGGCCACGCTCACGCACCACTCGGTGCTGGCCGCCCTCGTCTACGCCACCGGAATCGGAGTGGCGGCGCTGGCGGCGTGGCTGTCGCGCGGGCGCGACCAGGAGGACCCGCCCGACGGCGGCTCAGAGCCGGTCGACGAGGAGCCCCCGCCCCAGCCCGACGGCCTGCTGTGGTCTGACTGGGAGCGCTTCGAGCGCGACTTCCGCGAATACGTGCGACGCGGCGGCTCAGCGGATCGACATCCGCTCAACCGATAGGTAGGTCCGCGCCGCCCACGACACCGGGTCGCGGGCGAAGTCACGCTGGAGCGCACCGTCGTTGAGCGTGTCGTCGAGCGCCGCCATGATCATCGACTGGTCGAGCACCAGCCGCCGGTGCCCGATCGACCCGGTCTTGGGGTTGACCGCGTCATAGAAGCCGCCGTCGCGGCTGTAGACCCCGGGATAGTCCGCGCGCAGCGCCTGGAGGTTGGCGTAGGCGTCGCGCGGGATCAGCGGCAGGGCGATCGCCGATGCGTGCGGGGTCACCGCGTCCTCGGCGGTGCAGGGCGTGGTCGGCGTCGGCACGCAGCGGTTCTGGGCCAGCCCCTCCCCGGCCCCGAAGGCCAGGCCCTGCACGCCGAAGGCGCTGTAGTTACCCGTGTCGTCGGGCGTGCTCGACGGCGACATCCCCCACACCCGGTCGTGCAGCACCTGGGTGTCGTAGCGCTCCTGGACCTGGGCCCAGCGCAGGTCGGCAAGGCCGAAGCTGTGGGTCCCCCACTCCGTCTCGGGGACGACGAGGTTGGCCATCAGCCCTTCGAACATGCCGCCGCCGAAGGTCGGGATGAACGTGATCGAGGTGCCCGGATACACGTAGTGGCCCTCCCAGACCGGGAACTGCCGGTGGCTCTGGGGGTCGGTGATGGTCTGCCAGTAACCCGGCACCGGCCACTGCCCCTGCCAGGAGAAGTCGGGGTCGGTGGAGCAGCGCGGGGGCGGCAACGTCCGCCACGTCCGCCACCAGACGTCGCCGGGCATCTGGTGCAGGCCCATGCCGATGTACATCGAGATGCGCGGGTCGGAGTACAGCGCGCCGTTGTGGTAGGTGGCCGGCCCTTGGGCGACGTAGAACCCCCCATACTGCTGGCCGGTGGGCTGGTTGCCGGGCAGCGACGCGTTGGTGTTGCAGTCGGTCTGCGCCCGGTTGTCATAGAAGATCGAGAAGTCCATGTCTGACAGCAGCCGCCCGGCCAGGTCGCGCACCCCCGGGAGAGCCTGGCGCGCCACGATCAGACCCGAGGCATACCAGCCGTTGTCCACGGCCGAGACGAACCAGCAGTTGTCCGGCGCCGGGGTCGTCTCGGCGCAGTCCCCCTGGCCGGGGTTGAGCAGCACGTTGCCGTTGCTGGTGTCATACCACTGGTACAGGAAGCCCTTGTAGCGCTTGAGCGTCGCCACCTCGCGCAGCGTCGCGGAGGCCAATCGCTCCGCGGTGGCGGTGTCGATGAGGTGCATGTCGCGCGCGGCGACGACCGCCCACAGGTACACCCCGATGTTCGCGGCCGACGTGTAGGCCCCGCGCACCGCTCCCGGACCGAGATTGTCCAGGGGCAGGTGCGTGACCGCATCGACGTCATCGCCGTAGAACCGCCACGTGTCGGCGGCGATGCCGTGCAGCACCGTGCGCTGCTGGGCCGTCAGGCCCTGGCCACCGCCGTCGGCGAGGGCCTGTCCGCACAGGCCCGCGCCCAGCACGGTGGCGCAGAGAACGGTCAGCAGCGCAAGGTGCCGTCGCATGATCAGCCCACGTTGAACGTGGCCGCGTTACCGCCCGTCGAGCTGTCGCCCACCCACAGGTGGAACTGCCCGGGCTCGATCACGAACTGGCCCTGGTCGTTGTAGAACCCGAAGTTCTGGCGGTTCAGGGTGAACGTGACCGTCGTGCTCTGGTTCGCGGGGACGGTGACCCGCTGGAAGCCCTCCAACTTGCGTACCGGCTGCAGGAGGCTGGTGAAGTCCTGATGCAGGTAGAGCTGGACGACATCGGTGCCGGCGGTCGATCCGGTGTTGCTGATCGGCACCGTGACCCTCAGCTGCCCGTTGGGCGACACGCTGGAGGACGACAGGTGCGGGTTGCCGACGTTGAACGTCGTGTAGGACAGGCCGTATCCGAACGAGTACTGCGGTGCGTTGGTCACGTCGAGGTACCTGGACGTGTACTTGTTGCCGGGGTCCCCGGGCCTGCCGGTGGGCAGCTCGTTGTAGGAGATCGGGATCTGCCCGACGTTCTGGGGGAAGGACATCGGCAGCTTGCCGCTCGGGTTGACCTTCCCGAACAGGAGGTCGGCGACCGCGTCCCCGCCCTCGGTGCCCGGGTACCAGGCCTCGAGCAGCGCCGGCGCGTTGTCGGCCAGCCAGGGAATGGTCAGGGGTCGGCCGTTCATCAGGACGACGACGTACGGCTTGCCGAGGGCCGCGATCCGCTGGATCAGCTCGAGCTGGCTGCCCGGCAGATCGATCATCGATCGAGACGACGCCTCTCCGCTGTCGCCCGCGGGCTCGCCGACCACCACCACAGTCACAGCGGACGCCTGCGCCGCCGACACCGCCTGGTCGAACCCGGTCGTCTCGTTGCACGGGTCGGTGACCGTGAAGCTGGTGCAGCCCGCCGCGTAGTTGACGGTGGCATGCGGCAGCGCGTTCTGGATGCCCTGCCGGACGGTGACGACCTTGTCGGCTGGCGTCGGGACGCCCTGCGACAGCTCATAGCCGATCGGCACGTCCGGGCCGAGCTGGTCCAGGGCGTCGTCGGCCAGCGGGCCGACCACCGCGATCGACGGCGTCGATGTGCTCAGCGGCAATGCATTCTTGCGTTGTTGAGCAGGACCATCGACTCATCGGCGGCGGTCCGAGCCTGGCTCAGGTTGGGCGCGGTGAGCTCAGCGGTCTTGACCCGCGTCGCGTCGGTGATCGGGTTCTTGAACATGCCGGCCAGGTACTTGAGCGTGAGCACGTGGCGCACGGCGTCGTTGACCTGGGACATCGTGATCTTGTGCTGGGCCAGCAAGGTCGGGCCGGCGTTCTCGTAGGTGGAGTTCGTGCTGTGCAGCTGGACCGCCATCTCGATGTCGACGCCTGCGGTCAGTGCCTCCTGCGCCGCCTGGGCGTCGTTGGCGGCGTAGCCGAACTCCTCCAGCTCCTGGACGGCCTGGTAGTCGCTGACGACGGTGCCGCCGAAACCCCACTCATTGCGGAGGATCGTCTGCAGCGTGTACGGATCGGCGGTTGCGGGGACGCCGTTGAGCGAGTTGAACGCGCTCATCACCGTCGCCACGCCCGCGTCGACGCCGGCCTTGTACGTCGGCAGGTAGTCGTTGAACAGCTGCTGTGTCGACATGTCGACCGTGTTGTATTCACGGCCGGCGACCGGGGCGCCGTAGCCCGCGAAGTGCTTGATCGTGGCGGCCATCTTGTTGGGGTCGCTGTAGTTGGAGCCCTGATAGCCGTGGATGCGAGCGGCCGCGAGCGCGGCGCCGAGGAAGGGATCCTCGCCACTGGTGCCCTGGACGCGACCCCACCGCGGATCGCGGGTGACGTCGACCATCGGGCTGAACGTCCACTTGATGCCGTCGGCGGCGCCCTCCGCGGCCGCCATCGACGCGTCCTTGCCCGCGAGCGCCGGGTCCCAGCTGCTCGACTCGCCGAGCGAGATCGGATACATCGTCTTGTATCCGTGGATGACGTCCAGCGAGAAGATGAGCGGAATGTGCAGCCGTGACTGGAGCGCGGCCCGCTGAAGGGTGTTGATGTTGTCGACGCCGACCATGTCGAGGATGGAGCCGACCAGTCCGTTCTTGGCGTCATCGATCAGGCTCTGCCCGGCGGTGCCGTTGGGCCCCTGGGGACCTGACATCTCGAGCTGGCCGAACTTCTCGGCCACCGTCATCCTGCGCAACAGCCCGTTGACGTAGTTGCTGGCCGCCTGCTGCTGGGGGGTGAGGCTGGTCTGGCTTCGCGGCTGCGTCTGATGGTCGGTCTTGGCCGACGGCGCGGCCGTGAAGACACCTGCGATCAATAGCGCCACGGCGGCGATGAGCGCCGCTCCGGCTGTCCCGACTCCGATGCGGCGGCGCGGCCCTTGGCCGACGACACGCCCTACCCGCTCCGCCATGACTGACCCCTCTCTCTCAGGCTGTTGTGGACCCGGCGTACCCGCGGCGAAATCCCCTGAAACCCCCGAATTCATGGGGGATCACCCGGCGACCGGCGCACCGTGAAACGGCGCGCTGGCCCGGCGGCTGCAGCCGAGGCTCAGACCGAAATGGTGGAAAGGAGCAGCTCGTGCAGCCGGGTTTCACCGGTGAGCTCCGGGTGAAACGAGACGGCCATCACGTTGCCCTGGCGGACCGCGACCGGGTGGCCCTCGACCGCGGCCAGCACCTCCACGCCGGGCCCCGTGTCGGCCGCCCAGGGCGCGCGGATGAACACCGCGTGGACGGGGCCGCCGGTCACGCCGGTGACCTCCAGATCGGCCTCGAAGGAGTGCAGCTGGCGCCCGAACGCGTTGCGGCGGGCCTCGATGTCGAGCACGCCGAGATGGGTACGGTCGAGCATGATCATGCCGGCGCATGTGCCCAGCACCGGGGTCCCGGAGCGGGCCAGCTCGCGCAGCGGGTCACCCAGGCCTTCGCGCTCGATCCCCAGCGTCATCACGGTGGACTCCCCGCCGGGGATGATCAGCGCGTTCAGTCCCTCCAGGCCGCCGGGGGTCCGGACCTCACGAGCGACCGCGCCGAGACGCTGGAGGATCTTGGTGTGCGCAGCGAAATCGCCCTGGAGCGCCAGGACTCCGACCAGCGGCGCGCGCTGCGCCGGGGGGTCGGGCACTGCTACCAGCCGCGGCCGGCGAGCAGCTGCTCGGACTCGAGCTTGGAGGACTCCACGCTCACCATCGGCTGCCCCAGACCGTCGGAGGCGGCCGCCACGCGGGCGGGGTCCTGGTAGTGGGTCGTCGCCTCGACGATCGCCCGGGCGCGGCGCTCGGGCTCTTCGGATTTGAAGATCCCCGAGCCGACGAATACGCCCTCGGCGCCGAGCTGCATCACCAGCGACGCGTCGGCCGGCGTGGCGATGCCTCCGGCGCAGAACAGCACGACGGGCAGGCGCCCGTCGGCGGCGACCTGACGCACGAGCGGGAGCGGCGCGGCGAGCTCCTTGGCGGCGGTCGCCAGCTCCTCGGGATCGAGGACGCCGAGGCGCCGGATCTCGCGGCGGATGACGCGCAGATGGCGGACCGCCTCGACGATGTCGCCGGTGCCGGCCTCGCCCTTGGAGCGGATCATCGCCGCCCCCTCGCCGATCCTGCGCAGCGCCTCACCGAGGTTGGTGGCGCCGCACACGAACGGGATCTTGAAGTTCCACTTGTCGATGTGGTTGGCCTCGTCGGCCGGGGTGAGGACCTCGGACTCGTCGATGTAATCGACCTCGAGCGCCTCCAGCACCTGCGCCTCGGCGAAGTGGCCGATCCGGGCCTTGGCCATCACGGGGATCGTGACCGCCTGCTGGATGCCCTTGATCATGGCCGGATCGGACATCCGGGCCACTCCGCCGTCGCGGCGGATGTCAGCGGGGACGCGCTCCAGCGCCATGACCGCGGCGGCGCCGGCGTCCTCGGCGATCTTGGCCTGCTCGGGGGTGACCACGTCCATGATCACGCCGCCCTTGAGCATCTCGGCCAGACCGGCCTTGACGGTGAAGGTTGCCTCGTCCCGCGGGGTGTCGCCGTTGGAGTCCATGGGGGCCCAGTGTAGCCGGGCGCTAGGTTCTCCACCGATGACTGTGGACGCGGTCTTTGTCCAGGATGGCGATCGGTTCCGGGCCACCGACCTGGCGCTCGGCCCGTGGTACCCGGGAGCGCTGCACGGCGGCGCCCCGGCCGCGCTGCTCGTGCACGCCATCAACGACCACGCCACCGCCGACGGCCTGCGCCTGGCCCGGATCACGTACGAGTTCGTGCGGCCCGTGCCGCTGTCGGAGCTGACCGTGGCCGTGGAGGTCGTGCGCCCCGGCCGGCGGGTGACGCTGCTCGACGCGGTGCTCTGTGACGGCGACGGAACCGAGGTCACGCGCGCGCGAGCGCTGCTGGTGCGTCCGTCCGAGGTCGGAGCGCCGGCGGACGGCCGCCCTGACGGGCGAGCGGATGGCTTGGCGGGCGGCCGGGCGGGCGGGCCGCCCTTCCCGGGCCCCGAGCAGGGCGTGCGCAACGACTGGGAGGGCCGCCAGGGCCGCGGCTTCGCCACCGATGCCATGGAGATCCGCTTCGTCAAGGGGCGGTTCCTGGAGCCCGGGGAGGCGATCGCCTGGTTTCGGCTGCGCCATCCGCTGGTCGGCGGCCGGCCGATCCATCCGCTGGAGAGCGTGGCGGCGGCCGGCGACTTCGGCAACGGGATCGCCGCCGTCCTGGACTGGGACGAGCACATGTTCATCAACCCGGACCTCACGCTCTACATCGAGCGCCCGCCCGTGGACGAATGGGTCGCGCTGGAGTCTCAGACCCGCATCGAGGCGGGGAGCGTCGGCGTCGCCGAGAGCATCCTGTGGGATCGGCGCGGCCGCATCGGCCACGCGATCCAGTCGCTGGTGGTCGGTCCCCGCCCGCCGCGGACGCCGGCTACTTGAGCCGGAACGCCTTGATCCGCACGTCGTACTGCTGTGCGTCGCGCGCGTACACGCCGTAGGCGAGCGCCTGGATGAGCGACAGCAGCGCCGTGTGCGAGCGCACGAAGGCCGGCGTGTTGGACGAGTAGTAGAGGCGAATCCGGGCCAGCCGGGCGACCTCGGACAGCGTCGCGTCGGTGATGGCCAGCGTCGGCGCCTTGCGGTGGCGCGCGAGCTTCATCGTCCGGGTGATGAGCGGATGCGGCCGCCCGGCCGAGAGGCCGACGACGAGCGTGGTGGCGTCGATCCGGCTGAGCCGGCCCAGCGCCTCCTGGGAGGGGCTGGCCACGATCTCGGCGCGGAGATCGAGCAGCATCAGCAGATGGCGCAGGTAGCTGGCGAAGAACGCCATCTGGTCGGTGCCGGCGATCAGCACCTTCTCCGCGGTGACGATCGCGTCCACCGCCGCCTCGACATCGGAGCGGCTCAGCTTGTGGGCGGTGTCCTCGACGTTGACGTGGTCGGCGGCCAGCGCCGCCTCAAACTCGGTGTGGTCCAGGGAGAACAGCGGCGTGGCGGCGGCCAGCGTCTCGGTGGCGACGCCACCCTGGCCGACGCGGCGGCGGTACTCGTCGCGCGCGGCCTGCTGGAGCTCGGGGAACCCCTCGAAGCCGAGCGCCTGCGAGAACCGCACCACCGTGCTCGACGAGGTGTTGGCCCGGCGGGCGAGCTCCTCGGCGGTCTGGAAGGCGGCTTCGTCGAGATGGTCGACGATGTACTGGGCGACGTCCTTCTGGGAGCGGCTGAACTCGTCGAAGCGGGCCTTGATGTAGCCCGACAGCGCCTGGTGACCGTGGTTGGTCTCGGGACCGGCGGTGGGAGTGGATGACTGCTTCATGGGCAGGCGTCTGTTTCGACACCCCCCGCTGTCGTTCCTTCAGAGGTGTGTGCAAATTAGGGCTGCTCAGCAGCCATCAGATGACACACGTCTCCGCAGGCGGGTCTAGACCCGGGACTTCCGGAAGCGCTCGGCGCGCTCCTGGTTCTGCCGGTGCTCGGCCATGACCTGCCCGACCGCGTAGACGATGAGCAGATTGGCCACGATGCCGATCCCGATGAAGGTGATCAGCAGCGCCAGGTCTTCCCCGCCGGAGCTGATGGAGTGCCCGAGGCCCAGGATGTCCGCCGCCGACAGCATGGCCACAGCATACCCGGCGGTGCGGAGCATGGCCCGGGTGGGACTCGAACCCACGACCAACGGATTATGAGTCCGCTGCTCTAACCAACTGAGCTACCGGGCCGGCTGGCACGGTACCGGCTCCGGGCCCCGGCTGGCGCGGCAGGACGACCGCGGGCCCACCGGTGGACGCGCCCACTACGATCCGATCCGGAACCGGGTGAAGGATGGTGGAACATGGAGCGGCGATGGTGGCTGCTGGGCGCAGTGCTGGTGATCGCGGTCGCGGCCGGCTTCGGGATCGGAAGCGCGGTCAAGTCGACGTCGGCGCCCGCGCCCGCGCCAGCCGGGTCGCTGGCGTCCGGCAACGCCGCCACGGGGGCCGAGGCCACGGTCACGCGGCCGGGGGCGAGCGTGGCGGTCCCGTCGCTCAGGCCGGCAAGAGCCCAGGGCGACCCACACGACCACGTCGACGTCGGGCAGCGCCACGACCGGCGCGGCGGTCACGAGCACGACCGTGACGCAGACCGCGACCACGCCCCCGCCGAGCCCCACGACGGCGTCGCACACCACGCTGCAGAGCACCACCTCGGGCGGCGGTGGAGGCGGTGGCGGAGGTGCGGGCGGCGGAGGTGGCTAGCGTGAGCGACCCGCCCGCGCCCCGGCCCGCGCCCGGCGATCCGCACGACCTCGAGCGGTTCATCGCGGCTCAGGAGGACGTCTACCCCTCAGCCCTCGCCCAGCTGCGCGCGGGACGCAAGACCGGGCACTGGATGTGGTTCGTGTTCCCCCAGATCGCGGGCCTGGGCATGAGCGCGATGTCGCAGCGCTACGCGATCGCGTCGCTGGCCGAGGCGCGGGCCTACCTCGACCACCCGGTGCTCGGGACGCGGATCGCCGAGTGCGCCCGCGTCCTCACCGAGCTGAGCGGCCACAGCGCCGAGGGGATCTTCGGTGGCGTCGACGCCATCAAGCTGCGCTCGTCGATGACGCTGTTTGCCCGCGCATCGGAGGATGATTCCGTGTACTACGCGGTTCTTGACCAGTATTTCGGGGGCGAGCCGGACCGGCAGACCGACGCTCGGCTGCGCTAGGCCGGCGGTGCCTATGGTCGCGCTCGGGCTCAGCGTCCTGGCGCTGCTCACCGCCGGGGTGGCCCGCCCCGCGGACGCCGCACCGGTCGCGCACTCCGCGGTCGCCGTGGACCCCGTCGGGGCGCACTCGATGCTCCAGCTCAACGACCCGCCGTCGTTCATGGAGGCGATGTTCGCCCAGGCCGCGGCGATGCATGCGTCGGCGATCCGCCTGGACGTCGCGCCCGCCCTCGTGTTCTCCAGCCCGTCCGCAGCCGCCGGACTTCTCAGGTCTGGACGAGGTCGTCGCCCTGGCCCAGCGCTATGACCTGCGTGTCGTCGGGGACCTGCTGACGATCCCTCAGTGGATGGCCCAGTGCGAGACGCCGACGAGCAACCCGAGCCGCTGCGCGACCGACGACCTGACGGGCTACGCCTCGGTCATCTGGCAGATCGTGAGTCGCGCCGACCCGGTGATCCGCGACTGGGAGATCTGGAACGAGCCCGACACCGCGCAGTTCTTCGACGGCACGCCGCAGCAGTACGCCTTCATGCTGCGTGCCGCCCACGATGCGATCAAGTCCGTGGACCCGGCCGACAACGTCCTACTCGGCGGCATCTCCGCGGTCGCCGGCGACGAGCTGGCTGGCGCAGGTGTTCGCCACGCCCGGCGCCGACGCGATCGCCGCGTTTGACACCGCCAATCTGCACGAGCGCGGCGACCTGTGGCAGCTCGCCCCCGACCTGGCCGGCTTCCGGCAGTTCCTGGCCGGCCAGGGGTTCGCCGGCCCGCTCTGGATCACCGAGCACGGCTACCCCTCAGACCCGCGATATCAGTACGACCCCGGCTACGCCGGCGGACAGGCCGCGCAAGCGTCCTACCTGGCGGCGTCGGTTCCCACCCTGATCGACGCCGGGGCGGCCGAGGTGTTCGTCACCGAGCGCGACAACCTCAGCGGTGAGTTCGCCTCCGAGGGCGTGATCGGCGGACAGGTCGCCGATCCACCGCCGGCCGACCCCCAGATCATCGGCCAAGCCGGCCTTCGCCGTGGTCCAGACCATCGCGGAATGCTTCCAGGCGCTCGGGCGCGACTGCCCCGGCATGCGCGCGACGGCGTCGCCGGCGGCGGCGTTGCTGCCGCCGGCCCCGCCGGGTCAGACGAGCACGCGGACGGTGGCGGTCACCGACCCCGGAACCGTGCCGATCGCGCTCGGCCGCCGCGAGCATCACCGGCCCCGAGGCCGCCGGCCTGTCGGTGGCGAGCAACGGATGCGCGGGCATGGTGCTCGAGCCGCGCGAGACCTGCTCGGTGTCGGTGCGCTTCGCCCGGCGGCCGCCGGCGAGGCCGCCGGAGAGCTTCAGGTCTCATCAGACGACGGGAGCCTCTACGTCCCGCTGAGCGCCGTGGCGCCCTCGCTCTCGGGTCTGCGCTCGCGCCAGCTCGCCCACCCGCAGTTCGTCCCGACCGGTGCGGGCGACGGCGTCGGCTACCGGCAGCGGTGGCGATCTCACCCTCACCAACCCGTTGCGCGCGGGCGTGTCGATCGCCCGGGCGACGCTGTCGGGCGCCGACGCGCAGCGCTTTCGCATCGCGTCGGACCACTGCGCCCACGGCACCCTGCGCGCGCACGGGGACTGCCGGCTCCAGGTGATGTTCACCCCGACCCGCCCCGGCACCGCGCGCGCCCAGCTCACCCTCCAGGGCACCGGGTCCCCGCTCACCGCACAGCTGCGCCCGGTGGCGTTCGCGCTGCCCGCGGTGACGCGGCTGACCGCCGCCGGTCGCCACGGCTGCTCCGCGACCCCCGGCGCGCCTGGTGTCGGCCACGGTCAGCCAGCCCGCGACCGTGCACTGGACCCTGACGCGCGCCGCCCCGGCCGGTCAGGGAGCCTGCCCGCGCGCCGGCACGCCCGCGGGTCGAGTGGTCGCGTCGGGAACCGTGAGGACCGGCGGCCACGGGACCGGCCGCACCGCGCGCTGGTCGCTGCCGGGATCCTCCGCGGGTCTGACGCCCGGTGCGTACGTGCTCACCGTGTCCGCCGTGAACCGCCACGGCGCCGGACCCCCCCGTGCGATGGCGCTGCGGCTGGGGCCCTAGACGGCTGATTCCATCTAGGGGCGAAAGCCGATCAGGGATAATCCCCGGGCCCGGCCCGTCCACCCTGGGGACCTGTCCTGACCGCTCTGCCCTCGTCGATCGCCGTGCCAAGGGAGCTGCCCGGCTGGGAGTGGCTGCGCCGCCATGACCGCGGCTTCAGCGCCCTGCGCCGCGCCACGCGGGCGGCGGTGCTCATGCCGGCGGCGTTCGCGCTCGGCGGTCCGGTGCTCGGCAACCCCGTGCTGGCCACCTTCGCGGCCCTCGGGTCCTTCGCCATGCTGCTGCTCGTCGACTTCGGCGGCTCGATCCGCAACCGGCTGCAGTGCCAGGCGGCGTTGGCGGTCGCCTGCATGGTCCTGATCACGCTGGGCACCCTGGCCTCGCGCACCACGTGGCTGGCCGCGGTGGTGATCGCCGGGCTTTCGTTCGTCGTGCTGTTCGCGGGCGTGGTGAGCTCGGTGCTGGCCAGCGCCACCACCTCGCTGCTCCTGCCCCTGATCATCGCCGTCTCGCTGCCGGGCCCGGCGTCATCGATCCCCGACCGGCTCGCGGGCTGGGGCATCGCATCCGTGCTCTCATTGCTGGCGATCTCGCTGCTGTGGCCGGCCCCGGCGCGCGACCCGGTGCGCAGCTCCGCCATCGCCGCCTGCCGGGCGCTGGCGCAGCGGTTGCGCGCCGAGATCGAGTTCGTCCTGGCCGGGCGTCCGGCCTCCGGAGAGGCCGCCTACCGCGAGGCCCTGGCCGCCTCCGATGCCGCCGTGGAGGCGGTCCAGACCGGGTTCTTCGCCACCCCCTACCGGCCCACGGGGCTGAGCACGTCGGCCCGCGCGGTGGTGCGCCTCGTCGACGAGCTGCGCTGGCTCAACTCGATCGTCCTGCGCTCGGCGCTCACCGCACCCAAGGCGATGAAGGGGGTCCCGGAGGTGTGTGAGGTCAAGCGCGCGGCGGCCGACGTGCTCGCGAGCGCCGCCGAACTGCTGGAGACGCCGGAGCGGGCCGGGCCGCTGGACGACGCCACCGCTTTCCTGCGCGCGGCGCTGGAGGAGCTCGAGCGGGTGAGCACCGAACGGATCCCCGAGGCCGCCGGCGACGCCCCGCTCGACGCCCAGGAGCACGCTCAGCGCGTGGTGAGCTCGCTGGATCCCAGCTTCCGCTCGCAGGAGCTCAGCTTCATCGTCCTGCAGATCGCCGCCAACGTCGACTACGCGGCCCGCGCCGAGCGCCGCACGTGGCTGCAGAAGGTGCTGGGCCGCCAGCCGGCCGGCTTCGTCGGCTTCCTGAGCGCAGCGTCGCAGCGCGCGACGTCGCACACCGCGCGCGATTCCGTGTGGCTGCACAACAGCCTCCGGGGCGCGGCCGGCCTCGGCCTCGCCGTCCTCATCGCCGACCTGCTCGCGGTGCAGCACTCGTTCTGGGTCGCTCTGGCCACGCTGTCGGTCCTGCGCTCGAGCGCGCTCAACACGGGCCAGAACATCGTCCGCGCCGTGCTCGGCACGACCGTGGGGCTCGTCATCGGCGGCGGGATCGTCGCGCTGGTGGGGACGAACACGGCCCTGCTCTGGGTCCTGCTGCCCTTCGCGGTGTTGCTGGCCGGGCTCGCGCCGGCCACCGTGTCGTTCGAGGCCGGCCAGGCGGCCTTCACGCTGACCCTGATGATCCTGTTCAACCTCCTGGCGCCGGCCGGGTGGCAGATCGGGCTGGTGCGGATCGAGGACATCGCGCTGGGCGGCGCGGTCAGTCTGCTCGTCGGCCTCATGCTGTGGCCCCGGGGAGCGGGGGTCGCGCTGGGCCGGGCGCTCTCGGCCGCGTACGTCGACAGTGTCAGCTACCTCACCAGCGCGGTGGCCTACGGGCTGGGACACTGTGACGCCGGTGCTCCGGCCGCGGGCCTGCCGGTGGATCAGGCCGCCCAGGCCGCGGCCGCCGCCCGGCGATTGGACGACACCTTCCGCGGCTACCTGGCGGAGCGTGGGGCCAAGCCCGTGCCGATGGCGGAGGTGACCGCCCTCGTGACCGGGATCGTCGGGCTGCGTCTCGCCGGTGACGCCGTGTTGCAGCTCTGGGACGGCGACGCCGCCAACGGCGGCGACCGGGCCGCCGCGCGGCGCGAGCTGCTGTCGGGCTCGGACATGGTGCGCGGCTGGTACGCGCGCTTTGCCGAGAGCCTCGTCGGGCGGGGCGCCGTGCCCGAGCCGCTCGGCGCCGACGCGGTCGCCGATGGGCGCCTGGTCGACGCGGTGGGCCACGATCTGCGCGACCAGGACGGCAACGCCACCGCGACCGCGGTCCGGGTCATCTGGACCGGCGACCATCTCGACGCTGTGCGGCGGCTGCAGGGGATGCTGGTGGGCCCGGCGCAGGAGGCCGTGACCCAGCAGGCCCTGGGCTAGGTCACCACGCCGTCCAGCCTCCGTCGACGCGGAGGATGTGACCGGTCACGTTCTGGGACGCTTCGCAGGCGAGGTAGCGGACCGCCCGGGCGATGTCGTCGAGCTCGGCCAGCCGGCCGGTGGGCAGCCGGCGCTCGAGCACCTCCTCACGGAACGCCGGATCCTCAAAGTAGCCCTGGGTCAGGGGCGTGAGCACGAACGTCGGCGCCACCGCGTTGACGCGGATCCCCTCGCGCGCCCACTCGACCGCCAGCGCCCGGGTCATGCCGTCCACGGCATGCTTGGTGGCGCAGTACGCGACTCGGCCGGGGTAGCCGACCGAGCCCAGCTGCGAGGACATGGTGACGATGCTCCCGGGCCGCCCCGCGCTCAGCAGCCGGCCGCCGAAGGCCCGGCAGGCCACGAACGTCGCGCGGACGTTGACGGCGAAGAGCCGGTCCCACTCATCCAGCGGGTAGTCGCGCGCGGGCCCCGGGTGGTTGGTCCCGGCGGCGGTGACCAGCACGCTCAGCTCCCCCAGGGCCGCCGCCTCAGCGACGACCTGCGCCACCTGGGCCTCGTCGGTGGCGTCGGCGACGCGGGCCACGGCCCCCTCCCCGGCCTCAGCGACCGCGTCCTCCAGCTCGGCCGCCGTGCGCGAGACGAACACCACCCGCGCGCCGGCGCGGCCCAGCTCCAGCGCGGAGGCGCGGCCCAGGCCACGGCCGGCCCCGATGACGAGCGCCACGCGGCCGTCCAGGCGCCAGGGGTCGCTCATGCCGCGCCGCCCGGCGGCGGGCCCGGACCGGCCGCCGAGCCTCCTGCCGAGGCGGTCACGTGGCGGTCTGGGCGACGCGCTTCAGCCGCACCTCGGCCGTCAGCGCGTGGCCCTCGAAATGCTCGGCGTGCGAGATCGCCGCCACCGCGGGCGCGACGCGCCGGGTGCCCTCCGCGGTCAGGCGCTGGTAGGTGCAGGTCTTGAGGAACTTGCCGACCCATAGCCCGCCGGTATACCGGGCCGCGCGCGAAGTCGGCAGCACGTGGTTGGTGCCGACCGCCTTGTCGCCGTAGGCGACGGTGGCCTGATCGCCCACGAACAGCGACCCGTAGCTGCTCAGACGCGCCACGTACCAATCGAGCTTGTCCTCCTGAACCTGCACCTCCAGGTGCTCGTAGGCGGCGTCGTCGGCGATGGCCACGGCCTCGTCGTCGTCGGCCGCCACCGCGATCCAGCCGTGGTCGCGCCACGCCGCACCGGCGACGTCAGCGGTCGGCCATGTCGGCAGCAGCTCGTCGACGGCGTCGGACACCGCCTGGGCGACGGACTCGCCGACGGCGATGGCGCCCGCCGGGGAGGTCGGGCCGTGCTCGGCCTGACCCAGGAGGTCGGTCGCGACCAACCGCGGGTCGGCGGACTCGTCGGCGATGACGAGCACCTCGGTCGGCCCGGCGAGCAGATCGATGCCGACACGACCGAACAGCTGGCGCTTGGCCTCGGCGACGAACGCGTTGCCGGCCCCGACCAGCATGTCGACGGGCTCAAGGCCGTCGATGAGGCCGAACGCCATCGCGGCCAGGCCCTGCACGCCGCCGAGGGCGAGGATGGCGTCGGCACCCGAGGTCCTGATGGCGTACAGCATCGCCGGGTGGATGCCGCCCACGCGCTGGGGCGGCGCGCAGCCGACGACCTGCCTGACCCCCGCCACCTTGGCCACCAGGACGGTCATGAACGACGACGCGAGCATCGGGTAGCGCCCGCCGGGCACGTAGGCGCCGACCGCGGTGACCGGGATGTGGCGGTGACCGAGCACGACGCCCGGTCCCATCTCGACCTCCAGCGGCGTGATCGTCCCCAGCTGGGCGCTGGCGAACCCGCGGACCTGCTCCTGGGCGAAGACGATGTGGCCTTTGAGCTCGTCGTCGAGCTCGGCCTCGACCCGCGCGAACTCGGCGTCGGAGACGACGAAGTCATCGGGCGCCCAACCGTCGAGCTCCAGCGAATACCGGCGGACCGCGTCGATCCCGCCCTGCTCGATGTCGCGCAGGATCTCCGAGACGCGCGCACGCAGCTCGTCGGTGGCCTGCGTCGTGGGCGGGTTGGGGGCCTTGAGGTAGCGGGTGCTCATACGACCGCTCCCTGCCGGGCGCGGGCCCGGGGCACCGGCAGCGGGTCTACGCCGGCGACGATCCGGTTGGTGAGCGTGCCGATCCCCTCGACGCTGAGGGTGACCTCGTCGCCCGGCGCCAGCGGCCGGGGCTCGAGGCGGCCGTTGCGCCCCCACAGCTCGCCCAGGCAGCCAAAGCCGCAGGTGCCCGAGCCCAGCACGTCGCCGGTGCGCAGCCAGGCGCCGCGCGAGGCGTAGGTGATCATCTCGGCAAACGACCAGCCGATGCTGGCCAGGGTGTCGGAGCCCAGCGCCTCGCCGTTGCGCGAGGCCTGCAGCTGCATGTCGTAGCGGTCACCGCGCCGGTAGGGCTCCCATTCGTCGGGGGTGACGATCCAGGGGCCGAGCGCGTTGGCGAAGTCCTTGGCCTTGGCCCAACCCAGGCCCATGCGCTTCTCCCGCGCCCCGAGGTCGCGCGCGGAGAAGTCGTTGTAGATGGTGAAGCCCGCGATGTGCTCGGCGGCGCGCTCCACCGGGATGTCGCGGCCCTCCTTGCCGATGACCACGCCGATCTCGAGCTCGAGGTCCAGCCTCTCGCAGCCCGGAGGCATCTCGATCTCGTCGTCGGGGCCGAAGATCGCGGTGGTGGAGGTGAAGTAGAACGTCGGCGCCTCATACCAGTCGTCAGGGACCTTGGCGCCCGGGGCCTCGTTGAGGACCATGCCCTCCACGTGGGCCTCAAAGCACACGAAATCGCGCATCGTGGTCGGCGTCAGCGGGGCCCGCAACGCGACCTCGGCCAGCGCGACCGGCTCGCCCGCCTGTGCCGCCGCGGCCTCGCGCCGGACCGGGTCGGCGAGCAGGTCGAGCATCGCCGTGCCGTCGGGCAGCGGCGCGACGGTGCCGTCGCCCACCACCCCGATTCGCTCGCTCCCGTTGTGTTCGTATCTGGCCAGGCGCATATGTGCTTTCCCTTCGTCGTGTGGGTCGTTGTCAGGTGGTCGGGCCCTCGGGCGGGCGGACCGCGTCGGACAGGAACTTGGCGATCCCCCCGCTGGTCTGGCCGCCGTCGATCGGGATCTCGGCCCCGGTGATGAACCGCGACGCGTCGGACATGAGGAACGCCATGAGCTCGGCCACCTCCTCCGGCCGGCCGCCGCGGCCCAGCGGGGTCAGCGCCTCGTTGGCCGCCAGGAACGGGGCCGGCGCCGAGGCCGTCATCGGCGTCTTGATGTAGCCGGGGTGCACGGCGTTGACGCGGATCTGGCGGGGGCCGAGCTCCATCGCGGCGGTGTGGGTCAGGCCCCGTAGGCCCCACTTGCTCGCCGTGTAGGCCGCGGTGTAGTGCGCCGTCAGGCCGGCGATCGAGCCGACGTTGACGATCGACGCGCCTTCACCCATGAGGGGCAGCAGCGTCGTGATCCCGAGCATCGGGCCGGTGAGGTTGACCCCGAGGGTGCGATTCCATTCCGTGATGTCGATGTCGGGCAGGCGCACCCGGCTCGTGGTGCCGGCGTTGTTGATGAGGCCGTCGACGCGGCCGAAGCGCTCCTGGATCCATCGCGCCAGCACGCGCCAGCTCTCCGGGTCGGCCACGTCGAGGTCGCGCCGGTGGATGCGGTCGGCCCCGGGCCCCGCGGACGCGGGCGTGCGCGCAGCGCCGGTACCGGGCGCGGCGGCGCGTTCCCACGCGGGGGTGAGGTCGCCCGCGACGACCTCGGCGCGCTCGGCCGCCAGTAGCGCCGCCTCGGCCGCGCCCTGCCCGCTGGCGGCGCCGGTGACGACGATCACCTTGCCCCTGACCCGTTCGCTCATGCGCTGACCCTCCCGTCGATCCGATGTCTCACAGCGTCACCAGCCCACCGTCGACGCGCAGTGCCTGCCCGGTGACCGCGGCGGCGTCGTCGGACACGAGATAGGAGACGGCGCCGGCGACGTCCTCGGGCATGAGGGCGCGGTCGACCGCCTGCTGCTCGCGGACGTGCGCGAAGTCGTCTGGCCCCACGTCGGTCCGAGAGCCGGGCGTCGGGGTCAGGCCGGGCGCCACGGCGTTGACGGTCACCCCGCGCCCGCCGAACTCCACCGCCAGCGCGCGCGTGAAGGCGACCAGCGCGCCCTTGGTGGTGACGTAGGCGCACAGGCCGGCCGGCGGCGCCCACACCGTGTTGGAGACGATGTTGACCACCCGGCCTCCACCCCGCTGGGCCATCGCGGGCACGAGCGCCGAGCACAGCAGGAACGGCGCCTCGACGTTGACGGCGTGAAAGCGCCGCCAGATGTCGAGGTCGAGATCCTCGAAGGCGTGGCGTCCGAGATGGGCGGCCCCCGATGCCAGCCCCGACGACGAGGACACGCGAGGCGGCGCTCATGTGGTGAACCGCCCCGCCACGCTGCATACGTATGCCGATGCTATCACGGCGCAGGGCTCGCGGGGTCTAGGGGATCGTGGTCGATCTTGCAGCTATTTCCTTCACTATCGACCACGGTTCCTGCCGGGGGCACCCGGGTCCGCCTTCCAAAGCCGTCGTCGACGTTCGCCCGTGCCCCGCCGGGACGCCGACGGGCGGCAACTCACCCGAGCCCGCCCAGCTCAGCGCGACTCGTGCAGCGCCGCCCCCCACCGCTCCTCGATGCGGCCGTAGCGCCACACCGTGAGCGCCAGCGCCCAGGTGAACACGAACAGCCCGACGATCACGAACCCCAGGGTGTTGAGATCGATCCCCTCAAACCACGCCCAGAACCCGCCGGACAGGTCGAGCTGGGTGGCGAGGAGGCCGCCGAGCTCGATCGTGCCGATGACCGCGGCCACCGCCACCGAGAGGCCGGTGATCGTGAGGTTGTAGAAGACCTTGCGCACGGGCTGGGACAGCGCCCAGCCGTAGGCGAAGTTCATGAAGGAGCCGTCGATCGAGTCCATCAGCGACATCCCGGCGGCGAACAGGACCGGGAGGCACAGCACCGCGTACCAGGGCAGTCCGGCGCTGGCGGCCCCGCCGGCGAGCACGAGCAGCGCGACCTCGGTCGCGGTGTCGAAGCCCAGGCCGAAGAGGACGCCGATCGGGTACATCTGTCCCGGCCTGGTCACCGTGCGCGTCAGCCGCCCCAGGACCCGGTTGAGCAGGCCGCGCTTGGCCAGCTGCTCCTCGAGCTCGGCCTCGTCGTAGCGCCCGGTGCGCATCTGGCGAAAGACGCGGATGATCCCCAGCAGGATCACCACGTTGATGGCGGCGATGAGGTAGAGGAAGGACCCGGAGACCAGCGTCCCCACCACCGTGGTGACCTGATGCAGGTGGGAGCGGCCGCTGGCGACGGGGCCGTTGAGCGCCCTCACCCCCACCGAGATGAGGAAGGCCAGCGCGAACACGATCGTCGAATGCCCCAGCGAGAACCAGAAGCCGACACTGAGCGGCCGCCTGCCCTCGGCCATCAGCTTGCGCGTCGTGTTGTCGATGGCCGTGATGTGGTCGGCGTCGAAGGCGTGGCGCAGGCCGAGGGTGTAGGCGGTGACCCCCACGCCGACGGTCAGCGCGCCGCCGGTGCCGAGGTGAGCGGGCGCCACGAGAGCGAACAGCAGCCCGAAGCCGATCACGTGCAGGGCCCCGACGACCCCGGCCATCATCGCCAGCGTCCGCTTCTGCCCTGAGCTCAGGGAGGACCAGAACGCTCGCGGACCCGGGCGGCGCATCAGCCGCACCGTAGTCCGGCCGACCCCGCCGCGCAATTCGCGGTGCTCTGCATTACCGCCGCGGTGCGCTGCACTACCGCCCCGCGGCACCGAAGCTCGAGCGCAGCCGCCGGGTCAGCGCGCGGGCGCGGTCGGACCCGCGCCGCCCCGCCCACGGGTGCGGTCCCCGGGCCCAGGGATGCCAGCCGAGCGTGCCGTAGTGCGCGCGCACCAGCGCCTTGAGCTCACCGCGATGCTCGCCGCAGGCGTAGCGCACCGGCCCGTACATGCCGCGGCCGTGCCAGGTCAGCCACGGCGCGGGCGGGGTGGGCGGGTCCGTGTCCGCATCGACGTACTCGCCGTGGCGCAGGTCCAGCAGCTGGTGCTCGAGCGCCACCTGGGTCTCGGGGCCCGGCCGGGCCCCGCAGATCTCGCATGTGAAGACGACGACGACCGGCACCCCTCACCACCTCGGCTCATAGCCCGAGGACAGGGTCCCCCGCGGCCCGCGCCAACTGGGCTCGACGTCGTACAGGCGCTTGATGGCGTGGCGGCGCAGGCGGCGCAGCACCGGCCCGTAGGTGAACTGCGCGGCGCGGGCCGAGAGCAGCCCGAGCGGGTTGGGCGACATGAAGGGCATGAACTTGTCGGGGAAGCCGGGCATCGTGCAGGCGATGCAGATGCCGCCCACATTAGGGCAGCCGCCGACGCCGCCGGTCCACCCCCTGATGGGCACGTTGCACATGGCCACGGGCCCCTTGCAGCCGAGCTTGACCAGGCACCCTCGCGCGTCGGCCGGGGTACGGGCGAACTCGCCCTGCTCGGCAAAGCCCGCCCGGCCACACCCCTGCTGCACGGTGCGCCCGAACAGCCAGCGCGGCCGCCCCAGCTCGTCGAGCTCCAGCATCGGTCCGGCGCCGGCCAGGTGCAGCGCCACGTGGACCAGCGTCTCGGTGATGTTGTCGGGCTGCACGGGGCAGCCCGGCACGTTGACGACCGGGATGTCCTTCCCCGACGTCCACTCGGCGCCCAGATAGTCGCGTACGCCCATCGCTCCGGTGGGGTTGTTGCGCATGGCCGGGATGCCGCCATAGGCCGCGCAGGTCCCCATGGCGACGACGGCTCCGGCGTGCGGCGTCAGGCGGTCGATCCACCGCGAGGTGGTGATCGGCTGGCCTTCGTCGGGGTCGACGCCGAAGGCCGCCCAGTGCCCGTCGCCGCTGAGCTCCTCGTTGGCCACCGCCCCCTCGACGACGAGGATGAACGGCCCGAGCCGTCCCGCGGCGGCGGCGAACCACGGTCGCATGAACTCCTCCCCCGTCTCATAGGCGAACACGGGGTTGTGGATGATCAGCGCGGGCATCCCGGGGAACGCGCCGCGCTGGAGATCCTCGAAGGTGGGGTTGCGCGCCGAGGTCAGCGCGATCGACTCGCCGTCGCAGCCCAGTCCACTGGAGAGCCACAGCACCTGGATGGGGTGAACAGAAATCGGGCCCCGCCCGCCCCGCCCGCCCGGCCCCCCCGGCCGGCCCGACGGGTATCCGCGGGCCCAGTCAGCCGGCACGCTGGTCGCTCGATGCCGCCGACTGTGCCAGCGCGGTGTGGCGCTCCAGCAGCGACTCCAGCTGATATTCGAAGCTCCCGTGCAGACGAAGGTCGTCGGCCGCGCCGCTGACCAGCCCCGCTTGGGCGAGGCGCTTGAGGGCATGGGAGATCGACGGGCGCTCCGCGGCCACGAGCTGGCCGAGCAGCCGGTGGGTGAGCGGCAGGCACAGCCGCACGGCCGAAGGCTCGACCTTGCCCCAGCGCGCGGCCAGGTGCCACAGCAGCAGGACGAGACGCACCTCGAGCCGCGGCTGGGAGGTGATGGCCCGCAGCACGTCTAGCTCGGCGGTCCGCCGGCACACCCGGCTCAGCAGTGCGCGCACGACCTGGGGGAACGGCCGCACTCGATCGACGAAGTCCTCGTCGAGCAGTGCGAATCTCGTCGGGCGCAGGGCCCGCCAGTGGCAGCTGCGCTCCATCAGGTCATCGGTGGCCAGGGCGGGAGCCTGCAGCAGGTCGCCGGCGCCGAGCAGCTCGGTGGCGACCCGGTCGCCGGTCCGGGTCTCGAACGCCATCAGGCCGTCGAGGATGAGCAGGCCCGGCCCGTGGCTGGCGATGTCAAACCAGCCCGAGAGGTCGCAGTCGCCCACCCCCACCTGTAGCACGCGCGCGGTGGCGAGCTGGCGGACGGCGACGCGGCCGCGCACGTCGAACTCCTCGGCGAGCTCGTCATCGGCGTCCAGGAGATAGGTGTAGAGCGCGCTGGGCTCGGGGCGTCGCGGCACGAGACCGGGGCCGCCGGGCCATCGAAATGGCCCACGCTGGACGCTCCCTCCGTCTCTCACACTCACGGCAAGCCGTCTCCTAGGTCACACCGACCATCGGAACCCTTGACTGCCACCCTACGCCCCCGAACGGGTCTTGGGAAGGGCGTGATCCTGGTTACCGACACTGGCGGTAACTCGGGTTACCACGGTTCGTACCGGCCCCCGCGCGGGTGGTAGAACGGATTTGTGTGCTTGGCAATACCTGGTCAAGTCGTCGAGATCGTCGATGAGTCCAACCGGCTGGCCAAGGTCGATGTCGCGGGCGTGCGGCGCAACGTCAACGTCGGCCTGCTCGACGACGACGGGGGCGGGGTCGGCCCCGGAGACTGGGTGCTCATCCACGTCGGGTTCGCCATCTCCAAGGTCGACGAGGAGGAGGCGCGGGCCACGCGCGACCTGCTCGTGCGCATGGGCGCCGACTATGAGCAGGAGCTGGAGGAACTGAAGGCCAGCGTGATCGAGTGAGCGACGACTGCGGCTCACAGCACTGCATCACCTGCGGCGACATCGCGGTGGAGATGACGGTCCTGCGAGTTGACGTCGTCCGGGAGCTCGCGCTCTGCGCGGCCGAGGACGGGGCCCACGAAACGGTGGAGATCGCGCTGGTCGCTCCGGTTTCGCCCGCCGACCGCCTGCTCGTCCACGCCGGCACCGCGATCGCGCACCAAGGAGGCTGTCTGTGAGGTTCGTCGACGAGTTCCGCGACGCCGAGCTCGGGCGCGCCGTCTCAGGCCAGATCCTCTCCCTGGTCGAGCCCGGGCGCCATTACAAGCTGATGGAGGTGTGCGGCGGGCACACCCACTCGATCTACAAGTACGGCATCGACGACCTGCTCCCGGCCAATGTCGAGCTCGTCCACGGGCCCGGGTGCCCGGTGTGCGTGATCCCCATGGGCCGCGTCGACGACGGGATCGCGCTGGCGCACGAGGACGGTGTCATCTTCACCTGCTTCGGCGACATGATGCGCGTGCCCGGCTCGGACGGCAGCCTGCTCGAGGCCAAGGCCGCGGGCGCCGACATCCGGATGGTCTACTCGCCGCTGGACGCCCTGCGCATCGCCAAGCAGAACCCCGACCGCGAGGTCGTCTTCTTCGCCATCGGCTTTGAGACGACTGCGCCCTCCACGGCGCTGACGCTCAAGCGCGCCCGGGCCGAGAGCGTGCCCAACTTCAGCGTCATGTGCAGCCACGTGACGATCGTGCCGCCCCTCCGTGCCCTGCTGGAGTCACCGGATCTGCGGTTGGACGGCTTCATCGGCCCCGGCCACGTCTCCACCGTGGTCGGCGCACGCCCGTTCGAGTTCATCCCGGCCGACTACGGCAGGCCGGTGGTCATCTCCGGCTTTGAGCCGCTGGACATCCTCCAGGGCATTGAGATGATCCTGCGCCAGCTCGCCGCCGGACGCTGCGAGGTGGAGAACCAGTACAAGCGCGTCGTCCCCTATGAGGGCAACCTGCGCGCGCTGGAGGTTATGGCCGAGGTCTTCGAGCTGCGCCCCCACTTCGAGTGGCGCGGCCTGGGCTTCATCTCCCACAGCGGGCTGAAGCTAACCGACGCCTACGCCGAGCTTGATGCCGAGGTCCGCTTCAGCGTCCCCGGCATCCGCGTGGCCGACCCCAAGGCATGCCAGTGCGGCGAGGTGCTCAAGGGCGTGATCAAGCCGTGGGAGTGCAAGGTGTTCGGCACCGCCTGCACCCCGGAGCGGCCGATCGGCACGTGCATGGTCTCCTCCGAGGGGGCGTGCGCGGCGTACTACAACTTCGGGCGCTTTGCGCGGGAGCGGGAAGTGGTGTGATGGCCGACCGGGCCGCCGCGGGGGGGACGATCTCCGATCGGGAGCAGACGATCCTGGGGATCATCGAGACGGCCCGCGGCAAGCGCGCCAAGTTCCGCGACCAACGCATCACCATGGCCCACGGGGCCGGCGGCAAGGCGACGCAGGGACTGATCGAGGGCCTGCTCTCGCCGGCCTTTCACTCCGAGACGCTCGACGAGCTGGCCGACGCCGGTGCCGTCCACGTTGACGGAGCCGAGCTGGCCCTCACCACGGACTCCTACGTGGTCAGGCCGCTGCGGTTCCCCGGTGGGTCGATCGGGGAGCTCGCGGTCAACGGCACCATCAACGACCTTGCCGTGTCCGGGGCCCGCCCCGTGGCCCTGAGCCTGTCGCTCATCCTGGAGGAGGGGCTGCCCGCCGCGGAGCTGCGCGCCGAGGTCGAGGCGATCGCGGCCGCCGCCGACGCCGCCGGCGTGGCCATCGTCACCGGCGACACCAAGGTGGTCGAGCGTGGCCACGCCGACGGGATGTACATCTGCACCAGCGGTGTCGGCCTCCGCGACCCCCGGGCGCACCTGTCGCCGGGCGCCCTGCGGCCCGGTGACCGGATCCTCCTCTCCGGGAGCATCGGCGAGCACGGCACGGCGATCATGCTCGCGCGCAACGAGTTCGAGCTCGACGCCGAGATCGAGTCCGACACCTGCTCGCTGTGGCCGGTCGTCGACGCGCTGCTCGACGCGGCCGGGCCCGGACTGCGCTGCCTGCGCGACGCGACGCGCGGCGGCGTGGCCTCGGTCCTCAACGAGCTGGCGCGCGCGTCGTCAGTGGCGATGATCGTGCGCGAGGGCGCGGTGCCCGTCCGCCCGGATG
>CAVXRR010000029.1:0-14746 GCA_963764125.1 uncultured Solirubrobacteraceae bacterium
TGGAAGGGGCCGTCGCTGCCCGGCAGCTTTTTGAACAGGCTCACCATGGTGTTCGGCTCACCGGTCGTCGCGCCCGGCGAGTCCAGCACGCCGGAGATGGTGACGGCCTGGCCGTTCTGCACGATCGGGTCAGTCGTGCTGATGCTGAATCCCGGCACCTGGGTCTGCTCGATCACCACGGACGTGATATCGGAGACGGCCGGCGTGTTGCGGGCGTCGCCGCGGAACTTCACGCGGACGTCGTAGGCGCCCGGAACCCGCCAGGCCTGCGAGATCGTGTAGTTGGAGCCGGCCCCGATGCGGGCGGTCTTGATCGTCGTCCAGTCGTCGCTGGAACCCTTCTGCTCCTGCAGGGCGACGCCGCCGCCGGTGTGGTCAGGGGTGACATGCCCGCTGAACACGATGGGGTGACGCGTCAGGCCGCTCGTCGAGCTGGCCGCCAGGCTCACCAGTGCGTCCACCCGCTCGTGCACGGTGCGGCTGTGCGTGAAGCGGGCCCCACCCACCCCGCGCACGAACCACTCACGGTTGGTGTCGACGATGCCCTCCTGGCGAGTGAACTCGTACTGGCCATTGGCATTGGTCTTGGTGACGCCGATGACGGTGAAACCGGGGTTCGGGTTGATCCGGTGATACAGCGTGATCACCTGGTTGGCGTGGTCAGGTCCCTTCAGTTGGCCGAAGATGAGTACGGCCTCGCCGGCGATGATGTGCTGCGGTACCGCGTGGATCGTGAGTCCGCGATTGTGCAGTGGTGCCGCGCCGGCCAAGCTCGGAGCAGCTGCGCCAGCCAACGCCGACAGCGCGCAGACAAGCACGGTGATGCGAAGACGCATGAAGCCTCCTTGACCCTGCATGTGTAGAGATAGGCCTCCGCCGATTGCCGGCCCGCCCGTTCGGAGGTGATGACGCCCTGCATAAACACGACGTCAGAATCGAAGTTGCGCACCGAGTGGGTGGTGAATGCAACGATGCGAGTTAGACTCGCCGCCGGTGGACCCGTTCGCAATCGTGCTGCTCGCCGGCCTGGCCATCCTGGTGTTGTGGGTGTGGATCCTCGGCCGGGCGAACCAGGGGCGGGGGATGGAGCCGTTCGGGTTGCGGTCGGCTCGCCAGATCACCGAGGACCGCGAGGAGCTGGAGGCCGAGGACCTGGCGCAGATGCTGGAGGCCCACAACCAGCGTCGCCGCCGTCGCGGGGAGGCCGACATGACCGTCGCCGACCTGGAGCGCCGCGTGATGGAGGATGTCAACGAGCAGCGGCGCCGCCGCGAGGCCTACCTCGCCGATCGTGAGCTCGACGAGCTCCTCGAGGTCACCAACGCGCGTCGCCGTGCCCGGGGCCTCCCCGAGCGCACACGCGAGGAGGTCCAGCGCGAGTTCGGATCCGGCGCTGCCGGCGGTGGCTGAGCCGGCGTGGCGCGCTGCCTGATCGTCGGCTGCGGTTGCCGGGGCCTGGAGCTGACCAAGGCGCTGCGCTCCGCGGGCCATGCGGTCCGGGGCACGACGCGTGACCCGGCTCGCCGCGCGGAGATCGAGGCGGCGGGTGGCGAGCCGTTCATCGGCGACCCCAATCTCGTCGGGACGCTGGCCCCCGCTCTGGCCCACGTGGGCGTCGCCTGCATCCTGCTCGGCTCGGCGGTGGGGACTGAGGAGCAGCTGGCGGCGCTCCACGGCACGCGGCTGGACATGCTGCTGGAGCGGATGCTGGACACCACGGTGCGCGGTGTCGTGTACCAGGCTGCGGGCAGCGTCGATCCGGCGCTGCTGAGCCACGGCGCCGAGCGGGTGCGCTATGCCTGCGAGCGCTCGCTGATCCCCTACGAGCTGCTGACGTCCGACCCGGCCGGCGACGAGGCGTGGCTGTCACTGGCCGTCGCGGCCGTCGATCGCGCGTTGCTTGGCCGCGATCAGTACGCCCGCTGAGCTCCGAGCGCGCTCGCCGGCGGCTCGAGCCGCTCGAACAGGTCGGCCAGGATCCGCGCCGTGGCACCCCAGATGAGATCGTCGCCGACGACGTAGGTGTCGGTGCGGATCGGCACCCCGCGGCGCAGCAGCCGGCGGCGCCCGTAGCCGGCGCGCAGGTCATCAAGGGCGAGCTCCAGGACCTCGGCGACCTCGCGCGCCGACAGCGTCCAGGCCATGCCCGGCTCGATCAGGCCGACGAACGGGTAGATGGCATACCCGGTGGCGATCGTCGGTGTGGGTTGGAGCGCGCCGAGCACGCGCACCGCCGACGGCGCCAGCCCGATCTCCTCCTCGGCCTCGCGCAGTGCGGTCGCCAGCAGATCGGGGTCGGTGTCGTCGTGGCGGCCTCCGGGGAAGGAGATCTCGCCGGGGTGACGGCGCAGGTCATCGCGGCGCCGGGTGAGCACCGCGTGCAGCCGGTCGCCGTCAACGTAGAGGGGCACGAGCACCCCGGCATCGGTGCGGCCGCGGACGTCCAGCGCGCTCGCGGCCGCCGGCTCCAGGAGAACCGCCGAGAGCTGCTCCGCCAGCGCCGTGGACATCGGCGCGCGCTCAGGCCAGCGGATTGAACAGCAGGCCCGTCGGGACCTTGGGGAAGAAGTAGGTGGACTTGGGCGGCATGCTCTCCCCGGCGGCAGCCACCTCGTGCACCCGCTCCACGGGCGTCGGGGCCATGAAGAAGGCGGCGTCGTACTCGGCGCTCTGCACCCGCTCCAGCGCCTGGGCGAAGTCCCGGGCATAGCCGAGGCCATCGAGGTGATCGATGTCATCGTCGGTCATCTCCAGGGCGCCCTTGAGGATCAGCGCCTCGAGCACCGCGGTGTCGAGCCGCCGGTAGGGCTCCGCCCGGTCCGGGAGCGCGGCGGCGGCGACGGCGGGGTCGCGCAGGGTCAGCATGTACGGCTGTTGGAAATGAGCGTCGATGTAGCCGATGCGGATGGCGTCTGAGGTCGCGGGCGCCAGCGCGGCGGTGTCGTCAAGGCGCTCGATCTCGAAATCGCGCCGCAGGGCGTTGGCGAGCGTCTCGTGCTGATCGGGACGCAGTCCGCGGACGAGCCGATGGGTGGGAAACACGGTCAGGCCCGGGTCCTGGAGCGCGACCAGGCACATGAGCACGTAGCGGTGGGGCCCCTCGCCGCCGATCTCCTCGGCGTAGACCCGGGCGGTCTCGTAGCGGTGGTGACCGTCGGCGATGAGCAGCTCGGTCCCCGCCAGCACCTCCTGCACGGCGGTGATCGCCGCCGCCTCGTCGACGCGGCCCAGGCGGTTGACGGTGCCGTCGTCGTCCGTCGTCTGAGCCCACACCTCGTCACCCCCGGCCGCGCGCAGCGCGTCGGCGACGGCGCCCGCCGGGTCGGAGAACAGCGAGAAGATGGGGGAGAGGTTGGCCTTGGTGGCGCGGGTCAGGCGCAGCCGGTCCTCGCGCGGGCCGGGATGGGTGCGCTCGTGGGGCCGGATGCGGCCGGGCCCGTACTCCTCCACGCGCACGCGCGCGAACACCCCGTTGCGGGTGCGCTCCCGGCCGTCGGGTCCCACGTAGTCCTGGGACAGCGTCCACAGCGCCGGGCCCTCGTCGAGCACGACCGCCCCGTCGTTGCGCCAGCCGTCCAGCTGCGCCGCTGCCCGCTCGTAGCGGTCCTCGCCGCCCTGCGGGAGATCGATGCGGACGACGTTGTAGGGCGAGCGGGCCTCCAGCGCCGCGCGCTGGGCGTCGTCGATGACGTCGTAGGGTGGCGCGACGACGTCCTGCAGGCCGCCGGTGCGGTGGAGGTCGTAGCGGAGCGCTTGGATCGGCTGGATCTCTGCCATCGGCTGGCGGGGAGAGGCTAACAGGAAGGTCACGGGGCCCGACGCGGCCGTTTATTACACTCGGCCGACCCACGGGGCGTGGCGCAGCTTGGTAGCGCGCCTGCTTTGGGAGCAGGAGGTCCCCGGTTCAAATCCGGGCGCCCCGATGACGATCGCTGCTACGCCGGCATTCTCAGGACCGGCATGATGACCGTGCCCGCGCGCGGCCGGGCCTACCGGCCCTTGGAGCCCTTGGGTCGCTCAGGACGCGGGGGGTACTTGCGGCGCTCCTCGTCGGTCATCTGCCGGATGACCAGGGATCCGTCCTCAACCTGCTCCTGAACCTGGGCAAGCTTGGCCTGTCGCTTCTCTTCGGCCTTCTCGCGCCCGCTCTTCATTCGGTCATCCCCGCTGTGATCGTTGTCAGGTTACGGCGCACGTCAAGGTCGGCCTACCCGCCGCGAAGGGCTTGTACTCGTTGAGACGCTGGGCGGGACGGTAGAACACACTGAGATCTGGCTGATGATCTGCTGGTTTGCAGTACGTTTGGGGGTGCGGTCGTAAGGTCTCGCGCGCGGTGGTTTGAATCTTGCCGATCGACGGTAGGACCCGGCCATGCCGGTACGGCCACGGGCGTCGCCACTGCGAACGATGCGAGCGGTGTTGCTCGCGGCCGTGGCGCTCGTGTTCCTGCCTGAGGCCGCCTCGGCCGCGTATGCACCGCCCAGCCGCCCGGGCCCCGCGCTGTCGGTGCCTCCGGCCACGCTGGCCGCCGCGCTGAAATGCACCGGTTCGCTGCGCGGGGCGTCACGTGCGCCGGTGCTGCTCGTGCCCGGGACCGCGCTGAACCCATCCACCGACTACGGGTACGGATGGGAGCCGGCGCTGAGCCAGCTCGGGTGGCCCTACTGCGCCGTCACGCTCCCCGCCACCGCGATGGGCGACATCCAGGTCGCCGGTGAGTACATCGTCTATGCCATCCGCACGATGCATGCGGCCTACGGCGGCCGGATCGACATCGTCGGGCATTCCCAGGGCGGCATGGTCCCCCGATGGGCGCTGCGCTTCTGGCCCGACACCCGCGCGATGGTCGACGACGTCGTGGGCCTGTCGCCGAGCAACCACGGGACCCTCGACGCGATCCCGGCGTGCGCGCAGAGCTGCGCGCCGGCCTTCTGGCAGCAGCGCTCAGACGCGGAGTTCATCGCCGCCCTGAACTCCGCCCAGGAGACCTTCCCCGGGATCTCCTACACCGACATCTACACCGACACCGACGAGGTGGTCGTCCCCAACTTCGGTCCCGCCGCCTCCTCCTCACTGGCCGGCGGAGGCGGAGCCGTCGCCAACGTGGCCATCCAGTCGGTGTGCCCGGCGGACCTCACCGAGCACCTGGGCATCGGCATCTATGACAACACCGCCTACCAGCTCGCGCTGGACGCGCTGACCCATCCCGGGCCGGCCGTGGCGTCCCGCGTCGCCGCGACGACCTGTCTGGACCCGCTCATGCCCGGCATCGATCCGAGCACCTTCCCCGCCGACTACGCCACCACCGTCGCATCGGTGGCGAGCACGGTGGCCGCATCCCCGCGCACCACTTCCGAGCCTCCGCTGGCGTGCTACGTGACCGCCACGTGCCCGACCGGACGGGCCGCGGCTGAGCAGCCTTCGAGCCGGGGGCTGGGGACGCGGTCAGCTCCCTCGATGCCCACGGCGTCCGCGGTCAAGCATCGGCGTCGCACCCGCCGGCGCCGCCGGCACCCGGTGCACGTGGCGCCGGTGGCCTACGCCGCGGGCGTTCGCTGAGCCCCGGGTCCACCCGCGCCGTTACGCTCAGCGCCGGGCCCCCGTAGCTCAGTGGACAGAGCGACGGACTTCTAATCCGTTGGCCGCAGGTTCGAATCCTGCCGGGGGCGTCGGGGGGTCGGTGGGGTTCGCGACCGCTCGCTGGTAGATTCAGCTGTCCCACGGTGGGCGTAGCTCAGTTGGTAGAGCTCCTGGTTGTGGTCCAGGCGGTCGGGGGTTCGAGTCCCCTCGCTCACCCTCCGTAGAAAGCGGCGATTACCAGGGGAGTTCCCCGGTCAGCTCCCTGATTGCCCCGTCGCCTCAGGGCTTTGAGCACGCCCGCCAACCCTAAATCCGACCACGGCCAGCGGCGTCCGCGCGGGGCCGTATGGGGGCGGGAACTTTTCGAGGGGTCCTGACAATCATTGTGTAGATGCGTGCGCGGACACCGATGTCGGACGGGGAGCTCATCGCTCGCTCGCTGATGTCCCCTGAGGCGTTCGGTGACCTGTTTGATCGCCACTTCGTCGCGGTCCATCGTTACCTCGCTCGGCGGCTCGGCCGTGAACGCGCTGACGACCTTGCTGCTCAGACGTTCACCGTCGCCTTTGAGCGCCGGGCGACGTTCCGGCGTGAGGAGCTGGAGGCACGGCCCTGGCTGTTGGGGATCGCTACCCACCTGCTGCTCAATGACCGCCGGGCGGAGCAGCGCCTGCTCGAGACGGTCGCCCGGCTGAGCGCGCAGCCCGAGCGGGTGATCGAGGAGCGACCTGACGTCGACGTCGAACTGGCGGCGGCGCTGGCTGAGCTCGAAGGCGACCAGCGCGACGTCCTGTTGCTGACCGCGTGGGGCGAGCTGTCCTACGAGGAGATCGCCGCCGCTCTGGAGATCCCGGTCGGCACCGTGCGTTCGCGGCTCTCCCGCGCACGCGCACACCTACGCGACCGGCTGCAGCGTCGGCCCGACCGCAGCTGACCACCCGAACGGAGATGGCCGATGATCGATGAGATCGAACGTGTTCGGCGCTTCCGCGCCGACGAACCTGAGCCGACCGAAGCCGCTCGCGCGCATGCCCGGGCCGCGTTGGACGCGGCGATCGGCAGCGCCCACGCTTCGCCGGCGGAGAGCGGCGGCGACGCTGGTGGCGGCGGGCGGCGATGGCGACCGCGGCCGTGCTTGCATGCGTGCTTGTCGTCGAGCTCGCCGGCGGTTCGGGCTCGGACACGGGTCCCGCGGACGCGATCGCGGCGGCGCTCAGCCGTCTGGCCAACATCGCCGCCAATGGACCGTCCCTGGTGCCCGCCCGAGGCCAGTATCTGTATGTCGACTCGCGCAACCACTACGCGTCGATCGCGGTCGGGCGTGGCGCAGCCGTGCGTCACGTACACCCCGGATCACCGGCAGGTGTGGATCGCCGCCGACGGCTCCGGACTTGACCAGGACACCGAGGGCACCGCGAGCTACACCTCGCCTCGGGACCAAGCGATCTGCACGGCGATGAAGATCCGAACCATGCAGAAGATCAGGAGCCGCTTATGGTTCGCGCCTGGCTGCTTCTCCATGGGCCCCGTTCAGAACATGAACAGCTTGTCGCACGATCCGCGCGTGCTGCTGCGCCAGATCCGCGCGCTCGATCCCGGCGGACCCAGCGGACCCGCCCAGGATCTCAGCCGCATCTCGGACTTCCTGCGCGAGACCGACGCGAGCCCCGCCCTGCGCGCTGCCCTCTATCACGCGGCCGCGCTCGTTCCCGGCATCCACCTGCTCGGCACCGTGCGCGATCACTCCGGCCGTTCCGGTCTGGGCGTCGCGGCCACCGACGGACAGGGCCGCCGCCAGGAACTGGTCTTCAACCCCCACACCGCCGCGCTGATGGGCGAGCAGATGAGCGGGCCCGACGCCGGCGAGGACAGCTGGGCCGTCTACCTGCAGTCACGCGTCGTCGGGCACCTCCCGGACCGCTCGCCCCGGCCGCTGACCCCGCCCTGCCAGCACTACGCCGGCCGGATCATCCAGACCGGAGGCGGCACCTCGGTGATGATCGGCCCGAAGAGCCCAGGGTAGAGCCGAGCGATCCGGTCACCGCGATGCGAGCTTGGCTCGCTATCGACGGTCGGGTCTATCGGGGGCGGAGCATGTCGATCATCAGATCCAGGTGCCGGCGCCAGTCAAACCCGGACGCGGGGTGGGCCATCGTCGCCGAGAGGCCGCACATGATCATTCCGATGTCGGTCGCGGTCGCGTCCGCGCGGATGGTGCCGCCGCGCCGGGCGCGGTCGATCAGCTGCGAGGTCAGGTCCAGCAGCTCGCTCTGCTCGGCAGCGGCATGAGTCCAGATGTGCTCGCCGGCGCCCGCGAGCACCTGTTGGGTGCCGGCGTCGCGCTCCAGCGCTTCAGCGTTGGAGCGCATCAGGTCGGCCAGCACCTCAAACGGCTCGCCGTCGCGCTCCAGCGCGTCCCGAGCCTCGGCCGCGAAGAACTTGAACTTCTCGCGCACCAGCTCGACCAGCAGCGCCTCCTTGGTCGGGTAGTGGCGATACACGGTGCCGACGCCCACTCCGGCGCGGCGGGCGACGTCATCCATCTGCGCTTCGCTGCCGTACTCGGCGAACACCGCGCGAGCACCGCTGAGGATCCGCTCCCGGTTTCGGCGCGCGTCGGAGCGCAGCGGGCGCTCGCTCTGATTCGGCGATGTGGTCACGGTGTGTTCACACGATTCCTTGACAAACGGAATCGTGGTTCACTATAGTCGCCCGTGCAAACGGAACCGGAGGTCAGCTTCCATGTCATCGCTCAGCCACACCGATCGCGCCTCCCTGGCCACCCCCCGGGCGAAGAACCTCGCCCTGCTGCTGCTCGCGATGACCCAGTTCGTGATCGTGATCGACGCCTCCATCGTCAACGTCGCGCTGCCGTCGATCGGCGCTCACCTGCACTTCTCCCGGGACGACCTCACCTGGGTCGTGAACTCCTACACGCTGACCTTCGGCGGCTTCCTGCTGCTCGGCGGGCGCATGGCCGACCTGCTGGGGCGCCGCCGGATGTTCATGCTCGGCCTCGTGGTCTTCTCCCTGGCATCGCTGGCCGGTGGCCTCGCGCAGTCCGAGACCTGGCTGATCGCGGCCCGCGCCGTCCAGGGGCTGGGCGCCGCGATCGTGTCGCCGGCGGCACTGTCGATCATCACGACCACGTTCGCCGATGGTGCGGAACGCAACCGCGCGCTGGGCATCTGGGGCGCGGTCGCCGGCGCCGGCGGGGCCGCCGGCGTGCTCCTCGGCGGCATCCTCACCAGCGGGTTGAGCTGGCGCTGGGTGCTGTTCGTCAACGTTCCGATCGGACTGATCGCCGCGGGACTGGCCCCACGCGTGTTGCTCGAGAGCCGCCGCGAGGAGGCCGGAAGCACCTTTGACATCCCCGGCGCGGTGACCGTGACGGCGGGCCTGGCGCTGCTCGTCTACGCCGTCGTCGACGCGGTCAACGTCGGTTGGGGATCGACCCGGACGATCGCCTGCCTGGCCGCCGCCGCGCTCCTCCTGATCGCCTTCGTGGTGATCGAGCGGCGCCAGAAGGACCCCCTGATGCCGTTCTCGATCTTCCGCCTGCGCACGCTGCGCGGAGCCAACATCGTCGGCCTGCTGATCGGCATGTCGCTGTTCTCGATGTTCTTCTTCATCTCCCTGTACCTCCAGGACGTGATGGGGTACACGCCGATCAAGACCGGCCTCGCCTACCTGCCGCTGGCCTTGGGGATCATCATCTCGGCGGGCATCGCCTCCCAGCTCGTCACGCGGCTGGGCTTCAAGATCCCCCTCACCATCGGGATGATCCTGATCGCCGCGGCCCTGTTCTGGTTCGCCCAGGTGCCCGCGCCCCACGGCGCCTACGTCTCCGACATCCTCGGCCCGTCGCTCCTGGCCGCGGTCGGCCTCGGCCTCGCCTTCGTGCCGGTGACGATCGCCGCCGTGACCGGCACCGAACCCCAGGAGGCGGGCCTGGCCTCCGGTCTGATCAACACCTCTCAGCAGGTCGGTGGGGCGCTGGGGCTCGCGATCCTCGCCACCGTCGCCAACAGCCACACCCAGAGCATCCTGAGCGGCGGCGTCCACAACACTGCGATCGCCCTCACCAAGGGATTTGACCGCGCCTTCCTGATCGGCGCCGGCTTCGCGGTCCTCGGCGCGATCCTGACGGTGCTCCTCATCTCCTCAAAGGACAGCCGCGAACACGCCAAGGCGGCCTCGAGCGTCGACGCGGCCGTCGCGCAAGTCGCGGGCTGAGCGTCCGCCGCTGCCGTGCGAGCCGCGACACTCCCACTGGTTTGAGGGCTGACGGATGAACCGCGCAACTGATGGTGACGCCGACATCCGCGCTCGGATTCAGCAGCACTGGGAGGCCTCCGAACGCGGGGACATCGCCGCCGAGCACGCGATCTACGCCGACGACGCGATTCTGGACTACCCGCAGTCCGGCGAGCGGTTCCGGGGCCGATCACGGATCCAGGCGCAACGTGGCGGGCACCCGGCCGAGCGCCACTTCACGATCCGCCGGATCCTGGGCGGTGGCGCCCTGTGGGTGAGCGAGTGCGTGATCACCTATGACGGCGTGCCCACGCACTCGCTCAGCCTCATGGAGATGGCCGGCGGTCTCGTCACGCACGGACCCAGTACTTCGCCGACCCCTTCGCGGCGGCGCCCGGGCGCGCGGCGCTGGCAGAGCCGATTCCGGCGATCCCGACCACGCCGCTCACCCGCTGAGGTCAGCAGGCGCCGGCCCCGCCGGCGCCTGCCTCCGAGTCAGCTCAGCGCGCCGCCTCCTGTGCCCGGCGGGGCAGTTTCCAGCCCGGGCGGACGAAGTGGCAGGTGTAGCCGTTGGGGTAGCGCTCGAGGTAATCCTGATGCTCGGGCTCGGCCTCCCAGAACGGTCCGGCGGGCTCCACCTCGGTGACGACCTTGCCGGGCCACAGGCCAGAGGCGTCGACGTCGGCGATCGTGTCCTCCGCGACGCGGCGCTGCTCGTCGTCGACGTAGTAGATCGCCGAGCGGTAGCTCGCCCCCATGTCGTTGCCCTGACGGTCCTTGGTCGTCGGGTCGTGAATCTGGAAGAAGAACTCCAGCAGGTCGCGGTAGGAGATCCGCTCGGGTCGAAGAGGATCTCGATCGCCTCCGCATGTGAGCCGTGGTTGCGATAGGTCGCGTTGGGCGTGTCGCCGCCGCTGTAGCCCACGCGCGTGCCGGTCACGCCATCGAGCTTGCGGACGAGATCCTGGACGCCCCAGAAGCACCCGCCCGCCAGGATCGCCTTCTCGGTTGCAGCCATCTCTCTGCTCCTTCTCGTGACGGTTTCCAATGGTTGCGCTCCACATATGGTGACGACCTCGCCGCGCGGGGCTCTCCGCCCGCGCCGCCGCTAGGCTGGCGGGCAGTGTCGACCGCGACCGACGCGCTGACCTCGCTGAGCCACGGCGCGGGCTGCGGGTGCAAGCTGCCCGCCGCCGCCCTGCTCCCGATCGTGCGCGACCTGGGCGGGGTGGCGGACGAGCGGCTGCTCGTCGGCTCCGCGACGGCGGACGATGCCGCGGTCTTCCGTCTCAGCGACGAGCTGGCCCTGGTGCAGACGGTCGATTTCTTCACCCCGATCGTCGATGACCCCTACGACTTCGGCCGGATCGCCGCCGCCAACGCGTTGTCAGACGTGTACGCCATGGGCGCGACGCCGCTCGTCGCGCTCAACATCGTCGCGTTCCCGCTGGAGCGGCTCGGCGTGGAGGTGCTGGGCGAGATCCTCCGCGGTGGCCGCGATGTGCGTCGAGCGCAGCGGCGCCACGGTGGCCGGCGGGCATTCGATCGACGACCCCGAGCCCAAGTACGGGCTGGCGGTGACCGGGGTCGTGCATCCCGACGAGGTGTTCACCAACGCCGGCGCCGCACCGGCGACGTCCTGGTCTTGACCAAGCCGCTGGGGGTGGGCGCGATCACGACAGCGCGCCAGCGCGGCCTCACCGACGACGAGCAGTTGCTGGACCGTGCGGTCGGGGTGATGGCCGAGCTCAACGCGTCGGCGGCGATCGCCGCTCGGCACGCGGGTGCGCATGCGGTCACCGACGTGACCGGCTTTGGTCTGCTCGGCCACCTGCACAACGTCTGCCGGGCCAGTGGCGTCGCCGCCGCGATCGAAGCCGCGCTGGTGCCGGCGATCGACGGCGCGTTGGAGCTCCTTGACGACGACGCCGGCGAGCGGGCGGTGTCGGGCGGGAGCCGGCGCAACCGGGAGTATGCCGCGACGTTCACGACCTTCGCCGGCGGTGTACCGGCCCCACGGGTGCGACTGCTCTGCGACGCCACCACATCGGGCGGGTTGCTGGTCGCCGTCGCCGAGGACCACGCCGCCCGGGTGCCCGGCCCCGTGCTCGGGCGGGTGGTTGCGGGCGACCCCGGCACGATTCTCGTGCGGTGAGCGCCACCGCCGCCCCGCTCACGCTCGGGACGGCCGGGCACGTCGACCACGGCAAGACGTCGCTGGTCAAGGTGCTCACCGGCGTCGACACCGACCGACTGCCCGCCGAACGCGCCCGCGGGATGACGATCGAGCTTGGCTATGCCGCGCTGCCGCTGCCCGGCGGGCCGCGCCTGTCGGTCATCGACGTCCCCGGTCACGAGCGCTTCGTCCGGACGATGGTCGCCGGTGCGACCGGCATCGACCTGTACCTCATGGCGATCGCCGCCGACGACGGCGTCATGCCCCAGACGCGCGAGCACGCGGCCGTGCTCGGGGGCCTCGGCGTTCGCCACGGCGTGGTGGCGATCACCAAGAGCGACGCCCGCGACCCGGCGGCCGCCGCCGCCGCGGCCCAGCGGCTCCTGCCTGGCGCTGAGGTGGTCACCTGCTCGGCCCGCACCGGGCAGGGCCTCGCCGACGTCATGGCTGCGCTGGCGCATGCTGGCCGGGCGCGTGCAGCCCAGAGCCGCGGTCACCGCGCCGGTCGTGCTGCACGTCGACCGCGTGTTCACCATCCGCGGCGCGGGCACGGTGCTCACCGGGACGCTCTGGAGCGGTGCCATCGGTCGCGGGGCCACGCTCAGGCTGCTGCCGGGCGGGGGCGAGGTCAGGGTGCGAGGTGTGCAGGTGCACGGCGAGGCCGTCGAGGAAGCCGTGGCCGGACAACGGGTTGCCGTGAACCTCGCCGGTGTGGCGGTCACCTCGGTCGCCCGCGGCGACGTGCTGGTCGGTCGCGCGTCCTTCGTGCGCGCCAGCCGCACTCTCGGCGTGGCGCTTACGCTGCGCGAGGCGCCCAGCCGATCCGCACGGCGAGTCCAGGTCCACCACGGCACGCGCGACGTGCCCGGCCGGCTTGTCGCCCTCGGCGACCGCTACTGGCAGCTGCGGCTCGAGCAACCGCTGCTCGTCGCCGACGGCGACCGGCTCGTCATCCGCCGGATCGCGCCTCCCGACACGCTGGGCGGCGGGGTCGTGCTCGAGGCCGCAGCGCAGCGCCGCGGCTCCCGGCAGGACCTGCGTGAGCGACTGGGCCGCATCGAGCGTGGTGAGCGCCCTGACGCCGAATCGGACGCACCGAGACCGCAGGCCTGGCGGCCCAGGTCAAGCCGCTGTCACCGCTGCATCCCGACGCCCTCGCGCTCGCCGACCGCCTGCGCGCGGCGCGCCACGAACCCCCAACCCGCGCCCAGCTGGGCGAGGACGCCCGACACCTCGCCGTGCTGCGCGATGCCGGACTCGTGGTGCGGATAAGCGCGGCACCGGCCAGAACGCGTCTGGACTTCCAACGGGGCTTGCGGACATCAACAGAATGGGATGGGGGCAGCGAAGATCGCACGATTAAGGCCTTTCCTACAGTGGGGTGTATTCCAAGCACGCCCGGGTCCACGCGCTTACTTCACGTGGACCCGAGCGTGGAGAAAACCGTTAGCTCAGTGCGCCACCGAGGGATTTTCCGGTGTCAGTGCAGCATTGTTCGACGCGGTCACCGGCACTTCGACGGATTGTGGTCCGTAGTAGCCGGTGTGGAAGACCGGTTGTTAGTGATGGTGATGCCCTCTGCACGGCCTCATCCGAACCAGCCACCGCATAGAGCGTGTAGTTGCCGTTGCCGAGGACGTTGTTGTTCACCACGATCGGGCCCGTTGTGCTACCGCCCAGGTCCGGCTTCAAGATGATCGCCGAGTTCGACCCCGCCGGTCAGATACGAGTTGGTAATCGACGCGTTGACGATCCCGGTCTCGGACTGGACGCAATCGGAGTGCGCGGCCGAATCGGCCACGAAGTCATGACACCAGGCCTGGTCGATGTGGACATTGTCGAGCTTGAACCCATCGGACGTCAGCTTGGTGACCTCGACCCGGGTGGCGGTGTAGTTGTCTCCCCCGCAGGCCGTTATCGGTATTTGTGATCGTCGAGGCCGAGATCGTCAACGAGCCACTCTCGACGTCGACACCGGCGTAATCGTCACCCTGACCAGTGATCCGTGAATTCGTAATCACGACGTTCGCCGCCTTGATTACCAGCGTCGCTTTAATGCTGGCGGCATTGATGACCGTGCCGGCCTTGGTGATCGTGGTCGGGCCCGTGCGATTCGTGAGCGCAGTCCCCACTGGCACCCGGGCGGAGCGGCACGATGAAGCTAGTGGCCGAACTGCCGGCCGGCGGAGCAGCAACTGTGGTCTTGGGCGGTGACGACAGGCTCGGTCGAGCAGGCGCGACGCTTGGACCACTGGCCGTCGAGCTAGCGGAAGAACTCGGGGCGACCGGCGACGAGCTAGTCGGGAACAGCCACGGGAGCGGATGTGGTACCAGCCGCACTCGATGGGTCGTGACCACGCACAGCGCCCGCCGCCACACCCGAGGCGCCGCCAGAACGGAACAGCACGTCGACGTAGTACGCCGAGTTGTGCCAGCTCAGACCCGGAAAGGCCGAACTAGTTCCATAGGAGTACACGCCAGCCGTGGCCTTCAGCAACGGCGAGCGGCTTATCGTCGCCCCATCGGCGAAAGCGCCTTGCTGGCTCAGGTAGACACCTGCGGCGTTGTAATAGGAAGCGACGTAGGTAATATAGGCGCCACCGGGACTGGCGTAGAGGACGCTTACGGTCTGCCAGCCGGCGGACGGCCGGACGACCCCTTGAACGTAGCGCTGGCTAGTAGATGGCCGTCAGCCGTCCACACGCTTCCGACGTGGGAGTCGTGATCGCGGTT
>CAVXRR010000030.1:0-219399 GCA_963764125.1 uncultured Solirubrobacteraceae bacterium
ACGTGCTGAAGGCTTCAGCCTTCGCCCGCTCGCACTAAGGTCAACGACCATGGTCACCTGCTGCGAATTACCACCGGTAGTTGAGACCGAACTCGAGATCGTCTCTCCGCTCAAGTCCGAAATCAAACCCGGCGTGAGAATGCGCTTCTCCGCCGCCAGCAGCTCGAAGTCGAAGGTCTGAAAAACCAGATCCGCGACCTTCACAGCAATTTCGTCTGCTGCCTCAATCAACTTCTCGATCTGCGCGATCTAAATACCGGCCTCCACAGCACACGTTTGGCGGAGTGGGGACTTCTCGTCGCGCGCAACCTCGGCGTTTCCGAACGCGACTTGTACGAGCTCGAAATGGGCGCGTTGCTTCACGACATCGGCAAGGTCGGCGTTCCCGACAATATTCTCAACAAGCCCGGCCGCCTCACCGACGAAGAATACGAAGTCGTGAAGCGCCATCCGGAATTCGGCTGGACCGTCATCCGCAAACTCAAAGGCCTCGAACAATCCAGCCTCTACGTTTTGCACCATCACGAAAATTTCGACGGCACCGGATATCCTGCCAAGCTCAAAGGCCACGAAACTCCGATCGGCGCTCGCATCGTGTCGGTGATCGACGCGTTCGACGCGATGGTTTCCGCGCGGCCGTATCGCAAAGGCATGCCGATTCAGGAAGCGCTCAAGCGCCTCCACGACGTTGCCGGCAAGCAATTCGATCCCGCGCGTCGTCAACAGTTTTACGGAGTTTGCTCAGAAGGAAATGGCTTCGGTCATCGAAGCCGTGGGCGCTTCCGAAAACATGGTTTTCTAGCGCCGAAGGTATTTCGTTCGGTTACTTTTGTCCGGTTACTTTCGCTCGATCGCACCGGTCGCATCTTCCAACGCGAGCTCATTCCCCGCATCGATCTTGTGCTTTTTCAGCTCTGCAAGCAGTACCTGCGTCCGTCAAATCCAGCGGATGCGAATGCTTCCAGTCGTGATGCGCCACTTTCTTCAGCGCCCGCACAACCTCCGGCGCCTTCACTTCGATCGCTAACTCTCTGCGACTGTCAAAGCTGCCCGGCGCCAGATTGATCGAGCCCACGATCGCTCGCTCGCCGTCGGCCAGCAGCATCTTCCCGTGCAGCTTCAGATGCTTCAGCTTGTGCACTTTGATTCCGACGTCATTCAGAATCCGCAATCCGCCGACGCCTTCCGTCAGTTTCTGCTTCGACAATTTGTGCGGCGGCCGCGCCATCACGTGCACTTTCACGCCGCGCGTCTTCGCGCGCACCAGCCGCTCGATGATGACCTGATCCTGATAGCGCTCGTTCTGCACGAACAAAGTTTTCTTCGCGCTGTCGATGAATTTCGCGATGCGCTCGCTCCCGTTGCCGCTGCACCAGATCAACAAATTCCGATCGCCCACTTTATACGGCTTCCGCTTCCAGTCGGCTTCAAAGCCCGCAATGACTTCCGCCACTTCGCGCTTGTCGTCGGTCACAACCGCGTAGTCGCGCGTTCCCTCCAGATTTTTCACGATCCCAATTGAGCGACTGCACGAACGCCACGCGATCGTCGATCACCATCGACTTCTCGTGCGTCACGTCGAACGCCGGGTTGCTGTCTTTGACTTCGACTCCGGCCGCCTTGAGTCTCTTCGCCGTCGCCGAATTCTCCGTCTTTCCGCTGCGCCGCGCCGGATTCAACATCACGCGCACATTCACGCCGCGTTTATTCGCGCGAATAATCGCGTCAATCAGCCCGACATGCGAAAACAAAAACATCTTCACGCGAATCGACTTCTTCGCTTTGTCCACTGCATCGATAAATGGTTTGGCTGTGTGATCCGGCAGTACGATCAGCTGACGCGGCATTCGTTCCCCGTGATTCGGCCCGCCATATTCTAGCCCTTTACCAGCGCGCTTGGGGTAGGCTGCGCTGCCGCCACCTGCTCGTCGAATTGCGTGCGATACAGAGCCGCATAGACGCCGTTGAGCGCCATCAGCTCGTCGTGGCTGCCCTTGCTCGGCCAGCGACGCCTTGCGTCAGCACAATGATTTTGTCGGCGTCGCGAATCGTGCTCGAGCCGGTGCGCGATCGTGATCACCGTTCTGCCCTTTCATCAGCCTCGTGAGCGCTTCCATCACCAGCTTTTCTGATTCCGAATCGAGCGCCGCCGTCGGTTCGTCCAGAATCAAAATCGGATTGTCGCGAATGATCGCGCGCGCGATGCCGATGCGCTGTCGCTGTCCGCCCGAAAGCGTGTCGCCGCGATCGCCGACCATCGTGTCGTATCCCTGTGGCATCTGCGAAATAAATCCGTCCGCATTCGCCAGCTTCGCCGCCGCCGACAATTTCGTCGCGCGTCGCGGTCCCTTTGCCGTAAGCGATGTTGTCCGCCACGCTTCCGCGAAACAGCACCGTCTCCTGCAACACATAGGCGATCTGGCTGCGCAGATCGCGTAGCTTCATAGTCGCGCAGATCGTGCCCATCGATCGTGACGCGTCCCGAATTCGGATCGTAAAATCGCGGAATCAGGCTGACGATCGTCGACTTGCCGCTTCCGGTCGGACCAACAACGCCAATCATCTGTCCTGCGTCGATCTTGAAGCTCACACCTTTCAATACGCGAGCGTCTTTGTTGTAGCCGAACACGATGTTTTCAAACTCGATGTTGCCCTTCAGCGGACCGCGGCTCGATCGCATCGGCCTTCTCCGGAATCACATCGCTCGGCATTCAGAATCGCCTGAATCCGATCGACGCCGACCGCCGTCTGCGCGATCGTGTTCGTCATCGTCGCCAGATCTTTCACCGGCTTGAAAAACTGCGCCAGGTACGACAGAAAAACCGTCAGCGCCCCCGCGGTCATCGTTCCCTTCAAAATCAGCGAAGAACTCCGCCACAAAACAAACGCCGTGCACAGCGCAACCACAACCGTCACCAGCGGCGACAACATCGCCTTCACGCGCCGCGCCTTCAGCGACAGCATCCACCGTCGCCTTGCTGACTTCGCTCAGTTCCTCCTGCTCGAGATCCTGCCGCCCAAACGCCTTGATCACCCGCACCGACTCGAGCCCTTGCTGCACCACCGTCACGATGTTGCTCTGCTGCTTCCGCACTTCTTTCTGCGCTTTCTTCACCGCCTTCTTGAAGCGCGAAATAATCACCAGCATGAACGGCGTAATCGCCACCGCGATCAGCGTGAAATCCCAGTTCAGAAAGAACATGATCGCCAGCATGCTGATGATCGTCAGCAAGTCCACGACGATGTCCAGCGTCGAGCCCGACGCAAAACTCTGAATCGTCTGCACGTCCGCCGTCAGCGTGCTCAGCAACGTGCCCAGATCGTGTTCGCTGTAATAGTTCAGGGAAAGCTGCTGCAGGTGGTCGTAGGTGCGCAGCCGCAAATCGTTCGCGATGTATTGCCCGACGCTCGCGGTGTAGTAATTCGCGATTCCCGAAGCGATCGCGCCAACGACCGCGATCACTACCAGCGCGATCGCCGCGGCCGCGGCAATCTCCATCTTCGTTCCGTGATGAAAAAACGGCTGCAAGCAAATCGCTGAGCCAATGCGGCAACTTGTGCTCGCCCACGACGTTATCGAGCACAACTTTCAGCGGCCACGGCGCCGCGACGGTCGCCGCCATTTGCAGCACCATCGCAACCAACACCACCGCCAAACTCCCGCGATACGGCTTGACCAGACCCCAAATCAACGAAAACAAACGTGGCCCTCCTTGCGCCCTCCGCGGCAAACGAGACACCAATCTCCGCGGCCCGCAAGCGTTTTGAGTACGCAGCAATCTATGCTTGTTCGCGGTTCCTGCAACCAGCACTGCTCCGCGACTAACGCCTCGCTTGCGGTCCCCAAGGTCGATTGCGACCGCCAAATCCCTGTGCTAGCATCCGCTCGCTGGAGAGCGGACCAGGGACAAGATTTCGCAACACCTTCGCCCTCGCACCCGCGGGGACCCAGGTTGAGGCCACGTTCTCCTCCCTCAAATCAAATTCAGGCGCAGGCCCGCGCCTTCAGCCCGTCTGGGCGGACCTCGCCGCTCGATCCCGGCCTTGACGCCGGATCGCAAAAGGGAGGTCTGCATGAAGACGTATCTCACCAAGGACATCCGAAACGTGGGCATTGTAGGCCACGGCGGCACCGGCAAAACGCAACTGGTGTCGTCGTTGCTCTTCACCGCGGGAATGACGCCGCGCTGGGGAAAAGTTGCGGAAGGCACCACCACCACGGATTGGGACGAAGAAGAAATCGGCAGAAAAATTTCGATTCAAACCGGGCTCGCTTACGCCGAATGGCCGTGCACGCTCTGCTCCGGCGACAAAGTGAAAATCAATCTCATCGATCTGCCCGGCTATTCCACGTTCATCAACGAAGCGAAAGCCTCGCTCATCGGCGCCGATGCCGCGCTGATCACCGTCGACGCTCACGTCGGCGCGCAAGTCACCACCGAAAAAGTTTGGGATTACTGCACCGAGTACGACATTCCGCGCGCGTTTGTCCTCACATGGATGGATCGCGAACTGTCCAGCTTCGAGCGCGCGATGGAATCGCTGCGAGCAGGTATTTGGCCGCAACGTTGTCGCTCTGCAGTTGCCGATCGGCACCGAGCGCGGCTTCCGCGGCGTCATCGATCTCGTCAGCATGAAAGCGCACATGTACAAGCCGGACGGCGAAGGCCAGCCGTACGATCGAGGAAATTCCCGCCGCGCTCGCTGACGAAGCGAAGGAAGCGCACGAAAAACTCGTCGAGATGATCGCCGAAGGCGATGACGAGTTGATGGAGGAATTTTTCCGTGAAGGCACGATCCCGATTCAGGATCTGATTCCCGGCGTGCGCAAAGCCATCGTCGCCGAAAAGATTTTCCCGGTGCTGATGGTTTCCGCGCTGCACAACGTCGGAACCGCGAGCCTGCTCACCTTCATCGCCGATTGCTTCCCGCATCCCGACGAGCATTCGCAGGTCGGATTCAAGGAGCCGACGGCAAAGGCGATCGCATCGAGCGCAAGTACGACGACAACCAGCCGGTCTCGGTGTTCGTCTTCAAGACGCTCGCCGATCCGTTCGCCGGGCGCATCAACTATTTCAAAGTGAAGAGCGGCGTGCTCAAAAACGATGCCACGCTGGTGAATTTCAATCGCTCGACGCCGGAACGCTTGCAGCACACGCTCGTCGTGCAGGGAAAACAGCTCACCGAAGTGCCGGAGTTGCACGCCGGCGACATCGGCGCCATCGCCAAGCTGAAAGAAACGACCACCGGCGAAACGCTGGGCGACAAGGCCGCGCCGATTTTCTACTCGCCGGCGCAGATTCCGGAGCCGTCGATCACATTTGCGATCGAGCCGAAAACGCGCGCCGACGAAGACAAAATCGGCGTCTCGATTCACAAAATTCTGGAAGAAGATGCCGCGCTGCGTTTCTCGCGCGATCCGCAGACGAAGGAATTTCTGCTCGCGGGCTCCGGGCAGCAGCACATCGAAGTCGTGGTGGCCAAGCTGCACAAGCGCTACCACGTCGATCTCACGCTCAAGCCGCCGAAGGTTCCGTATCGCGAGACGATTCGCGGCAAAGCCGACGCCGAAGGCAAACACAAAAAGCAGTCGGGCGGTCACGGCCAATTCGGCGTGTGCCGCATCAAGATGGAGCCGGTCGAGCGCGGCAAAGGCGTCGAGTTTGTCGACGATGTTTTCGGCGGCGCGATTCCGCGCAACTGGATTCCGTCGGTGGAGCGCGGCATTCGCGACGCGGCGGCTCGCGGCTATCTCGCGGGATTTCCGGTCGTCGATTTTCGCGCCACGCTCTATGACGGCAAATATCACGACGTCGATTCGTCGGACATGGCGTTCAAAATCGCCGGCTCGCTGGCGTTCAAGGAAGCGATGAAGCAAGCGAAGCCGGCGCTCCTCGAGCCGGTGATGACACGTCGAGGTCTATGCGCCCGATCAATACTCGGGCGATTTGATGGGTGATCTCAGCGCACGCCGCGGACGCATCTGCCGGCAGCGAAGTGCGCGGGCACAACGTCATCATCAAAGCGCAGGTGCCGCTGGCCGAGATGCTGACCTACGCGACCGATCTGACGTCGAAAACGCAGGGACGCGCGACGTACTCGATGGAGTTCGATCACTACGATTACGTCCCCAACGAGCTGGCGCAAAAAGTGATCGACGCTCACAAAGCCGCCCACGGCGATTTGGTCCACGCCGAAGAAGAAGCCTAGCGCCGACCTGCACATGCGCAACCCGATTCGAAACGTATCGCCGGCTCTACGCAGCATTGTACGGGCGCAGCACTGCTGCGCCCAAACGCCCAGGCTAAAATCCTGTCTGAATCGTCGCGTCCAACTCTGATGCCGAGTACTCGCGCGAAACGCCGAGTCGCATGGCATCGCGCTTTGGAAGCATCACCAGATCAAGAGCGCAGCCGCCAAGCGGCGTTCTCTCTCCCGCGCATCCATGCGCAGCCGCAAGCCAATAAACGCGAACAAACCCACCGCGAGCATCGCGGCATTCATCTGAATCAACGCCAGCGAAATGCCGAGCGACAGACTCAGATGATTCATCAAAAAGCAGAACAAAAATGAAAGCAACATCGAACCCTCTCGAGGACCATGAAACGTTCGGTCCTCACGTTGCTCCCTAAGGGCAAGCGATGAGCCAGACTTGCAATTTCTCAAGTAATTGAAAATAGTGGCTATTAACAGAAAGCGACTCGTAAATTCGCAACGAATTCGCAATCGTCGAATTGCTAATTCACAATATTCGCAATATTTGCTAATCTCTCGCCGAGCATCAATGCCCGACACCATCTTCCAATCCGAACCCGCCGTCCTCCGAGGCCAATCGCCTCCGGATGATGCTGCGCACCTGGGAAGCGATCAGCACGGAGCGCGAACTGCCCGGCGTCCTCGCCTCGCTCGCCGACGTTCTCGTCCCGCTCGTCCCGTTCGACTCGATCGGCATCATCGACTTCACCGTGCCAAACGAAATTCCCGACGAAGACGGCGACCTGCATCGACTCCTCGCACTCCACGTCGTCGGCGTCGCGCCCATCGACGGCGAAACGCCCGAGCAACTCGCCGCGCGCTCCGACCGCTACGCGCAGCCGCCGCCGCTCACCGAAACGCGGCCGCTGCTTCCCTACCCGAAGCAGCAGGAGCCGCGCGAACTCGCCGGCGAGCCCTACACGTGCGACGATCTTCTCGAAAAAGACGGCTGGTTCCGCCACGAATATCACCTGGCGAAGGATGGCGTACGTTCTTACGCCGCGGTGCCGCTCGTCATGCGCGGCCAGGTTCTCGGTGTAGCCGCATTCATTCGCCTCAAGCAGCGCGCGTTTCCGCCGCACGAGAGCGCCATCCTCAAAGATGTTTCGCGCGCACTTTCCATCGCCACCGCCAACGCGCTCGCCAACGAAGAGATCCGCAAGCTTCGCCAGCAACTCGAAGCCGAAAATATTTCGCTGCGCGAACAACTCGGCCAGGCGCCATGGTTCGAAGAAATCCTCGCGAACTCCGCCGAGCTGAAACACGCGCTCGAAATCGTCGAACAAGTCGCGACGACGGACGCCACAGTCCTGATCACCGGCGAAACCGGCACCGGCAAAGAATTGATCGCCCGCGCCATCCATCGCCGCAGCGAACGCGCACGCGGGCCCGCTCGTCAAAGTGAATTGCGCCGCGATTCCCGACACGCTGCTCGCCTCCGAACTTTTCGGCCACGAGCGCGGCGCATTCAGCGGCGCCACCGAACGCCGCAAAGGCCGTTTCGAGCAGGCACACGGCGGCACGTTATTTCTCGACGAAATCGGCGAATTGCCGCAGGAAATGCAGGTTTTGCTGTTGCGCGTTTTGCAGGAGCGCGAATTCGAACGCCTCGGCGGCACGCACCACGTTCCAGGTCGACGTCCGCCTCGTCGCCGCCACCAATCGCGATCTCGCCGAAGAAGTCCGCGCCGGCCGCTTCCGCAGCGACCTCTACTATCGCCTCAATGTTTTCCCCGTTCGTGTTCCGGCACTGCGCGAACGCCGCGAAGATATTCCGCCGCTCGTCGCGCACTTTGCCGAAAAATACGGCGAACGTTTCGGCCGCCCCATATCCAGCATCGATCGCAAAACTCTCGATCTCCTGCAAGCGCACGACTGGCCTGGCAACGTGCGCGAACTCGAAAACACCATCGAGCGCGCCGTCATCCTCTCGCGCAACGGCGTTCTCAGCGTCGATCCCGAAATGCTGCGCGATTCTCAGCGGGTCCAGCTCACGCCGCATCGACATCCGCCGCTCGAACCGCGATCGATGACGATTCACATGAGGAACGCACCGCGATCGAAAAAGCCCTGAAAGCTTCACGCGGCAAAGTCTCCGGCGCAAAAGGCGCCGCGAAAAAAATCGGCATTCCCGCCTCGACACTCGAATTCCGCATCAAGAAACTCGGCATCAACAAATTCCGATTCCGACACGCAATCCGCGTCACAACTCTGAGACTCGCCACGCCCGGCATCGCGCCTTCAGAGCATATTGCTACCGCACCTTTAGAGCGTCGCGACTCCTCGCGCCCCTCCGCACCCTGGCGCTGGTCATCGCACCCCCAGCCACGCTGTCATCCTGAGGCGCTCAGGCGAAGGATCTCAGCTGTCAACACAACTCAAAATGCATCCGTTGAAAAAACGAAGAGAAACACCACACCGAAAATACGCAGGCCCTCACAAAAAAAGGCCCGGTCGCTCCGGCTGTATTGGTGACCGCAAAAGACAGGGCGCAGCCGGAGTGGCCGGTGAGTCCGCGGATACTACGCAGCCTGGGCCGAATCCGTGTCAACAACACCCTCGCTGCTCACTATCCCAACCACGACCTATAGCAGTGAAATCAAGTGCTAGCCGACCACCCGCTCACTGCTTCCAAAACTTCATCACCGCCGAATAGTCCAAATCCTCTTTCGCCGCCGCCTTCACCGCCCCGTACGTCTGCTGAGCCGCCGCCGCCGCCGGCAAGTTCACCCCAAGCTCCTTCGCCAAATCCATCGCCAGCGACACGTCCTTATACATCAGCCGCAGCGGAAAGCTTGGAACATACTCTCCTTTCAACAGGTTAGGAGCCTTCACATCCATCACCCCCGACCGCGCCATGCTCGACTGCATCACCTCGACCAAACTCTCGCCCTTCAGCCCCGCCGCCGTCACCAGTGCCAGCGCCTCCGCCAGCCCCTGAATCTGCAGCGCCAGAATCGAGTTCATCGCCAGCTTGATCGTCTGCCCCGCCCCGTTCGGCCCAAGCAGGAACCATTTCTTCCCCATCACGCCGATCACAGGCTCGGCCGCTTTCAGCGTCTCCGCCTCACCCCCGACCATAAACACAAGCTCGCCCTTCTTCGCGCCCCAGTCGCCGCCCGTCACCGGCGCGTCCAGAAACTTCACGCCTTTCGCCGCGCAAGCCGACGCAATCTTCCGCGCCAAATCGGGCGACACCGTGCTCGAATCGATGTAAATCGCGCCCGGCTTCATCGCGGCCAACGCCGCATCCGCTGCGCTCACTCCGCCGCTCTTGCCCCACAACACTTCTTCCAGCGCCGGAGGATCGCTCACAATCGTAATCACTACATCCGCGTCGCTCGCCGCTTCCTTCGGCGACTTCGCCAGCTTCGCACCCGCCGCCACCAATTCATCCGCGCGCGCCGCCGTGCGATTCCACACCGTCACCGCGTGTCCCGCCTTCAACAAATTCATCGCCATCGGCCGCCCCATCAAGCCCAGCCCGATAAATCCAATCTTCGCCTTCGCTCCCGATTCCACGACGCCTCCTCGAGCAAAATTTCGCCTCGATTGTATCCGATGAACGCATAGCGACGCGCGATTTCGCAACGGTTCGCGAATATCACAAAATTCAAGATTTCGATGATCGTCAAATTATTTTTGGAAGGTAGAAAAAAGCGACGTGCGAAAAAACCTCAGTGTCAGTCGGAACACGCTTGCGCGGCGCCAAAGGTATCGGTGTTTTCGGCCCGTCGCCCGCGCTTGGCGTCACAACCGTCTCCGGCTTCCCCGGCTCTTCCAGCCGCACAATATATTGATAAGGAATTTCCCAGCGGAATTGCCGATTTTGCCCGCGCTGCTCCAGATGCTGTTCCAGAAATATCGATTTGCCGGAATCGGCAACGAACGTTCCAGAGGCGGGCAGCAGGATGTCACCGGCGCGGTAATGCACTTCGACCCAGCGCCCCAAAAAGGCGGAATATCGGGCCATGGCTGACATCAATTTTCGGAGGCCTGTATAGCGTGGAGCAATGGTATTAAAGTACTGGCGAGCGTCACAAAATCGTCAATTTCACAGCATTTTCAACGATTTACAGCGTTTTCACTATGCCAGCCTTGCGTAGTTTTTGACAGAGACTTTACGCGCCGTATTCTCCGAATCTGCGTCTCGAAACTTCTAAAAGCGTCCGCCACACGTCTCTTTCCAGCTCAATTCGGCGTCGCCAAGCGCCACATAATCCGGCCGGTCCGAAACCAATTTGTGCCGAAACGCCTTCTGAATTTCGCCGTGATCCATCAAAAACGCGCCCGGCATTCGCTGAATATCTCCCGCCGGAATTCCCGTGAAATGTCCGTGCGTCCACGCCAGCAGCATCCGCAAAATACTCTCCGAATTCAGATACTGCCGCCACTCCCAGCGAAGCAATCCAAACGCCTGATACAAGCGGCCCTTCCGGATCGCTGAATCGCGCCACATCCAGCAGTCCATACGGCTTGAAAAACCACTGCGCCTTTTCTTCCGTTCCCAGATGCACGAACGCCAGCCTGCTCCCGCCGCGCCTCGATCTCTTGCCGCTTTTTCGAAATGGTATCGACCGCTTCCCGGCAAAACGTGCACCCAAAATGCCGCAAAAACACGAGAAACAAAGGCCGCGCCGCGAGTTCCGCCAGCGTCTGCCCATCCTGCGACTTATACGCCGCAAGCAAATCCGCATCGATTCTGTTGGAGCGAAAAATAGCTGGTGCAAGTTCCGTCATGGCGGGTGCAACTGCGGTCGAGTCTAACACACGCATATCGGAGGGGCTTCGCACTCGGCATTTGGGTGCCGCACCCTCGCTTTTAGAGGGTGCGGGTTTAGATTCACCAACATCGACTCAGCGGAATCAAACGCAAATCAACCGCAGCGTTTATCATGTCACCGGCGCATATTTCTTCATGTAATTCTTCACTCCGACTTTCCGCGCCGTATTCTCCGAACTCATATACCGAATCTTTCCAAAAATCGGCCGCTCCGGCCCCCAAGGCCGATCGTATCGCCCCAAACACCAAAAAATTCCACTGTAAGAATTCGGATCGCGCCCATCCAAGCCATATTTATTGTTCAGATGAATCAGCACGCGCAGCGCATCTTTCGGCGTTCGCGACCATTCCAGGATTTTCTTCCCCCACAGCATCCGCAAATAATTGTGAATCCGCCCTTCGCGCACAAGCTGCATCTGCGCCGCATTCCAAAGCGCATCGTAAGTCTGCCCCGCTTCCAACTCCTCCAGCGAATACAGATGCTTGCCGCTCATCGCGCGCATGTTCTCGCAACGTTTTCTTCGCCAAATCGGGCAGCGAATCGTAGTCGTCGTATTTATCCGAATGCGAGCTGAAGTTGTATCCGACTTCGCGCCACGTAATGATTTCGTCCAGAAATCCTTCCGCGTTCGCGCTCATGTTCCACCAGCCGGCGCGGCTGCCGTTCGCGCCGAACCGCCAGCTTCGCAGCCGTCCATTTTTCGCGCTCAGCAATCTCCGCAAAAATCTCGTGCGTCGAAATAAATCCAAAATGCAGATACGGCGAAAGCCCGCTCTGAACATCTTTTTCCGGCTCGTTGCGCTGCTCGCCGTAATGCGGAAATCCAACCTCGAAAAAATGCTTCATCTGTTTTCGCGCGGCATTTTCCCCGCCGCGAATGAACGAAGGCGCAACATCGTGATCGATGGGAAATTTCGCGAGCGAGCCCTCCGCACGCCGCGAGCAGAGTCAGACTCAGCAGCCGGCCATTTCTTCAAAATCTCGCGCGCGATCGTCGCGCCGCCGATCGCGCCTGCTTTCTTCAGCGGCGCCGCCGTCTGGCGTTTCACCCAAATGCTGCGGCAGCGTCTTCTGCAAGAATCGCCGGAACGAATGCGCCATCGTAAAAATCCGGTCGGTCGCCCGCAGCGGCAACATCCCGCACGAATCCACCGCCTCCAGTCGCACCTTCAATTTCTTCGCCGCCGCCGCGACCATCCGCGGCAGAAAAAAACATGGATATTCGTCCGTCACGACAACGCACGCATCGCGCGCCAACGCTTCCAGCAATCCGTGCCCTCGCCCGCCTTCGGCTCGACATACGGAAAATACGTCACTCCCGCTCTCTCGCACGCCGCCGCATTGTCCGCCATGCCATCGATCACAAATCGATGCATGCGATCGCTCGCCCACTCATACCCACAGCGCAGCGCCTCAAAAATCACCAGCGGCTTCCCCAATTCGCGGCAATGCTCGATCGCCCGATCCAGCGCAAAGTTCCACGTCACCCGCCGGTTCGCAATCATCCAGTACAAAACATATTTCGCCGACGGACGCACCGCCGCCCCATTGCAATCGCGAATCCGAATCGCCGGAACTCTCTGCAATGCAGGCTAACCTTTCCTCGAAAACCGCGCAGACAGAATACCGCGCCACCGCCACTCCAAAGACATACGGAACAACCCCTGACTCAGATGGCCCAAACCGGCTGCGACTAACTCCGATTGTAGGGGCGGGGCTTGCTCCGCCCGGCGTCAACACCGCCTCGCACGTCGCGTAGCCACTCCAATCTTGACTTTTCCCGTCGCCAAGCTATTGTCTGTCCGGGCTTTTCACCGCCGAGGAGAATTCATGATCCGCAAATCGCCCGTCGCCGCAACCATCGCCGCGTGTCTCGCAGCGATTGCGAGTCCCGACTCGCTGCCAACGCCCAACAGCCGCAACGGCTCCCGGCAAAGTCATCGTCCTCAAAGCCGCCCGCATGTTCGACGGCAAAAGCAATTCGCTCACAACTCCCGGCCTCGTCGTCATCACCGACAACAAAATCACCGCCGTCGGCTCCGGCGCATCCGTTCCCGCCGGCGCGCAAGTCATCGATCTCGGCGACGCCACGCTCCTCCCCGGTTTCATCGACGCGCACACGCATCTCACGATGATGCATTCCGACGATTGGAAGGGCCGCGAACTCGACACGCTGCAAAAAACAATCCCCGAGCAAACGCTCGATGCCACCGCCAACGCGCGCGTCACGCTGATGGCCGGCTTCACCACCGTGCGCGATGTCGGCTCGGCTCACTACATGGACGTCGGTCTCCGCAACGCGATTCGCCACGGCGTAGTTCCTGGCCCGCGCATGTTGGTCTCCGTTCATGCCATCGGCTCGACCGGCGGCCACTGCGACGACACCGCCGGTTTCCGCGAAGGCCTGTTTCCCAGAGACCGGCCCGGTCGATGGCGTCATCAACGGCGCCGATCAGGCGCGCCAAGCGGTCCGCCTCAACCACAAATACGGCGCCGACATCATCAAGACGTGCGCCAGCGGCGGCGTTCTTTCTCCGACCGACGACGTGGATACTCCGCAGCTCACACAGGAAGAACTCAACGCCATCGTCGATGAAGCGCACGCGCTGCGCCTCAAAGTCGCCACCCACTGCCACGGCGCCGAAGCCGGCACGTCGCGCCATTCTCGCCGGCGTCGATTCCATCGAGCACGGCACTTTTCTCAACGACGAAGATCTGACGCTGATGAAGCAGCAGCGGCACGTATCTCGTCCCCACGCTGATGGCGCCGCAAGGACTCGACGAGCAAATCAAAAAGGGACTTGTATCTGCCGCCGCTGATTCAGATCAAAGCCCAGGCGGCAATCGACAACATTCGCAACATGTTTCAAGAACGCGCTCGCCAAGGGCGTGAACATCGGCCTCGGCACCGACGCCGCCGTCTATCCCCACGGCCGCAACGCCGAGGAATTTCATCAGATGGTCGATCTCGGCATGAAACCAATCGACGCGCTGAAAGCGGGAACATCGTCCGACGCGAAACTGCTCGGCATCGCCGATCGCACCGGCACGCTCGAAGTCGAGCAAATTCGCCGACATCGTCGCCGTCCCCGGCGACCCAACGCAAAACATCCGCGCCACCGAACACGTCTTCTTCGTCATGAAAGAAGGCATCGTCTACAAAAACGACGCCACCGGCGGAAAATAATTGTAGGAGTTGTGCGATGCCTGAACTATCCGAAACAGTGAGCACCGGCTTCGCGAACTACTACGAAAAACTCCGCGTCGACCTGCACACCTGGGTCGCCTCGCTCACCGAAGAACAATTCTGGAAAAATCCATTTCCCTATGGCAACAGCGTCGGCCACCTGGTCCTGCATCTCACCGGCAATCTCAATTACTACATCGGCGCGCAAATCGCCCAGACCGGCTACGTCCGCGATCGTCCCCGCGAATTCGCAGAAACAAAACCTCCGACCAAACTGGAAGCCCTGGCGGATTTCGATAAAGCGATAGAAATAGTGAAAGCCACAATCCGCAAACAATCCGCCGAAGATTGGAGCGCGCCCTACTCCGGCAGCCGGCGTCACCTGCGAAAATCGCTTCGCCATCATGCTCGACTGCGCCGCCCACGCCGACCACCACATCGGCCAAATCCTAAACCTCGCCCGCGAATTGGTCCGGTAGCAGCTACGGCGTCTTGCTGGCGTTTTTGTACGCAACGCAGCGACCACGTCTCGCCACTGCACGATCATGTACGGGCACAGCACTGCTGCGCCCCAGCTTGGCAAGATGTTAAGCTTCGTATTTTTCCGAGTCACTGTTATTACTTTGTTGCGTCTTGAAATTCGGACTTTTACGTTTCGAGCTTGAATCGCGTCGACGCCAACCGATACAACCGTCTCCACACAAACCGATTGATCAGCACCACCACAACCGCCATGATCAGCGTCGCCGCCAGCAGCACATCGAATTGCCCGCCGTCGCTCGCCCGGCTGATCGTGCTGCCGAGTCCCGTCGTCGAAACGATGTGCCCTTGAAAATGAAAATATTCCGCGACAATGCTCGCGTTCCAAGCGCCGCCGGAGGCCGTGACCATCCCCGTCACGAGATACGGAAAAATTCCGGGCAGAATCACGTAGCGCCAGCGATCCCAGCTTCCGAATCGGAAAATCCTGGCGGCTTCTTTCAGGTCGGTAGGAATCGCCATCGCGCCGGCGATCACGTTGAAGAGGATGTACCACTGCGTGCCCAGCAGCATCAGCACAAGCGCCGCGATCTCGAGCCCGCCGCGCAATCGAATCAAAAAAAGCAAAATCACCGGAAACAGCGCGGTCGCCGGAATCGAGGCGGCAAGCTGCGCCAGCGGCTGCGCAATGCGCGCGAGCTTCGGGCTCGATCCGATCGCAACGCCGACAGGCACAGTCCACAGCGCGCCGATGATGAGCGCAGCATTCACGCGAACGAAACGTCGAGCGCGGCGCTGCGCAGCAAGATGAAAATAATCGGCGCGATGCAGGTCGGACAATTCGCGCACTGCGTGAAACACGGCGAAGCCGAGGCCAATCAGAATCACGCCGCCGAGAACGATCAGCAAAATCTTTCGCGTGCGATCCTGCTTCGGCGCGGTGAATGTCGCCGACGCGCGTTCGGCGCCGACGGCCGCATTCTGAATCAGCCGGTTGGCAAACGGCCGAATGAACGTGCGATAGATGCGAATCACGAAACGAAGCGCGGCCAAGCAGACGCAGCAAGCGTGTTCGGCGTCTGGCTCGCGCTATCGACCTGCTCAAATTTGAATTTGTCGCGCCCACACGATCACGGGCCGCCAGATGAGTTGGTCCATCAGCACGATCACGCCGACCATCGCGGCGAGTCCCCACAGAACGCTCTTCGTGTCGCCGTTTCCGGCCGCTGTCTGCAGAAACGAGCCGAGCCCCGGCAAACGAAAATCGCGATCGCCGAGCACGAACATTTCGCACGCCATCAGAAAGAACCAGCCGCCGGCGACCGACATCATCGAATTCCAGACGAGGCCGATCGTCGAAAACGGCAGATCGAGCTCGACGAATTTCTGCCAGTGGCTGAAGCGATAGATGATGGCGGCTTCGCGCAATTCGCGCGGCTCGCCTTTCAGCGAAGAATAAAAGCTGAATGCGATGTTCCAGACTTGCCCGGTGAAAATCAGCAGGATCGAGCCGAGTTCGACGCCGATTTGTTGGTGCGGAAAAATCGCGACCATCGCGAGCATCACGCCGGGAAGAAAACTCAGCACGGGAATCGACTGAAGAATGTCGAGCAGCGGAACGAGAATAATTTCGGCGCGGCGTGAACTCGCGGCGATGTAGCCGTACGCGAGCGCGAAAACCAGGCTCAGCCCGTAGGCGATGCTGATGCGCACGACCGAATACAGCGCGTAGAGCGGTAGCGCGCGCGGGCTTTGCGAAATGTGCGCGACAGGCGCGACCGGACTCAGCCAGGCACGGCCGATCGCGTACATGCCGTAGATCGCGGCGAAGACAAAAATAAAAACGGCGATGTCGATCAGAAACGACCAGGCCCAGCGCGAGCCGCCGGGCCGCGCGGCTGTCGGCGGCAGCGGCGTGGTGGTGTTCGGAGTTACGAGCGGAGCGGCGGCCGGCACGAGTGTCGTCACGCCTCGGCCGGCTCAGGAGCGGGTGGCTCGGTGAGGGTCAGTTTGCCGGTGGCGGCGTCGTAATCGAAAATTTCGGCGTAGCGTCCCCATTGAATCGCGGTTTCGAGCTGGCGGCGCGATTCCTCTTCGCTGAAATGTTCGTCGATCAAATCGTGGAAGAATTCGTCGGAGAGCGTGCGATCGGATTTTGCTTTCAGCGCCTGTTCCATCTGGCGAAGGATCGGAACGTTGGCGAGCGCGGCTTTGCGAAAGATCGCTTTGCGCGTTTGGATGTCGGCTTTGCGGAAATCGTAGCCGCTCGGCGGTGATGATCGCGGCGCCGTCTTCGACTTTGATGAGGCCGAGAATCACGGCGGTGTCAACGGTGGGAAGCAGCGCGTCGACTTCGAGGCTCAGTTCGTCGGCGAGCTTGTGAAGATCGACGCGGCCGCCCTGGTCGCACAGAATTTCGAGAAGTCCCGCCATGCCGCCGGGGCGCGTGTGCGGCAGCATGATCATTTTGCTCGGTGCGGCGATGGGTCCGGCGCCGACGGTGTTGTGAATCGTGTCGCTCTTGTGAGTCGGGCTTCGTCAGCACGCGATAAATCGCGTCGACAAGTTCGACGAAGCGAGACGCCTTTGCGATTGCGCGGATGCTGCGATATCCACATTGAAATCGGCGTGAATGTGCGCGGGGTTTCGGCCGAGCACGATGATGCGATCGGCGAGCACGACGGCTTCTTCGATATTGTGCGTGACGATGAAGATCGCGCGCGTCGGAATTTTGTGGCCCATCCAGAGCTCGAGCAATTCGCCGCGCAGCGTTTCGGCGGTGAGCACGTCGAGCGCGGAGAACGGTTCGTCCATGAAGAGCACTTCGGGCTCGACGACGAGGGCGCGGGCGACGCCGACGCGCTGCTTCATGCCGCCGGAGAGTTCTTTCGGATAGGCGCTCTCGAAACCGTCGAGGCCGACGGCGTCGATGATGCGCAGCGCGCGTTTGTGGCGCTCGATCGGCGGCCATGCCGCGCGCTTCGAGCGGCGCTTCGACATTTTCAAGAACGGTGAGCCACGGGAAAGAGCGCGAAGCTCTGAAAAACGATGGAGACGTTGGGCGATTCGTTGCGCACCGGCTGGCCATGCCAGAAAACGCCGCCGGCAGAGGACGGCGAGAGGCCGGTGAGCATGCGAAGCAAGGTAGACTTGCCGCAGCCCGAAGGACCAAGCAGCGCGACGATCTGGCCGGGATACACGGCGAGGTCGGTGGGCGAGATCACCTGGACGCGGCTGCCGTCGGGCTGCGGATAGAATTTCTCGAGCTTGCGAGCCTCGATGATCGGCGCTTCAGTTGTGACAGGACTTGCCATCGGAGCAATATATTATGGCTCAGGTTGCATCACGGCGCATGCGCGGATCGGATTCGCTGGCGATGTTTGTTGACGGTTACAATTTCGTGAACGCCGCATGACTGCCGAGCCGACTGCCTCCCCTTCGACGGTGAACAGCCGGAAAAATTCCGCACGTTGCTGACATCTCTTCGCGCAAACAGTGGCGCGGCTATCTGTATGCCGCAGCGGTTTCGTGCGTCGTGTCGCTGCTGATCGTGTCGCCGTTTTTCTTTTACGGCAGCGCGTCGGGGCACGATTTCGAGTTTCATGCGGCGTCGTGGCTCGACGTTGCGGGGCAGTGGAAAGAGGGAGTGATTTTTCCGCGGTGGACCGAGTGGGCGAATCACGGGTTCGGCGAGCCGCGATTTATTTTTTATCCTCCGTTTTCGTGGGTGCTCGGCGGCGCGCTGAGTTTTTTCTTTCCGTGGACGTATGTTCCGGTTGCTTTCATCGTGCTGGTGCAGACGTTCGCGGGAGTTTCGGCGTTTGCGCTGGCGCGGCGATTTTTGCCGGAGCGCGCTTCGCTGTTTGGCGCCGTTTGTTATGCGGCGAATCCGAATGCGCTGCTGATTATTTACATGCGCAGCGACTATGCGGAGTTGCTGGCGTCGGCGTTTTATCCGTTGTTGTTTTTGGCGGCGCTGCAATTGGGAGGAGTGTTGGCGCACGCGAGGTTGATACGGATTCAGAGGCGAATGGCGCGGCTCCGTTTGGGTTTGATGGGGCGATGCGCGTCTCGCTCGTGTTTTTCGCGGCGATGTTTGCGGCGGTGTGGCTGTCGAATGCGCCGGCGGGAGTGATTGCGACTTACAGCGTGACGTTGTTTTTTGGTGGCTGGCGTTTCGGGCGCGTGCGTTGGCGCCGCTTGTGCGCGGATTTGCTGGGATGGCGCTGGGATTTGCGTTCACTTCGTTTTATTTGTTGCCGGCGGCGTATGAGCAGCGGTGGGTGAATATCACGCAGGCGCTGTCGGCGGGATTGTTGCCGGCGGAGAATTTTTTGTATACGGCGACGAATGATCCGGAGCACACGATTTTTAATTTGATTGCTTCGACGACGGCGGTTGTGTTGATCGTCGTTACGGGATGCGCGGCGCTGGCGGCGAGATCGCGGCAAGACGCAATGGCCGGGAGGGGCAAGCCCCTCCCCTACAAAGAGTGGAGGTGGACGCGAGGCAAACGGATCGAGCGACTTCTCCCGCGCATACGTCGGACTTCCGGATGCCGTGTGGCAGCCGATGCTGTTGATGGCGGCTGCGGCTACGTTTTTGATGTTGCGGCCGGCGGCGATTTTTTGGGAGTTGTTGCCGAAGCTGAAGTTTGTGCAGTTTCCCTGGCGATGGATGTCGATTGTCGGAGTCGTGTTTGCGTTTTTTCTTGCGGCGGTTGCGGCGCGATCGCGATTCCGGTGGATCTGGGTTGTTGGCGTCGCGTCGGTGCTCGTTGGTGGCGCAACATTTTTTGTGCACTCGACGTGGTGGGACACGGACGACGTCACGACGCTGCAAGCCGGTGTAGTTGCGGGCAGCGGATTCGACGGCGTCGATGAATATGATCCCAAGGGCGACGATCACTACAATTTGCCGGCGAAGGCGCCGCAGGCGCAGGTGCTGCCGGCCGATCCCGATGCCGGGAGCGACGGCTCCGGCGGGCGCGACGATTTACGTCGAGCGCTGGACTGCGGCTGAGAAGCGATTGCACGTGACGGCGCTTGCGCCGGTGCGTGTTGCGTTGCGGGTGTTGAACTATCCGGCTTGGCGCGTCGAGGTGAATGGCGCGCGGGTGACGCCGGAGAATAATGGCGATACGGCGCAGATGGTGGTGGCGCTTCCGGCGGGATCGTCGGAGGTTAGCGTTGTGTTTGGGCGGACCTGGGATCGGACGGTTGGCGGAATTGTGACGATCGTCAGCATTTTGTTTGCGGCGGCGATTTTTCCTCCTCGGCGGCGAAGGTAGATTTCATTTCGTTGCATTTCAATTGCACTTTACGGCGACGCGAGGACAGACGACATAACCGTCCAAGCGACAATGGCGGGGAACGGATTGGTCCTCGGTCGTGCTGAATTCAAATCCCGCGATCTGGGAAGCGATCGCGGGTACAGGGGCCGTCGGATCCGGCTGGACGGCTGGTTCCAAAATGGGACGAAGAGGGGTATACCCCCTATGTTTTTCAAAGAGTGTGCAAGTAGTTTTGAATGTGTCGATTGCAAACCCACAGAAAACAGGAGTCTGCAAGTGCTTGAGAGCAAGTGGGTTGGAAGGGTGTCTGTTCGAGCTTTTGCCAATCTGAGGCGGTCGGCGCTGACGGAGCGGCCTTAAAAAGCAAAAAGGCGCCTTGGCGGCGCCTGGACGAATTTCTCTATGCCGAGATTATAACATGAGTTTGTGAATTGCCGAAGTGATTTCTTATCGATTTTGGCAATTCTAGCCTGGATCGTTGGCGGGAGTTCTGCGATTCGAAAGTTTTTTGTTCCGACGCAATTAGCCGGATTCAGACTGAGGGCACCGAGTACGGAAAGGGGCTGAAAATCGACGATTGAGTCGACTACTTTCGTGGCTGAAGCCTATGAGTTTGTTGATCGCGGCTGAAGCCACGACCCACAAAGCTTTAGAAACCCACAAGACAAGTGGCGCTAGGGCTTTGGGGGGCGTGCGGCGAAGGCTTTGGCGCTGGCTTGCATGGTGGCGATGCGGCGGCGGCCTTTGGCGGAACCGTCGATCACTTTTCGATGCTTTGCATCCACTCGGGGAGATTCATTTCGCGGCGGAAGGTTTTCAGGTAGGGCTGGATTTTGGCCCACTGGAAATACATTTCCTGGCAGGTGTCGTAGACGAGGGCTTCGGTGAGTGCGCCGTGGAGGACGAAGGCGCAGAGCATGTCCCAGTAGCCGAAGACCTGGAGGATGTAGGCGGTTTGCTGGTCGCCTCTTCGAATGGCGTCGATGAAGTTCATCGGCGGAGCGAGGATTGAATTGGGGCCGCCGACGTAGGAGCGGGCCTGGCGCATGACGGTTTCGCGGCGGAGTTCGTAGAGGTGGAGGAGGAGTTCGGCTTGTTGGACGGGGGAGATTGGTTTTGGCATGGAGAGAATTTAGCAGGAAGAGGTTGAGAATCGACAGTGAAAGTCGAAACGAAAGAAAATGCGGCGGTGGGGATTACGTTGTGTGGACATGGGGCGCAGCGGTGCTGCGCCCGTACATAACCGCGGTTCATGTTCGAGATGGGCGGTGTTGCATTTAAACCCCTCGATCTGGGAAACGATCGCGGCTACATGGCGGTCGTCGTTTTGGTGTGGGAGGGGCTGAATCTAGACCCGCACCCTCTAACAGCTGAGGGTGCGGCACCCAGAGGCCGGGCTGCGCCGGTGTACTTAGAGGAGCGCCGCACTTGCAGTTGAGATCGGGGGTAAAGTGTTGGTGCAAAAAGGAGAACTGCATATGCGGCGACTTGTTTTTCTTGGATTGATCCTCTCGTGGTTTGGCTGCGGCGGGGTCATTGCGCAGGAAACTAAATTAAAGCCTGATGTTCCGCTGGAGAAGTGGACCGGGAAGACGATCATGCTCATTGGGGCGCATGCGGATGACGATGCGATTTCGCATGGGACGCTGGCGATGTTTCAGGCGCACGGGAATCAGGTTTATGTTGTGACGCTGACTACCGGGAATGTTGGGACGCAGGATCCAAAATTGTCGCGGACGCAGCTGGCTGACATTCGACGGCAAGAGGAATTGGCGGCGCTGGCGGAGTTGGGAATTCCTGCATCGCACTACATCAATTTGGGGTACGACGACGGGCTGCTGGAATTTGAGGATCGAAAAGCGGTGGTCGAGAATCTGGTGCGGTTGATTCGGAAGATGCGACCGGACGTTCTGATGGCGTGGGATCCGGGGAAAAATTATCAGCGGTGGCACAAATCGGATCACCGGGCAGCGGCTTACCTGGCGGCCGATGCGGCGCGGGCGGCGATGTGGAGGTTGTTGTTCGAAGGGCAGATCACTCAAGAAGGGCTGAAGGAGTTCATGATTCCCGAGTATTTGTTTTACAACGACTACGATTTTGGGGATGAGAACACCTGGGTGGATATCAGCGAGTATGCGGAGAAGACCGTGAACGCCGGGTCGAAATATACGAGCCAGTTTGGGCCGGGGTGGAAGGAGTACAAGGCGAATCCGTCGGAGGCGGAAGTGAGGGAGATGAAGGATTTGATGCGGAAGTGGATTCGCGTGAAGGATGGGAAACCGATTGAGGGGTTTCGGTATTATTCGGGGTTGCCGGATGGATTGGGGAAGTGAAATGAAGTGGGCGCGAGTGATGGAAACTCGTTCGTAATGATTTTCAGGGGAAACCGGAGTTTCGTAAGAGACGCATGCGCTTAGTAGACCGAGGACCCACCCTCAAAAACCGAGGGTGGGGCACCCGCACCCACGCACGTCGCTGTGATCGAAAGAGGTCCCTCCACTGCGCGAGCCGACACGTTCGCGCGGCGCGAACGTGAAGAAAAGGCGTCGGCTCGCTTCGGTCGGGATGACAGGTTGTGCTTGGTTTTTAGCGGCGGTCGACGGTGGGGTGGCGGACGTCTTGGCCCTGGACGATGTAGATGACGTCTTCGGCGATGTTGGTGGCGTGGTCGCCGATGCGTTCGAGGTTTTTGGCGACTAGGATCAATTCGAAGGCGGGGAAGACGACGCTGGAGTCACCCATCATGTAGGTGAGGAGTTCGCGGAAGATCTGGTCGCGGAAGTGGTCGACCTGGTCGTCCATGGCGAGAACTTTTTGGGCGAGGTCGACATCGCGGCGAACGACGGCATTGAGGGCGTCGCGGACCATTTCTTCGGCGACTTCGGACATGCGCGGGAGATCAACATAGGGCTTCACGCGCGGGTGGCGCAGAATGCGGAGGCTTCCCTGCGAGATGTTGACGGCCTGATCGCCGATGCGCTCGAGATCGTTGTTGATGCGCGAGACGGCGAGGACGAAGCGGAGGTCGGCGGCCATCAGTTGATGGAGCGCGAGGAGCTGGACGACGCGGTCGTCGATTTCGAGCTGGAGCTCGTTGATCTGATCTTCTTCGTCGAGGACGCGCTTGGCGAGTTGTTCGTCGGAGTCGAGAACACTGTGGACGGATTGGTGGACGGCGCGCTCGGCGAGAGAGCCCATCCAGAGTAGGCGTTCTTTGACGACGTTGAGATCTTTTTCGAAGTGGCGTTCCATTTGATCCTCGGTGACTTCAGGGGCTGAAGCCCCAATCTCTCCTCGTACTGATGTCGCGGCTGAAGCCGCGACCCACAAAGCCGCTTGGCGGATCGAGATTGCCAAGAAGCGGCGCCGCTGAAGCGGACGCCCTACAAAACCAACCCTTCGATCACCCCTGGGCCTTTACTTTTTTACGCCTCGGGTGTTACGAGATACCAGAGTTCATCGAGACGTTCGGGCGAAAATTCTGCAACTACTGAATGCGGTTGTTGCGGCGACAAAACATAAGCTCGAACCAAACCGCTGCGAATCAGATCCGCCAAATGAAGTGCCATTTCATCTGCCGTGACTTCTATCTGTACTTCGGTTGCCCACTTGCCAATCTGCTCCTCGATCAGTTCGAAGCTTTCGTAATCGTCCGCCACCGACGACAAGACCATTTCGCGTAGTGTTTCCTCGCGGCTCATGGGTGCCACGATCAGCCGAAGCGGCCGGTGATGTAGTCCTCCGTTCTGCGGTTTGCCGGGCGTGGTGAACATTTGCGGCGTGGTCGAATTCGATCAGCTTGCCGGTCAGGAAGAAGCCGTGAAGTCGCTGACGCGGGCGGCCTGCTGCATGTTGTGCGTGACGATGACGATGGTGCAGTGATCTCTTGAGCTCGAAGATGAGCTCTTCGATTTTGGCGGTGGCGATGGGGTCGAGCGCGGAGCACGGTTCGTCGAGGAGAAGGACTTCGGGCTCGACGGCGAGGGCGCGCGCGATGCAGAGGCGCTGCTGCTGGCCGCCGGAGAGCGCGTAGGCGGACTCGTGGAGCTTGTCCTTCACTTCGTCCCACAGGGCGGCGCGGCGCAGGCTCTTCTCGACGATGTCCTCGAGGTCGCGGCTGTTGCGGATGCCGTTGACGCGCAGGCCGTAGGCGACGTTGTCGAAGATCGATTTTGGGAAAGGGGTTGGGCTCTGGAAGACCATGCCGACGCGGCGGCGAAGTTGCGTGACGTCCATGCTCGAGGATGTTCTGCGTCGTCGAGCAGGATCTGCGCCTTCGACGCGGTGTTGCGGAGGGTCTCGTTCATGCGGTTGAGGGTGCGGAGGAAGGTGGATTTGCCGCAGCCGGAAGGGCCGATGAGCGCGGTGACCTTGTTGGCGGCGATCGTCGAGGTTGATGTCGTGGAGCGCCTGGAAGTCGCCGTAGAAAAAATTGAGCTTGCTGACGGTGAACTGCGGCATCGGGCGAGGTCGCAGTGGCTCGGATCGCCGAAGCGCGCGTCTGCGGGCTCGGCGTGAGCTTCTCGAGGTCGAATAGCGTGCTCACGGATGCGTGCACAGTTATCTCCGTCTCGGGCATCGCGGCTGCCGCGCGACAAGAATGATGCGGGCGAGGATGTTGATGATGAGAACCAGGCGAGCAGGACGAAGCCGGCGGCCCAGGCCTGGCGGTGCCAGTCTTCGTAGGGCGAGATGGCGTAGTTGTAAGATCATAACCGGGAGCGACGCGGTGGGCTGCTTCCAGCCGGGGCTCCAGAACTGGTTGCCGAAGGCGGTGAAGAGAAGCGGGGCGGTTTCTCCGGCGACGCGCGCGAGGTTGAGCATGAGCCGGTGAGGATGCCCGTGCATGCGGCGGGAACGACGACGGTGACGATGTCTTCCATTTGCTGGCGCCGAGCGCCAGGCGCCTTCGCGCAGGGATTGGGGACGGCGCGGAGGAACTCTTCGGTGCTGCGCAGGGCGATGGGAATCATCATGATGCCGAGCGCGACGCCGCCGGCGAGCGTGGAGAAGTGGTGCATGGGCAGGACGACCAGCGTGTAGGCGAAGATGCCGATGACGATGGAGGGAACGCCGTTCAGCAGGTCGGTGGTGTAGCGAACGATGAAGGCGAAGGCGCCGCCGCCGAACTCGGCCAGGTAGATGCCGCCGAGAAAGCCGATGGGCACGCCGATGAGCGCTGGCGAGCGAGCACAGCTTGCCGCTGCCGACGATGGCGTTGGCCATGCCGCCGCCGGCTTCGCCCGACCGGCGCGGGGAGCTTGGTGAAGAAGTTCCAGTTGAGCGAGCGGGCGCCGTTGCCAGACGAGATAGCCGAGGATGAAGAACAGGACGGCGACGACCAGCAAGGCGCAGACGCCGGTGAGCGTCGAGCATGACGGCGTTGATGATCTTGCTTGCCGGCGGCGGGTAGGCGCGGTCAGCTCATGCGTGTCGCGGATCCTCCTGTGATTCAGTGGCGAGCATGAGCAGGCGGGCGAGGGCGTTGATGATCATGGTGACGGCGAAGAGGACCAGGCCGAGCTCGATCAGGGCGCTGGAGGTAGAGGTCGCCGGTGGCTTCGGTGAATTCGTTGGCGATGACGGCGGCGATGGTGTAGCCGGGCGCGAGCAGCGAGGCGTGGATCTGCGGGACGTTGCCGATGACCATGGTGACGGCCATGGTTTCGCCCAGGGCGCGGGCGAGCGCAAGGAAGATGGAGCCGATGATGCCGGTGCGGGCGTAGGGGACGACGGCCTGCCAGGTGGCTTCCCACTTGGTGGCGCCGAGGGCCATCGCGGCTTCGCGCTGGATCGCGGGACGGCGAGCAAGACTTCGCGCGAGATGGAAACGATGAACGGGACGATCATGATGGCGAGGACGATGCCGGCGGAGAGGTAGCTGACGCCGTAGAAGGTGCCCTGGAAGATGGGAGGAAGCCGAGGATGGTTCTGCAGGACGGGCACGATGTAGTCGCGCAGCATGGGGACGAGAACGAAGATGCCGAGCAGGCCGTAGATCACGCTGGGAACGGCGGCGAGAAGTTCGATCAAGAAGGTGAGCGTGTTGGAGAGCGCGCGGGGGCGAGTTCGGCGAGGAAGATGGCGGCGCCGATGCCGAGCGGGACGGCGATGAACAGGCGAGAGGGAGGTGACGAGGGTGCCGTAGACGAAGGGCAGCGCGCCGAAGTCGCCGGCGTTGGGATCCCAAACTCGTGGTGAAGAGGAAGCCGAAGCCGAACTTGTGGCGCGACAGAACGGAGCCGCGCCAGAGTTCAAAAACGAGCAGAAGAGTAATGAGCACCGTCACGCCGGCGAAGACCCCGCAGCCGTGGATCTTCTATGCTCCGACCTCCCCCTACCCCGATTCGCACGAGAAATGGATGCACGAGCGATTCCTCGACGCGGGGGTCGCGGTCGCGGGGATCGACGTGGGCGAGGCGTACGGCAGTCCGAAGGGTCGCGCGCTGTTCACGGCGCTGTATCGCGAGCTGACCGAGAAACGCGGCTTCGCGACGAAGCCCTGCCTGCTCGGCCGGAGCCGCGGAGGGCTCTGGGTCACGAGCTGGGCCGTCGAGAACCCGGAGAAGGTCGCCGGGATCGCCGGGATCTATCCGGTGTTCGACCTGCGGACCTATCCCGGGCTGGCCACGGCCGCCCCCGCCTTCGGCCTGACGCCCGAGGCGCTCGGGCGCGGCTCGGCGAATCAACCCGATCGAGCGCGTTGGCTGTCACCCAGATGCTCTCGTCATTCGTGACGCTGACGGTCGGCTGGACCGCGCTTGCGATCAAGTGGGACTACGGGACAGGACGTCGCGTACCTCAAGGTCCTGTCGTGCCTGCCGGTCGCGTGCGTCTGCTCGGCGTGGTCCTGCAGGCCGGGCATCTGCATACCGTTATTCGAGCACGGGACCGGGTTTGACTCGACGACGCGACTGCAGGGCGCGTCAGGCCCCGCGCAGCTCGCGCTCACCTCGTTCGTCGCCTGCGTGACGGCGTCGATCTGCTACCGCGTGACCCGCTGGAGGTGGGCGCCGGTGCTCGTCGTCGCCGATGCCGTCGATCCTGGGCTGACGGTCTCGCGCGGGGCGGCGATCGCCCTCGCGATCGCGCTGGCCTGGCCGGCGATGCGGTTCGCCTCAGCGGGCCGCGGACAAGCGGTGGGTGCCGCAACGATGGTTGCGGATCGCGATCGTCTGGGCGTGCCGTGGCGGACCGCTGCGGCTTGTCGTGCCGTCGCTGCTCGCCCGGCAGGACAACGGACCTACATCCGGGGTAGGGGGTCGTCTACGACACGACCAGCGGGCGCACCGAAGGCGTGGCACGAGTTCTTGATCGCTCGAGCGAGTCGCCGCTGTTCGGTCACGGCCTCGGCTACCGGGCCGATCACCAAGATCGACGAGAAGGGCTTTCTCGCTCAGCACAACGAGTACCTGCGGCTGTTCCTGGAGGGCGGCTATTCGGGGGCGGGCTCGTCCTCGCTCGCGATGTCAGCGTGATCGCGACGTGCATCCGCCGCGCCCCGTCGAGATACGGCTGGACCTGTTCGGGCTCGCCGTCGGGTTCGCCATCCTGTCGTACACCGACAACACGCTGACCTCGGTCAACCTCCAGGTGCCGTTCTGCCTCGTCTTCGGGATCGTCGGGAGCGCGGCGGCGCCGGCATCGGCGAGCCCGCGTCATGCCACGCGAACGACCGTGGCGGGCCCGCGGCTCCAGAGGCACGACAGCCGTCAGAGCCGCTCTCCCCCGCAGGCTGAGGACATGCGGTCCTTCTCGTCAACAAGTTCTTTCACCCACGCGCCGGAGCCGAGACCTCGTTCCTGCACACGCGCCGCCTGCTCCAGGACCGGGGGCACGATGTCATCGACTTCGCGATGCGCGATCCGGCGAACCTGTCCTCACCCTACGCGTCGTTCTTCGCTCCCGACGCGATCCTACGGTGCCGACGCGCCGCTTGCCCGAGCGGGCTGCGCGACGCGTTGACGAGCCGTGTATCGCCTCTCGGCCCGCCGTGCGATCGCGCCGGTTGCTCGACGCCCACCGCCCGGACGTCGCGCATCTGCACAACGTGTATCACCAGCTCACGCTGTCCGATCGTCGACGAGCTCAAGCGCCGGAGGTCCCGATCGTGCTGACGATGCACGACTGGAAGGTCGCATGCCCCGCGTACACGCTGTTCACCGAGGGCGCGCCGTGCCGGCGCTGTCCCGTCGGGCACCGTCCTCACGCCGTCGCGGCACCGATGCGTCAAGTCTTCGGCGGCCGCCAGCGCGCTCGCGGCCACCGAGGCGACCTCGCCCGTCGGCGCGGCTCCTACGGGAAGGTCCAGCGGTTCATCGCGCCGAGTCGGTTCGCGTCGGGTCGCGGCGCTGGGCGGGATCGCGCGATGCCAAGGTCGCCCATATCCCCAACTTCCTGCCCGACGACGAGCTGAACGTCGCGGCTCGCGGCGACGACGACGGCCCGCAACTGCTCTACGCCGGTCGCCTGGAGGAGACCAAGGGGGTCGCGCACGCCTGCTCGAGCCTTCGCGCAGGTCCGGACTCCCGCGACGCTGAGGATCGCCGGCCGCGGCGAACTGGAGGGCGAGGTGCGCGCCGCGGCGGCGCCGCGATCCAGCGGATCTCCTATCTCGGCATGCTGCCTCGCGATGAGTCTGTACGCGGAGATCGATGCGGCGCGCGCGGTCCTGCTCCCGTCGCTCTACGAGGACAACGGACCGCTGATCATCCTCGAGGCGCAGGCTCGCGCCAAGGCGATGATCGTCACCGATCGCGGGGGCCGCCGGAGTTCGTGCGCCACGAGCAGACCGGACTGGTCGTCGACCCGGCGCTCCGGCGCGCTGACGGCCGCCATGCAGCGGCTCGCCGGCGACGCGCACTTCGCCCGGACGCTCGGCGCCCGGGCCCAGCAAGACGTGCGACGGGAGCATTCCGCGGCGAGGCACTACGAGCTGCTGAGCCGCGCCTACGCGGATGCCCAGGCGGCGGTGGCGTGATGCCCGCTCCGACGCCCGACCCGGACCGCGCCCGCGGAGCGGCCGCTGCGCGTCGCGATGATCGGGCTGCGCGGTGTTCCCGCCACCTACGGTGGCGTCGAACGCGCGGTCGAGGAACTGGCGGCGCACCTCGTGGGCCGAGGACACGAGATCACGGTCTACGCCCGCTCGCGCGTATTCCGAGCGTGGCCGCACAACGCACCGCGGCGTGACGGATCAGGCGACTGCCGCAGATCAACACCAAACACCTCGAGGCCGCGTCCCACACCACGCTGTCACTCGTGCACGCGCTGGCCAGCCGCCGGTTCGACGTCATCCATCTCCACGCGACCGGGACCCGGGGCGATGTCAGCGGTGCCGCGGCTGGCCGGAGTCCCCGTCGTGGTGACGATCCAGGGTCTGGACTGGCGGCGTGAGAAGTGGGGACGGGGGGCGCGGGCGGTCCTGCGGCTCGCCTCGCGGCTCGCCGTCGTCGTCACCTAACCGGGCGATCGTCGTCTCGCATGAACTCGAGCGCTACTACCGTGAAGAGTTGGAGCGACGACCAGCTATATCCCCAACGGCGTGGACAGCGAACCACCCCCGCCGGCGGACGCGATGATGGACCTGAAGGCCGATCCTACGTTCTCTTCCTCGGCCGACTGGTGCCCGAGAAGCATGTGCACACATTGATCCGGGCCTACCGCCAGGTGCCGGGTTCGGCGCCCTTGGTGATCGCGGGCCAGGCAGCCATTCTCCCGAGTACGTCGAGAGCTCGTGCAGCTGGCGAAACAGGACGATCGCGTCCGGATGCTGGGGCCCCGCTATGGCGAGGAGAAGGCGTGGCTGCTTCACAACGCGGCGACGTTCGTGCAACCTTCGAGCATCGAGGGGCTGCCGATCGCCCTGCTCGAGGCCCTCGCCGCAGGCTGCTATCCGGTCGTGAGCTCCATTCCCGAGAACCTCGAGCCGGTCACCGTCGAAGGAGACCAGCTGGTGCCTCCTTCCCCGTGGGCGACGAGGCCGCCCTGGCCAGGTTCTGCGGCAGTGCTGGAGGAGCACCGATCGGCGCGCCACCGCCGAGCGGCTGTCCGCGCATGTGCGACGTGAGTACGACTGGAGCATGATCGCGGCGCGGACCGAGGCGGTCTACCGGGAAATCGTCGAAAGGACATCCGCTCGGTCAGTGTGATGATGAACACATTCACAGCTGATGAAACCTTTAGATCAGTTTCAGATCCTACGCTAACGTCGTCCGACTCGTGACACAGACAGAATTCGATCGAACGCTTGTAAAGACCCGCTCCGCCCATGGCGGCGCCCTCGCCTCACGGCGAATTGGGCGAGGTCATACGCAAGCTCGTGCGCTCGTGGTGGATCATCCTCCTCTGTGCAGTGATCGCGCTTGCTGTGGCGTTTGAGGTCGACAAGCAGACCGCGAACACCTATCAGGCCACGACCTACCTGCTGCTCAGCACGAGCGACTTCCAACAGGCGGTCGGCGGTGCCTCCACGCCTGCCAAATCCGCTGGGCCAAGAGGCCACCGCGATCGCGTCACTCACACCGGTCCGTGAGGCCAGGCCGCCCAGGCCGCCGGATTGCGGCCCAGTGACAACTACACCGTGGGCGTCGGCAGCACCGGCTCGAACTCGAGCGTTCTAACGTCAACGCCTCGACGGACAATCCGCGGACGGCGGCGGCGCTCGCAGATGCGGCGGCCCAGCAGATGATCGACGTGGTCAGACAGTCCAACGCCACCTCGGTAACGGTGCGCGCGCGACCGTGAAGGCGCAGCTGAGAGCGGCTCGGCCGCGGTTCAAGCAGACACTGGCGGCGCAGCTCAACTCGTTTGACACCCTCCAGGCGCTCGCCAACCAGAGCATTCAGGTCCTACAGCGGGCTCAGATTCCACGGCTGCCGACAGACCCAGCAAAGCGCGGACCGGCGGCATCGCCCTCGTCCTGGGGCTCATCCTGGGCATGGCGATCGCGGTCTTGCGACGACCACGCGCCGATCGCTTCTGAGACCGACCCCAATCGACTTCGCAGGCCTGGCCATGCGCCTGTGAGCGGCGATGCCCGGCCGTGGAAGGACGAGATCCTCCAGGACTGGGCCGTCAACCTCGGCGCCGGAAAGTCGCGGGTGATCATGGTGCTCTTCCGGCAGGTGGCCCGGTGGCACCGTGGCCCGCGACGCCCATGGCAAAGCCACTGACCGCGGCGTACACCGTCCTGGTCAACTGGTTCCTCGGCGTCGAGTTGCCGCCGGCGACCCAGGTCGGTCCGGCCTTCGGCTGCTCCACCCTCAATCGATTGTCATCAATCCGGACACACGGATCGGGCAGGGGTGCACGATCCGCGCATCGACGGTCCTCGGCAACATCGTCAAGGCCGAGGGCACGATCACCGGCAGTCCGACGCTTCACGATGGGGTCGAGCTCGGAGTGGGGGTCATCATCATCGGGCCTGTCGAGATCGGCGCCGGTGCCCGGATCGGCGCCGGGGCGGTCGTCATCAATGACGTGCCCGCCGGCGCGGTGGCGGTGGGTAATCCGGCGCGCCTCGTCGGCGAGCGCCAGGAGCCCGCGTCGTGAGCCGTAAGTCCGCGCGGCCGCGTCGCTCGCGGTGATGCCACTCCATCGTGTGGCCGGCTGCGGCGGCACCCATGCGGTAGAGGCGGCGGACCGATCCGCTCCGACCGTCACGGTCGACCACGTCTCGACGAGCCGGCGCAGTGGGACTCGCCCAAGGTGTCGCGCACGAGCGCCGGGGGATTCGTGGCCCGTCTCGCGCCGAACGCGACGCCGGATCGGGGGCCGCCGCCGGAGGTCCAGGTGAGCCTGGGTGGCCTGGGCTGGCCGCGTACCGGTGAGGGCTTCGGCAGCAGCCTACGTCGGTCCAGGGGTTCTGTCGCGGTGGACCGGAGACGGCGACACCTACACGGTGTCGCTGACGACGAGTGCACGGCACGTCAGCGCGGTGGTGTGGAACGTCGGACGGGCGGTTCCAGGTCCGGATCGGTTCGACGGCTGTTCGGCGTCCCCAGGTTATCGGCACGGCGAACCACCACCATGACCTGGACGTCGATTTTGCGACCAGCGCGCGCCGGACGATCACCTTCGCGTTGGCAGGTGCCGTCTACTTCAGCGGCTGAAGGTCGGAGGTGGGAACGCCCAGTCTCGCTGCCGAACGCGCCGAATCCGCCACCCCCGAGTACCTACTGGCTCGGAGACTCGTATGTCGCCGGGGGGGCGTCCACCTACCCGGGCTTCGACGATCTCGCACACGTGGCAAGCACCCGAGCCGGGCTGACCGACGTGACGGTCGACGCTCTGGGGGCACCGGATACGTGCGACCAACGCAGCGGCCCATTTCCCGGCATACCTCACGCGGGCACGCCTCAACCTCGGCGGTCGCCGGGCCCGACCGCGGCTGATCGTCGTCGGCGGCTCGATCAACGATGCCGTGTTCGGCGAGACGCGGGTCAGCGTGCCGCCGCCGCCCTCTACGGATACCTCCGGCGCGCCGTGCCGCAGGCCCGTGTCGTCGTCGTCACGTTTGCCTCGGCTACCCCGCGCCCGGAGCCGAAGCTGCAGCCAATCAGGGAATCCTGGGCGGCGGCCCGGGCGGCGCCGAACGTCGTCGGCGTGCTCGACCTACCGGCCCGCATCGGATGCGCTCGCCGGCGCCGCCGGGGCCGCGCGCCGATCGGGCGCGCTGGAGAGCCGGGCCATCCAGGGCCACCCCTCCGAAGCGGGCCACCAGCCTCTACGGGCGGATCATCGGGGCATTCTCGCGAACTGTCTGAACAAGCTGAAGAACAGCGGAGCAACCCGAGGGGTATGCGACCAGGGCCCGCTCGGCTGAGTCGGGCCGTTCGAGGCCAGGGCGGGTCGCCCTAACCCGCCTGCAGCGCAGCTTGGCGATACACGTCGAGGGTCGCAGCGGCGATGCTGGTCCCATGACAGTCCGTCCGCATACGACCGGGCTGCCGCGGGAGCGCGCCGCAAGCTCCTCCGACGTCGCTCCGAGGGCCCGCGCGAGCGCGGCCACTAGGGCACCGTCCTCGTAGAGGAAGCCGACGCTCATCGGGAGGTCGCGCAGGGCACCGATGCGGGGCGCCACGATCGGTCGCCCCAGGCTCAATGCGAGCACCGCCGAGCCGCTCGTGGTGACCTGACGGAAGGGCAGCACGACGATGTCTGCCGCCGCGAAGTAGAGGGGCACCTTCTCGTGTGACGCGTAGCCCTCATCGAACCGGCCGTTGCGCTCGCCCACCTCACGCTGAAGCCGCACGCGCTCTCCATCGTCATCGCATTTGCCCGCGATGAGGAGAAACGGAGCGGGGTCGCCATCATCACCGGTCGCTGTCACCTCATCCCAGGCCGGGATGAGATCCGCAAGGCCCTTATACGGGCGGATCTGTCCGAAGAACATGACGATGCGGGCGCTCCCGGGCAGCCCGAGCGTCCGGCGGCTCTCGGTTCGGTTGGCTTCGCGGTAGCTGCCCGTGTAGGCGCCGTGGGGGATGACGGAGATCCGGTCCGTGTCCGCGCCGATCGCTGCCAGCTCCTCGACTGCGTTCGCACCGTGGACGATCTTGTGTGCCGCGTCACGCGCCAGGAGGCGACTGACGGTGACATCGTCGGCGGTCTCCGGCTCGTGAGGCACGGCGTTGTGGACCGTCCAGACGAGCGCGATGCCCAGGGTTCTCAGGACCCACAGATGCAGACGGGCATTGAGCAGCGAAAGCCGGGGGAGCAGCCGCGTCCCTCGATGGAGGGCGAACTGTGGCCAGTGGAGGTGGAGGAGGCGATACCCCCGAGCCGGGCCATCGTCACCTGGACGAGGAACGGGACGGGGCCGAGACGCGCGCGCCGCTGCACGTACACGGTGGTGCAGTCGACACCGGATGCGCGGATCGCCCCGTAGAGCATCTCCTGGTATGGATTCGCGTCGAACGGATAGACGATGAGGCCCAGTCCGTCCCGCGCGAAGCGCGGCGGGAACACGAGGCGCCGGACGACGACCGCGCGGTGGCGAGGATACGTCCCTTGCGTGTCACCCGATCCCACACCTTACGCGACGGTGCTCGCCCCTCTAAGGCTGAGATTCTTGTGCACGGGATGGACACTTACGACGACGGAGCGACGGAGTGTGTGCACCATCGGCGTGCGCCGAGGTCACCGATCGCCTCGCCGTTGGCGAAGCGTGGGGCACACGTCGGTCACCTCGGCCGGCGGCACGTCATACCAGCGATTGCGCCTCGTCCGCGCAGACACGAGCAATCGCTCGGGCACCAGTTGTCGGAGCGGGGAGAAGATGCGCACACTTCGATGTGCTTCTCGCCGGCGCCGGAGCAGGAACGCTCGGTGGTGTTGGGACGGCATGGCCTCGAGCGGGAGGTGGTCATACACAGCGCTCAGGTTCCGCGCCATTCTCATGACGTTCCGGGTCATCTGGCCTGGGTGAAGGCGATAGACGGCATGCCGACCCGGCACCCATGCCGCCTGGTAGCCCTCGACGAGGATCCGGAGCCAGAGATCGTAGTCCTCGCAGGATGTCAGCCTCATTGAATTCTCCGGTTGCCTCGAGCGTGTCGCGGGGAACGATGGTCGACACATAGACGAAGTTGATTCTCATCAAAGCGAGCAAGAAGGGAGCGCTGTCCTGCGGGGGCGGGACGGGCGGCTCGAACTGCGCCATTGCGGAGCTCTGCCGCAGACGGCCGCTCGCATCGTCGAGCACATACGCGTCGGTGTAGGCGAATCCAGGGCGTGGCGTGCGCTTGAGCGCGTCGATCCCGAGGCGCAGGAAATCGGGGAGGAGGAGGTCATCGCTGTCAAGAAAAGCGACATAGGCTCCTCGGCTTGCTTGGATGCCGGCGTTGCGCGCAGCGGGTAACCCCCGATTGGGCTGGCTCACGACACGGAGCCGTGGGTCATCGATACCGTCGACGATCTCGGCCGTGGAGTCAGTGGACCCGTCGTCGACGACGACGACCTCGAGCGCGGTCTCCGATTGCCGGAGGGCCGATTGCACTGTCTCGACGATCGTGCCGGCGGCGTTGAAAGCCGGGATGACGACAGAAGCGAGTGGGCGGGGCGCAGGGGCTGGCATCGTGCGTCGAGAAGCTCAGGTCGGGGGGCGAATGCTATCCGCGGTGGCGCGCAGCCCCTCCCCGGCAGGTGCCGTCAAACCCATACGGGGCCTGGGCGTCGTGCGATCGCGGTCCGCGAAGGCGCCGACCCACACGGCCGCGCTGCGGACCGCAGCGACTACGCTAGCGTGCCGCCGATGAGACCCCCTGTCGACGTCGTTGTGCCGTTCGTTGGTAGCGACGAAGCGCTCCGGTCCCTGTGTCATACGCTGGACGGGCTCGATCTGCGCGATGCCGACTCAGTCACTGTTGTTGACAACCGGCCACAGGCCACTGGTACGGAGACGGGCCATGGCCGGGTCCGTGTTGTCCATGCGCCCGCGGTACAGAGTTCCTACCATGCTCGCAACTGCGGGGCGCGCGCCGGGGCGGCGCCGTGGTTGCTGTTCGTCGATGCGGACGTGAGACTGTCCAAGGATCTCCTGGACCGATACTTCGACGATCCCCCAAGCGAGCGGACGGGCGTTCTGGCCGGAGCGATTGGTAACGAGCCGGTGACGTCGGGTGGCGGCCGGACACTAGTGGCCCGTTATTCAGCGCTCAAGGAACTCTTCGCACAGGAGACAACCCTCAACCGTGGCGAGCTCGGTTACGCGATGACCGCGAACTGTGCGATTCGACGGTCCGCCTTCGAGGATGTCGGTGGTTTCATCGAGACGATCGGTCCCGGGGGAGATGCCGACATCTGCTTTCGTATCCGGGCCAAGGGTTGGGACATCGAAGCTCGCGACCGTGCTGGTGTGACCCATGTCAATCGGGACACGCTGTCTCAGCTCGTGCGCCAGTCGATGCGACACGGATCCGGTGCGGCATGGCTGGAGACCAGGTATCCGCGTTCTCGGAGGCCGGCGACAGGCCTGCCCGGACTACCCGAGCAAGCCGGAGACTGATCCGTGCCGCCGTGGAGATGGCAAAGGGCAACTGGACGAGATGTTGGTCGTGACGATCGACGTTGTGCGACGACTGGCCTTCCAGGCCGGCCGGCACATCTCCAACGACGCGACGACGTCAGCCGCCCGCCAATAAGGGGCGGGACGACCCACGAGGTCGAGGGTCAGCTCGGGGCGTCTCCTCGATCGCCCGCGTGATCGAACGCGTTTGCCAGGCGAGCAAGCCGGTCGTCCCATTCGGCCCCTACTCGCGCCATCCACGACATGGCATCGGACAGGGGAGCCGGGTAACGCGATACCGCACGTCGCGGCCCGCTCGCTCACGGGCCAGAAGGCCCGCGCGCGATAGACAGGTCAGATGCTTGGACACGGCCTGCCGGTGATGGGGAGCTCATTCGCCAGTTCGGTCGCGGTGGCGGGATGCGCTGAGATCTGGCTGAGGAGCCGCCGACGCATGGGGTCCGACAGCGCTTCGAAGACCGCCCCAGACCGATCGTTGCCGATCGGCACCTCAGCCCGCCACCAGCGCGGGTCCGAACCGGCGCTCGCCCAGCTGGCCCTGGCCCGGCAGTGGAAGCCCCACGAGGTCAAGGACGTCGAGTGGTCGAGCCTCGACGACTCGGATCCGTGTTCCCCTCTCCGTCGCGGTCAGCTCGATGCAGACGCGCGAGGCGACGCATCTTCGGCCTGCCACCAGAGGTCAGGCAGCCGCTCCGGCCGCTGCGATCTCCGGGTTCCGGCGGGCGGACTTCCTCCACCCAGCCCTCGCGGGTCTCACCATCCACGACGAACCTGGCGTCCCCGCCGGGGCGCAGCTCGAGGTCGACGGCCTCCGCAAGCCAGGACTCCAACCACTCCCGGTCGGTCAACGCCCGCCACAGTTCCTCGGGGAGACAGGGCAATTCAAGTTCCCGTTCGATCAGCTCGGTCACGCTGTGGACTCCTTCGGGTGGCAACACGTACAGGTAACGAACTGCACTTACGGCTTCGTCAGTCCTTCGCAACCTCCGGGTTGCAGCATATCGCAGAGTCGAAGCCGGTGGACCCGGGAAAGCGGGCTCATGGGATATGTCACCCGACGCTCGTGGCGCCTGCTACTTACTGCTGGCGCGGGGCTGCGGCCGAGGATTGAGCAGCTTTGCTTGAGTCGGCAGGGCCGGCACAAGCTGCGGATTTCGCTGCGTCAGCCGGATAGACAGGTTTTCGGCAATCTAATTTCTTGCTCTATCCACGGGGCTAGATTGCGCAGAGCGGCGTCGTCCATGTGTCCCTTGCGGGGTCGTCTGCTAAACCACACACTGGAGGGGAGAACCGGAGCGTCATGGTCACCGGCGCCCGGGCTCGACGGTAGTTGGGGGCAGGGGAAGGAGCGGCCCGAGAAAGCACGCCGCTCGACAGTGGCGCGGCTAGCTCGGTCACGGAAGACAACCAACACACGACGGGACCCGGGAACTAGAGCTACACGTGAGCGAACGCAACAGACCTCAGTCCAAGCACACGATTCGAAATTGTCACATGGCTCAGCCGGTCTGATCAGACCCTGGGCGGTCATCGTCGGTTCCAGTGAAGGCGGGTCCCGCGACCCTCTGCAACGGATCCACCCACGATGAGCGGACAGGCTGACCTACAACGTAGAGAACGCCGAACGCCGACAGGGCCATTCCGGCGCCGGCGGCAGTTGCCTCGGTCCTACGGCCGAACCGTGGATTTCGCGGCCACGCGGGGCTACGACGCCGACATCTCTTCCGTCTGGGAGGCCGGGCCGGTCGATGGCGGCAGACGTGAGATCCGTGGTCAGCCGGGGCACCGGCTTGCGCCGGGCTCTCGCTGTGAGCGACGTGCTGGCATCGGCTTTGGCGCTGGCGATCGTCGTTTTCACGGTGGCGGGAAGGTGGGACGTGCGCCTGCGTCCCTCGACGGTCCTGATCGTGCCGCTCGTGCTGATCGCGGCCAAGGCGATCGGACTCTATGACCGCGACCAGCACAGGGTGCGCAAGACGACCATCGACGAGCTGCCGTCGTTGCTGTATCTGTCGGTGCTGTTCACACTCACGGTCTGGCTGGCCGAGGCCCCATTGCTGGAGGGGTATCTCACCCGGCCCCAGGTGTTCGCCCTTCTGCTGTTGACATTTGTGCTGCTCGCGGCAGGTCGGTTGATAGCGCGGACCGCCGTCGCGGCGATGACCCCAGCCGAACGCTGCATCATCGTCGGCAACGTGGACGATGCCGAGCGGGTGGCCGGCAAGCTCGAAGGCTCAGCGGGCGTCAACGCCGCCGTGTGCGCGAGGGTCGCGCTTCACTCCACCGAGGCGGCCGACCCACGGTGGCCGGCTGCCGGCACCCTGAGTCGATCGGACGACCTCACCCGCTTCATCGCCGCGCTTCGGATTGAGCGCGTCATCATCGCCCCCGACGGCCATGACCAAGACGAGATCCTCCACGTCATCCGGCTCATCAAGGCACTGGGCGTACGGGTCAGCGTGCTCCCGCGCTTGCTCGAGGTGGTGGGATCCTCATCCACGTTCGAGGATGTCGACGGTCTGACCCTGCTCGGGGTGCGTCATTACGGCGTCTCCCAGTCGTCTGCGCTCCTCAAGCGCCTGATGGACGTCATGGGCGCCGCCGCGGCGCTGACCTTTCTCGCGCCGCTCCTGCTGATCCTGGCCGTGGCCGTCAAGGTCGATTCCCGTGGTCCGGTGTTCTTCCGTCAGCGCCGCATCGGACGGCGGGGGGAGGTGTTCTCGATGCTGAAGTTCCGGTCGATGGTGCATAACGCTGAGGAGATCAAGGGCGTCCTTCGCGACCAGAACGAGGCGGAGGGGGGGTTGTTCAAGATCGCCGACGATCCCAGGATCACGCGAGCGGGCAGGTTCCTGCGCAAGACGTCACTCGATGAGCTTCCCCAGTTGTTCAATGTCCTGGGGGGCAGCATGAGTCTCGTCGGCCCGCGTCCGCTTGTCGCTGATGAGGACGCTTTGATCGAGGGGTGGGAGCGCCGACGGCTGGCCGTCAAGCCGGGAATGACCGGGATGTGGCAGATCTTCGGATCATCGAGGATTCCGATGCCCGAGATGGTGAAGATCGACTACCTCTACGGCGCCAACTGGTCGCTTTGGCTCGACCTCAAGATCCTGCTGCGGACAATTCCCTACGTGCTCCGCCGGCGGGGGCTCTAGGCAACGCGCGCGCCCAGGGCGACCTCCAGACTCCGGCTTTCCGGATATGTGCAACCTATGAGTTGCACATATGCTAGGGTCCTGTGCAACCTGTACGTTGCACGATTGCACAAGGAGGCGCTGATGACTCTGGTTCCGATGGTCGTCGAGCAAACCGCCCGCGGCGAGCGGTCGTTTGACATCTACTCGCGCCTGCTCAACGACCGCGTCGTCTTCCTCGGAGGTCAGGTCAGCGAGGAGATCGCCAACCTGATCGTGGCCCAACTGGTCCACCTGGAGTCAGACGACCCCGACAAGGACATCCATCTCTACATCAACTCGCCCGGCGGCTCGATCTACGCCGGCCTGGCCATCTACGACACGATGCAGTTCATCCGGCCCGACGTGCAGACCATCTGCTACGGGATCGCGATGTCGATGGGATCGCTGCTGCTCGCCGGCGGCGCGCCGGGCAAGCGCATGACGCTGCCCAACAGCCGGGTGCTCATCCACCAGCCCTCCGGCGGCTTCGAGGGCCAGTCAACCGACGTGGAGATCCACGCACGGGAGATCCTGGCGCTGCGCGCCCGGGTGGACGAGATCTACGCCAAGCACACGAGTCAGTCCGTGGAGCGCGTCCACTCCGACATGGAGCGCGACCGCTACTTCACGGGCGAGGAGGCCCTGGCGTACGGGCTGGTGGACCGCGTGCTCGAGCGGCGCGAGCTGGCAAGCCGCGGCCACGGCTTCTCCAACAACAACTAGTGCGGTCGCGGCGCTCAGGCCGGCGGGACGACTAGGCCGATGCCGGGCGGCGTCCGGCGCGCGGGCGCTCGGGGCAGACACGACGCGTGATGGTCCGGCGCGGCCGCGCGGCGCGGGCGGCGCAGCGGGGAGCGGTCCCGGCACCAGACGCGGTGCGAACCAGCTCGGGGACCGACGGGTGGCCGGCCTGCGAGGCGGTTTCTTCACACAGCCTGGCGGCCTGCCAGCTGATGCCCAGGACGGCCACGGGGATGACGATCGCCCAGATGGCGACGATGGTCAACAGCATCTCGACAAAAACCTCCACTCACACGCCTCGCCAGATCAACTTCTTTTAATCATGTCGGCTTCCCGGCGCCAGGGCTTTAGCCGAAAAACCTCGGAGGTTGCGCGATACTTGGCCGGGTGCCCCGCCTCGGCCTATCGCCGCGTGCGCTCGCCGCGGCTGTGGTGTTCCTCGCCGTCGCGGACTGGGCGTTCCGCCAGGCCGGGGACTCGTTGTTCCCCGGCGGGCCGCTTGACGAGACCGCGCATCTGGCCACCGCCCTGATCGTGCTGTGGGCGCTGGGACCGCGGGTCTGCGACCGATTCCTCATCCCGGCCCTGGTCGTGTCGGTGGCGATCGACCTGGACCACATTCCGGGCGAGCTGGGCCATGACTTCCTGACCCGAGGGACGCCGCGGCCCTACACCCACTCCCTGCTGAGCGTCGTCGTCGTGCTGGTGGTCGCGACGCTGTGGCGTTCGCGTCGTGACGTGATGCTGGGGCTCGCCATCGGCCTCGCCATCCACTTCTGGCGCGACATGGCCGAGGCGGATGCCGGTGTCTCGCTGCTGTGGCCCTTCTCAGACCACTCCTTCACGCTCTCGCACACCGGCTACCTGATCGTGCTGGGCCTCTGCGCCGCCGCCGCGGCGCTGAGATGCCGTTGGCGTGTACCGGTCAGCGGTCGGTCCCGAGCGCCCCACTGAGCTTGTCCCGGGAGTTGACGCCGAGCTTCTGGTAGATGTGGCGCAGGTGGAACTCGACGGTCTTGGGGGTCACGAACAGCGACTCCGCCATCTCCCGGGTCGTCAGCCCCTCCACCGCCAGCTCGGCCACCCGCCGCTCGCTCGGCGTCAGCGCCTCAGGGCCCCAGAGGCTGTCGGCCCGCCTCCGCGCGCCGGTGATGCCGAGCTCGGTCTGGGCCTCCAGGGCCAACGCCGTGGCCCCGTTACGCCGGCACAGCGCGAGCGCCGCCTTGAGCGGGTCCCGCGCCGCCGCACGCTGGTTGGCGCGCCGCAGCGCCGCGCCCAGCGCGATGAGCGCGGAGATATGGGCGAGCCGGGTGGCGTGACCGGCGCCCAGCGCCGTCGCTTCGGCCAGCAGCACGAGACCCGCCTCGCCGCCCTCCACCAGGCCCAGCACGCAGAGATCGCGCATGATTGCGCGCGTGATGCCGAGCTCCCGGGCCACGGCCAGCTCCTCGGCCGCCAGCTCGCGCGCGGGGCCGGTCTGCCCGAGCGCCAGGTGGGCCATCGCCGCCGTGGCGCGCCACGGGAGCGCCCCGGGGCTGGGCGGGCCCAGCTCGGCCTCCCACAGCCCGCCGGCCCGCACCGCGTCCTCCAGCGCCTCGCCGGCGCGGCGCTGCGCCAGCCGCAGCTCGGCCCGGGTGAGCAGGAGCGAGGGCAGTCGGTCGCCGCGGTGAAGGTCCGGGTGGTCGATGACCGCCAGCGCGCGCTCGGCCTCGGTGAGGCGGCCCTGCTGGATATGGCACGCGGCGATCGCCGCGTAGGCGCTGGGGAGGTAGCCGGCCCCGCCCGCGGGCAGCACGTCGATCGCGGCTCGGGCCGCCTCGGCGGCGGCGGCGATCTCGCCGCGTTCATACAGCGGCCAGGTCCGGCAATGGTGGGCGATGGCCAGCGGCTCCGCGGCCTCCCGCGCCGCCGCGTGAGTCACGGCGGCGTCGCAGAGCTCGAGGCTGCGCTCCAGCTCGTCGACCATGTGCAGCGCACCGGCCGCCATCGACCAGCTCGAGCGCAGGAACCCATCGCTGTCGAGCAGCTCGCCGTCGCCCCATGCCCGCTCGGCCAGCCCACGCACCTCGGCGCGTGGTCGGCCCTGCACGGCCTGGTGGACGGCCAGGTGGGCCACCGCGGTCCGCTGGGCCGCGGTGGGCTCGTCGGGCAGCGAGGCCAGCAGGCGTGCCCCGCGCCGCTCGGTCTCGGCCACTAGCGCGGGTACGAGCGTCACCGCGGAGAAGTGGGTCGCAGCGATCTCCCCGGCCAGCTGGGCGTCGTCGTGGCGGGTGTCGAGCATCGCGCCCGCCAGCACCGTCACTGCGTCGCCGTAGTCGCCGTTGCGATAGTGCGCGGCGCCGAGCGTCAGCGACAGCTCCGCCCTCTGGCGGGGCTCCTGGCAGACGTCGATGGCGTCGCTCAACCGCGCGGTCGCCTCGGGGAGACCCGTCTGCACCTCGGCCTGCGCCAGCTCGGCGAGCAGGTCGGCGTGGTCATCGGGCGAGCCCTCCTCCAGAGCCCGGCGCAGAAGCCCGACGGCGCTGCTCACCGCGCCGCTGGCCAGCGCCTTGCGAGCGGCGGCGCGGAGAACGGTGACCGCCTGTGGGTTGGCGTGGGCGGGCGCCGCGAGCAGGTGCGGCGCGACCAGCTCCTCGGGCTGCCCGTCCTCGGCGAGGATCTCAGCGGCGCGCGCATGGTCGTGGCCGCGGGCCAAGGGGGAGATCGACTGCTCCACCGCCCGGCGGATCAACGGGTGCACGAACGAGAGCGGCTCACCAGCGCAGAACAGGTGCATGTCGGCGAGCGCGTCGGCGGCCTGTGCGGTCTGCGTGGACTCCAGACCGGTCAGCGCGGCGACGTGCCGCAGCGCGACGCCGTCGCCCAGGACGGCCACGGCCAGCGCCACCGAGCGCACGGCCGGCGGCATCGTGCCCAGTCGGGCCACCATGGCGTCGAGGATCGCCTCGGGCGCGAGGTCGCCCAGGCGCCCGGCCGTCGTGTGGTCGGGCGCCAGCCCGTCGGCCCGCACCTGCGCGAGCAGCTCCAGCAACAGGAACGGATTGCCCCCGCTGATCCGGCCACAGGCGGTGCAGAACACGTCGTCGGCCGCGGCGAACTCCGCCCCGACGACCTGTTCGACCGCGGGGGCGCTCAGCGATTGCAGCCGTAGCAGCCAGTCCCCGGCGGCGACCCTGAGCGCGCCGAGGCCCTCGGTGTCGGCGCCGGGCTCTCCGGGGCGCATCGACACGACCAGCGCGATCGGGAGGTCGGCGAGCCGCTCGGCCAGGTAGGCCACGAACCGCAGCGACGGGCCGTCGGCCCATTGCGCGTCGTCCACGAGGATGACCAGCGGCGCGCGCCCCTCGGTGCCCGTTCGCCGGGTCGCCAGCGCGGCGGTGAGCCGGAACAGGCCATGGACGGTCCCATAGCCCGCGTCTGACTCCGCGCCGCCGGGCCCCTCCTCAAGCAGCGCGGCGGCTGCGCCCGCGGCACCCCCGAGGGCCGCCGCCCGCTCGCCGTCCTCAGCGGCGAGCCACCAGGGCTCGAACAGCTGGATGGCGACGCCGAAGGGGAAATGGCGCTCCAGCTCGGTGCCGGCGGCTCCGAGGACCTGGAGGCCGTGCTGGCGGGCCAGATCGGCGGCGAGGTGCAGCAGCCGCGACTTACCCTTGCCCGCGGGCCCCTCCAGAACCACGACGCTCCCGATGCCTTCGTGCGCATCGCGAAGTTGCTGCTCAAGGACGCCGCGTTCGGCGTCGCGCTCTACGAGCAGCTCAAGGTTCCGGATGTCGCGCCCTCGGCGTCGTCTCACTTCTCTAGTGGTGGATTGTGAGCGCGCACCGCCCTCTCCGCGCCCGTTCTCATCTTTACCCATTGCTGAGGATTGCTAAGCATCCGTATTCCGGTTTGTCAGGCCACGAACCTAGGGGTCTGGGGCGGCCGGACCTAGGGAGGGACGCCCCGGATAAACCAGGGGGGACCCCCTGGTGACAGGACCTATGGCGCCTCGCATACTGCTGCTCGTGTCCGAGGTGGAGAGCACACAGTTCGAACCTGACATGAGGTCGAAGGTCGAACTGGAGATCCAGGCCGGTGAGCCGATCAGGGGGCAGCTCTCCGCCTCGGGCACAGGGGCGCTTCCGTTCTACGGCTGGCTGGAGCTGGTCGCGGTGATCCAGACGGCCAGGGGCCGGCCGCCGGCGCCCCGAACGGATCTCCCGTTGCCGTCGGGGTGACGGCTATTGTCGGGCGATGCGCCTGGCCCTCCTGTTTGACGACGCGCCGCCGTCTGCCGCGGGCGTCGAGATCTCCTCGCTGGCCTATGACAACCGGCTGGTCACCGGCGGCACGCTTTTCTTCTGCGTGCCCGGGTACACGCGTGACGGGCACGACTTCGCGGCCGACGCCGTGGCCCGAGGGGCTGCCGCGCTCGTCGTCGAGCGGCCGCTGAGCCTGGGCGTCCCCGAGGTGCGGGTCCCGTCCGTGCGAGGCGCGATGGCGCCGGTCGCGGCGCGCTTTCACGGCGATCCGACCGCCCGCTTGCAGACCGTCGGCGTCACCGGGACCAACGGCAAGACGACGACGGCGTTCCTCGTGCGGGCGCTGCTCGAGGCCGCCGGGCGTCCGACCGGGTTGCTCGGGACGGTCAAGAGCGTGATCGGCGGCGTCGAGCACGAGGTCCTCCGCACCACGCCCGAGGCGATCGACCTCCAGCGCACCTTCGCCGAGATGCTCGATGCCGGCGACGAGGCGTGCGTGATGGAGGTCTCCTCGCACGCGCTCACCCTCCATCGCGCGGACGCCATCCACTTCGCCGCCGCGATCTTCACCAACCTCACCCAGGACCATCTCGACTTCCACGCGACGATGGAGGAGTACTACGGGGCCAAGCGCCTGCTCTTCACCGATCTGGCGCCCGCGCACGCGGTGGTCAACGTCGACGACCCCTACGGCGCGCGGCTCGCCGCCGAATTGGCCCCCGCCCGCCCCGCGATCACCTTCGCCCTGGAGCACGACGCGTCCTATCGCGCCGGCGCCGTGCAGACCGGCCTGGACGGCTCGACCTTCACGGTGACCGCCCCGGATGGCGTCTTCGAGCTCGCCTCGCCGCTCACCGGTCGCTTCAACGTCTCCAACGTCCTGGGGGCCTTCGCCACGGCCCGGGCGCTGGGCGTGGGCGCGGAGATCGCGATCGAGGCGATCGCATCGGCGGGGCAGGTGCCGGGCCGCTTTCAGTCAGTCAGCGAGGGCCAGGACTACGCGGTGCTCGTCGACTACGCGCACACCCCGGACTCCCTGGAGAACGTGCTCCAGGCCGCCCGGCCGCTCACCCAGGGGCGGCTGCACGTCGTGTTCGGCTGCGGCGGGGACCGGGACCGCGGCAAGCGCCCACAGATGGGGGAGATCGCCGCGCGTCTGGCCGACCGGGTCATCGTCACCTCCGACAACCCCCGCTCCGAGGACCCTGCGGCGATCATCGACGAGATCCTGGTCGGCTGCGGCGCCGCGGTGGAGCACGAGGTCGATCGCCGAGTGGCCATCGAGCGCGCGATCGCCGCCGCCGAGCCGGGCGACGTGGTGGTCATCGCCGGCAAGGGGCACGAGCAGGGCCAGGAGTTCGAGGGCGGCAGAAAGATCCCATTCGACGATGTGACCGTCGCGCGTGAGATCCTGCGGGGCACGGCTTCCCACGCCGCGGCCCCCGCCAGATGAAGCAATGGACACCTGAGACGGTCGCGTCGGCGGCTGACGCGGATATAGATACCGCGCCCATGCATGCTGGCGGCCCCGAGGTTGTGACGATCGACTCGCGCATCGCCGGTCCCGGAGCGCTTTTTGTCGGCCTCCCCGGAGCGAACGTGGATGGGGGCCGGTTCGCGGCCGCCGCGCTCAAGGCCGGCGCCTGGGGCGTGCTCACCACGCCTGAGCACGCGGAGCCGCTGGCAGACCAGGCGCACAACAGCGTCGTCCTGGCCGCCGATGATCCCCTGAAATCCCTGCAAAGGCTGGCCACCGCGTGGCGGCACGAGCTACAAGCGCAGGTCATCGGGGTTACGGGGTCCACGGGGAAGACGTCGACCAAGGACCTGCTGCTCGCGGTGCTCGCGCCGCACCGGCGCACGGTGGCCTCGCGGGCGAACTTCAACACCGAGATCGGCCTGCCGCTGGAGATCCTCAATGCGCCCGCGGGCACGGAGGTCCTGGTGCTGGAGATGGGGATGCGAGGGCCGGGCCAGATCGCCGAGCTGGCCGAGATCGCCGAGCCCGACGTGGCCGTGATCGTGAGCATCGGCCCGGTCCACCTGGAGCTGATGGGGAGCATCGAGGCGATCGCGGCGGCCAAGGCGGAGCTCATCGCCGGGCTCCCGGCCGGCGGCACGGCGGTGATCCCGGCCGGCGAGCCGCTGCTCGGACCGCATCTGAGAACCGATGTGACGACCGTTACGTTCGGCCCGAGCGGGGACGTACGTCTCGAGAGCGCCGAGGGCGACCACCTCACCATCGCTGCCGACGCGGAGCGGATCGCGCTGGAAGTGCCGTTCACGCAGGCACATCTGCGCTCGGACCTGCTCGCCGCGGTGGCCGCGGCTCGTGCCGTTGGGGTGACCCCGGAAGGCCGTGTGGAGCTCGCGCTGACGGCGGGACGGGGCCAGCGCTACATAACACCGAGCCGGGTAACAGTCATCGACGACTGCTACAACGCCAATCCGATCTCGATGCGTGCCGCCCTCGACGACCTCCAGGCCACCGCTGCTGCCACCGACAGCCCGCGTCGCGTCGCCGTGCTCGGGGACATGCTCGAGCTGGGGCCCGGGGAGCGGGAGTTCCACGCCCAGCTCGGCGAGCAGGCGGCCGCGGCCGGAGTCGACGTGCTGGTGACCGTGGGACCGCTGGCCGCGTCGATCGCCGACCGCTTCGGCGGCGAGACCCACTCGGTCGCGGACGCGGGGGAGGCCGCCGTGGTCGTGCCGGAGCTGCTGGCCCCCGGGGACGTCGTGCTCGTCAAGGCCTCGCGCGGGGTGGGCCTGGAGCTCGTGTGCCGCGCGCTCGGCGCCAGGGAAGACGGCGCGTGACGGGCTCAACATCCGGGAGGGTGCTGATCGCCGGCACCGCCTCGCTGCTTATGTGCCTGTTCCTGAGCCCGAAGTTCATCAACTTCCTGCGCAACCGGGAGTTCGGGCAGAACATCCGCGAGGAGGGTCCGCAGGGCCACCAGACCAAGGCGGGGACGCCGACGATGGGCGGGATCATCATCTTCCTGGCCATCGCGGTGCCCTATGTGCTGCTCTCCGAGCGCGACTGGCGGTCGGTGGGCGTGTTCTTCGTCGCGATCGCCTGCGCGCTGCTGGGCTTTGCCGACGACTACACCAAGATCGTCAAACGGCGCTCGCTGGGCCTGCGGGCGCGGACGAAGCTGGCGGTGACGATCGCCATCTCCCTGGGCCTGTGGTGGATCGCGACGCAGAAGGCCAACATCGGGCCGACGGTGCAGCTGCGGTTCATCGACGCCTCGGTCGACCTCGGGCCCCTGTTCCCGCTGTTCATCTACCTGGTGGTGGCGGGGACGACCACGGCGGTCAACTTCACCGACGGCCTGGACGGCCTCGCCGCCGGGTGCGCCGCGATCGTGATCCTGGCCTACATCGGGATCACGTTCATCACCCCTGGCGCCCGCGACCTGTCGCTGCTGGCGGGCTGCCTGGTGGGGGCGTGCATCGGCTTTCTGTGGTTCAACAGCTTCCCGGCCAGCATCTTCATGGGCGACACCGGCTCCCTGGGGTTAGGCGGCGCGATCGCCGGCCTGGCCGTCATGACTGACACCGAGGCGCTGCTCATCCTGCTCGGCGGCATCTTCGTGATCGAGGTCCTGTCGGTGGTCATCCAGGTCTTCTCGTTCCAGGTGTTCCGCAAGCGGGTCTTCCTGATGGCGCCCATCCACCACCATTTCGAGCTCCAGGCCTGGTCTGAGACCAAGATCATCCTGCGCTTCTGGATCGTCGCGGCGGCGTTCGGGGCGATCGGGTTCGTCGTCTACCAGCTCAGCGTCCGGGGCTAACCCGGCGCGATGTCCGCCGGCGCCCCCAAGCCGCGGCCGCCGCTTCCCGGAGGGCCGTACCTGGTGGTCGGCCTGGCCCGCTCGGGCGTGGCGGCGGCGCTGACCCTGCGTGCCCGCGGAGAGGAGGTGATCGGCAGCGACGCGGGCGCGCGCGGGACCCCCGCACTCGATGAGGCCGCACAAAGGCTTTCCGCGGCCGGCGTCGAAGTCCATCTGGATGCGTCAGGCGACGCCCTTGCCGCCCGCGCCGGGACGCTCATCAAGAGCCCCGGTGTCCCCCGAAGCGCCCCCGTCGTGGCGGCGGCGCGAGCGCGTGGCGTGCCCGTCCTCGGCGAGCTGGAGCTCGCCTGGCGGCTGCTTGAGAACGAGTTCATCGCGGTGACCGGGACCAATGGCAAGACGACGACCACCGAGTGGATCGGCCACGTGCACCGCGAGGCGGCGCTGCCCGTGGCCGTCGCCGGCAACGTCGGGACGGCCCTGACCTCCCTGGTCGGAACCGTTGGCGCCCAGGCGACGATCGTCTGCGAGGCCTCGTCGTTTCAGCTGGAGGACACGATCGCCTTCTCGCCCGAGGTGGCGGTGCTGCTCAATCTCGAGCCCGACCATCTCGACCGCCACGGGACGTTTGACGACTACGTGGCCGCCAAGCTGAAGATCTTCGCCCACCAGGGCAACGACGACATCGCCATCGCCCCGCTGGACCTCGACGTCGAGGATCTCGGCGGCTGTGCCCGCCGCGTCCCGTTCGGGGCGGCAGGCGCGGAACTCTCCGATCGGGCCGGATACCTGTGGTGGGACGACGAGCCGCTCATCGACGTGACCGAGATCTCGCTGCCCGGCGCACACAACCGGGCCAACGCCATGGCGGCGGCCGCGGCGTGCCTGGCCCGGGGCATCGACCGCGACGCGGTGGCCGCCGGCCTGCGCTCCTTTCCGGGAGTGGCGCACCGGCTCGAGCTCATCGCCACCCGCGCCGGTGTCGCCTTCGTCAACGACTCCAAGGCCACGAACGTCGCCAGCACGCTCGTCGCGCTGCGCAGCTACGCCGGCGCCATCCATCTCATCGCGGGCGGACGGGGCAAGGGCCAGGACTTCTCGCCGCTGGCCCCGGTGGTGGCCGAGCGCTGTCGCGCCGTATATCTGATCGGTGAGGCGGCCGCAGACCTCGCGCATGCGCTCGCGCCGGCCAACGTCCCCTTGCACCAGGAGGGCGACCTGGCTGCCGCGGTGACCGCCGCGGCGGCCGCGGCCAACCCGGGCGACACGGTTCTGCTCTCACCGGCCTGCGCCAGCTATGACCAGTACCCGGACTTCGAGGCCCGGGGCGATCACTTCCGCCGGCTCGTGGGGGAGATCTAGGTGGGCAGCGCTGCCGCAACGCGCGGGCGTCAGAGCTCCGGGGAGCCGGCGGGCATCGGCGCCTCTCGGCGCCGCACGAGCAGCCGGCGCGTCGCGCCCCCGCTGGAGCACCGGATCCTCACCACCGCCGCGCTGTGCCTGCTGGCGTTCGGCGCGGTAATGGTCTACAGCGCCTCCTCGCCGCTCGGGGTGCTGAGCCGTCACGGCGGCAGCGGCACCGGTGAGTTCATCCGCTATGTCGTCTTCGGGGCCATCGGCCTCACCGCGATGTACGTGCTCGAGCGCCGCGGGCTGGCCCTGCTGACCCCCCAGATCTGCCGGCTCCTGCTGCTGGGCTCCTTCGCGCTGCTCGTGCTCGTCCTCCTGCCGGGGTTCGGCGTGAACTTCAACGGTGCCCGCCGGTGGTTCTCGGCGGGCCCGATCCAGTTCCAGCCGTCGGAGCTCATGAAGCTGGCGCTCGTCCTCTACGTCGCCCGCTATCTCGCTGATCACCCCAAGCGGATGCGGAGCTTCCGGCAGGCGGTCGCGCCGATCCTGCTCGCGGCCGGCCCCGCGATCCTGCTCATCGCCGTCGAGCCGGACCTGGGGACCGCCCTCGTCGTGGCCTTCACGGTGGCCACGCTGATGATCGCCGCCGGGATGCCGATGCGCTATCTGGGGCGGCTGGGCGCGCTTGCCGCCGTCGGCGTCGTGCTGATGGTGCTGGCGCAGCCCTACCAGCAGGCCCGGCTGACGTCCTTCCTGCACCCGTGGGCGGCGACCACCGCGGCGGGGACCGGCTACCAGGCGGTTCAGGGCCAGATCGCCCTCGGTTCCGGCGGCCTGCTCGGCGTCGGCCTGGGCAAGTCCGTGGAGAAGATCTTCTACCTGCCCGAGGCCCAGAACGACTTCATCCTCGCGGTCATCGGCGAGGAGCTCGGCGTGCTGGGGATCTGCGGTGTCGTCTTCCTCTACGGGATGATCGCCTACGCCGGCCTGCGCACGGCCCGCCGGGCGGTGGGGCGCTACCCCAAGCTCCTGGCCAGCGGACTGACGTCGCTCATCCTGTGTCAGGGGATCCTCAACATCTTCGTCGTGCTCGGGCTGGCTCCGCTGACCGGCGTCCCATTGCCGTTCATCTCCTATGCGCCGAGCAACCTGTGCGTGATGCTGGCCTCCGTCGGGCTGCTGCTGAACATCTCGCGGCCCGGGGCCAGGCGCCTGAAGGTCGTGGAGGGCCAGCCCACCGCGTCGCGGCCGACCGCGAGCGACGGCGCCAGGATCGCCGGCACCGGCGGCCAACGCCGGCCGGCGACTCAGCCGGGTAGCGGTGTCGCCACCTGACGTGAGCGCGCCCCTCATCGTGATCGGTGCCGGCGGGACGGCCGGGCACGTCGTGCCCGCGCTGGCGGTGGCCGATGCGCTGCGCCAGAAGGGCGCCCGGTGTCTTCGTCGGTGGCGAGCGGGCTGAGCGTGAGCTGATTCCCGCGGCGGGCTATGAGATGCACACCCTCAGAGTCGCCCAACTGGCGCGGCGCGACCCGGTCGCGGCAGCCCGCGCGGTGGCGGTGGCCGCACGCGCCGTCGGGCCGCCGCGCCGCCTGATCGGCGGGCTGGGTCCCGCGGCGGTACTCGGCGCCGGCGGCTATGTGGCGGGCCCTGTCGGGCTCGCCGCGGTGACCCGGCGCGTGCCGCTGGTGCTGATGGAGGCCGACAGCCACCTGGGCCTGACCAACCGCCTGCTGGCGCCATTGGCCCGGCGCGTGTGCCTCACCTTCCCGCTCCCCGGTCGCGACGGGCCCCGTTACCTGGTCACCGGGCGGCCGGGGCCGGCGCCGTCGACCGACCGCACGGCCGCTCGCGAGCGGTTCGGGCTCGGGCCCGGGGAGCCGTGGTCCTCGTCTTCGGCGGCTCTCAGGGCGCGCGCTCCATCAACCATGCCGCGATCGAGGCCTTCGACGGCGCGGGCTTCCGCGTGCTGCACGCCGCCGGCAACCGTGACCTGGCCGATCTCACCGCGCCCGGCCCCCATTACGACCTGCGCGGCTACATCCGCGCTTCGGCGACGCGCTGCTGGCCGCGGATCTCGTCGTGGCCCGTTCGGGCGGGTCGATCTTCGAGATCGCCGCCCATGGGCGCCCCATGGTGCTCATCCCGTACCCCTACGCGCCGCCGACCACCAGTCGGCCAACGCGCGCTACATGGAGCGCGCCGGCGCGGCGCTGGTCATCCCCGACGCCGAGCTCACGGGCCCGCGCCTGGCGCAGGAGGTGGGTCGGCTCCTGGCCGATCCCGCCCGACTGGGAGCGATGGGCCGGGCCTCGGCCGCCCTCGCTCGGCCCGATGCCGCCGCGGCCATCGCCGGCGAGGTGCTGGCGGCCGCGGGGCGTACACCCACCGACTAACGTCACGGCGCGATGCGCCGCCGCCTCATCGAGATCTGGCCGGACGCGGGGGACTGGCGCGTACTGTTCGTCTCGCTGGCCGTGGTGCCGCTGTTCGTGCGCCGCTGGGTGCTGCAGCGACGCGGCCACCGGATCGCGCCCGATGTGCGCATCCACGCCGGCACGATCGTCCACGGCGCCCACCTGACCGTGGGACGACGCGCCTTCATCAACCGCGACTGCGCCATCCAGGCCGATGTGGCGTCACCATCGGAGACGACGTCCACCTCGGTCCCACGGTGCGGATCATCACCACCTCACACGAGCTGGGGATCGCGCAGCGCCGTGCCGGAGATCGTTACTCGCGCCCGGTGGCGATCGGTGCCGGGGCCTGGATCGGCGCCGGCTGCCAGGTCCTCCCCGGGGTCACGGTGGGCCCCGGCGCGGTCATCGCGGCGGGGAGCATCGTGACCGAAGACGTCGCGGCCGACGCGCTGGCCGGCGGGGTCCCGGCCGGGTCATCCGCTCGCTGGCCGACTAGACTCGGTCGAGGCGGCCGGGGAGGCGGTGGTGGGCCGGTCTCGCCGGCCCCGCTCTCGTGACCGCCGCCGAGTGAGAGCCTCTAGTACGGCTGGCTGGGGAAGCCCGGACCCAGTTGCTGGTTGGCACGGTCGCCCAGGCCGACGGCGTAGGAGGGCCAGAACACGCCGCCGGGGGGGCCACCGCCGCAGCCGCTCGAGTTTCCGGGCGGGTGCGTCCACATCAACGCGTCCACGTACGGGTACCCGGTGCTCGTGTTGAGTTTGGGCCCGAGACCGCGCCCGGGCGGGTTACACAGGTCCTCGACGCCCTGGGTGGTGGGGTGGGGGTTGAGCATCGGCCCGTGGCCGTTACTGGCCGTGTTGACGATGAAGTGGGCGCCGTGGGTGCGCTTGGCGACCTTCGTCGCCCAGCGGATCTCGTTGATCGTCCACTGGTTGTGGGTGTCGTTGGTGAAGAAGCCCTCGATCTTGTTGACGCCGATGGCGTTCAGGGCGTTCACCGTGTAGCCCACGGAGTTGGAGTCCGAGTAGCCGCCCTCCACGTAGACGACGGTGTGGGGCAGCGCCTGGAATGCATCGACCTCGTACTTGAGCGCCGCCTCCCAGGCCGCGAGCCCTCCGTGCCGGGCGATGCACGACGACGAGCCCAGCGCGTCGATCTCGGCCAGGATCACGGCCGGCCGGCGATCGATGGCCGCGGCCATCTCGCTGATCTGGCGCTTGAACGTCGGCATGTAGGCCTGGACCTGCGATGCGCTGGCGCATCCCCCCAGCGTCGGGTGCAGGAAGTAGGTGTTGAAGATCGCGATCGATCCGGGGTCGGCGGTGAGGTTCTGGCACAGGATCTTCTGGGTCTGCCCGAAGATCGCGCCGGGGCCGCCGCCCATCGAGTAGATGCTGATCCGCTGGGCATCGGGCTCGGAGGCGATCTTGGACAGCTCGGCCACCTGGTGGGCCAGCGACTTGTCGTTTGCCAGCTTGGCCGCGATCGCGCCGCGGCCCAGGCTCTGCTGGAAATCGGTCCACGATTCATCGACCGGCATGGTGTTCGGGTTCAGCCCCACCAGCTGGGCGATCGCCCCGGCCGCCGCGCCCTTGCGCGGTCCCGGCACGAAGAACTTGGCCCCGTTGAGGGGATCGGCTCCGGGGGATGCGGGCAGCGCCAGCGGGTTGCTGGCGTCGCGCGTGTTCGAGTACGGCTCAGGGCACTGCTGGGCATCGTGGGGTACGGCCGAGTGCGCGGGCGCCGCCGACGTCAATGAGATCGCGGCGAATGTGGTGAGACCGGCGGCCGCCACGAGGGCGGCAGCCACGAGGCGGGCACGCACGGGCCGCCAGGCCTTGGCATTGAGGGAGTCCATATGTTGGTGATCACCCTAATCAACACCGGAAAACGGTGTGTGGAGGTCGCGCACACTTTTGCCCAGCTTTGTGCTGGGACCTTGGCCCGATTCCTCCCGGCGCGGTTTACGCGAAGCAGACGCCTGTGGGAGGCGGATACGGCCAGGCGGCCGCGACCGGGCGGCGCGGGACGGGCCCGTCCCGGACCTCAGATAGCCTCGCCCGCGGAAGATGAGCGCCGGCACCGACAGCACCACCTGGGCGGGCCGCCGCCTGCACTTCGTCGGCATCGGCGGTGCCGGCATGAGCGGCCTGGCCCTCATCGCCGCCGCCCTCGGTGCTGAGGTGAGCGGATCTGATCGGGCCCCCTCCAGCTACACCGAGCGGCTGGCCGGGCACGGGATCGAGCCGGTGTTCGGTCACGCGGCCGCCAACGTGCCCGCCGGCGCCGAGGTCGTCTACTCCACGGCCATCCCCGCCGACAACCCCGAACGCCTGGCCGCCGGCGCGCAGCTGCACCGTGCCGACCTCCTCGCCCAGATCGCCGCTCTGCGCCGCTGCCTGGCGGTGACCGGCACCCACGGCAAGACGACCACATCGGGGATGGCCGTCCAGGCGCTGCAGGGCGCGGGGCTGGATCCGGCGTACGTCGTGGGCGGGGAGCTGCGCTCCACCCAGAGCAACGCCGGCTGGGGCTCGGGGGAGTGGATCGTGGTCGAGGCCGACGAGTCTGACCGATCGCTGCTCAGGCTCAACCCCGAGATCGCCGTGCTCACCAGCGCCGAGCTCGACCACCACTCCACCTACGGCTCGCGGCTGGACCTCGAGCAGACCCTCGCCACGTTCATGGCGCGCGCGGGCGATCGCGCGGTCGTGTGGGACCGGCCCGAGCTGCGGGCGCTGTGCCCCGGCGGGGGCGTGCCCTACGACGCACCCGGCGCGCGGCTTGACCCCGCTGGCTCGCGCTTTGCCTGGCGCGGGATCGAGGTCCGGCTCTCGGTTCCCGGCGCGCACAACGCCATCAACGCCGCTGGTGCCCTCACCGCCTGCGCACTCGCCGGGGCCGACCCGGCGGCCGCCGCCGCCGCGCTGGCGGAGTTCCGCGGCGCCCGGCGCAGGATGGAGCGGGTGGGGGAGACCGCCGCCGGCGCCCAGGTCTATGACGACTACGCCCACCACCCGACCGAGGTGGCCGCCGCGATCGCCGCCGCGCGCACCCTCGGCGCCCGGCGGCTGGTGGCCGTCTTCCAGCCACACCTGTACTCGCGCACGCGTGCGCTCGCGCGCGCCTTCGGCGTGGCGCTCGCCGCCGCCGACGCGATCGTCGTGCTGGGCATCTACCCGGCGCGCGAGCGGGCCGAGGACTTCCCGGGGGTGGGCGGTCAGCTCGTGGCCGCGCAGGCGGCCGATGCCGGCGCCGGGCGCTCGGTCGCCTGGATGCCGGGCTTCGACGAGGCCCGGGCCTACCTGGGCGCGATGCTGCGCTCGGGCGACCTGTGCCTGATGATGGGCGCCGGGAACATCGACGCCCTCGGACGCTCGCTCGTCGTCTGAGGGCCCATCTAGCCTGGCACGATGCGCGGTGACGTCCCGGAGGGCATCCAGCGCGACTACCCGCTGTCGCGTCTGACGACGATTCGGACCGGTGGCCAGGCGGAGCTGTTCGCCCGCCCGGGCACCGTCGCCGAGCTCGAGCGGGTCCTGGCCTGGGCGGCGGAAGCGGCGTCGAGGTAGGGGTCGTGGGCTCGGGGTCGAACCTGCTCATAGCGGACGCAGGCGTCCGCGGACTCGTCTTGAAACTTGACCAGGAGCTCACCCAGATCACGGTGGACGGGACCCGCATGCACTGCGGCGGCGGCGCACGCCTGCCCGCGGTGTCGGCCCAGGCCGCGCGCGCCGGGCTCAGCGGGATCGAGTTCGGCGTCAATATCCCGGGCACCGTCGGCGGCGCGGTCCGGATGAACGCCAACGCCTACGGCGGCGAGCTGGCCCGTGCCCTGGAGTGGGTCGACGTCACCAGCGCCTCCGGCACCGCCCGGCGGGCCCCGGACGAGCTCGGCTTCGCCTACCGGCGCTCGGGGCTGCGTGCCGGCGAGGTGGTGGCGCGCGCCGCGTTCGCGCTGGCGCCGCTGCCCCCCGACGACGTCAAGCGCACCCTGGGGGAGATGCGCTCCAAGCGCCGGGCCGCCCAGCCGTCGGGGATCAAGACGTTCGGCTCCACCTTCAAGAACCCGTCGGACCCCCGGCGGAGGGGCGCACCGCCGGGCAGCTCCTGGAGGCGGCCGGCGCCCGCGGGCTGCGCGTGGGTGGCGCGGGGTTCTCCGACAAGCACGCCAACTTCGTCGAGAACCTCGGGGACGCCACCACCGCCGACGTGGTCTCCCTGATGGCGGAGGGCCGGCGGCTGGTCCGGGAACGCTTCGGGGTCGAGCTCGAGCCCGAGGTCCAGACGCTGGGGCCGGTGTCGTTCCCCGCTGACTGGGCACGGCCGTGAGCGGCACCCGCGCACGGTCTGCGCCGGTGCGGCTGAACCGGCGCCGCAGGCTGCGCGGCCTGCCGCGACCGAGGTTCGGGTGGGGACGCCTGCTCGCGGGCGCATTGGCCGTCCTGGCCCTGGCCGGCGGGGTGTGGATGTGGCTGCGCAATTCGTCCCTGGTCGCCGTGCAGCGCGTGACCATCGTCGGGGTCAGCGGACGCGACGCCCATCAGATCCGCGCGGCGCTCGCCGCGGCGGCACACAACATGACGACGCTCGATGTGAAGATGTCCGCGCTGCAGACCGCGGTGGCCCCGTACCCCGTGGTCAAGCATCTGCACGTCGTCACCGAATTCCCGCACAAGATGCGCATCGAGGTGGTCGAGCAGGTGCCGGTGGCGATGATCTCCGCGGCCGGTGTCCACACCGCGGTGTCGGCGGACGGCACGCTTCTGCACGACACCACGGTCGCCGGTTCCCTGCCCACGATCTCGCTGCCGGTGTCGCCCGGGGGCGCGCGCGTGACCGGGTCCACGCTCCAGATCGTCCGGCTCCTGGCCGCGGCGCCCTACCAGTTGCTCCCCAAGCTGACCCAGGCCGGCAGCGGCGCCCAGGGACTCGAGGCGCAGCTGCGCAACGGCCCCAAGGTCTACTTCGGCAGCGATACCGATCTGGGCGCCAAATGGGCAGCGGCCGCGGCGGTTCTCGCGGACCCGGGCGCGGCCGGCGCCGACTACATCGACGTCACCGTGGCCTCGCGTCCGGCCGCCGGCGCGGGGTCCGATACCGCCTCCAGCGCTCACTCGGCGAGCAGTCCGGCCGGCACCTCGAGCACCGCCGGTGCGGCCGGATCCCCAGTGTCCGCGGGGCCCACGGTCGGGGCTAGGCCAACACTCAACCTCAAGTAGAGCCTTACCTCGTAAATTTCGCAACTCTCAGATATCGTCGAGAGTTGGGCGTTCTGCAACGTCTGTTGCGAAAGCGTGCGCACCGTTGACTTCGCGCATCGCTAGGTTCTAACGTGACAAACTGGTCACGCAGCCCCCGCGTGGGCAAACCTTCAACCCTAACTAGAGGGTCGGACAGAAACTCATGGAAAGCGGAAGCTATCTCGCAGTCATCAAGGTCGTCGGTGTCGGCGGCGGCGGTACCAACGCCGTCAACCGCATGGTCGACGCCGGACTGCGCGGCGTCGAATTCGTCGCCTGCAACACCGATGCGCAGGCGCTGGCGATGTGCGATGCCGACATCAAGCTCAACATCGGCCACCAGCTGACCAAGGGTCTCGGCGCCGGCGCCAACCCCGACGTCGGTCACGGAGCGGCCGCCGAATCGCGCGATGACATCAAGGAAGCGCTCAAGGGCGCCGACATGGTGTTCGTCACCGCGGGCGAGGGCGGCGGCACCGGTACCGGCGCCGCCCCGGTGATCGCGGAGATCGCCAAGAACGAGATCGGCGCGCTGACCGTCGGCGTCGTCACGCGCCCCTTCTCCTTCGAGGGCACTCAGCGCGCCCGCCAGGCGGCTGAGGGGATTCAGCGGCTGCGCGAGAACGTCGACACGCTGATCGTCATCCCCAACGAGAAGCTCCTCTCGATCGTCGAGCGGCGGACGACGATCCTCGATGCCTTCCGCGAGGCCGACAACGTGCTCCGCCAGGGCGTCCAGGGCATCACCGATCTGATCACGATCCCGGGGCTCATCAACCTGGACTTCGCCGACGTGCGCACGATCATGCATGAGGCGGGCAGCGCGCTGATGGGCATCGGCACCGCCGCCGGCGAGAATCGCGCCGCCGAGGCGGCCAAGATCGCGATCTCCTCGCCGCTGCTCGAGGAGTCCGTCGAGGGCGCCATGGGCATCCTGCTCAACATCACCGGCGGCCACGACCTGGGCCTGTTCGAGGTCAACGAGGCGGCCGAGATCGTCCAGAGCGCGGCCGACCAGAACTCCAACATCATCTTCGGCGCGGTCATCGACGACACCCTGGGCGACGAGGTCCGCGTGACGGTCATCGCCACCGGGTTCGACCACGGGCGCGGGCCGGCAGGCGTCGGAACGGCGCGGGAGACGACGCGGCGCGAACGGCGCGACCGCGACGTGACGATGGACGAACGCCAACGCTCCTCGCTGGAGATCTCCGACGACGACATCGACATCCCGTCGTTCCTGAAGGATCGCTAGCAGCAGCGGTTGTTCCGGCCGGTGTACTAGTCTCGCCGCATTCCGTCAGCACTCGTCACAGGCATCACGGGCCAGGACGGCTCGTACCTCGCCGAGCTTCTGCTGGAGAAGGGCTACACCGTCCACGGGATGGTGCGGCGCTCCTCCACCGAGAGGTTCGACCGGATCGAGCATCTCCGTGGCCGGGTCACGCTCCACCAGGCCGACCTGCTCGACCAGCGGTCCCTGGTCGACGCGTTGCGCGCGGCCAAGCCGGACGAGATCTACAACCTGGCGGCGATGTCCTTCGTGGCCGTCTCCTGGATCCAGCCGACCCTGACCGCCGAGTTCACGGGGGTGGGCGTCACCCGGGTGCTGGAGGCGGTGCGCGAGGTGTGCCCGGAGGCGCGCTTCTACCAGGCGTCCTCCAGCGAGATGTTCGGCAAGGTCCGTCAGGTGCCCCAGACCGAGGAGACGCCCTTCTATCCGCGCTCGCCCTACGGGGTGGCCAAGGCCTATGGGCACTTCATCACCGTCAACTACCGCGAGTCCTACGACCTCCACGCCACCAGCGGGATCCTCTTCAACCACGAGAGTCCGCGGCGCGGGCTGGAGTTCGTCACGCGCAAGATCACCTGGCACGCGGCGGCGATCCGGCTGGGGCTGGCCGACAAGCTCACGCTGGGCAACCTCGACGCCGAGCGCGACTGGGGGTACGCCAAGGACTACGTCGAGGCGATGTGGATGATGCTCCAGCAGGACGTGCCAGAGGACTTCGTGATCGCGACCGGCGTGGCCCACACGGTGCAGGATTGCGTCGACATCGCCTTTGACCAGGCCGGGCTGGAGATCGAGGACCACGTCGAGATCGACGAGTCGCTCAAGCGGCCCGCCGAGGTCGACCAGCTCATCGGGGACGCGTCCAAGGCCAAGCGCCAGATGGGCTGGGAGCCCCAGACGAACTTCGAGCAGCTCATCCGCCTGATGGTCGACGCCGACCACGCGCTGCTCTCCGGCCGCCCCGCTTGAGCGCCTCGCCGCCGCGCCGGCATGAGCCGCCGGGGGCATGTATTAGCCTGCTGAGGGTGCCCTCGACGACCGATGCCCTGCGCCGCAGCCCCCTGGATGATCGCCACCGCGCCGCCGGCGCCAAGCTGATCCCGTTCGCGGGCTGGGAGATGCCCGTGCAGTACGCCGGCATCAAGGCCGAGCACCTCGCGGTGCGTCGCGGCGCCGGGCTGTTCGACGTCTCCCACATGGGCCAGATCGAGACCGCCGGCCCCGGGGCACAGGCCCTGCTCCAGCACCTGCTCTCCAACGACGTGCGGCGGCTTCCCGAGGGCGGCGCCCAGTACAGCGTGGTCTGCAACCCCGAGGGCGGCGTGCTGGACGACGTCTTCACCTACCGGCTGGCCGAGACGTGCTTCGTCACCGTGACCAACGCCGCCAACCACGAGCGCGACCTGGAGTGGTTCCGGCGCCACGCCCCGGACTTCGACGCCGACATCATCGACCGCCGCGATGAGTTCGCCATGCTCGCGGTCCAGGGCGCGCGCGCGCGTGACCTGCTGCACGGGCTGTCCGACGGCCCGCTGCCGCCGCGCATGCACTTCGGCGGGCGCACCATCGCCGGCGTGCCCATGCTCGTGTGCGGGACCGGCTACACGGGCGAGCCGGGCGTCGAGCTGCTGCTGGACCCCGACGCCGCCGGCGAGGTATGGGACGCCCTGGTGGCCGCGGGGGCGACACCGGCCGGTCTCGGCGCGCGGGACACCCTGCGCCTGGAGGTCGGCTACCACCTCTACGGCAACGACCTGGACCGCGACCACGGACCGATCGAGGCCGGGCTGGGCTGGTGCTGCCGCGAGGCCACCGGCTTCGTGGGCTCAGAGGCGGTGGCCCGCGTCCGGGCCGAGGGCCCCGCGGAGAAGCTCGTCGCCTTCGAGATGGCCGGACCCGGGATCGCGCGGCAGGGCAACCCGGTGACCGGCGGCGGGGTCGTCACCAGCGGCACGTTCTCGCCGTGCCTGGAGCGCGGCATCGGGATGGCCTACGTCGCGGCCGAGCGCGCCGAGCCCGGCACGGAGCTGGAGATCGACGTCCGGGGCACGCTGCGCGCCGCGGTCGTCCGCGCCAAACCCCTCTACACCGCCAAGGAGTCCTAGTGTCCGATCCCAGCTATCCGGAGGATCTCCTCTACCACCCCGAGCACGACTGGGCGCGAATCGACGGCGACGAGGCGACGTTCGGCATCACCTGGTTCGCCCAGGACTCGCTGGGCGAGGTGGTCTTCTTCGACCCGCCCAAGGTCGGCACCACGGTGTCCAAGGACGGGTCCTACACGGAGATCGAGTCGGTGAAGGCCGTCTCGGACGTCATCTCACCCCTGTCGGGCGAGATCGTGGAGGTCAACGATGCGCTGGGCGACTCCCCCGAGACGATCAACGAGGATCCCTACGGCGCGGGGTGGCTGGTCAAGGTCAAGCTGTCGGATCCCAGCGAGCAGGAGGCACTGCTGGATGCCGCGGCGTACGCGGCGACGCTGTCAGCCGGATGACTCACGCCGCCGACATACAGGCGAGGCTGGATGCCGAGCGGAGGCGATCAGCGTGAGCCGGTACACGTCGGCGACGGAGTCTGATCGCAGCGAGATGCTGCGGGCGATCGGCGTCGCGTCGATCGACGAGCTGTTCGCCGACATCCCCGCCCACCTGCGCCTGGCGGCCCCGCTTAAGCTCGACGCCGGCCAGTCCGAGCTCGAGGTCTTCGCCGAGCTGCGCGCGCTCGCGGCGCGCAACGCGAGCACCGAGGACGAGCTCTGTTTCCTCGGCGCCGGCATGTATGACCACTACGTCCCGGCGCTGGTGGACGCGATCACCTCGCGCTCGGAGTTCCTCACCCCCTACACGCCCTACCAGCCCGAGGTCTCCCAGGGTGGGCTGCAGGCGATGTTCGAGTACCAGACCGCGATCTGCGAGCTCACCGGCCTGCCCATCTCCAACGCCTCGGTGTACGAGGGACCGAGCGCGGTGGCCGCCGCCGGCTATGTCGCCAAGCTCGCCCACCCCGAGCGCACGCGGTTCATCGTGTCGCGCGGCGTGCACCCCCATTCCCGCGAAGCGCTGGCCACGCTGGCCCACGGATGGGGGATGGAGGTGGTCGAGGCGCCGCTGCGCGACGGCGTCACCGAGCTGCCCCAGCTCGACGAGCACGTGAGCGCGGTGATCGTCCAGCAGCCCAACTTCCTGGGCGCCGTCGAGGACCTCGAGGCGCTGGCCGGCGCCGCCCACCAGGCCGGAGCGCTGTGCGTCGCCGCCTGCGACCCGCTGCCGCTGTCGGTCCTGCGCGCGCCGGGCGAGTGCGGCGTGGACCTGGCCGTGGGCGAGGGTCAGACCCTGGGCAACCGGCTGGACTTCGGCGGCCCGTCGTTCGGCTTCTTCGCCGCCACCGAGGCGCTCATCCGCCGCGTCCCCGGCCGGATCGCAGGGGAGACCGTCGACGTCGAGGGCAAGCGCGGGTTCGTGCTCACCCTCCAGACCCGCGAGCAGCACATCCGCCGCGAGAAGGCCACGTCGAACATCTGCACCGCCCAGGCGCTCAACGCGCTGGCGGGCGTGATCTACCTGAGCTGGCTGGGCCGTCACGGGATCGTCGAGCTGACCGAGCTCATGCTCCAGCGCACCGCCTACGCCCGCGAGCGGCTGGGCTCGATCGACGGGGTCCACCTGCTCCACGACCAGCCCGTGGTCCGCGAGTTCGCCCTGACCCTCGACGCCCCGGTCCAGGCCGTCATCGATCGCTGCGTGCAGCAGGGCGTCAACCCCGGCTACGCGCTCGGCCGCGACTACCCCGAGCACGAGGACGGCCTGCTCGTCGCCATCACCGAGAAGCGCACCCGCGCCGACATCGACCGCCTCGCCGACGTGCTCGCCGGCGCCGTGGCCGCCGGACGGACACGCAACCCAGACCACGTCGCAGCCGCGTGATGACCGCCACCGCCGCCGATGACCAGCTGACGATCTACGAGCGCTCCAAGCCCGGGCGCCGGGCGTTCGTGGCGCCCGCGCTCGACGTCCCTGAGCACCCTCTGGACGACCTCATCCCGGCGCGCCTGCGCCGCGCGGAGGCTCCGCGGCTGCCCGAGGTCTCAGAGCCCGAGATCGTGCGCCACTACAACCGACTGTCCAAGCGCAACTTCGACCTCGACACCGGCTTCTATCCGCTGGGCTCGTGCACGATGAAGCACAACCCCAAGCTGCACGAGCGCGTCGCGGCCCTCGACGGCCACGCCCGGCTCCATCCGCTGCAGGACCCCCGGCGCGCCCAGGGGGCCCTGGAGCTGATGTGGCGCCTGCAGGAGAGCCTGGGCGTGATCGCCGGGCTGCCCCACGTCTCGCTCCAACCGTCCGCGGGCTCCCACGGAGAGCTGGCCGGCGTGCTGCTCACCCGCGCCTTCCACGAGGACCGCGGCGAGACCCGGACCAAGGTGCTCACGCCCGACACCGCTCACGGCACCAATCCCGCCACGGTGACCATGGCCGGCTACGAGGTGGTCAAGGTCGGAACCGACGGGCAGGGCAACGTCGACCTTGAGGACCTGCGGGCCAAGGCCACGCGCGACGTCGCCTGCCTGATGCTGACCAACCCGTCGACCCTGGGCCTGTTCGAGCACGGGATCGAGGAGATCGCCCGGATCGTGCACGACGTGGGCGCCACGCTCTACTACGACGGCGCCAACCTCAACGCGATCATGGGCATCTGCCGCCCGGGGGACATGGGCTTCGACATCGTGCACTTCAACCTGCACAAGTCCTTCACCCAGCCTCACGGGGGCGGCGGTCCCGGCGCGGGCCCGATCGCGGTGTCTGACCGCATCGAGCCGTTCCTGCCCCGGCCCCAGGTGGTGCGCAGAGCGGACCCGGCCGGGCCGGGCGGGGCCGATACCACCGAGCCGTTCTTCGACCTCGACTACGACCGTCCCAAGTCGATCGGCCGGCTGCGCGGGTTCCAGGGCAACTACGGCGTGTTCGTGCGCTCCTACGCCTACATCCGCTCGCTCGGCGCCGCCGGGCTGCGCGACGTCTCCGAGGTCGCGGTCCTCAACGCGAACTACCTGCTGGCCAAGCTCCGCGCCGAGGGTGTGCTGGAGCATCTCCCGGTGGCCTATGACCGGATCTGCATGCACGAGTTCGTCCTCTCCGGAGCCCCGATGAAACGCGATCTGGAGATCAGGACCCTGGACCTGGCCAAGCGCCTGCTCGATCACGGCGTGCACCCGCCGACGGTGTACTTCCCCCTGCTCGTCGACGAGGCGCTGCTCATCGAGCCCACCGAGACCGAGACCAAGGAGACGCTCGACCGCTTTGCGGCGGTCGTGGCCGAGATCCTGCGCGAGGCCGCGGAGGATCCCGAGATCGCGCGGACCGCGCCTCACACCACCCCGGTGCGCCGGCTCGACGAGGCCGCGGCGGCGCGCAGGCCGGTCGTGCGCCAGCCGCTCTAGACAAGCGGCCGAACTCCTAAGGCAGGCCCGCCGGCGCGCCGATTAACGCGGTAGTCGGGGCGCGTGCGCAACCTTCTCCATGTTCAGGCCCATGAAACGAGCGATCGCTGCTGTGCGGTCCGCCGGCGAGATCCGGCGGGAGGAACGCGTGGCCGCCGGACATGCCGGCGCGGTGGTCTGGGTGATCGCGTCGCTGAGCGTGATCGCGATGGCCCTGGCCCTGCCCGACCCACAGGTGCATCGCGAGATCGTCGTGGCGATGGGCATCGGCGGCTGCCTCTGGGGCGGCGTCTCGGGCCTGTTCCTCGACTATCGCCGGCTGCCGGCGTGGCTCATCCACCTGTCGACGCTGGGCGGCCTGGTCTCCATCGCGGTCGCCATCTTGCTCAGCGGCGGGGCCCGCTCGCCCGCCTGGGCCTCCCTCTTCTACGTCGTGGTCTTCGCCGCCTACTTCTTCAAGCCGCGCGCGGCGGCTGCGTACTTCCTGGCCTGCGTCATCGCCGACGCCGTCGCCCTCGTCGCCGGCACGGCCGGCGCCGGAGCGGACGGGACGGCCACGCTGGTCATCGCCGCGCCCGCGTTCATCGTGCTCGGCGTCGCGATCGTGACGGGCAAGCGCTACCTGCACCGGGTGCGCCGTCAGGCCGAGCGCCTCGCCGCTGAGCAGGGCACACTGCGCCGGGTGGCGACCGCGGTCGTCTCGGGCGAGCCCGCCGATCGCTTCTACCAGATCGTCGCGGTCGAGGCCGGCCAGTTGCTGGCCGCCGGCGCCGCGGCCATCCTGCGTCTCGGCGGGCCCGAGCAGGCCACGATCCTCGGCTCCTGGGCGCGGTCCACCAACCGCCTGTACGGGGTCGGCAACACCTTCGCCGTCGCGCCTGACTCCGACCTGGCGCGCGCCCTGGCCGGCGCCCAGCCCGTACGGGTCGAGCAGGTGGCGGCGGAGTCGAGCCTCGGCCGGCTGGGCTACGGCTCCAGCCTCGTCGCGCCGATCCAGGTCGCCGGCCGGACCTGGGGCTTTCTCGCGGTGGCGTCCGTCGGCTCGCGGGTGTTCGCGCCCGAGCACGAGCGCCGGCTGACCGAGTTCGCCGACCTCATCTCCACCGCCGTCACCAACATCGAGGACCGGGCCGCCCTCGCCGCACAAGCCTCCACCGACGCGCTCACCGGCGTGGCCAACCACCGCGCCTTCTACGAGCGCCTCGCCGCCGACATGGCCCGCGCGCGGCGCTACGGCAGCCCCCTGTCGGTGGCCATGCTCGACGTGGACCGCTTCAAGCTGGTCAACGACGCGGGCGGCCACGAGGCCGGAGACGAGATCCTCGTCCGCGTCGCCCGCTGCCTGAGCGACGCCACGCGAGGCGAGGACATGCTGGCCCGCGTCGGCGGCGACGAGTTCGCCTGGATCCTGCCCGAGACGGCCGGCGACGAGGCGGCGCAGGCCGTGGAGCGCGCCCGCGCCGCGATGGCCGAGAGCGGCGACGATCTGCCGCGGGTGACCCTCTCGGTCGGGATCTGCGACACGCGGTACACGTCGGACCCGACCGAGCTGGTCCGTCTCGCCGACCGGGCGCTGTACTCCAGTAAGGAGAACGGGCGCGACCAGGTGCGGCTCTACACGCCCACGAGCCTCGCCGCCACCTGAGCCGGCAGCGCCGCTGAGCCCTGCCGTCGTAGGCTGGGAGGATGCGATTCGTCATCTTCGGGGCGGGCGCGATCGGCGGCTCCGTCGGCGCGCGACTGCACCAGAGCGGCCACCCCGTCGCGCTGATCGCGCGCGGCGCCCACCTGGAGGCGATCCGCCGGGAGGGCCTGACGTTCCTGACGCCGGTGGAGCGCGTCGTGCTGCCGCTGCCCGCCGTGGACGGTCCCGGCGGCCTTGAGTGGACCGGGGATGAGGTGGTGCTGCTGGCCACCAAGAGCCAGGACACGCTGGGCGCGGTGACCGCGCTGCGTGCCGCCGCCGGCAGCACGGTGCCGGTCGTGTGCCTGCAGAACGGCGTCGAGAACGAGCGGGTGGCGCTGCGGTTCATGGACGAGGTCTACGGGGCGGTGGTCATGCTCCCCGCGGCGCACCTCCAGGCGGGCACGATCGAGGCCTACGGAGCGCAGACGACGGGCCACATCGACGTCGGTCGCTATCCCGAGGGCGTGGATCGGCGCTGCGAGGAGATCTGCGCCGCCCTGGCCGCCTCGCGGCTGGACTCCCATCCGGTCGCCGACGTGATGCGCCTCAAGTACGCCAAGCTGCTCCTCAATCTCACCAACGCCGTCGGCGCCCTGTTCGCCGACTCCGAGCGCCGGCGCGAGCTGTCCGAGCAGGTCACCGCGGAGGGGCGGGCCGTGCTCGACGCCGCCGGGGTGAGCTACGTCGCCCGCGAGATCTCCGACATCGAAGCCCGCTGGCGGCGCTGGGGGGTGCGCGACATCGAGGGGCGCAGCCGCGCTGGATCCTCCACCTGGCAGAGCCTGGCGCGCGGGACCGGTGCGCTCGAGACGGACTATCTCAACGGCGAGATCGTGCTCCAGGGCCGCCTTCACGGCGTGCCCACGCCGATCAACGAGCGCGCTGTGCGAGCTGGCCGCCGCCGCCGCCCGTGAGCGCCGCGCCCCCGGGACCCTGTCGGCCGAGGCCGTGCTGGCGGTGCCCGCGTGAGCGCCGCCGCGGACCCGGTGATCGCCGCCGAGGCGGCAGGAGCTGGCCGCCTCGGCCACCGCCGAGCTGCGGGAGCTCGTCGACATCTCCTCGCCGTCGGGTGACATCGACGGCGCCGAGCGGGCCCTGGCGGTGTGCATCGGGCTGCTCCCCGCCGGCGCCGCGATCGATCGTCCGGCGTGCTCGTCGCACGACCACGCGCCCGACCTGATCGGCACCGTCACCGGGACCGGCACGCGCAGGCTGATGCTGCTGGGCCACGTCGACACCGTCATCAGCCATGACGCCCATCAGCCGCTCCGGCGCGACGGCGATCGCCTCTATGGCACCGGGACGGTGGACATGAAGGGCGGCGACGTTCTCGCCTTGGGTGTCGCCCGGGCCCTGGCCCGCCGCCCCGACACGTTCGCGGAGCTGGCGGTGCTGATGGTGACCGACGAGGAGTGGCGCACGCGCCCGTTCGTCCACGCGCCTCGCTTTGCCGGCTACGACGCCTGCCTGTGCTTTGAGGGTGGCCAGCTCGACAACGACGGCCAGGAGGGCGTGGTCGTGCGCCGCAAGGCCGCCGGCACCCTCAGGATCCTGGCCACCGGCCGGGCCTCGCACTCGGGCTCGGCCCCCGACCGCGGGCTCAACGCCCTGCTGGCGCTGGCGCGGACGGCCACGGCGATCGCCTCGCGGCACGATCCGCACGGTCCCGAGCAACTCAGCGTGGTCCCCACAGTGATGCGCTCGGGCGATGCCTTCAACGTCGTGCCCGCGGCGGGCGAGCTCATCTTCGACCTGCGTGCCGACGGGCTGACCGCCTTCGATGACGTGCTGGCGGCGGTGGGCGCCGACCTCGACGGCGTCGCACTGGAGGCGCGCATGGAGCGCAAGTGGCCGGGGATGGACTCCACCGGGGTCACCGCGGACCTGCTCGCCCGCGCCTCGCGGCGGCTCGGCCGCACGATCGCGGGCGTCCCGCGGGGCGGGGCCAGCGACGCCAGTCACTTCGCCGACACGATCGCTCTGACCGTGGACGGGTTGGGGCCGCGCGGGGGAGGAGCGCACACGCCCGGGGAGTTTGTGCTGGAGCCGACCATGCGCGATCGCCTGGAGGTTGCGCTGGCGCTCGCCCACGAAGTGCTCGAGGTCTAGGGACCGTGACCCTAGGATTGCCCGGGCCGCCCGCCTGACGAAGAGTCAACGAAGATCTGTCCAGCGGTGCGCCTCGGGTGGGCGCGCACCTGCCATCCTTCTCGTCAGCGATGACCACGTTGTCACCCAAACCGGCCGTCAGCCGCCGCGCGGCCACCGCCCGCCAGTCCGCCGAGGGCCTGGTCCTGCTGACCGGGATCGTCGCGCTCATGTGGCTCATCGAGGCGGTCAACTCGCTCGACAGCTACCGGCTGGACACCGACGGCGGGCTCATCCCGCGTGACGTCGACCGGGTGTGGGCGATCTTCACCTCTCCGTTCCTGCACGCCGGCTGGCAGCACCTCATCGACAACACGATCCCGTTCGTGTTCATGGGGGCGATCATCGCCCTGCGCGGGGCGGCCAGGCTGGCCCTGGTCACGCTCATCGTCATCGTCGTCGGCGGGCTGGGGACGTGGCTCATCGCCCCCAGCGTGAGCAACACCGTGGGCGCGAGCGGCGTCGTCTTCGGCTACGCGACCTATCTCTTCACCCGGGGCCTGTTCGAGCGCAGCGCATTGCAGATCCTCACCGGCGTCATCGTCGGCGTGGTCTGGGGCGGCGCCCTGCTGTCGAGCATCGTGCCCCACGCCGGGATCTCCTGGCAGGCGCACGTGTGCGGCGCCATCGGCGGCGTCATCGCCGCGTGGCTGCTGGCCGGCCGCAAGACCGGCCCGCCGGGAGCCGGTCCCGGCGCACCCCGCGACGGCGAGCCGAACCCGCCGGCGCACCGGGGCGGGCGGGCACCGATTCACGACGCGATCAATCGCGCGCTGGCCCAGTAGGCGGGGCCGCGGGCTCCTGACGACGGCGCCTCGGCGCGTGTAGCCTCGCGCGCTATGCGGATCTTCTCCGGCATCCAGCCGACCGGGCGAAAGCACCTGGGCAACTACATCGGCGCGATCACCCAGTACGTCGCGGGCCAGGACCGCGGCGAGGCGATCTACTGCGTGGTGGACCTGCACGCCATCACCGTGGCCTACGAGCCCGCCGTGCTGCGCGAGGCGGTCTACGACACCGCCGCGACCCTGGTGGCCGCGGGGCTGGACCCGGAGCCGCTGCATCTTCTTCCGCCAGTCAGACGTCCAGGAGCACTCCGAGCTGTGCTGGCTGCTCTCGGCGGTGACCTCCTTCGGAGAGCTCAACCGCATGACCCAGTTCAAGGAGAAGGCGGGCGCCCAGCGCGACCTCGTCTCGGCCGGGCTGTTCTTCTACCCGGTGCTCCAGGCCGCCGACGTCCTGGCCTACCGCGCCCACGAGGTCCCGGTGGGGGAGGATCAGCGCCAGCACATCGAGCTGATGCGCGACGCCGCCGAGCGCTTCAACGCCCGGTTCGGGGAGACGCTGGTCGTGCCCGAGGCGCGCATCCCCGAGGTCGGGGCGCGGATCATGGACCTCCAGGCGCCCGAGCGCAAGATGTCCACCACCGGCGGGACCGCGCAGGGCACCGTCCTGGTGCTCGACGAGCCCGAGGTCATCGCCAAGAAGGTCCGCTCCAGCGTCACCGACTCGGGCTCAGAGATCCGGCGCGGCCCCGACAAGGCCGGCATCTCGAACCTCATCGACATCCTGGCCGCGGTGCGCGACATCGATCCCGACGCGGTGGAGCGCGAGTTCGACGGGGCCGGCTACGGCGCCTTCAAGCAGGCCGTCGCCGACGCGGTCATCGAATATCTGGCCCCGGTGCGCGAGCGCTACAACGCATTGCGCGCCGACGAGTCAGAGCTCGAGCGGATCCTCGAGCGCCGGCGCCGACAAGGCCCGCGCCATCGCCGCCGACACTCTGGAGGACGTGCGCCGGGCGATGGGGGTCGGACCGGTCCGACCCCGCGGGTAACGTCTTCTCCCATGCGGAGGCCCGTACCGTGACGTTGACCTACCTCGATCTGGATCTCGACGTGTTCGCGGGCCCGTTTGATCTGCTGCTCACGCTCATCCTGCGCGAGGAGGTCGACCTGCTGGAGGTGGACCTGGCCGACGTGGTCATCACCTACATCGACCACCTCGAGCGCAAGGGCGAGCTGGATCTGGAGGCGGCCACCGAGTTCCTGGTGCTCATCGCGGCGCTGCTGGAGCTCAAGTCCCGCCTGTTGCTGCCCGGCGAGGAGATCGAGGAGATCGACCTCGATCCCGGCGAGGCCGCCGAGGAGCTTCTGGCGCGGCTGCTCGCCGCCCAGCGCTACCGCGCCGCGGCGGCCTAGCTGAGTCAGCGGCTCGCCGACGAGGAGGGCCACCGGTTCCGCTCGGCCCCGCTGCCCGCGCACCTGCGCAAGGCATCGCTCAAGGACGCCGCCTCGGTCTATGACCCGGCCATCCTCGCCGGCGCGATCGGCGACCTGCTCCAGGTGCCCCCGCCGGTGAACATCAGCCACATGACCATCGCCAAGGTGACCGTGGCCGAGCGCCTGGCCCACCTGCGGGCGCTGCTGTCCCGCGGTCGCTTCACCTTTTCGGAGGCGGTGGGCCGCGCCGACCGGGTGACGGTCGCGGTGACGCTGTACGCGCTGCTGGAGCTCTACAAGCAGGGCGAGGCGACCTGGACCCAGGATGAGCCGTTCGCCGAGATCACCGTGGAGGCGCTGGCGGCGCGCCACGGCCTGCCCAACCTGGCCGAGCGCCGCGCCGCGGCCGACGGCACGCCGCCGCGGAGAGGTTGACCGCGTGACCGCCGAACGGGCGCGGTGACCGCGTGAGCGCCGAGCTGGAGCGGACGGTGGAGTCGCTGCTGTTCCTCAGCGCCGATCCCGTGCCGGCGGCGGCGTTGGCCGACGCCACGGGCGCCGAGCTGCACGAGGTCGTGACCGCGCTCGAGCGCCTGCGCGAGCACTACGAGTTCGAGCACCGCGGCTTCGTCGTGCGCGAGCTGGCCGGCGGCTACACCCTCACCAGCCATCCCGACTCCGAGCCCGCCGCCCGGCGGCTGCTGGCCAAGCCGCGCACCCCGCCGCTGACGGCCGCCCAGGCCGAGACGCTGGCGATCGTCGCCTACCTCCAGCCCGTGTCGCGACCGGAGATCGCCCGCATCCGCGGCGTCAGCGCCGAGTCGGCAGCGGCCACGCTGCTGGAGCGGGGGATCATCGAGGAGGCCGGCCGCTCTCAGTTCGGGGCGGTGCTGTACCGCACCACCGAGCTGTTCCTCAAGCTGTTCGGGCTCTCGGAGATCGGCGAGCTGCCCGAGATCGAGGGCTTCGATCCCTCGCCCGAGTTCGAGCAGGAGCTGCGCGAGCGCCTCCTGCGTGCCGGCGAGGCGCGCGGCGGGGTCAGCGATGCGGGCGCGGCGGTCGCTGTCGGCCGTGCTGACGACGACGACGACTAGCCTCGGCCCGCTGCGGGCGGCCCGCCGTGTCGGGCGCGCGCGAGGCGGCCCCGGTGGTCTCGGCATCGCGGCGGGGAGCCTCGCTGCTCTTGGTGGCACGGCGAGGAGCGCCCGTGCCCTCCGCGGCGCGGCCGGCCGACCTCGATCCGGCGGACGCTGCCCACCGGCCGTGACGCCAGCGTCGGGTCCACGCCGCCCTCGCGCCGGTCGTCGCCGGCAAACTCCCGGTGACGGCGCCGGCGGTCCTTGCGCAGCACGGGGCCCTTCGTCTCGCCGACGAAGCGCAGGACGTACGCCCCGCGCTCGTAGCTGAAGCGCAGCAACGGGAACATCGCGTACAGCCGCGCCGGCGACACGTACTGCCGAGGTCGGCCGGTGCTGTGCATCTCTACCATTTACTGGACATAACGCTACAGGGTGCTGTTCGTTGCGTCGGGCGCGCCAAGAAATTGTCTCACGTCCTGGCCGTCGCGGGCCAGCGCGGCCCCGGCGTCGGCGTCGAGCTCGGCGAACGGCTCGATCTCCACGCGCGCCCCGAGACGCCAGTCGCCACAGCGCGACGCCGCGGCCGCCGACGAGCGCGAAGTTGCGAAACACGCCACCGCTGATGACGTGGGCCTCGTCGGCGCCGAGGACGTCGGCTCGCGCGAGCACCAGCCGAGCAGCAGGGGCTCAAACGGCCCCAGCAGCCGCGGCGGCGGGATCGGCGCGGCGCGGGCGCGGCGGGCCAGGTCGACCAGCCCGCCGGGCAGCTCGCGCAGCTCGCCGGCGATCGCGCGCAGGCCGGCGCGGGCGTCGCGCAGCGGCAGTCCCGCCCAGCGGGCGAGATCGCGGTCGGCGGCCGGGACCGTGTCCGGCGAGGTAGCGCCGGGCCAGCTCGGCGAGGGCGGCGTCGCGGTGCGGGGGCGGGGCGGGGGAGAGCCAGTCCTCGACCCGGGCGAAGGCGTGGTGGCGGCCGATCATGGGTCCCCGGACGATCCGTCCCTCGATCGAGGCGCGGAACACGAGGTGCACGAGCGCGTGGTCCAGGTGGGGGATCCCGGCGCGCTCCAGCCGCTCGCGCAGTGCGGTCCGGGTCAGCGGCCCGTCCTCGGCGATAGAGCGATCTATCCAGTCGACCGCGCGCTGCGGTGGTGTCGGGATCGAGGCCGTCCTGGGCCAGCCGGGTCGACGCTCGGGGTCATCAGCGGCGGGCGTCGTGAGCGAGCTGCAGCAGCGGGTAGTCCTCGCTGCGGACCAGGTGCAGCGTGCCGCGGTTGAGCGTGGTGATGACCAGCGAGCGCTCCTCGGTCAGCGCCCGGTCGATGTCGGCCGCCTCCACCCAGCGGTGCGGGCGCGGATGGCCAGCCGTGCTCCCCGCGGATCCTGGCCCTGGATGGCCAGCAGGCGCTCGGCGACGGCCAGCGGCGAGCGCGCCGGAGGGCCCGCCAGCAACTGGGCGGTGAGCCGCCGCGCATGCACGTTCATTGGCGTGGTCACCGTCGGTGTACATAAGCATTTGATCAACGCCCTTACGTTTGCCGTATGCGGTTATCAGCTAACAAGAGGGGAATGTCACCGGCGCGGATCCAGGCGACGCCCTCACGTCGCGCTGCCCCAATACGCCGGCCTCGACGGCCTGCGTGCACTGGCCGTGGTCGCCGTGCTGCTCTACCACGGCGGCGTGTCGTGGTCGGGCGGCGGGTTCCTGGGCGTGGAGATGTTCTTCGTCCTCTCGGGCTTCCTCATCACCTCGCTGCTGGTGGCGGAGTGGGGTGACTCGGGCCGGATCGCGCTGCGAGCGTTCTGGGCGAGGCGGGCGCGGCGGCTGCTCCCCGCCCTGTTCGCGCTGGTGGCGGCGATCGGCGTCTACTACTCGCTGGCGGGGCCCACCAAGGCGATTCCCGGCCTCCAGGGCGACGGGACTCGCCACGCTGCTCTACGTCTCCAACTGGCACCAGGTCGCCGCCGGCACCAACTACTTCGCCGCCAGCGGGCCCGTCTCTCCCCTTCAGCACACCTGGTCGCTGGCCATCGAGGAGCAGTTCTACGTCCTGTGGCCCCTGCTCGTGCTCGGAGTCCTGGCGCTGGCCCGCCGCCGCGGGGCGTCCGAGCGCCGCTCGCTGCAGGTGCTGCTGGGCCTGAGCCTCACCGGGGCCGCCGTCGGCGTCGGTCGAGATGGCGCTGCTGTTCGCCTCCGGGCGCGGCCTTGACCGGGTCTACTACGGCACCGACACGCGCGCCACCGGCCTGCTCCTGCGGCGCCTCGCTGGCGATCGCGCTGGCCATCCGGCGCCGGTGGCCGGCCACGAGCGCGCCGCGGCTCGGCCGCCGCCGTGGGCGCGCCGCGCCCTCGGCGCCGCCGGCCTGCTCCTGCTACCCGTGCTGGCCGCGGGGATCGTCCTGGCCGACGGCGACGACGCCTGGGTCTATCCGCTCGGCATGCTGGCCACCGACGCCGTCATGGTTGGCCTCATCGCCGCCGTCGTCCTGCGGCCCCGACGCGGCCGCCGCCCGCCTGCTGGCCCTGGCGCCGCTGCGCGGGCTCGGGAAGATCTCCTACGGCCTGTACCTGTGGCATTTCCCGCTGTTCCTGTGGCTGGACGAGAGCTCTACCGGCGTTCGCGGCGCGGCGCTGCTCATCCTGCGCCTCGGGGTGACGCTGGCGGTGAGCCTGGTCTCCTACCATGTCGTCGAGCAGCCGATCCGCCAACGGCGTCGGCCGACCTGGGTCGTGCGCGGGCTGGCCCCCGTGGGTGCGGGCGCCGCCGTGGTGTCGCTGCTGATGGCCTCGGCGGCGTCCTCGCTGCCCGTGGGAGTGCCCGCGGCCGCCACGCTCCCCACGGCGCCGGCGCGCCTGCAGGGCAGCAATGGGCCGTGCCAGGTCAGCCTGTCTGACTCCGCGCAGCTGGGGATGGCGCCGCTGGGGGCCGACAAGGTGGCCAAGTTCGAGTACGCGGCCCTGGGCAAGTCGACCCTGGTGTGGAACGGGTCGTCCACGAAGACCTTCGAGACGTGCCCGCCCAAGCGCCTGCTCGTCATCGGCGACTCGCTCGCCTTCACGCTCGGCGCCGCCATGATGGACGACGAGGACCGCTACGGCGTCCAGATCTCCAACGCCGCGCTGCTGGGCTGCGCCTTCTCCACCAAGGGCCAGCTCGACGTCAACGGCACGTGGGAGGACCCCCCCGCCGGATGCAGCACCGCGCTGCAGCAGTGGGCGCGCGACGTCAAGCGCGTCCACGCCCAGGAGGTGGTGGTGGAGCTCGGCTACCGCGACGAGTTCGACTGGCGCTGGAACGGGAAGGTGGTGCATCTCGGCGTGCCCGCCTTCGACGCCTACCTTCAGCGCCAGATCGACCGCTACGTCCAGGTGCTCGGCCGAGGCGGGGTCAAGGTCCTGTTCCTCTCGGTGCCCTACACCCACCCGCCCGATCGCGCCGACGGCACCCCGGCGCCGGCCGCCTCGCCACGCCCGCCACGCCAAGATCAACGCGATGCTCCAGGCCGAGGCGCGCCGCCATCCTGGGACCGTCCAGGTGCTCGACATCGACAGGACGGTGTCGCCGGACAACCGTTACAACGCCCGGGTCAAGGGCCAGCTGTGCCGGTTTGACGGGATCCACTTCAGCGTCTTCTGCGCCAAGCTGCTGGAGCCCACGGTGCTCGGCGAGGCGCGCAGGCTGCTCGGGCAGCGCTAACCCGGCTCCGACCTGAACGACGATAGATCGGTCCGGCTCCGGGGCGATCGGCGTGACCCGAGGCCTGGACTCAAGGTCAGCGGCCGGCGCTCCGAAGCAGGGGGTCAGGTGTTCGAGTCCTTCGCTGCAACGATTTCGTCGATACATCTGGGCGGCCGCGGTGCTGACCGCGGTCGTGGGGGCCGCCGTCGCCATCCGCCTGGACAGGCCGGGCCGGGCCACGGCGTCGGAGCGCCACGAGCCCGGCGGCCGTCCGCACTGCCCGGCGAGCACTGGGTCGCCGGCTGGGGCGCGAGCCCGCAGGCGGCGGTGGCCTCCAACCTGTCCGCGCGGCGGCTTCACGATCAGACGGTGCGCCAGATCATCGTCTCCAGCGTCGGGGGCGCGATGGTGCGCGTCCGGCTCTCCAACGCCTTCGGCGCCACGCCGGTGCACGTTGCGGCCGCCTCGATCGCCGTCCAGCGCTGGGGCGCCGAACTCGTCCCGGGCACGCTTGCGCCCGCTGTCGTTCGCCGGGACGGGCGTCGGTCGCCATCCCGCTCGGCCGGCGGCGTCGCCTCCGATCCCGTCGTCCTGCACGTCCGCCCGGGAACACATCTGGCGGTGAGCCTGTACCTGCGCGCGCCCGAGCGGGCCCGTCGACCCAGCACACCCAGGCGCGTCAGATCAACTGGGTCGCCACCGGCGGGCGCACGCTGGACCTGTCGGCCCGCGACTTCGTCATCCGAGACCCAATCCTGGTACCTGCTCAGCGGGGTCGACGTCCTCGCCCCGCGGCGCGATCGCGGTGCGGTCGTCGCGCTCGGGGACTCGATCACCGACGGCGTGGGCGCGCCGTTGGACGCCAACGCCCGCTACCCCAACGACCTGGCCCGGCGGTTCGCCGCCCGCGGCGGCGCCACGCTCAGCGTCGTGGACGAGGGTATCGGCGGCAACCGCGTGCTGAACGGAGACCGCATGCTGCGGCATCGCCGCCGTCGCCGCGCTTTCGGCGCGACGTGCTGGGCCAGCCCGGCGTGCGCGACGTGATCCTGCTGGAGGGGATCAACGACATCGGCGAGAGCCAGAGCCGCGGGCCGCTGACCGCGCCCCACACCCCGGTCTCGGCCCTGGAGATCGTCGAGGGCTACGAGCAGATCATCGCCCTGGCCCACGCCGCCGGCCTGCGCATGTTCGGCGCGACCCTGACCCCGTTTCACGGCGCCCGCTACTGGACCCCGGCGGGCGAGGCCAAGCGCGAGGCGGTCAACGGCTGGATCCGCACCAGCGGGGCGTTCGACGGGGTGATCGACTTCGCGGCGGCGGTGGCCAGCCCGGGGATCCCGAGCAGCTGGCACCCGCCTTTGACAGCGGCGACCACCTGCATCCCGACGCCGCCGGCTACCGGGCGATGGCCCGCGCCGTCAACCTGGGCATGCTCCTGCGCGCGGCGCGCTAGACGGCGGCCGCGGCCTTGGCCGCCAGCTGACCGCACGCGGCCGCGATGTCGCGCCCGCGCGTCAGTCGCACGGTGGCGCCGATCCCATGGCGCTCGAGCTCCGCACGGAAGGCCTCGATCGCCTTCGGGCTCGATCCCTCATAGGGCGAGTCGGTGGGGTTGTAGGGGATGAGGTTGACCTTGAACATGCGGGGGTCGAGCACCTCGGCGAGCTGGCGAGCCTGGGCATAGGAGTCGTTGACCCCGGCGAGCATCACGTACTCCACGAACACCATCCGCCGCTTGCGCTCGTAGTAGGCGCGGCAGGCGGCCAGCACGTCGCGCAGTGGATAGCGGTCGTTGACCGGCATCAGCTCCGAGCGCAGCGCGTCGTCGGCGGCGTGCAGCGACAGGGCCAGGCGGATCGGCATCGGCTGGGCGGCCAGCCGCTCGATCCCCGGGATCCAGCCGACCGTCGAGACCGCGGTGTGGCGATGGCCGATGCCCAGCGCCGGCAGCCGCTCGCACGCGGCCAGCACGGCCTCGAGGTTCATCATCGGCTCGCCCATCCCCATGAACACGGCGTGGTCGACTTCGCCGGTGCGCCGGAAGTGCAGCGCCTGGTCGAGGATCTCCGACGCCGTCAGGTTGCGGCCGAAGCGCATCTGCCCGGTGGCGCAGAACGTGCACGTCAGCGGGCAGCCCGACTGGGAGGACAGGCACAACGACCGCCGGCGGTCGCGATAGCGCATGAGGACCGCCTCCACGGGGCGGCCGTCGGCGGTGTGAAACAGCGCCTTGACGGTGCCGTCGGAGGCATGCGCCTCCTGGACGAGCGTGAGGCTCGAATACGGGACCGACTCCTCCAGCGCCGTGCGCAGGCCCAGGGGCAGGTCGGTCATCTCGGCGAAGCCGGCCGCGCCCTGGGCCGCCCACCGCCATACCTGCCGTTCGCGGTAGGCGGGCTCGCCGAGATCGGCCAGCGTCGAGGTCAGCAGATCGAGATCCATGCTGACTATGGTGGCATGGGCCTCATGCGACTCGCCAAGTACCTTGCCACCGCCGGCGTGGCCTCCCGCCGCGCCGCCGAGGAGATCGTGGCGCGCAACGGGTCGCGGTCAACGGCGCCACGGTGACCGATCCGGCCCGCGACGTGGGCGACGCCGACCTCGTCACGGTCGACGGGACGCCCGTCGCGCCGGAGGCCGAGCGCGCCGTGTACGCGGTCAACAAGCCGGCGGGCGTCGTCTCGACGGCCAGCGATCCCCAGCGGCGCCGGACCGTCGTATCGCTGGTGCCCTCGGGGGTCCGCCTGTACCCCGTCGGCCGGCTGGACATCGATACCACGCGGCCTCATCCTGCTCACCAACGACGGCGCGCTGGCGCATCGCCTCACGCACCCCGAGCTTCGAGGTCCCGCGGACCTACCGGGTCGTGGTCTGGCGCCCGCCGGTGAACGACCGCGCAGTGCGAGCGCTGCGCAACGGCGTCGAGCTCGAGGACGGCCGCACCGCCCCGGCGCGGGTGCGCCGCCTGGGCGACCGGGGCGAGATCCTCGAGCTCACCATCCACGAGGGGCGAAAGCGCCAGGTCAAGCGCATGTGCGAGGCGGTCGGCCATCGCGTGCGCGCCCTGGAACGGGTGGCCTTCGGCCCCCTCACCCTCGGCTCGCTCGCTCCCGGCGCCCACCGGCGGCTGTCGGCGGCCGAGATCGACGCGCTCAGCCAGGCTGGAACTCGAGCACGTCGCGGCGCAGCCGCGTTGCGTCCAGCGCGCGCGCGACGTCCGCCGGCGTCAGGTTGACCGGCCGGCGCGCGACGAGCCGCTTGATCTCGAACTGGAGCACGTGCCGTGTCCACTACGGGGTGAAAGCCACGGAGGGCGTAGCGGCGCTGCATCCGCGACGGGATCAGGTTGCACGCCGCGCCCCACCAGCACAGCGGCCGCCGGGGCGAGGCCATCGAGATGACGTCGAGCTCGTTGACGCGTGCTCCGGCGGGCCCGAGCACGTGCAGGCCGGGCAGGTAGAGCGACAGCGGCAGCAGCGTGCGGTAGTGCTGGATGAGGATGGCGCGCCCGGCGACGTCGCTCGCCGCGTGCCGGGGATGGCGCCGAGCGTGCGTGCCACGTAGCGCCAGTCGGGGCGCTGGAGGTTGCGGTCGAGCGCCACTCCGATGGCCGCCGTCACGCCGAGCGCGCACAGCGCGGCCGCCACCGCGACTCCGAACGCCCGGCCCCGGGCCTCGGCCACGACCCGGCGCCAGCGCGCCCGCGACGAGCAGGGCGGCGGGCAGCCACAGGGCGATGATGTTGCGGGTGATGAGGTCGTCGAACCCCACCACCGCCAGCACCAGGCTGAGCGCGAATCCGGACAGCGCCAGGCCCCCGGCCACCAGTGCCCCGCTGCGCTCGTCGGACCGGCCGCTCACCGCCAGGCGAGCGAGCGCGACGGCCACCAGCGCGACCGCGATGTCGCGCAGCACCTCCCGTGCCGGTGCCCCGGTGCCGATCAGGAACTGAGGCACGATCTGGCGGAGCGCGCAGGCCGAACGGGGCGGAGGCGATCCAGCCGTCGTGCCCGGTGCCGTTCTGGGAGATGGCCAGCGGGATGAGCGCCAGCCCGCACGCGCCGACGACGGCCACCGCCACCCGGACGGCCGGCCGCCTGCGGTGCTGGGCGAGCAGCCACGCCGCCGCGGGCACGACGACGACGGCCGCGAAGTAGTGCGTGGCCAGCGCCAGCGCCGAGGCGAGGACCCACAGCGTCAGGTGGCGGGGCGTCGGGGTCTCGCGGGCGTAGGCGAACGCCAGCAGTGACAGCGCCGTGAGCAGCACCAGCAGCGAGTAGGACCGGGCCTCCTGCGAGTACCAGATGAGCAGCGGGCTGCAGGCGGTCAGGGCCGCCGCCATGAGACCGGCGCGGCGGGTCATGAGCCGGGCGCCGACGGCGTAGGCGACGGGGACCACGAGCACCCCGGCGACGGCCGACAGCGAGCGCAGGCCGGCCTCGTTGTCACCCCAGACCCGCGCCCAGATCCACGCCACGCAGTAGTACAGCGGCGGCGTGGACTCGGTGCCGGGGATGAGCCCCAGCATCTTGCCCGGCGAGAACCGCATGAGCTGCGCGGTGTTGGCCTCGTCAAACCAGAACCCCTGGTGGCCGATCCGGTAGAAACGCAGGACAGCCGCCACGGCCACCAGGCCGGCCACGCTCGCCACCATCGGCGCGGCGAGCGCGGTGGGCGGGTTCCGTTTTCACCGTGCGGCGCCCGCCGCTCAGAGGACTCCGAAGGCTGTGCCGCGCTCGCGAGCCAACGCTCACCGGCCGAGCGTAAACGAGCCCGCGCGCCCGGAAAAAGCCTCGCGACCGGGATGGCGAAGGTGCCTAACACGATCTCAACCGACGAGTGAGCCGCGCCGCACGTGGCTCGCGGCACTATCTTCAACGCATGCGCGAGGACTCCGGCAGCCCCGATCCTCCGGTTGCGCTTGCCCCAAGCCCGGGGACGCTCGCCGGCGCCGAGGCGACGGTGGCGCTCCCGCGAGTCGCGCTGCCCGAGGAGCGACCTTGGTGGCGGGCGGGCGTCACCCTCGGCCCGCGGGCCGGGCTGATCGCGATCGGGACCGTGATCGTCGCCACGTTCGCGATCGTGGCCGCGGCCGCGTCGGGGCCGTCGATCCTCTCCCCGCGCTCCAACCAGATCTTCCCCAACTGGGAGGCGGGGCCGCTGCACCTGGTGATCCCGCGACTGATCACCGATCCCCAGACGCTCGGCCTGGCCTTCAGCGGCGTCATGGTGGTGATGCTGGTCGCCTACGCAGTGGTGCTGGCGGCGGTGCGCAGCCTGAGCATGCGCGCCATCGTCATCGCCGTGGTGGCAGCGAATCTGATCCTGCTGCTCAGCCCGCCGATGCAGCTCACCGACCTGTTCAACTACCTCGGCTACGCCCGCCTGGGAGCCCTGCACCACCTCAACCCGTACACCCACACGATCCGCCAGGAGCTGTTTGACCCGGTGTACGGGTTCTCGAGCTGGCACAACCTGCGCAGCCCCTACGGCCCGCTGTTCCTCGCGTTCACGTATCCGCTGGCGCTGGTGTCGCTGCCGATCGCCTACTGGGCGGTGAAGCTGGCCACGGTTGCCCTGGCCCTCGTCTTCGTGGCGCTGATCGCGCAGATCGCACGCCAGCTCGGTCGCGACCCGCGGTTCCCGGTGGCGTTCGTGGCCCTCAACCCGATCTTCCTCATCTACGCCGTCGAGGGCTTCCACAACGACTTCTTCATGCTGGCGCCGATGCTGGGCGCAGTCTCGCTGGTGCTCGCGCGCCGCTACCGCGCCGCCGGCGCCGTGCTCATGCTGGCGGTGGCGGTCAAGTTCACGGCGATCCTGCTCCTGCCATTCCTGCTCGTGGCCGCGCACACCCGGCAGCGGCGGGTGCAGGTGCTGATCGGGGCCGCGATCAGCGCCGTGCCGCTGATCGCCCTCGACTTGGCGCTGTTCGGGTTCACGCTGCCCAACCTCTCCCAGCAGAGCACCCTGCTCACCGGCTTTTCCCTCACCAACGTGTTCGGGCTCCTGCTCGGCGTCGGCGGGACGCCCGCGCTGCTGAAGCTCGCCGCCGTCGGGGTGGTGCTCGTGGTGGCGTACCAGTACTACCGCAACCGCGACTGGATCGGCGGCGCCGGATGGTCGACGCTGGCGCTCATCGCCAGCCTGAGCTGGCTGATGCCGTGGTACGTCGTGTGGCTGCTGCCGCTGGCCGCCCTGGGATCGAGCGTGCGCCTGCGCAAGCTGGCCGCGGCGCTCACCGTCTACCTGCTGTTCGTGTTCATGCCGGTGGTCAACACCTACGCCAACGACCACAACATCACCCTGCTCAACACGCCGGCCGGGCGGGCGAGCACGTCACTTCAATATAAGCTCGGGCACTAGCGGTGAGGCTCACCGTGACCGCCTCTGCTTAGCTACCGGCCCGTGCGCGTCCAATCTCCGCTGGCAGTCCCGGCCGCGGGCCCGCCCCCATCGGCGCCCGTGCCGGTGCCCGCGCCGGCGCGTCGCCTCGATCGCTTCGAGGTCGCCCTGCTGGCGGTGTTCGGGGCGGTGTCGATGTGGGTGGTCGCGCTCGATGTCTTCCACGCCGTCAGCGACGGCCTGACCTGGACCGGAACCGACGGCTACTACATCGTCGACCAGATGCAGTACCTGTCCTGGATCCAGTCCGCCGCGCACCACGGGCTGATCTCCAACCTGTTCGTGCTGCGCTCCACCCCGTCGGACTACTTCCAGCCGGCGATCCTCCTCTCCGGCGCGGTGGCGGCGGTCGGGGTGCCCTCCTGGCTGGCGCTGCTGCTGTGGAAGCCGGTGGCCGTGGTGACGCTGTTCCTGGCCATGCGCGCGGTGGCCAACCGCGCCTTCGCGGTGCCCATGCACCGTCGCGCGGCGCTGACCCTGGGCCTGCTCTTCGGCTCGTTCACCGTCATCTACGGCGTACTGGGGATCCTCGGCGACATGATGCCCACGTGGCTGTCGTGGGGCTATCCATTCGGCCTCATGGCTGTCGCGCTCATCGTGTTCGCGCTCGTGCGCTACGACAGCATGCGCGTCGCCGGCCGGCCTGACTGGATCTGCGGCCTGCTCGGCGCCCTGGCCTCGACGCTGCACCCGTGGCAGGGCGAGACGCTCATCCTGCTCATCGTCTTCGCCGAGCTCATCCGCTGGCGCGACCTCGTGTTGTGGTGGCGCACCGCTCAGTGGCGCCGGCTGGCGCTGCCGGTGCTCACCGTGGCGCTGACCGCGCTGCCGCTCCTCTACTACCTCCTGCTCGGTCATCTCGACCTGTCGTGGGAGCTTGCCCGGGTGCAGAGCAAGCACGCGTTCCCGTTCACGGCGATCGCGATCGGCATCGGGCCGCTGGCCATCCCGGCGCTGCTGGGCTACCGCGGGCGCAGCGACAGCATGCTGGAGCTGCTGCTGCGCGTGTGGGGGCCGGTGGCGATCCTCATCTACATCTTCTCGGCCACCGGCCTGAGTGCGACGCCGCTGCACGCGTTTGACGGGATCACCATCCCGCTGGCCGTGCTCGCCGTCAAGGGCGTGACGCGGACCTCGCTGAGCACGGTGCCGCGCGCGCGGCTCGTGGCCATCGGCGTGGTCGCCCTCGGGGTGATCCCGGCCAACGCGTACGCGCTCGCCACCGCCCACGACTTCGTCGACCCCGCCGGGGGCAACGCCAACTTCATCACCCACGATGAGCACGCCGCACTGCGCTACCTGGCCAAGAACCGTGACCCGGGCGGGGTGCTCACGCAGTTCTACCTCGGCGAGGCGGTGCCGGGCGCGACCGGGCGGCGCACCTTCGTGGGCAACTGCCTGTGGTCAGAGCCCAACTGCATGCCGCGGTCCGCGGCCGCCGACGCACTGTTCCGCGGCCAGGACACCCAGGCGCAGGCGCAGCTGCTGGTGCGCCAGAGCGGCGCGCGCTTCCTGCTGGCCAGCTGTGCGCCTCACGCGGACCTGGCGCGCCGGCTGGGCGAGCTCGTCGTTTCCACCACCCACTTCGGCTGCGCCACCGTGTATGAGCTGGAGCCGCCCGATGTGGCGGCGGGTCCTTTGGCAGAATTACCGACCGATGCGGCTCTTCGCGCTCCGAGGCGCCAATAGCGTCGAGGCCAATGAGGCGAGCGCGATCCTGGAGGGGACGAGCCTTCTGATCCGCGAGCTCATGGATCGAAACGCGCTCACCCCCGACGCGATGGTGAGCTGCCTCTTCACGCTCACCGACGACCTCGATGCCGAGTTCCCGGCGCTGGCCGCCCGCCAGCTCGGCCTGGACAAGGTCCCGCTGCTCTGCGCCCGGGAGATCCCCGTCCCCGGGGCGATGCCCCGGATCGTCCGGCTCATGCTGCATTACTACGCCGATGAGGAGCACACGCCCAAGCACGTCTACCTGGGCTCGGCGCGGGCGCTGCGCTCGGACCTCGACGCGGCACAATAGGCTCGGTTTCGAGATGGCCATCGAATTCGGACAGCGCATCCGCCGGATCCCGTCGTATCCGCTGGCCGCGGGCTACGACCTCGGCGCCGACACCGCGATGCTGGCCTCCAACGAGTCGTGCTTCGCGCCCGCGCCCGGCGTGGTGGAGGCGGCTCAGCGGGTGCTCAGCGGCGTGCACCGCTACCCCGACCCCTCCTACGTGCCGCTGCGCCAGTCGCTGTCTGACCGCTACGGCATCGCACGCGAGCGGATCGCTCTGGGCAACGGCTCCTGCGACATCCTGCTCTCCGCCGGCGAGGCACTGCTCGAGCCCGGTGCCGAGGTCATCTACGCGTGGCCGGCGTTCAGCGTCTACCCGCACCTGGCCGCCGCCTCGGGGGCGCGCGCCATCGAGGTGCCGCTCGACGACGAGGATTGCCACGACCTCGACGCGATGGCCGCCGAGATCACGGTGGCCACCCGGCTGGTGCTCATCTGCAATCCCAACAACCCGACGTCCACCTCGCTCCCGCTCGACGCCGTGACCCGGTTCATGGAGCAGGTCCCGCGCCATGTCTGCGTCATCCTGGACGAGGCCTACTGCGAGTTCGCGCTGGCGCTGGGCGACACCTACGCCTCCCTGGAGCTGCTGCATCGCTGGCCCAACCTCGTGGTGCTGAGGACCTTCTCCAAGGCCTACGGCCTCGCCGGCCTGCGTGTCGGCTACGGCCTGTGCGGTTCAGAGGACTTCCGCGCCGCCGTGGACCAGGTGCGCCAGCCGTTCTACCTCAACATGGCCGCGCAGGCCGCGGCGGTGGAGGCCCTGCGCCACCAGGACGAGGTCGAGCGCCGGGTCACCCACACGGTGGCGGCGCGCCTCGACCTGATGGACGGGCTGCGCGCGCTCGGCCTCTGGGTGGCCGAGTCCGACGCCAACTTCGTCTGGACCCACCTTCCGCAGGACACCGTCGAAGCCGACGTGATCTCCGGACTGCAGGCACGCGGGGTGCTTGTCCGGGCCGGCGCCGCGCTGGGGCGCGAAGGATCACTGCGCGTGACGGTCGGCACCGATGCCGAGAACGGCCGGTTCCTGGGCGCACTGGGAGAACTCCTGTGATGGAGGCCGCGAGCTCTCCCTGACGACGCCTCGGTGACCGGTACGTGAGCACATCTCTTTCGCTGACAGAACCACGACTCGGCGGCTCCGCGCCGGATCGCAGCCGGCCCGAGGCTCGCCGGCCCCTGTGGCACCGGTGGTGGCCGTGGGTCGTCCTCGCCGTGGCCGTGGCCTCGGCGCTGTTCGTCGTCGTCTCGGACATGCGGCCCTCCTACGACGGCTTCGGCTTTCTGGTGTGGGGCCGTCAGGTGCTGCACTGGAACCTCAACACCGACGGCGCGCCCTCGTGGAAGCCGCTGCCCTTCCTGTTCACGCTGCCCTACGCCGTCGCGGGCCGCGGTCAGATGTGGCTGTGGATGGGCACGGCGGTGGCCGGCGCGATCGTCGGGTCGGTGTTCGCCGCACGCGTCGCCTTCCGCCTGACCGGCGCGGCTCCAGACCGCCGCTACGCCCCCTATGTGGCCGGCGCCTTCGCGGGGATCACGGTGCTGGGGATCAACACCTACATGCACCTGGTGCTGATCGCCAACTCCGATCCCCTGATCGTGGCGGTGTGCCTGGCGGCGATCGACTGCCATCTGCACCGTCGCCACAAGCTGGCCTTCCTCATGCTCGTGCTCGCCTCGCTGGGACGGCCCGAGGCGTGGGTGTTCGCTGGTCTGTATGCGCTGTGGGCCTTCGTGAAGGTACCGACGCGGTCGATGCGCGCGGTGGCGGTGGTGGGACTGCTGCTCATCCCGGTCTTCTGGTTCAGCGTGCCCGCGCTCACCTCGCACAGCTGGTTCATCTCCGGGGACCTCGCGCTCAACCAGCAGACGGTGATCCACGGCAACAAGATCATCGGCGTCGTCAACCGCTTCCGCAGCCTCTACGAGCTTCCCATGCAGCTGGCGATGCTCATCGGGGTGGTGCTGGCCGTGATCCGCCGCGACCGCACGACCCTGCTCATCGTCGCCGCCGCCGCGACCTGGCTGGTCATCGAGATCGCCTTCGCCTACCACGGCTGGTCGGCGGTGAGCCGTTACATGATCGAGCCCGCCGCGGTGATGATCGCCGTCGCCGGCGGGGGCATCGGCTGGCTGCTGGCCGACACCCGCACCTCCAAGGTCCTGCGCTGGCTGGGGCCGGTGGTGGCGCTGGGGCTGATCGTCGCGCTCGCGCCCGACGCCAGCAGCCGCGTGCGCGCGATGCGCAGCCTCATCGACGACTCCCGCCACTCCGCCAAGCAGATCGACCGCCTGCACAAGGTGATCGACGACGACGGCGGCCCCGACGCCATCAAGGCCTGCGGCCAGCCGGTGTCGCTGCTCGGCTTCCAGAGCACCGTCGCCTGGTACGTCGGTCTCAACGTCGGCAACGTGGGTTACCACCCGGGCAAGTCGATCGGCCGCGGCGACCAGATCGTCGTCTTCAAACCCCATGACAACGGGTGGCAGGTGCGGCTGTACAACCTCCCGGCCGCCGTCAAGGCCCAGTGCGACCAGCTCAAGACCGACTCTGACTTCGGGTAGCCGGCGCGGCGGCCGGGCGTATTGCGGAGTGTCTCACAGCTATTTCAATGGCGACAAGACGGTGCCGCACGGACCCGGACTCCGCGATGGTGGCGGCTGAGCACGCGAAACGCCTCACGGCGGACCGCGTCACGCTTGCCAACCACCGCGCGGCCGTGGTACAAACCGGCCCAGCGCATGCGCGACCACGCCCTCATGACCCGCAGCACCCTCGCCGGTCTCGGCTGGTCGTATTACGCGCGCTTCTACGCCTGGCGATTTAGCTAGGCGCTCGGCCACAGCTCTGAGTCCGCGCCGCGCGCGGAGATCCGAGGAGGCCCGAGCGCCGTCACCACCCGTGGACACACGTCCGCAACGAGGCCCGGGCCTCGCCTTCTCTAAATTCCCAAGCGCGTTGAAAGGACTGAAGCCGAGATGATGATCGTGATGAAACCGACGGCCACAGCGGAGGAGGTCGAGGCCGTCGTGGAACGAGTGCACGCCGTGGGCGCCCGCGCCCACGTGATCAACGGCGAGGAGCTGACCGTGATCGGGGCGATCGGGGACGCCGAGCACATCGCCCGCCTGGCCCTGGAGGGCGCGCCCGGCGTGGACCACATGGTGCCCGATCTCCAAGCCCTACAAGCTGGCCTCCAGCCAGATCACCCACGGCGCCCGCAGCGTGCTGGACATCGCCGGGCGCAAGGTGGGCGGCGACCACTTCACGATGATCGCCGGCCCGTGCACGATCGAGTCCCGCGAGCAGACGCTGGTCACCGCGCACACCGTCGCGGCCGCCGGCGCCACGATGTTCCGCGGCGGCGCCTACAAGCCGCGCACCTCGCCCTACGCCTTCCAGGGACTCGGCCAGGAGGGCCTGCGGCTGCTGGCCGAGGCCAAGGCGCAGACCGGCCTGCCGATCGTCACCGAGGTGATGGACGCCCGCGACCTCGAGCCGGTGCTGGAGGTGGCCGACGTCATCCAGATCGGCGCGCGCAACATGCAGAACTACACGTTGCTGTCGGAGATCGGCCGTTGCGGGTGCCCGGCGCTGATCAAGCGCGGGCTGTCGAGCACGCTGGAGGAGCTCCTGATGGCCGCCGAGTACGTGCTCAAGGAGGGCAACGAGTCGGTGATCCTGTGCGAGCGCGGCATCCGCACCTTCGAGACCGCGTACCGTTTCACCCTCGACCTGATGGCGATCCCGGTGCTCAAGGAGATGACCCACCTGCCCGTGATCGTCGACCCCAGCCACGCCGCCGGCCGGCGGGACCTCGTGGGCCCGATGTCGCTGGCGGCGGCGGCGGCCGGCGCCGACGGGCTCATCGTCGAGGTCCACCCGGACCCCGACGAGGCGATCTGCGACGCGGCCCAGCAGCTGGTGGCCGACGAGTTCCCCGAGTACCTGGACCGGGTGCGCGCCGCGGCCGCCGTGGCCGGCAAGGCGCTGTGGGAGGAGCCGGTGGCGAGCGGCCGGTGACCTTCACCGGAACCGAACGCTCGGACTCGGTCCGCGACCAGCGGATCGAACGGCCTCGTCCCGCTGGCGGCGCCACGGGAGCTGATCGAGGAGCTCCCGCTCACCGCGGAGCACGTCGACGTGCTGCTGCGCGGCCGCTCCGAGGTGCAGGCGATCCTCGACGGGCGCGACGACCGGCTGCTGGTCGTCGTCGGCCCCTGCAGCGTCCACGACGTCGAGGCCTCGCGGGACTACGCCGAGCGGCTGAGCGCGCAGGTGGAGCGGCTGTCGGACGACCTCTGCCTGGCCATGCGGGTCTACTTCGAGAAGCCGCGGACCACGATCGGCTGGAAGGGGCTCATCAACGATCCCCACCTCGACGGCTCCGGCGACGTCAACACCGGCCTGCGGGTGGCGCGGCGCCTGCTGCTGGAGGTCCTGGCGCTGGGTCTGCCCGTCGGCTGCGAGTTCCTGGACCCGATCACCCCGCAGTACATCTCGGACGCCGTGTGCTGGGGCGCCATCGGCGCCCGCACCGTCGAGAGCCAGATCCATCGCCAGCTCGGATCGGGCCTGTCGATGCCCGTCGGCTTCAAGAACCGCACCGACGGCAACGTCCAGGTCGCGGTCGACGCGGTGCGCGCCGCCGGTGTCTCCCACGCCTTCGCCGGCATCGACGTCAACGGCAGCTCCGCGATCCTGCACACCCGCGGCAACCGCGACTGCCACGTGATCCTGCGCGGCGGCAAGGGCGCCCCCAACTACCAGGCGCCGAGGACGTCGCCGGCGCGGTCGAGCTGCTGCGGGCCAGCTCACTGCCCGAGCGGGTGATGATCGACCTCAGCCACGACAACAGCGCCAAGCAGCCCGATCGCCAGCCCGCGGTGGCCGCAGCCGTCGCCGAGCAGATCGCCGCCGGGCACCGGACGATCGTGGGCGTGATGATCGAGTCCTTCCTGGTCGCCGGGCGCCAGGACCTCGATCCCCGCCCACGGCGAGCTCGTCTACGGCCAGTCGATCACCGACGGCTGCATCGGCTGGGACACCACCGTCGAGGTGCTCGACGGTCTGGCGGACGCGGTGCGCATGCGCCGCCAAGCGGCCTAGCCGCCGCGTCAGTCGATGCGGCTCGCGGTTCTCGGCGTCGGACTTGATCGGCGGCTCGGTGGCCCTGGCGGCGCGCGAGCGCCTCGGCGCCGAGGTGACCGGATACGACGACTCGCCGGAGGCGCTCGAGCGCGCGCTCCAGCTCGGCGCGCTCAACTGCGCGCGCAGCACGGTCCACGCCGCCGTCGCCGACGCCGAGGCGGTGTTCGTGGCCGTTCCCGTCGGCGGCCTGTCGGCGCTGGTCGGCGAGGCGCTCGCCGCCGCGCCCGCGGACTGCGTGATCACCGACGTGGGCTCGACCAAGCGCGAGGTCGTCGCCGCCCACGACGATCCCCGGTTCGTCGGCGGCCATCCGCTGGCCGGTGCCGAGAACGCCGGCGTCGAGCACGCCCGCGCCGACCTCTTCGAGGCGGCCACCTGGTACCTGACCCCCAGCGCCGGCACCTCGGGCATGCTCTACGAGCGGCTGCACCGGCTGCTGCACGGGATCGGCGCGCGGCCGACCGCGATCGACGCCGACACCCACGACCGCATCCTCGCCGCGGTCTCGCACCTGCCCCACGTGCTGGCCAACGTGCTCGTCTCCCAGGCCGCCGCCACGCTGGATCACGACTCCGACCCACCCGCCCGGCTCCCGGCGACCGGCCCCAGCTTCCGCGACGCGACGCGCGTCGCCGGCGCGCCCAGCGCCATCTGGACCGACATCTACCTCTCCAACCGCGACGCGCTCACGGCTGAGATCGACGGCGCCATCGAGCGCCTGACGCGCGGTCCGCGCGGCGCTGCACCGAGGCCGACGGGCCGGCCATCACCGCCTGGAACGAGCAGGCCGCGGCCGACCGGCGACGGCTGCTGGAGGCCCAGCTCGCCGGCGGCGACCTGCACGAGCTGCGCACCTCGGTGCCCAACCGGCCGGGGGTGGTGGCCCAGATCGCGCTCGAGCTCGGGCGCGCCGGGGTGAACATCAACGACATGGCGCTGTACCCGGCCAGCGACATGAACGAGGGCGTCATCGCCATGTGGATCGCCGGCGAGGCGCGCCACCGAGCGCGCCCAGGAGCTCATCGCCGGCCTCGGCTTCCCGGTGGCACGGCCATGAACGTGCGCTTCGAGCCGGGCCTGCGGCTGCGCGGGCGCGTGTCGCCGCCGGCCGACAAGTCGATCTCCCATCGCGCCGCGATCATCGGCGCGATGGCGTCAGAGCCGGTGCGGATCACCAACTACCTCGACGCCGCCGATACGCGCTCGACGCTGGACGCCGTGGGCCGGGTCGGTGCGCTGGTGGAGCGCCACGACGGCGAGGTCCTCATCCGCGGCTGCGGGATGCGCAATGCGCAGTCCCCCGGTGAGCCGATCGACGTCGGCAACGCCGGGACCCTGATGCGCCTGCTGCCGGGCTGGCTGGCCTTCCAGCAGGGAGCGGCGTTCACGCTCGACGGCGACGCGTCGATCCGCCGGCGCCCCGTCGACCGGATCGCCGGCCCGCTGGCCGAGATGGGTGCGCGCCTTCGAGGCGACCGATGACCGCTACCCGCCGTTCACCGTCCACGGCGCGGGCCTGCACGGCATCACCTACGAGCTGCCCGGTCGCCTCGGCGCAGGTGAAGTCGTGCGTGCTCCTCGCCGGCCTGGCCACCGACCGCACCACCGTCCTGGAGGCGATTCCCAGCCGAGACCACACCGAGCGGATGCTGGCCAGCGCCGGCGCCCGGGTCGATCGCCGCGTGACCGACAGCGGCGGCTACGCCTCGAGCGTGGGCAACGCCGACGAGCTGGAGCTCCCCGCGGTGCGCGTGCCGGGCGACCTCTCCAGCGCCGCCTTCCTCATCGCCGCCGGCGTGCTCGTCCCCGGCGCGCGCCTGGTCCTGGAGGGCGTCGGGGTCAACTGGACCCGGGCCGGCTTCCTGCGCATCCTCCAGCGGATGGGCGCGATCGTGGTCGGGGAGCTCGAGGAGCCCGGCGCCTTCGCCCCCGCCGAGCCGGTGTGCGATCTGGACGTCAGCTACGGGCCGATCGTGGCCACCACCGTCGAGCGCCGACGAGGTGCCGCTGGCCATCGACGAGCTGCCGCTGGTGGCGCTGCTGGGCTGCCTTTGCCGAGGGCGAGACCGTCGTGCGGGGGGCCGGCGAACTGCGCGTCAAGGAGTCGGACCGGATCGCCACCGTCGTCGACGGCCTGCGCGGACTCGGGGCCGACATCGAGGCGCTCGACGGACGGCTTCGTCGTCCGCGGGCGCGGCACCCTGCGGGGCGGGCGCATCGACGCCCACGGCGACCACCGCCTCGCTCTGCTCGGGGCGGTCGCCGGGCTGGCCTCGCAGGAGGGCGTCGAGGTGGTGGGGATGGAGGCGGCCGAGGTCTCGTACCCGGGCTTTGCCGACGACATCGCGGCGCTGGCGGCCGGCTGATGGTCGTCGCCATCGACGGGCCCGCCGGGGCCGGCAAATCGAGCGTGGCGCGCGCGGTGGCCCGCGAGCTCGGCTTCACCTACCTGGACTCGGGGGCGATGTACCGCTCGGTGGCGCTGGCCGCGCAGGAGCGCGACCGGTCGCCCGCGGAGGTGGCGCCGACCCTGCGCCTGGAGCTGGGGGAGCGGGTGCTGCTGGACGGGCGCGACGTCACCGAGGAGATCCGCACCCCGGAGGTCACAGAGGCGGCATCGGTGGCGGCGGCACAGCCCGCCGTGCGCGAGGCGATGGTCGCCGAGCAGCGCCGGCTCCTGGGCGAGGGGGACTGGGTGGCGGAGGGGCGCGACATCGGCACCGTCGTCGCCCCGCACGCCGAGGTCAAGGTGTTTCTCACCGCCAGCCCCGAGGCGCGGGCGCAGCGGCGCGCAGCCGAGCTCGGGCTGGACACCGCCACCGTCCTGGCCGAGCAGGCGATCCGCGACGAGCGCGACACCGAGCGCGAGCACTCGCCGCTGCAGCCGGCACCCGACGCGCACACCGTCGACACGACGGACCTCACGCTCGCCAGGTGGTGGCCCGGATCGTCGCCCTGGTGGCGGGACAGCGCTGATCGCGACATCCGCGGCCCTGGACAAGTGTCCATAACGCTTCAATTTCGTGTCAAAACGGCGCACGATGCCGAAACGAACGTACCGAGCCAACGCTGACGGGGGCACATCCGGCGAAAACCGGGGTCAGATAGCGATGTGGCTCACTTTGACAGTCCTCACCACGGAAGGTGAACAGCAATGAAGCAGTTCCGATTCAACCGCCGCTCGCGCTCGCTGAGCGTCTGCGGCCTCCTCACGACCGCCGTCGTCTTCATGGCGTCCAGCCCCGCGCTGGCCACGAAGATCGACGAGAGCGGCATGGCGTGGGGCGATACGTCCACGTGCGGTGCTGCCGCGTTGACCCAGCCGTTCGCATCGGCGGGTGACAGCAACTGGTACACGATGGTCCCGGGCGAGACCCCCGGGGCGTTCGGTGGCGCCGGGTGGACGCTGAGCGGAGGCGCCTCGATCAAGGTCGGGCCAGATCGGCACCGGTTCGGTGCTCGACCTGCCCAGCGGCTCGCAGGCGATCAGCCCGCCGATGTGCGTGTCGTCGGATTATCCGACGGCACGGACGATGGTGCGCGACGTCGCCGGCTCCCAGGGCGTCCAGATCTGGTCGCCTATGCCGGGACCAAGACCGAGAGCAAGGCCCAGAACGTGGGCCAGGTTCACGGTCAGGGGTCTGACTGGACCCTGGGCAACTCGCTCAACATCCACCCCGGCGATCTGCCGGGATGGCAGCTCGTCCGGTTCACGTTCGTGCCCGATGGCAAGAGCAGTGACTTCCAGGTCTACAACTTCTACGTAGACCCGCGGATGCACAACTAGCGGCGCTTCCCCGCGTCGCGGGGATCCGCTCTGCAGGGACACGTGAGGGCCCGGCGCTCGCACCGCGGGCGCCGGGCTCGCGCGTGGACATCCTGATTGCGCAAGTTCTGCTCTCCGGGTGCGTTTCAGATCCTGGCCGGTGAGGTATCCGGCCGCGCAAGAACGCACACCTACCGGTCCCGGAGGGGATGGACTCACATGAGCAAACGCCTCTACCGCAGTGGCTGTACCGCCGTATCGTTGCTGGTCGCCGTCCTGCTGAGCGCGGGCGCCGGCACGGCCGCGGCCAAGCCGATCCTCATGCCCAGTCTGGCCAAGGAGATCCAGACCCAGCGGCAGATCTGGCAGCAGCACACCTTCGCGCCTCAGGGCGCGCTGCAGCCGCCCGCACCGCCATGCCCGGAGAACGGCATGCTGCCCGCGCCGTTCTCGAGTTGCGGCGTCCCCGAGGCGCCGGCCACGACGCTGCCCTTCCCGGGCAACATGGCCTACTGGGGCGGTCACGTGCAGACCGACCCGCACGTCTACATCGTCTATTGGGGCTGGGGTGAGAAGGGCGCCTTCCCGGCCACGCAGCCGTGTACGGCCGAGAAGCTCACCGAGGGCAAGCTCACCGCGACGCTCAAGTGCGACCCCGACGGCGCCGGCAAGTACATGGCCAACTGGGTCTACCAGCTGGGTGGCACCCAGTGGGCCGGAGAGCAGACGCAGTACTACCAGACGGTTGCCGACGCCTCGGGCAACCCCTACAACCAGCACATCGCCAACCCCGCCGACCAGCTTGCGGGGATGTGGGTGGATGACGGAAACTCGATCACCGGCCTGCCCAAGACCTTGGGCAGCAATCCGGCCGGCTCGACCAATACGTACACCGACCTGGCGGCGGAGGCCTCCCGGGCGGCGGCGCACTTCCACGTCACCGACCTGGCCAACGCCGACTTCGTCATCGCGCAGCCCGCGAACTACTCAGACCCCAACGCCGTCTCGACCGGGTACTGCGCGTTTCACGACTACGTGTATCCCGGCTTCGAGGGCGGGATCTACAACGGGCTGACCAAGGGCATCTCGTACACGAACATGCCCTACGCGCTGTCGATCAACTCGTCCGGCGCCAATGTGTGCGGTGAGAACGCCGTCAACAGCGGTGCGGCCGGCAAGCTCGACGGGTTCTCGATCGTGCTCGGACACGAGATCGAGGAGACGGTCACCGACCCCGGCGCCGAGGACATCCTCGGCAGCGGCACCAGCACCACCAACCTGGGTGGCTGGTACGACGCACTGGACGCCAACGAGAACGGCGACAAGTGCGCCTGGGTGGGCGAAAGCCTGGGCGCGCCCGGCGAGCCGGCCGTCACGCCGATTCCGGGAGCCATCAACGACATCAAGGGCAACCACGGCCAGACGTTCGCTGTCCAGTCGCTGTGGTCAAACGACGCCGCCGAGGGCGCCGGCTATTGCGCCGGCGCCGGCAACGACCTGCCCCAACCGCTTCCCCCGCAGTAACTGACCGACGTAATCGACGCACCATGGGCCGGCACGGAGGCCGGCCCCTCGCGTCGCCGTTGCGTGGGGCCGCTAGCCTCATCGCACCATGAAGGTCGCGATCGTCGGATATCCCAACGTCGGTAAATCCTCGCTGGTCAACCGCCTGACCCAGTCCCGGGAGGCCGTCGTGCACGAGCAGCCGGGGGTCACCCGCGACCGCAAGGAGCTGCGCACCGATTGGAACGGCCGCATGCTCACGCTCATCGACACCGGCGGCGTCGATCTGGAGGACCGCGACACGCTGGCCCGCCAGATCCAGGACCAGGCGCGCGCCGCGCTGGCCGACGCCGACGCCGTCGTGCTCGTCGTCGACGCCAAGGCGGGCATGCGCCCCGGCGATCAGGAGATGGCCGAGCTGCTGCGCCGCTCACCGCTGCCGGTGCTGGTGGCGGCCAACAAGGTCGACACCGCCAAGGACATGCCGCTGGCCGCCGAGTTTCACGCGCTGGGGCTGGGTGACCCCATCGCCGTGTCGGCCGCCCAGGGGCTGGGCACCGGCGACCTGCTGGACCGGATGGCGGCGCTGGTGCCGGACGTCGCCGACGAGGACGGCGACGAGGACGCGGTGCGCCTGGCGCTGATCGGGCGCCCCAACGTCGGTAAGTCCTCGCTGCTCAATCGCTTTGCCGGATCTGAGCGCGTGATCGTGTCCCCGGTGGCCGGCACCACGCGTGACGCCATCGACCTGCCGATCACCTTCAACGGCCGCCGGCTGATCCTCGTCGACACCGCCGGCATACGCCGCCAGGCCAAGGTGGGGGAGTCGCTGGAGTACTACACCTCGCTGCGCTCGCGCCGCGCCGCCGAGCGGGCCGACGTCGCGCTGGTGGTGTGTGACGCCACCGACGGTGTCACCACCCAGGACCTGCGCATCGCCGAGCTGGCCATGCACAGCGGCTGCGCCACCGCGCTGGTGCTCAACAAGTGGGACATCGCCGAGGACGTCGATCTGGACCACGAGCGCGCCCGGGCCCATCGGAAGCTGCGGCTGCGCCCCCGCTTGCTGACCGCCTCGGCCAAGACCGGCCGCCATGTCGACCGGCTGCTCGTCGAGGCGGTGGCGCTGGCCGATCGCACCCGCACGCGCATCCCCACGCCGCAGCTCAACCGCTTCCTCTCAGAGGTGGTCGCCGCGCGACAGCCGCCGGTGGGCAAGCGCCCCGTCAAGGCTCGTGGCGCCGCCGCCAACCACCGGCTCCGTCTCATCTTCATGACCCAGACGGCCGAGCGCCCGCCGCGCTTCTCCATCCAGGTCAACTCGCGTACCCGGGTGACGCGCGACTACGCCTACTTCATCGAGAACCGCCTGCGCGAGCGCTACCGCCTGGAGGGCGTTCCTGCGATCATCGACTTCGTCGAGCGCAACGAGCGCCGGCCACCGTCAGACCGCGAGGAGCGGCGCTCCGCGCGTGAACGCGACAACGTCGCGCCCTCGATGGCTCAGACGCCGCCACCGGTGGCGGCGCCGGCCACGACGGCGCCGCTCACGACGGCGCCGCTCGCGACGGCGCCGCTCACGACGCCGCCGCCTGACCCGCGCCAAGCCACTAGATTTCGCCCGTGACTGATCGGGCGCCGACGGCGACCATCATCCGGCGCCGCCGCGTCGCGGCGGTCGTCGGGCTGCTGGGCGTGGCCGCGATCATCGCGCTGGTCGCCGTCCTCTTGAGCGGCGGCGGCGGGAACGCCGGCGGTGGCGGTGGGGGAGGGGCCGGCGGGACGGCCTCGGTGATCCCCGCCGACGCGCTCGCCCTCGTCGACCTGACCATCGACCGGGGCGATCCGGCGGTCACGCAGGCGTTCGAGGTGGCACGCCGCCTGCCGGACTTCCCGCTGCTCGGCGCGGCGGCGGTGAGCCGGCTCGGGGCCGTTCTGGGCGGAGGGCACACGGTCGACTTCTCCACCGACGTCCTGCCGTGGCTGGGCGGCCATGCCGCGCTGGCGCTGCTGAACACCACCACCTCCACCGCCGGCGCGCTGGTCGTCGTGAGCGTGACCGATCGGGGTCGCGCCCGCTCGTTCCTGCGCTCCGCCGGGGCCACGGCGCATGGGAGCTACCGCGGCCGCCCCCTGCTGGCCGCGCCCAGTGGCAGCGAGCTGGCCTTCGTCGGCGGCTACCTGCTGATCGGCCAGGACGCCAGTGTGCGGGCCGCGATCGATGTCGCCGCGGGCGCCACGCCGTCGCTCGCGGCCAGTGCTCCCTACCGCGCGCGCAGTCCGGCCACGGGAGCGGGTCGGTGCTGGACGCCTACGCCTCCGCCGCCGGGGTGCGCCGGGTCCTCGCGGATCAGAGCGGCATCCTCGGCGCCGCGGGCGGCCTGCTCGACCAGCCGGCGCTCCAGGCGGTGGCCATCGCGCTCACGCCGACCCAGAAGGGAGCGGCGATCCGGATCCACAGCGCGCTTGACCCGGCGCTGGCGAAGGTGGGCACCGCCGGCGCGCCGCCGCCACCGTTCACGCCATCGCTGGCCGCGCTCATGCCGGCCACCTCGTCGCTCCTGCTCGACGTCGCCGACCTGGGCAAGGTCGCCCCCCAGGTGCTCAACGCCGGCTCGGCGGCCGGCCTGGCCGGGGGCATCGGGCCGCTGCTCAGCCGCCTGGGCGCGGCGCTGCGCTCCGAGGGGGTCAACGTCTCAGATCTGGTCTCGATCTTCCACCACGAGTCCGCGCTGGCCCTCGTCGGCGGCGGGCAATCACCGACGCTGGTCGTCGTGGCGCGCACCGCGCACCAGACGCGCACCCAGCACGAGCTCGCCCAGCTCGAGGCGCCACTGGCCCAGCTGTTCTCCACCCCGGGCAAGAACCAGAGCTCGGAGCCGGTGTTCAACGACCGCCAGGTCGCGGGCATCACCGCCCACCAGCTCCAGCTCGCCACCGGCTTCCAGCTCGACTACGCCGTCTTCCACGGGCTCGTCGCCATCTCCACCCGCCTGCAGGGAATCCAGGACGTGGCCCAGCAGACCCACCCGCTGTCGCGCGATCCGGCCTTCACCGCGGTGCTCGGCGCCGGCGCGCGCCAGGTGACGTCTCTGGTGTTCGCGAACCTCGCGACGCTCATCGGCGCCACGCAGCAGGCGGGCCTGACCGCGGGGTCGCTCGGCGCCCGGCTCATGCCCGATCTGCAACGGATCACCGGGGTGGGGCTGACCTCGACGCGCGGCGCGTCTGACTCGACCACGCAGGTCACCGTCGCCGTCAAGCCGTAGGCGGTTGGCGGTTGGCGGTCGGCGGTCGGCGGCGGGTGGGGCTCGCGGCCGTGGCCGCGCGCGTCAAACGTCGGCGGCGGGTGCGGGCTCGCCGCCGCGCAACGCGTGGAGCGCGCGGTCGACGGTCCGCACGATCCCGCCCGGGTTGCCCACGCCCCGGAAGGCGAAGTCGAACTGCGACTCGCCCGCGGTGTCGAACTCGACCGTGCCGATCCTCAGCAGCCGCTCGAACAGCGACTGGCTGGAGTTGACGTTCTGGATGCGCTCCAGGCGGGTCTGGTGCACATCGCGCGAGAGGATGCCGGTCTGGATCGTCAGCCGCTGGTTGGTGATCGAGTACGTCGTCCCGATGCGGCGCACCTGCCCGATGACGACCAGCACGAGGAACACCACCACCACCGCGACGCTCACCCAACCCGCCTGCACGTGATGGGCGGAGATGCGGGTCACGATGCCGGCGATGACCCCGGCGACCAGCACGAGCACGAGCCCTTTGGCATAGAACAGCCCCAGTGACCGCCACGACGGGTGGCCGTGAAAGAAGATCTCCTCGCCCGGTTCGGGATCCATCGGCGAGAGGGTAACGGCGCCGACAGCCCGTCGCACTACAGTCGAGCGCCGATGATCGCCCGCGTGGAGCCCCTCACCCGGACGCGCGCGGTGCGCGGCCCGTTCGACTACCGCCTGGCGCCCGGCCAGGTCGTCGAGGTGGGGTCGCTGCTGCGGGTGCCCTTCGGGGCGCGCAGCTCCCTCGGGGTGGTGGTCGAGCTGGCGGAGCGCTCCGAGCTCGATCCCGACCGCCTCGTGGAGCCCGAGGAGGTGCTCGGGGCCGGCGTCGGCGCGGACCTGGTGGCGCTGGCGGTGTGGATGGCACGCGAGTACTGCTCGACGCCCTCGCGGGCGCTCCAGCTCATGCTCGCCCCCGGTGCCGCGGTCGGCACGGGAGCCAGGCTGGCCCTCGTCGCCGAGCTGACCCCGGCGGGTGCGGCCGCGCTCTCCGACGACGCCACGCGCCTCAACGACCGCCAGCGCGGGCTGCTTCAGGCGCTGGCCGAACGTGGCCCCACGGCCGCCGCCGAGCTCGACACGCCGGGCCTGCGACGGCTGGAGTCGCGCGGGCTGGTCGCGATCGACCTCCGGGCCCGCCCGCGGCGGCCGGTTCGCCACGAGGTCGGCAGCGCCTCGGCCACCGCGCCCCCGCTGACCTCAGAGCAGGCCGCCGCGCTGGACCGGGTGGTGCAGGCGCTCCGCGCGCCGGCGCCCGACCATCCGGGATTCCTGCTGCAGGGTGTGACGGGGTCGGGCAAGACCGAGGTCTATCTGGGCGCGGTGGAGGCGGCGCTGGCCGCGGGCCGCACGGCGATCGTGCTCGTGCCCGAGATCGCCCTCACCCCGCAGGTGCTGTGGCGTTTTCAGGCCCGCTTCGGCGACGTCGTGGCGGTGCAGCACTCGGCGCTGAGCATGGGCGAGCGCCACGACGAGTGGATGCGCCTGCGTGCCGGCGATGCGCGGGTCTGCGTGGGCCCGCGCTCGGCGGTGTTCGCACCGCTTGACGACATCGGGCTGATCGTCGTCGACGAGGAGCACGAGAGCTCCTACAAGCACGAGGGCGATCCGCGCTACGACGCTCGCACCGTCGCCCGCGAACGTGCCGCCCAGCACGGCGCCGTGCTGGTGGTCGGCAGCGCCACGCCGCGGCCCGAGAGCGTGCTGGCCATGGAGCGGCTGCGGCTCACCGAACGGGTCGACCACCGCCCGATGCCCGGTGTGGAGGTCCTGGACATGCGCGACCGCCATCAGCCGCTGCACCCCGAGACGCGGATGGCGCTCGCCGACCTGCGCCGTGCCGGCGGCAAGGCGATCCTGCTGCTCAACCGCCGCGGGTGGTCGAACTTCCTCTCCTGCCGTGCCTGCGGGCGAGTGTGGCTGTGTCCCAACTGCGACGTCGCGCTCGTCCTGCACCGCCACGCACACTTCATCGCCTGCCACCACTGCGGCCACCGTGAGCGGATGCCCGACCGCTGCGGCGCCTGCGCGTCGGTGTCCGTGGCGCGCCACGGCGCGGGGACCGAGCGCATCGAGCATGAGCTGCGCGATGCGCTCGGATCAGACCCCGGCCACCCGTTCCCGATCTTCCGGCTCGACGCCGACTCGTCGAGCCTGCCCGAGCGCGCGCGGACGCTCCAGCAGTTCCAGGCGGCTCCCGCCGGCGTGCTCGTGGGCACGCAGATGGTGGCCAAGGGCCATGACTTCCCCGACGTGTCGCTGGGGGTCGTCCTCGACGCCGACCAGACGCTGCGGTTCCCCGACTTCCGCGCCGAGGAGCGGACGTTCGCCCTCATCACCCAGCTGGCCGGCCGGACCGGGCGAGGCGCCCTGGGCAGTCGCGTCCTGGTCCAGACGCTGGCCCCCGACGCGCGGCCGATCGGTTTTGCCACCCGCCACGATGCCGACGGCTTCGTCGCCGACGAGCTCGAGCGCCGCCGTGCCCTGAGCTATCCGCCGTACGCGTCGCTCATCCGGGTGGTGTGCTCGGCCGAGGACGACGCCCTGGCGCGCGAGGCCTCGGCCGCGATCCACACCGAGCTCGCGGGCCTCGACGCCGCGGTACTGGGACCGGCGCCGCTGTTCCGGCTGCGCGGCCGCGCCCGCAGCCAGCTCGTGATCAAGGCCACCGCGCGTCAGGCCGCGATCGACGCCGTCGGGCGGGCCGTCGACGTCGTCGCGCCGGGGGCCGCGCGCCGCGGGGCGTCGGTCAGCGTCGACGTCGATCCGCAGTGATGAGGTAGGTCGACGGGCCCTGCACACCCGCCCATAACTAGACTGAACAGGGCGATGGCAGAGAGCGCAACAGACCAGGCAGAGCTCGATACCGAGGTCACCGAGCCCGACGGCGCGGAGGAACAGCACCAGCTCGATCCCGAGGTGGCGGCGCGTCGCGCGGCCGCGCTCGGCCACGTCAAGAAGTTCGGCGAGCCGGTGCTGCGGACCCGGTCGCGTCCCGTCGAGCGCTTCGACGACGCGCTGCGCGACGAGGTGGCGCGTATGGGGCAGCTCATGATCGACTCGATCGGGGTCGGGACTGGCCGCCAACCAGGTCGGCGTCCTCCACCGTCTGCTCGTCTACCGGGTCCACCAGCAGTCGCCGGTGGCGGCGCTCGTCAACCCGGAGATCGAGTGGGTCGGCGACGAGTTGGAGACGCTCGAGGAGGGGTGCCTCAGTCTCCCCAACGTCCATGTCGACGTCGAGCGGCCGGTCAACATCGTCGTCCGCGCGCTCAACGAGTACGGCGAGCCGCTGCGCATCGAGGCCTCCGGGCTGGAGGCCCGCGTCATCCAGCACGAGATCGACCACCTCGACGGGGTGCTCGTGCTCGACCGCATCTCGCGCTCGCAGCGCAAGGAGGCCATGCGGGCCCTGCGCGAAGCGCTGCCGTCGGCCTAGATGGCCGATCCCGCGACCACCTAGCGCCGCCGCCGTTGCGCACCGTCTACCTCGGCACCTCGGAGTTCGCCGCCCACGTCCTGCGGGTCCTGGCCGCCTCGCCCCACGCTCCTCAACTGGTGGTCACGCGACCGGACCGGCCGCGCGGCCGCGGGCGCAAGCTGGCCTCGCCGCCCGTCCTCGACACCGCGCGCGATCTGGGGATCGAGACCAGCCAGCCCGACTCGGTCAACGATGAGGCCGCCCGCGAGCGGATCGCCGCCGCGTCGCCCGGCGCCGTCGTCGTGTGCGCGTTCGGCGCGCTGATCAAGGAGCCGCTGCTCTCCGAGCATCCGATGCTCAACGTCCACCCGTCGCTGTTGCCGCGCTGGCGGGGCGCGGCCCCGATTGAGCGGGCGATCATGGCCGGCGACGAGGCCACCGGCGTGTCCATCATGCGCCTGACCGCGGGCCTGGACAGCGGCCCCGTCTGCCTCACGGCGGAGGAGCCGATCGCCGCCGGTGACACCTACGGCACCCTGGCCGCGCGCCTGGCCCCGCTCGGCGGCCGACTGCTCGTCCAAGCGCTCGACACGGCGCCGCCCTTCGTCGAGCAGGACGAGTCGGCCGCCACCTATGCGGAGAAGATCACGGCCGAGGATCGTCTGTTGAGTCCCGACCGGCCGGCGGCCGAGCTCGAGCGCGTCGTCCGAGCGCTGACGCCCCACATCGGCGCTGCCCTGATGGGGGTGGGTGGGGACCCGGCCGAGCGTCTGGGCGTGTGGGAGGCGGCGGCGCACCCGCCGCAGGACGGTGACCCCGGGCCGGGGGAGCTGCGCCTGGACGGGCGGGTGGCGGTCCTGGGTGCGCTCCGGGGACCCTGGAGCTCATCACCGTTCAGCCCGCCGGGCGCAAGCGGATGGCCGGCGACGCCTACCTGCGCGGCCTGCGGAGCTGACGGCGGTGGCCGGCGGGGTGTCAGCGGCGCGCGAGTGCGCCTACGCCGTCGTGCGGCGCGTGTTCGAGGACGACGCCTACGCCGATCGCGCCTTCTACGCCGAGGCCCAGGCCCGGCGCCTGGAGGGGCGCGACCGGTCGTTCGCCATGGCGCTGGCCTACGGGACCGTCCAGCGCAAGGCCACGCTTGACCACGTGGCCGCCGCGTTCACCAAGCGACCGCTGACACGCCTTGACGCCCCCGTGCTCGCCGCCCTACGCCTGGGGCTCATGCAACTGCTGCTGATGGACGGGGTCGCCGACCACGCCGCCGTGCACGAGTCCGTCGAACTGGCCAAGCGCCATGCCCGCGCCGGCAGCGGGCTGGTCAACGCGGTGCTGCGCCGGGCGCTGCGCGAGGGCCCCGAGCTCCTGGCCGGGCTCGGCGACGACACGGCCGCTCGCGCCGCCGTCCTGTACTCGGTGCCGCTATGGCTGGCCGAGCTGTGGTGGTCCGAGCTCGGAGCCGAGCGGACGCGGGCGCTGCTGGCGACCGTCAACGCCCCGGCCGAGTCCGCGATCCGGGCCAACACGGTCGTCACGTCGGCGGCCGCCCTCGCCGCCGGGCTCGGGGTTCCGAGCCGCGCCGTCCCCGGCCTCCCCGAGGGGTTGGTGATCGACGGACCCTTCGATGCCTACGCCTCGCCCCAGTGGCAGCGCGGCGAGCTCATGCCCCAGTCACGGGCCTCGATGGCGGTGGCGCGGACGCTGGCGCCCCATCCCGGCGAGCGCGTCCTTGACCTGTGTGCGGCCCCGGGCGCCAAGACCACGCATCTCGCCGCGCTGGCCGGTGACGAGGGCGAGCTGGTGGCAGTGGAGCGCCGCCCCGGCCGCGCCGAGGCGCTGCGGCGCACGCTTGAGCGCATGCACATCCGCTCGGTCACGGTCCAGACCGCCGATGCGGGCACGCCCCGGCCCGGTGACCTGTTCGATCGGGTGCTGGTGGACCCGCCCTGCAGCGGGCTGGGGACGCTGCAGTCGCGGCCGGACCTGCGCTGGCGCACCAGCCCCGAGCGGATCGCCGAGCTCGCGCCGCAGCAGGGGCGCATCCTCGCCGCCGGCGCCGCCGCCACCCGCCCGGGCGGGACGCTGGTCTACTCGGTGTGCACGATCTCCCGGGCGGAGTCCGAGGCGGTGATCGACGGGTTCCTGGCCGGCCATCCCGGCTGGGAGGCTGACGCCCCCGTGCGCCTGGCGCCGGACACCGACGGCACCGACGGGTTCTTCCTCATCCGCCTGCGGCGGTCCTGACCGCTTGCGCGGGGGCGATGGCCGGGATGACCACCGGCCGGTTAGTCTTCGAGTAATGAGCGAAGCAGCGCCCAAGCTCGGCCCTGAGTGCCCCGGCTGCGGTGAGCCCTGGCTGCGCCCCACCGCGGTCCCCGGCAACTACCGCTGCGTCTACTGCATGCGGCGCTACGAGCTGGTCTCCGTGTGTCCCAACTGCGGGGAGCATTCCACGATCGTGCGGATGTCCAGCACGGCGATCGTCGCGTGCAACCACTGCCAGGGCAGCATGCTCCAGGAGGTGTAGTCGTGGCTGCCGCCCACGGGGCCCTCCTGCGGGAGCGGCGGATCGCGCCATCGATCCTGTCGGCGGACTTCGCCCAGCTCGGCTCCCAGGTCTCCGAGGTGCTGGCCGCCGGGGCCCGCGTGATCCACGTCGACGTGATGGACGGCCATTTCGTCCCGCCCATCACCTTCGGCGCCATCGTCGTCTCCGCGCTGGCCGACCTCGTCCACGACGCCGGCGCCATCCTCGACGTGCACCTGATGGTCGAGCGGCCCGAGCGCCACGTCCCCGACATCGCCAAGGCCGGCGCGGACAGCATCACGATCCACGTCGAGGCCACCCCGCATCTCCACTACACCCTCGACGAGATCCGCAAGGCCGGCTGCACCGCCGGCGCCGCGCTCACCCCTGCGACCCCCGTCAGCACCCTGCACGAGGTCGCACGCGAGACGCTTGACCTGGCGCTGTGCATGAGCGTGAACCCCGGCTGGGGCGCCCAGACCTTCATCCCCAACTCGCTGAGCAAGCTCGAGCGGATGCGCCACGAGCTCCCGGGCGAGGTGGCTCTGGAGGTCGACGGCGGCATCCACGAGCAGACCGCCGGCCCGGTGGTCCAGGCCGGTGCCAACCTGCTCGTCACCGGCTCGGCCGTGTTCGGCTCAAACGATCCGGCCGCTGCCTACGCGCGGATCGTCGCTGCCGCCGGGGCGCTCTGAGCCGGGGCTGAGGAAGGGACCGGCTTCGTTGCGTCGCGCTGACACTTGAGAGCGCGCACTGCCCGCATCAGAGCGGCGTGCTCTGGGGCGTCGCCATAACTCCCGATCCGCAGCACGCCGCCCGAAGAACCGGCCGGCGTGCTCTATGGCGTCACGGATGAGCCCGTGCCATCGGCGCCTAGGCCACCTCACCCTTCCCCAGCCGTCGTCGACGTCCAGCGCCTCAGCTCGTGCTGGGGGCCAGCCGCGACGACGACGCAACCGCCGGACCGCGCCGGTACAGCAGCCACAGCAGCACGCAGAGGATCGCGGTGGACCCGAAGTAGCCGACCTCCACGCGGGTGACCTCGTCCCCGCCGGTGCCGCTGCCGGTGGCGACGAAGACGACGAACGCCGCGGCTGACACCAGCCACGCGAGCGCCGCCCACGCCGCCCGGCCGCGGGCGAGGGCGGCCTGGTTCAGCGTTCCCGAGATGAGGTGCAGGCCCATCCCGAGCCCGACCACCGCCAGCCCGACGCGCCCGTACGAGTACCCGCCCTTGTCGCCGAGCAGGGCGGTCATCACGGCCGGCCCGATCAGCAGCAACCCGAGCGCGACGGCGAGCCCGAATGCGGCGATGACCAGCACCGTGGTGCGGATCGCCTTGTGAAACTCGGCGGCGCCCTCCCGGGCCTCCAGGCCCGCCAGGTGCGGGAGGATCGAGGTCTGGATGGCCTGGAAGAGCTGGAGCGGGGCGCGCACGATGAGCATCACGTTGAAGACGAACCCGACGATGCCGGTCGTCAGATTGCCCCCGCCGGTCTTGGCGGCCACGATGAGCACGCCGGCGTTCATCAGCATCTGCTCGGAGAACATGATCCCCACCACCGACACGGCGAAGCCGGCGCCGTGGCGCAGCGACAGCTCCGTGTTGTCCTCCTCGAGCTGGGCCTGGGCGGGGCCCTCGCTGGTGGCGGCGGCGTCGGCGGCGACCACGGCCTCGGCGTCGGCTGCGACGGGGGTCGTGTGGTCGCGGATCCGGCGGAAGGCGAACGGCATCACCGACAGCGACGCGAACGGTGCCACCGCCATCCCCAGGCCCACGAGCGCCTGGCCCGAGCCGATCCCGACAGCCACCGCCAGGGGGAAGAGGAAGCGCGACGTCGACTCCAGGAAGACGAGGCCGCCGTACAGCGCGAAGCGCTGGTGGCCGGCCAGCCAGCCGCGGGCGAAGTAGCTGCCGGCGTAGGCCAGGACGCCGACGACGAGGATCCAGTACAGCGCGCTGGACCCGTCGAACATGCCCTGCTGGATCTGCGGGCGCAGCGCGAGGGCGACGATCAGGAACGCCAGCGCGAAGCCGAACTGGATGGAGGCCGGGATCCGCAGCGGGTGGCCGTGCAGGCCCCGGGCCCGGCGGTCGGCGATCGTGCGCGACAGCAGCTGCTCGATCGGCCGGTAGATCACCGACAGGATCACGAACATGACCGCCCAGCACAGCGAGATCCGGCTGTAGGAGGCCGCATCCAGGACGTGGCTGGAGGTGGCCAGGTAGGCGAAGGTGAAGATCCCGGTGGAGGCGATCCCGATGGTCAGGATGCGAGCGCCCGAGGCGAAGGACTGCTCCGGCGGGGCGCTGCCCGCGCGGCCACCATCGCCGCCGGCCGGCGCGGGATCGCCGGGCGGCGCCGTCGTGGTCGAGCTCACGCGCGCACTCGAACGAGCAGCATCGTCCACGGGAACGGTGCCCGGACCTCCACCACCTCGCCGTAGCGGCCGAGCAGGCTCACGAACGAGCGGCGGGTCCAGTGATTGAGGTGGCCGGGGGTGTTGCCCAGCTGACGCAGGTAGGCGCCGCGCGCCATGTTCAGCGCTCGCCACAACGGCTCGTGAGGGACTGACACGAGCAGGTGGCCGCTGGCGACGCGCGCCATCTCGGCGAGGGCCGGCTCGGGCTCGGTGACGTGCTCGAGGACCTCGGTGGCCGCCACGAGCTCGAACTCGCCGTCGGCGAACTCCAGGTGCTCGACCTCCATCGGGGCGAAGGTCAGGTTGGGCCGCTGCCGGCCGGCCCACTCGGCGGCCAGCTTGGGGTCCTCCAGATCGATCCCCACGATGCGTCCGGGAGCGATCCGATCCGCCCACTGCTCGGTGAGCACGCCCTCGCCGCAGCCGACGTCCAGCACCGATGCCGGGGCGGCCTGGGTGAACAGCTCGTCCAGCGTCCGTTCGAAGCCGGCCATCAGCCGGCGCACCACCGGGTTGGTCGAGCCGTATTTGTCGTAGGTGTTGCCCGTGGGCACCGTGGCGCTCGAGCTCACACCTCCACCGCCTGGCGATCCTCCGGCGCCGAGCCGGCTTTCCCGCCCGGCCGCCCCGCCGCCGCGCCCGCCGCGGGGGCGGGCGCGCCCGGCTCATAGTGCGACGGCTCGACGCCGAGCTGGAGCTCGATCCGGCGCACCCGTTCGAAGGTGCGCTGGAGCATGATCCGCTGCGCCGAGAGCAGGTCGCCGATCACGCCCAGGGCGCCGAGGAGCATGGCCGCGTTGAAGAGGACGCCGCCGAAGATCAGCGACTGGACGTGACCGGCCACGCCGCCGCCCGTGATGAAGTCGATGAGGAAGCGCACGAAGAACACCATCGCCGCGAACCCGGTGATCAGCGCGGCGACCCAGAACACCCGCAGCGGCTCGTACTGGGAGTAGATCCGGAAGATCGAGAGCCCGTTGCGGCGGATGTAGGCCGGGATCGACGGGAACAGGCGCGACTCGCGGGTCTTGGCGTTGGTGCGGATCGGCACGTGGTCGACGGCGACCAGGAGCTTGCCCGCCTGGATGATCGTCTCCAGGGTGTAGGTGAACTTCGACACCACCTGCATCTGCAGGGCGGCCTCGCGGTTGTAGGCGCGGAAGCCCGAGGTCGTGTCGGGGACCTCGGTGGAGGAGGCCGCGCGCACGACCCAGGAGCCCAGCCGCTGCAGGCGCCGCTTGGAGTGCGAGAAGTGCTCGTTGGAGTCCACCTGGCGGTCGCCGATCACCATGTCGGCGTCGCCGCGCAGGATCGGGGCCACCAACTTGGGGATGTCGCCCCCCTCGTACTGGTTGTCGGCGTCGGTGTTGACGATCACGTCGGCACCCAGCTTGAGGCCGGCGTCGAGCCCGGCCTGGAAGCCCGCAGCCAGCCCCTTGTGGTTGGTCAGCTTGACGATGTGATCCACGCCGTGGGCTCGGGCGGTCTCGATCGTGGCGTCGGTGGAGCCGTCGTCGATGATCAGCCACTCGACCGCGTCAAACCCCTCGATCGTGCGGGGCAGGTGCGACAGCGTCTCGGGCAGCTGTGCTTCCTCGTTGAAACAGGGGATCTGGATGATCAGCTTCATGGTCCAAGGCGCGCCCTACCGCGCGTACCGCGCCGCGTCGGGGCCGGTTGGGGACGAGTCGCTGCGCCGCGGGCGGCGCGCTGTTCATCACACGGTAGCGGGATACTCGTAGATGAAGATGGACACGGCAACGGCAAGCACGCCCGAGCCACCCCGTCGGCTTGCGGTGTCGCCGCCATCGTCAAGCCGCCGTCGCGGTGCTTGGATCCGGCCTCGGGACGGTCGCCGGCGCGACCTGCACCGGCCCCTGCTGTGGCTGCTGCTGGCGGCCACGCTGGGGCTGCGTCTGTGGGGCATCAAGCAGGGGCTGCCCTACAGCTACAACTCCGACGAGGCCACGCACTTCGTTCCGCGGGCGATCGCATTCTTCTCGCATGACTACAACCCCCAGTACTTTCTCAACCCGCCCGCGTACTCCTACCTGCTGCACTTCGTCTTCGAGCTGTGGTTCGGGGGGCCCGACGCCGTCCGCCGCGCCTATGTCTCGGACCCGACGGAGGTGTTCGTGGTGGCCCGGGTCGTCGCCGCGGTGCTGGGCACCGTGGCGGTGTGGCTGACCTACCTGGCCGGCGAGCGCCTCTTCAACCGGACCACGGCCCTGCTGGGAGCAGCGGTCTTCGGCCTCGCCTTCCTCCCGATCTTCTACAGCCACCTCGCGCTCAACGACGTGCCCGCGCTGGCCCCGGTGGCCCTGTCGCTGTACGGCGTGGCCGGGGTGCTGCGCAACGGCGCGCGGCGCGACTACGTGATTGCCGGCATCGGCATCGGGCTGGCCGCGGCCACGAAGTACACAGGGGCGATCACCGCCGTCTGCCTGGTCGCAGCGGCGATCTGCGACGGCGCCGGCGGCACACCGTTCAAGGCGCTGCGCCGGCTCGGGTTCGCCCTGGCCTGCGCCGTTCTCGCCTTCGTCGCCGCCAACCCGTACTCCGTGCTGGATTTCCCGGCCTTCCACGCGGGCCTGACAACCCAGCAGGCGCTGGCCGGCGGCTCTGACCCCGAGAAGCTCGGCACCACGGCCGCCAGTGGGACTGCCTTCTACGTCTGGACGTTCACCTGGGGTCTGGGCTGGGCGCCGGCGGTGGCGGCGCTCGCCGGGAGCGCGATCCTCGTCGCGCGCCGCCGCCTGGCGCTGGCGGTCGTCCTGCTGCCCGCCCCGATCGCGTTCATCGTGTTCATGGGCGACCAGCAGCGCTACTTCGGCCGCTGGCTGATGCCGGTGTTCCCGATCATCGCCCTGCTCGCCGCCTACGGCGCAGTCGAGGCGGCGCGGTGGCTGATCCGGACGCGTGGCATGCCGGTGGTGCTGGCCGCCGGCGCGGTGGCGGTCGTGATGCTGGGCCAGAGCCTGGCCGCCGACATCCACAACGACGTGGTCCTGTCTCACCCCGACACCCGCAACACGACCCGCGCGTGGATGGTCCGCCACATCCCCGCCGGGGCCAAGGTGGTGGTGGAGCCGGTCGTCTCCGACGACTGGGGGCAGGACGTCGGCCGCTCGTTGCGGTGGACGCCCAGCGGCGCTCGGTGGCAGCTGTGGAACCCGTACGTCACCGACGTCGATTCAGGCGGCAACCACCTTCCGCCGGGGGAGCATCGCTACGTCGCGATCGACGAGTACGAGCGGACGCTGCGTCCCGAGCTGCTTCAGGAGTACGCCAACGCCGGGTACTGCTGGGTCATCATCGGGTCGCTGCAGGCGGGCCGCTCGTTCGCGCAGCCCAAGATCGCCCCGGCCGCGATCGCCTACTACGCGGCGCTCTCGAACCAGGCGCGGCTCATGTTCCACATCAGCCCGTTCGCCACCGGCAACCGGGCGATCCCGTTCAGCTTCGACTGGTCGATCGACTACTACCCGAGCGAATATGCCCGCCCCGGGCCCGAAATGAGCGTCTACCGACTTATGAGCGGTAAATGTGCCCCGAACTATGCTCCGAAGAGCCCATGACAGCCATCGCCGATACCGATCGCCGCCATCTGGCTCGCGCGATCGAGATCGCGGAACAGGGCCGCGGCAGAGTGAGCCCGAACCCGCTGGTCGGGGCCGTGATCGCCAACGGCGACGGGCCGATCGGGGAGGGGTATCACCGCGAGGTGGGCGGGCCCCACGCCGAGGTCGAGGCCATCCTCGCCGCCGGGGACCACGACCTGGCCGGGGCCACCATGTACGTGTCGCTGGAGCCCTGCTGTCACCACGGCCGCACCCCGCCGTGCACCGACGCCATCCGCCAGGCCGGCATCCTGCGCGTGGTGGTCGCCTCCGACGACCCGTCCGAGCACGCGTCGGGCCGCGGCCTGGGCATCCTGCGTGACGACGGCGTCGAGGTGGTGCTCGACGACGGCGACCTGGCCGACCGCGCCCGGCTGCTCAACCAGCCCTTTCGCAAGCGCGCCCGCACCGGGCGGCCGTGGATCCTCTTCAAGTCGGCGATGACCCTCGACGGCAAGGTCGCCACCCACCGCGGCGACTCCAAGTGGATCTCGGGCCCCTCCAGCCGCGAGCGCGCCCACCACTGGCGCGCCGAGTGTGACGCGGTCGCCGTCGGCGTCGGCACCGCCCTGGCCGACGACCCGCAGCTGACGGCCCGCATCCCGGGAGTCACCCGGCAGCCCCGGCGGGTCGTGTTCGACTCGCTGGGCCGCCTCCCGCTCGACGCCCAGCTGGTGCGCGACGCCCGCCAGATCCCGCTGACCGTGGTCGTCTCCCGGGCGGCGCCGCGCGCGGCCACCGATGCGCTGGAGGCCCACGGCGTCGACGTGATCGTGGCCACCGGCGAGAACGAGCCCGCGCGTGTGGTCTCGGCCCTTGACCAGCTTGGCGCCGCCGGGATCGGCTCGATCCTGCTCGAGGGCGGCCCCCGCCTCGCCGGGGCGTTCCTCGACGCCGGTGAGATCGACGAGATCCGGCTGTTCCTGGCACCGCTGATCCTCGGCGGCCGCACCGCCCGCGATCCGCTGGAGGGCGAGGGCGCCGAGCAGATCGCCGATGCGGTCCGTGCCGAGAGCCTGGAGTGCGAGCGGATCGACGACGACCTGCTCATCTCGGCCCGGATCCGGAAGTGGTAGGGGCCGGACGCTGATGTTCACCGGGCTGATCGCCGATCTGGGCCGGATCGAGGAGGTGGAGCGCTCGGGCGAGGGCGTGCGCCTGATCGTCTCCTCGTCGCTGGCCTCGGATCTCACCGAGGGCGACTCGGTCGCGGTCAACGGCGTCTGCCTCACGGCGACCGACGTGCAGCCCACGGCGTTCTCGACCGACGTGATGAACGAGACCTTGAAGCTGAGCTCGCTGGCCGAGGCCCGGGTCGGTACCCCGGTGAACCTCGAGCTGGCCATGCGGCTGTCAGACCGGCTCGGCGGGCACATGGTCCAGGGCCATGTCGACGGCGTCGGCACCGTGCGCGGGGTCGTCGCCGACGGGTTCTCACGGCGGGTCGAGATCGAAGCCGGGGAAGAGATCCTCCGTTATGTCGTCCACAAGGGGTCGATCACCGTCGATGGAGTCTCGCTCACCGTGGCCGGGCTCGGGGACGCATCGTTTACCGTTTCGCTTATCCCTGAGACGCTGGAACGGACGAACCTCGGGCATGCCGGGGTCGGGACAACCGTGAACCTGGAGGTGGATGTGTTGGCCAAATACGTCGAGAGGCTGGTGGCAAGCGCGCGATGAGCTCCACCAGGTCGGCCTTCTCAACGATCGAAGATGCGATCGAGGACATCCGCCAGGGCAAGATGGTCGTGGTCTGCGACGACGAGAACCGCGAGAACGAGGGCGACCTGACGATGGCCGCCCAGTTCGTCACCCCCGAGGCGATCAACTTCATGCGCAAGGAGGGCGGCGGGCTCGATCTGCCTCGCCCTCACCGCCGACCGCTGCGACGAGCTCGGCCTGGACCTGATGGCGGCCAAGAACGAGTCCGCGTTCGAGACGGCGTTCACGGTGTCGGTCGAGGCGCGCACGGGCGTCAGCACCGGCATCTCCGCGGCTGACCGGGCCCGCACCATCCAGGTGGCGATCGACCCCAAGTCAAGCCCGCGCGAGCTCGTCCAGCCCGGCCACGTCTTCCCGCTCAAGGCCAAGGAGGGGGGCGTGCTCGAACGCGTCGGCCAGACGGAGGCCGGCGTCGACCTGTCCAAGCTCGCGGGTCTGAACCCGTCGAGCGTGATCTGCGAGATCATGAATGAGGACGGGACGATGGCACGGGTGCCGGACCTCGTCACCTACTGCGAGCGCCATGGCCTGAAGATGATCACGGTCGCCGATCTGGTCGCCTACCGCCGTCGCCACGAGAAGCTCGTCGAGCGGGTCGTCTCCACCAAGCTGCCGACCGCCTTCGGGGAGTTCGTGGCCGTCGGCTACCGCTCGCTGGTGGACAACAAGCACCACGTGGCCCTGGTCAAGGGCGAGGTCGACGGAGAGTCAGACGTGCTCGTGCGCGTGCACTCCGAGTGCCTCACCGGCGACGTCTTTCACTCGCTGCGCTGCGACTGCGGCGAGCAGCTGGAGTCGGCGCTGGCCATGATCGAGAGCGAGGGCTCAGGCGTCCTGCTCTACCTCTCCCAGGAGGGCCGGGGCATCGGCCTGCTCAACAAGCTCAAGGCCTACAAGCTGCAGGAGGCGGGCCTGGACACCGTCGACGCCAACCTGCGCCTGGGCCTGCCCGCCGACCTGCGCGACTACGGGATCGGCGCCCAGATCCTCGTCGACCTCGGGCTCTCGAGCATCCGCATCCTCACCAACAACCCCAAGAAGATCTCCGGCCTGGCCGGCTACGGCCTGTCGGTCGCCGACCAGATTCCGATCCAGCACGCCCCCAACCCCCACAACGAGGGCTATCTGCGCGCCAAGCGCGAGAAGCTGGGCCACACCCTGCACCATCAGGGGCTGGCGCTCGACGAGGAGATGCTCGAGCGCGAGCACGAACAGGACCGCCAGCGCCGCGATGGCCGCTGACCGGCGCGTCGCGCTCTGCGTGGCGCGGTTCTACACCGAGCTGGCCGACAAGCTCGAGGCGGGAGCCCGGGCCGCGTTGGACGAGGGGGGCGTGACCGCGATCGAGAGCTTCTCGGTCCCCGGCGCCTTCGAGCTCCCTCTGGTGGCCAAGTACGCGGCCGAGTCCGGGCGCTTTGACGCGGTGGTGTGCCTCGGCGCGGTCATCCGCGGTGAGACCGACCACTACGACTACGTCTGCACCTCGGCGGCCGAGGGCATCAGCCGGGTGAGCCTCGAGACCGGGGTGCCGTGCGGCTTTGGCGTACTCACGGTCGACACCATGGAGCAGGCCCTGGCGCGTGTGGCCGGAGGCGCCAAGCGCGACACCGGTCGCCACGCCGTCGAGGCGGTGCTGGCCTCGCTGGAGGTCAAGGACGAGCTCTCGGGCCGCCGCGGGAAGGCCGGCTTCTCGGTCTGAGGTCGCGCCCGGGCGGGCTGCGCCGAGATCAGTCGACGAAGTCCGAGTGGGCGTTGCCGCTCTGACCGGGCGGCGCGAGGCCGGCTCCGCCCGACTGGCCGGCGCCATGGCCGTGGCCCTGTCCGCGCCCGTGGTCGTGGCCCGAACCCGGCTGCGGCGGGGCTGGTGCCTGCCCGCTTGCCTGCAGCGCCGCGTCGAGGGTCTGCTGGACGACGCCCGTCTGGTTGGGGATCTGGAGCCGCTGTTTGAGGACCGTGACCGCTTCGGCGGCATCCCCGGACTTCAGCAGCGCCACGCCGAGGTCGTACAGGCCGTACGCGTAGGTGGTGCTCGTGTGGCCGGCGGCTAGGACCGCCTTGCGCAGCGTGGCGATCGCCGCCGGGTAGTTGCCCGCGAGCAGCTCGTCGTGACCGGTGAGCTGGAGCTGCTCGGCGGTCGGCGGGGTGGGCACGGCCGGCGTCGTGGAGGTCGAGGACTGTGTCTGGGTCTGCGCCGGCGCCGCGGCCGCCGGCTTGGGCTTTCTGGCGGCGGAGGTGTGCACGACGGTGGCCCGCTTGGGCGGTGCGGAGGCGTGCCGGGCCGGGGGCTTGGAGCCGCCGAGGCCCGCCAGGGCCAGCGCGCCCACGCCTCCGATGGCCACCAGCAGCGCCACCAGTGCGACCACTCGTCCCGTGCGCCGGGGCGTGGTGGTCCCGCGCTGGATCGTGCTGGCTGCCGTCCAGGAGCCCGTCCCATGCGTCGCGCGCTGAGGGTCGGTGGAGGTGGGGGGGTGCCAGGGACGGGCGCCCCGCGAGACCGTCCCCGCCCGCCTGCCTGAGCGCCCGTTCCCGTTGCCGGTCACACCCAGGGCGCCGGCGCCGACGAGGTGACCGGGGCTGCGGCGGCGCTGCGGCGAGCCGCGCTGAGCGCTCACGGCGATGCCGCCCGACAGGGCCGTCTCCAGCGCATCCACGAAATCGCCTGCGGTCTCGAAGCGCGCCTCGGGCTCCTTGGCCATGCCCTGCATCAGAACATCGTCGACGGGCGTCGGCAGCGTCCGGTCGCGATCCGAGGCGTGCGGGCGGTCGTCCTCGATGTGCTGGCGCGCCTGGGCGGCGAAGTGCGGCGCGTCGAAGGGGCGCTCGCCGGCGAGCAGCTCGAAGGCGGCGACGGCGAGGGCGTAGCGGTCTGAGGCGCCGGTGGCCTCGCGCCCCAGCGCCTGCTCAGGCGACAGGTAGGCGGCGGTGCCGAAGAGCTCGCCGGTGCTGGTGATGGTGTCCTCCGAGACCAGCCGGGCGATCCCGAAGTCGGCGACGTGCAGCACGCGGCTGCGGTTGAGCAGGAAGTTGGAGGGCTTGATGTCGCGGTGCACGATCCCGCGGGCGTGGGCATGATCGAGCGCGGAGGCGGCCTCTCGGATCCAGCGCACCGCCTCCTGGCGCCGTACCGCGCCGAGGCGGATGGCGTCGGCGACGGTGCCGCCCGCCAGGTACTCCATGACGATGAACGGGCGCGCGCTGGATTCGACGTCGCGCGGGTCGACCTCCAGGTCACCGACGTCGTAGATCGTGACCACGTGGGCGTGGGTGGAGACGCGCGCCGCCGCACGGGCTTCGCGCTTGAAACGGCGCATCGCCATGTCGTCGTGGGCGAAGCGCTCGGCCAGGACCTTGATCGCCACCGTGCGCCCCAGTATCAGATCCTCGGCGCACCACACCGCGGCCATGCCGCCGGTGGCCAACCGTCGGCGGACCCGGTAGCGATCCGGGAGACGCAGGTCGGTGGGCTCTGCCCGGGGCTGCCCTCTAGAACCCATTGGGGCGGTGATGTACCCGGCTGGCTCGTTTCAAATCCACGATCAGATACGGATGGTACGGGTCGCGGGGTCCGTGCGCGCGACTCGTCTCCTATACTGCCCGCGATGCCCAAAGTCTGTCACGTGTGCGCCAAGGGTCCGTCCTTCGGCCATAACCGCAGCCACTCGATGGTCGCGACCAAGCGCCGCTTCGATCCGAACCTCCAGCGGGTCCGCGTTGACGACGGCGGGACACCGCGGCGCGTGTACGTCTGCACGCGCTGTCTCAAGGCCGGCAAGATCACCAAAGCGCGCTGAGCGCCGGCGTGGCCGCACCCGGGCGAGCGACCGACCAGACTGGGATCTCCGATCCCAGCATCGTCCGCTTCCGTGCGCTGGTGGAGGCCGGATTGGCCGCGCTCGAAGCGCGCCGCGAGGAGGTCAACGACCTCAACGTCTTCCCGGTCGCCGACGGGGACACGGGCGACAACATGGTGCTCACGCTGCGGGCCGTCCTCACCGAGCTCGACCGGCTCGCCGACGCCTCCGAAGGCCGCACCATCGACGAGATCGGCCGCGACGAGATCGTCGCCTCCGTGGCCCGCGCGGCGCTGCTCGGCGCCCGCGGCAACAGCGGCGTCATCCTCTCCCAGCTCATCCGCGGCGCCGCCGAGGAGCTGATCAGCCGCCCCGGCGAGCTGGTGGACCCGGTGCTGATCGGCGCCGCGCTGGCTCGTGCCGCCGATCAGGCCTACGGCTCGGTACGCGATCCCGCCGAGGGCACGATTCTCACCGTCGTGCGCGAGATGGCGCACCGAGTGGCCTCGGAGATCGCGCACATCCCGGACGCGCGGCTGCAAGCCGATGCCACGGCCGGTGAGCAGGACATCGCCATCGCGAGCGTGATCGCGAGCGCGCTCGAGGCCGGCGAGGAGTCGGTCAAGCGCGGCCCCGACCTGCTCCCGGTGTTGCGGGACGCGGGTGTGGTGGACGCCGGCGGCTACGGCCTGACGGTGCTGCTGTCGGGGATCGTGGGAGCGCTGCGCGGCACCGAGGCCCCGGCGCTGGAGCATCATCGCGCCGCCAGGGTGACCCACCCCCAGCACGCCTCGACGACGTTTCGCTACTGCACCAATTTCGCCGTCACCGGCACGGCCCTGGAGCAGCGCCGCTACCTCGGCGAGCTGGAGAAGCTCGGCGACTCCGTGCTCGTCGTCGGCGACCAGACGACCCTCAAGATCCACGTCCATACCGACGACCCCGACGCGGCGACCGCGCTGTTCGCCGACGCCGGCGTCGTCTCCCACCTGGACGTCGCCGATATGCGCGAGCAGGTCGCGCGCCGCGACGAGCGCCTGGAGGCGCCGGCGGCGCACGCAGTCTGCGGCGGCCTGGCCGTCGTCAACGGCGAGGGCATGGCCGACCTGTTCGCCGGCTTCGGCCTGCGCGTGCTGGACGGTGGACCAACGCTCAACCCATCCACCTATGACCTGCTGGCAGCGATCCACGCGGTGCCCGCCGAGGAAGTGGTGGTGCTGCCCAACAGCTCCAATGTGATCATGGCCGCCGAGCGCGCCGCCGATCTGTCAGAGAAGACCGTCAGCGTCGTCGACTCGCGGTCGCCCCAGGCGGGCCTGGCGGCGGCGGTCAGCCTCGACCCGGCGCGCCGCGCCATCGAGAACGCCGAGGCGATGATGGAGACGCTGGAACACGTCCGCACCGGGGCGGTCGCCCCCGCGGGCCGCGACGACGCGCAGGGCCGCTTCCATGCCGGCGACGCCGTTGGCTTCGTCGAGGACGAGATCGTGGCCTGGGGCGAGCCGCTGGAGACCCTGCGCGACGTGCTGGCGCGACTGGGGGAGGACGCCGAGCTCATCACCCTGCTGCGGGGCGCCGACGCGCCGCTCGACGACGCCGCGGTCGCGGCGCTGGCCGGCGCCGGGCCCGAGCTCGAGCTGTCCGAGGGCGGCCAGCCGAGCTACTGGTGGCTGCTCTCGGCCGAGTAGGTCGCCGCCGCTGCTGACCGGCGCCCCGGTCATCATCCGGGGGGCCGCCGATGTCCATCACCGCCTTCTCCGAGTCCCGGGAGCTCCGACCCGACGAGCTGAGCGATGCGCCCGTGCGCTACCCGCGCCCCTCGGCGCTGGCCGTGCGGCTGCGCTTCGATCACACCAAGGCCGAGAAGGCCGCCGTCGGGCTGGGGCTGGTCACCGTCGGCGACCTGCTTGCGCACCTGCCCCGTGACCGGCGCGAGGCCCGCTCGGTGGCTCAGCTCGTCCCCGGGGAGACGGCCACGGTCGTCGTGGAGGTCCGCTCGATCGCCTCCCGGCCGGTGCGACGCCGGGGGATGCGGCCGCTGGTCGAGGCCACGGTGGCCGACGGCACCGGCGCGATGAAGGCCACGTTCTTCAACCAGCCGTGGCTGGCCTCCAAGTACCCGGCGGGGACGCGCCTGGTGCTGCACGGCAAGTTCGAGGCGCGCAACCGGTTCCGCGTCCAGGGTCACGCGCCGACGACCGAGGCCAGCGCCGGGGCCGAGGGTGTCGCGCACTACCCGGCCACCGAGGGGCTGTCCTCGACCCAGATCCTGGCGCTGGTGCGCGCGCATGCGGGGGCGCTGGCCGACGTCCCCGAGCCGCTGCCCGCCGATCTGCGGATCGCCGAGCGACTCCCTGGGCGCCGCTGCGCGCTGACCGCGGTCCATCTGGAGGGCGACGAGGAGCAGGCCCAGGGCCGTCGCCGGCTGGCCTTCGACGAGCTCCTGCTCGTGCAGCTGGCGCTCCTGCGCCGGCGGCGGCTGCGGCGGGCCGGCAGCGAGGCGCCGGTGCTCGACGGCTCCCCGCAGCTCAGTGCCCGCTGGCTGTCCGACATGCTCCCGTTCGCGCCGACCGCCGATCAGCGGCGGGCGATGGAGGAGATCGACGCCGACCTGGCCGGCGCGCGGCCGATGCAGCGGCTGCTCATGGGCGAGGTGGGCTCGGGCAAGACCGTGGTGGCGCTCTACACGCTGCTGCGCGCGGTGGAGCAGGGGTACCAGGGCGCGCTGATGGCTCCCACCGAGCCCCTGGCCGAGCAGCACTTCGCCACCATCCAGGCGCTCATGCCGGGCGAGGCGGTGCCCATCGGCCTGCTCACCGGGTCCACCCCGGGGCGGCGGCGCACCGACCTGCTGGGCAAGCTCGGGTCCGGGGAGCTGTCGCTGATCGTGGGCACCCACGCCGTGATCGAGGACCCGGTGCGCTTCGCCTCGCTCGGGGTGGCCGTGGTCGACGAGCAGCACCGCTTCGGGGTTCGCCAGCGCGCCGCCCTGGATGCCAAGGCGCCGGAGGGGCGCAGCCCGCACGTGCTGCACATGACCGCCACGCCCATCCCGCGGACGCTGGCGCTCTCGCAGTACGGCGACCTCGATTTCACCGTCCTGCGTGAGCTGCCCAAGGGCCGCCAGCCCATCCAGACTCACGTGTGCTCGACCGAGCGCGAGCGCGGCCGGGCCTATGACCGCATCCGCGAGGAGCTGCGGGCGGGGCGTCAGGCCTTCGTCGTGTGCCCGCTGGTCTCCGAGTCAGAGGCGCTCGCGGCGCGGGCCGCCACCGCCGAGTACGAGCGGTTGAAGGCGGGCGAGCTCCGTGACTTCCGGGTCGTGCTCATGCACGGCCAGCTGCGCCCGGCCGACAAGGTGGAGGTGATGCGGGCCTTCGCCGCCGGCGAGGCCGACGTGCTCGTGGCCACCACGGTGATCGAGGTCGGGATCGACGTCCCCAACGCCACGGTGATGCTGGTGGAGGACGCCGAGCGCTACGGGATCTCGCAGCTGCACCAGCTCCGCGGGCGCATCGGGCGCGGCGAGCACGCGTCCCTCTGCCTCCTGTTCGGGCCCAAGGGCTCGGTGCGGCTGCGGGCCCTCGCTTCGGAGGCCGATGGCTTCCGCCTGGCCGAGGTCGACCTCGAGCTGCGGGGGGAAGGAGAGCTGGTGGGCACACGGCAGAGCGGCTTGGCCCAGTTCCGGGTCGCCGAGCTGCCCCGGGACCGGGAGTTGCAGGAGCGCGCCCGGATGCGCGCCGAGCTCATCGACGGGGCGGATCCCGATCTGGAGATGCCCGAGCACGCGCTGCTGGCCGATGCGCTGGCCGGGGTGTTCGGGGAGGAGGTGCGGGCGCCGATTCGGGCGTGAGGGCCCGGCGAGCTGTTGTCGTGACGCACAACACCATCGCACGTCAAAGACCTGCTTGGGAAGCGGGGTTGGGGCGTTAGCGGGGGTCGTGGCCGTCGGCGGCGAGCGGCTGGCGGTGGCGGACTGGGGGTCTTGGTAGATAGGGGTCGCTAGAGAGTCCTTTTCTACCAGAACCCCCTGCAAACCCGACCATTTACGCTCCGGCCGCCCTTCCCAAGCAGGTCGTTGACGTGCGCCCGTGTCGTGCCAAAACGCTCACGGCGCGAGCGCCCAACGCCCAGGCCCCAGCACAATCCACCCCCATGCGCGTCATCGCCGGCACCCACGGCGGCCGAGAGCTCATCGCACCAAAAGGCAGAGCGACGCGGCCCACCTCCGACCGCGTCCGGGAGGCACTGTTCTCGATCCTCGGCGACATCGGCGGCCTCAAGGTCCTGGACCTCTTCGCGGGCTCCGGGGCGCTGGGGATCGAGGCGCTGTCGCGCGGGGCCGCACAGGCCACCCTCGTGGACTCCGCTCGGGCCGCGGTGGCCGTGATCCGCCGCAATCTCGATGCCCTGGGGATGGAGGCCGAAGTCGTCCCCCAGCCGCGCGCAGAGATTCCTCCAGGCCGCACTTCGCGACGGTCGTCAATACGATCTGGTGTTCCTCGACCCTCCATACCGCCACGCGAGCACCCTCGGACGGGAGCTGACGTCGGCACTGATGCCGATACTTGCGAGTGATGCGCGGGTAGTGGCAGAGAGCGACCGGCGCAGCCCGCTTGGGCTCGAATTGGCGGTGCTCGACGAGCGCCGCTACGGCGACACCTTGATCCAGATCCATGCCGCTTGATAACCGCATTGCCATCTGCCCCGGCACCTTTGACCCGGTGACCTATGGGCATCTCGACGTGATCAGCCGCGCCTCCGCGATGTATGACGAGGTCATCGTCGGCATCGTGAACCTGCCGTGGCGCAAGGGCCAGACGCTGTTCTCGGCCGAGGAGCGGATCCGCTTCCTGGTCAACGCCACCAGCGACCTGCCCAACGTCGGGATCGAGACGTTTTCTAACCTGCTGGTGGAGTTTGCTCGGGAGAAGAAGGCGATGGCCATCGTCAAGGGACTACGTGCCATCTCCGACTTCGAGTACGAATTGGAGATGAATCAGCTCAACCGTCGACAGGCCCCCGATATCGAGTCCGTTTACCTCATGGCGTCGCCCAAGTACAGTTTCCTGAGGTCGAGCGGTGTGAAGGAGCTGGCCACGTTCGGCGGTGATATCGACGATCTGGTGCCGGTCGAGGTGGCGGAGGCCTTGAAGGAACGGGTCGGCCGTTGACGAAACAGAGGTCGCAAAATGGATGTCCTAGTTCTCATTGACAAGCTGGACGATCTCGTCCATAACGCCAAGCCGGTCCCGCTGACCGACCAGGTCCGCGTGGATAAGGAGGAGATCTACGACATCCTCGATCAGATGCGCGCCACGATCCCCGAGGAGATCAAGCAGGCGCGCTGGATCGTCAAGGAGCGCCAGGAGATGCTGGCCGAGGCCAAGCGCGAGGCCGAGCGCATCGTCAAGGAAGCCCGTGAGCGCCAGGAGCGGCTGATCTCCGAGGAGGAGATCACCAAGCAGGCCGAGCGCGCCGCCGAGGACATCATCGAGGACGCCCGGGGTCGCGAGCGCGAGATCCGTCTCGGCGCCGAGGACTACGCCGACGAGATCCTCAACACACTCGAGGTCAACCTCTCCAAGTTCATCGCCGCCGTCCAGCGCGGGCGTGATCGGCTCGCCGGCAAGGACGAGCCCGCCGAAGTCTCGTAGGCGCGGCTCCGGCTCGCCGTCAGCGGTTCGCCGTCAGCGCTTGCGGCCGGTGAGGGCCAGCGCGACGCCGAGGGCCATCATCGTGATCCCGCCGCCGGCGCTCATCGCCCGCAGCCGGCGCGGCGAGCGCCCCAGCCAATCCCGGGCGGTGCCCGACGCCAGCGCCCAGGTGCCGTCGGAGAGGATCGCCACCACGCAGCAGATCGCCGCCAGAGTGGCCAGCTGAAGCGTCGCGTGCCCGCGGGCGGGCTCGATGAACTGCGGGAGGACGGCGGTGAAGATGAGCAGCCCCTTGGGGTTGGTGGCGCCCACCACGAACCCCTCGCGGAGGATCCGCGCCGCGCCGCGCGGCTCCATCTCCAGCCCGGTCAGCGCGCCGGCGAGATGGCCACGGTCGCGGATCGTCCGGATGCCCAGGACGATCAGATACGCGGCGCCGATTAGCTTGAGCGTCGTGAAGACCGTGTCTGAGCGGGCCAGCACCGACCCCAGGCCGGCGCACACCAGGGCCCCCTGAAACGCCAGCCCACCGGTGTTGCCCAGGACGGTCGCCAGTGCCGCGCGCCGCCCCAGCGCGACGCCACGGCTCACGACGAAGAGCACGCTCGGGCCCGGCACCAGGATGAGCACGTAGACCGTGAGCAGGAACGCTGGGAGATGGTCGGTGGGGAGCATCTCGTGCGTATTGAAACAGCCCTTACGCGGTCCCCGGGCAGACCGCCTCGTAGGGACGGTTCGGAAGCAGGTCATGCCACTCGGTGCCCGTGAGGTCGCGGCCGGCCACCCGGCACGCGAAGCGCTGCCACGTGCCCAGGTCCATCGGCCACTCGATCGCGCTCCCCTCCAGGCCGATCACGAGGTGGCCGTCCGGCGCGAACAAGGGGGCCGGAATGGTTCCGCGGTACGGGCCGAAGGCGTTCCCCACTCGGCTGCGCGTTCGCAGGTCCCAGACGCTGGCCGTGTGGTCGTCGGAGGAGACAGCGACGCTGTGGTCATCGGGGGAGAACGAGACATTTGCGATCTCACCACCGGCGGCCGGCATGGGGGGGCCGATCTGCTTGCCGCTGCGAGCATCGAGCACGAGCAACGCACCTCCGGCGGTCCCGACCGCCAGCCGGCGAGAATCGGGCGCGACATCGAATGCCTCGGCGCCGACGCTGTCACCGAGGCGGAACAGCTGCCGCCCGGTACGGGCGTTCCACGCGAGCAGGGTCGAGCTCGAGCCGGTCCAGCAGCAGCCGAGCGCGAATAGCTCACGGCCGTCGGGACTGAACTTCACGCCACTGGGGCCGTGAGGCACGGTGTGGCTCTCAAGCAGCTCGCCCGTCGCGAGCCGCACCTCCACAACGTGATTGACCGGGCTGTTCCCGGCCCAGGTCTGGACGGCGAGCAGCTTGCCGTCGGGGCTGACCGCCGCCCACCATACGGGGTCGGTGAACCGCAGGGTGCGAGTGACGCGGCCGGTGGCCGCGTCCCAGAACGAGACGCGCCGGTTGACCCCGCCGGTGACCACGGTTCGGCCGTCGGGTGTGAACGCGATCGCCGCCGACGTGCCGCCGTCGCGGGCCGGCAGCGTCCGCAGCGGACGGAGCGTCCGCAGATCCACGAGCGCGACGGTCCCGTCGCCCTGGTCGCTGGCCATCAACTCCGATTGCCGGTTGATCGCCATGCACGGGTTGTACCCGCAGCCCTGCGCGGGGACGTTCCAGCTGAAGCTGCGCCCGAGCCGCCGACCGCCGGCGAGGTCAAAGGCGGCGATGCTGCCGTTCTGCTGGCCGACGATGAGGGTGTGCCCGCTCGGGTCGAGTGTCGCCAGGGAGCGGGGCCCCGCCTGCGTCGTATAGCTCTCGACGATCTTGCCCGTGGAGGTATCCCAGACGTGCACGCCGTCGGTCGCTGCGCCGGCGAGCGCCTTGCCGTCGGGAGTGAAGGCCAGGCTCCGGATCCAGTAGTCAGGGAGGGTGGCGAGAAGGGTTCGGTGACGGCCCGTCCGCAGGTCCAGCAGAGTGATGGCGGAGCTTTGGTTTCCCGCGCTCGGGCTGTTCTGCCCGAGCGCGATCGTGTGGCCGTCCGGAGCGACCGCCGGCAGGCCGCCGAGCCCGAACCGGCGGATGATCCGGCCTGTGCGGGGGTCCCAGAGGCTCGTGTCGCCCTGCTGCGCGGAGGTGAGGAGCGTTCCCGCGGCCGTGAAGGCCACGTTCGGGTTGTCCTGTCCGGTGACCAGCGGGTAGCGCCGCTGCCATTCGACACGCCCATCCGTCGCGTCGACCATGAGCAGCCGCACGGTCGTCGGGAGGTCCGTGCCGTCGCTCGCCACGGTGTCGTGCGTCACCGCGACGTGGCGGCCGTCGGGGGAGTACGCCACGGCCTCGAAGCCGATCGGTGGCGTGGGCGCCGGGCCGTTCCACACGCCGATGCGCCGCGCCCGTCGTTGCACGACGTCGATCGTGTACAGCTCAGCGCGCGCAGCTCCGATGGCTACGGCCATTAGGGTGTGCCCGTCCGGAGAGAAGCTCAGGGCACGCTCTGCGACGGGGTCGTCGAGGCGGACGGCCGGACCGCTCGGCTTCCAGGTGCGCGGGTCGACGAACCGGACCGTTCCCGACAGGTCCCCGACAGCGAGGAGCCGGCCATCGGGGCTGACGCGGAGCGCGGAGATCTCGATCTCGGAGGGCCGGAGGAGACGGATCAGCGCAGCATTCTGCTGCAGGTCGGCGAACAGATCGGACCGGGTCTGGGCCCGGTTCTGGAGCTTGACCGACGCAACGCTGAGCAGCATCGAGCGATCGACGTCCTGCTCGGTCAGCGCCTGGGCGCCGATCCGCTCCGCATCCGAGGTCAGCGCCTGCGCCTGGGCGCCATGGCGCTGGACGAGGGCAACCACGCCCGCCAGCACGGCCACAGCGAGCAGCGCGACCGCGCCGGCGAGCAGCAGGCGCAGACGGCGATTGGCCCGCAGTTGTGTGCGGCGGTCGCGGTCGGCTTCTTCGCCACTGGCATCGATGAAGCTCCGCTCGGTGGCGTTGAGCTCCGGCCGGCGCGCCCTCACCCAGTCGGTGGCGGCGACCAGCCGGGGGCCGCGGTACAGGTCCGAAGGCTCTCGGCCGCCCGCATCCCAGATCCGGGCGGAGTTCCCCAACTGCCGGTGCAATCGGATGCCCTCCCGATCCTCCTCCAGCCAGCGGCGCAGGGTCGGCCACTCGCGGATGAGGATCTCGTGGGCCACCTCCGCGGTGTCCTCTTCGAGCGTCAGGAGCCGGGCGTCGGCGAGCCGCTCGAGCAGTCCCTGCACCTCCTGGGGCGATACGCCCTCGGGGACGAGCTCCTCGGAGCGAACGCGCCGCCGGGTGGCCGCACTGCCCTCACCGAGGTCGGTGAGGCGGACGAACACGTTGCGAGCCAGCCGCTGCCCCTCGGGCGACATCTCCGCCAGGAGGTCGTCCGCGGTCTGCGCCACCGCGGCACCGACCCCGCCACTCTCCCGGTAGGCCTCGACCGTGAGCGTCCGGCCGTCACGCCGTTCCCAGGTGGCGCGCAGCGCGTGGGAGAGCAGCGGCAGCGCCCCGGGCTCTCCGGCCACCTCGCGCACGGCCAGCTCCACCAGACCGGGCTCGAGCCGCAGCCCGGACAGGCCCGCCGGCTCCACCACTGCCCGCTCTAGCTCCTCGTCTGTCATCGCACCGAGCAGGATCTGGTTGGCGGCGACCGCGCGCGCGAGCTCGGGGTGGGCACCCAAGCGGCCGTACATGTCGGCCCGCACCCCGATCACCACGGCGCAGCCGGTGGACAGCAGCGCATCGATGAACACCAGCCGCAGATCGGCGTCGCTGCAGAGAGTGAACAGCTCCTCGAACTGGTCGACCACGAGCAGCTCGCCCGAATCGTCGCCAAGGTCCGGGTCGGGTTGCCCGCCGGGGGTCAGCAGCGCGCGCGCGCCGGAGGCCGGGCACCTCGCCGGCGCGCACCGCGGCGACGACGCCGGCGCGCAGGACCGACGATTTGCCGCTGCCCGAGGCCCCGACCACCGCCAGCAGCCTTCCGGGCGCTACGCGGCCGATCAGCTCGGAGACGACGCTCTCGCGGCCGAAGAAGAACACACGATCCTCCGGCTCGAAGGCGAGCAGGCCGCGGTACGGGCACTCGGTTCCGGGCAGAGGCGCCGAGACCCCGGGGCCCTTGAGCGCGTGAATGGCCTCGGGCGCGGCCACGCCGGCCAGGCGGTGCGGGCCGAGGTCGACCAACGAGCACGCCGGTGGCAGGTGGCGGGCGACGAGCTCCGCCGTCACCGAGGACAGGAAGACCTGGCCGCCGTCGGCCTGCGCCCGCAGGCGCGCCGCGAGGTTGATCGCCGGGCCGAAGTAATTGGCGCCGCGGCGCTCCGCCTCGCCGGTGTGCACGCCGAAGCGAGCGCGGATGCGCAGGCCTGAGGGCCAGGACTCGGCCTCCAGCGCGCGCGTGGCGTCCAGGACCGCCGCGACAGCATCGGGCGCGGAGTGAAAGACCGAGACGGTCGAGTCGCCCTCGCCCATGGATCCGATGAGACGGCCTCCGTGGGCGGCCATGCAATCGGCGATCAACTCGTCATGGCGCACCAGCGCCTCCGCCATCGCCGTGGGCCCGCTCTCCCACAAGGCGGTGGAGGACTCGATGTCCGACATGCAGAAGGTGACGACGCCGGTGGGCAGCGCCTCCGCCCAGCCCGCGCGCAGCCGCTCGATGAGCTCGCCCGGGCTTGCCGGCCGGCGGGCCGGGTCCGTGGTCATGCCCATCCGGATGGCGGCTTCCAGTTGCTCAGCCTGCGCCGGGTCGATGCCCTCCCACGCGGGCAGTGTCCCGGCGGGCGCGGAGCCGGTGAGCAGGGCGAACGCGGTCGCTGCCAGGGCGTAGATGTCGCTGGCGCGCGACGACGGCCCGCCGGCGGCGAGCTCGGGCGCGCGGTAGCCGGGTGTGCCGGTGCGCCGGCGCAGCGCGTTGGGCGCCGACGACATCCCGAAGTCCACGAGCTTGACCCGGCCCCCCTTGGTGAGGATGAGGTTCCCCGGCTTGACGTCACCGTGGATGACCGGCGGGGTCTGGGAGTGCAGGTGCGTGAGCGCCTCGGCGGCGTCGGACAGGTAGGCCAGGATGCTGGACGGCGCGAGCCCCGGGCGGCCGCGATCCTGCAGCAGCCTCGCCAGGTCGGTGCCGTCCACCCAGTCCATCGCGACGACGTAGTCCTCGTCGTCGAAGAAGTCCTCTCTCACCAGGGGAAGCGCCGGGTGGGGCGGGATCGCGAGCAGGATCCGCGCCTCGTTGAGCGCGTCCTCACGCGCCTCGTCGTCTCGGACCGGGCGGATCTTCAGCGCCACCACGCGGCCGTGCTGGAGGTCCAGCGCCTTGACCACGCGCGCCTCGCCGCCGGCGCCGAGCCGCTCCAGGATCTCGTAGCGCTCCTTGATCAGCGTCGCCATCCGCTGGCCCCTTCACGCCGGCGATGTTCTTCACTTAGGCTTCTCCCCATGGGGCCGCAGGTCGAAGTGATGTTCGGGGTCCAAAGCTGGCGCTTTGAGCTGCAATCAGACCGCACGACCGTCGGCAAGGCCGCCGAGAACGACATTCCCCTCGCCGACGACGCGACGGCCAGTGGGCTGCACGCGATGCTGGAGCGGTTTCCGGCGGGCTGGTGTGTGACCGATCTGGGGTCGTCGAACGGCACCTGGGTCAACGGCGAGCGGATCTGGGCGTCCCACCGGCTGCGCAACGGCGACGAGATCCGCCTTGGCCAGACCCGGCTCATCTTTCGTGACCCGCTCAATGCCGGCGGCCCCCAGACGGAGGCGGAGGATGGGCCGCCATCACTCACCGCGCGGGAACGCGACGTGCTGCTGGCGCTCTGCCGGCCGCTGCTTGACCGCGACATGTTCACCGAGCCGGCGGCGACCCGCGCGATCGCTGAGGAGCTCGTCATCACCCCGGCGGCGGTCAAGCAGCACCTGGTCAACCTGTACGACAAGTTTGGGGTGGCCGCCGATGACTCCAACCGCCGCTCGCGTCTTGCCAACGAGGCGCTGCGCCGCGGCGCGGTGTCGCTGGCGGAGCTCCGCACCCCCGACGGCGGGTAGGCCTCTGCGGGTGGGTTCCCGGCCACAGGGGGATCATCCGCGATCCGCCGCGCCGCCACAATGGGCATTGGGTAAGGACGCTCCAGCGTTCGGGCAAGGTCAACCTTGCCCGCAGGCAAGGCGGCGGGGCAGAACCTGTCGCGAGAGCAAGGTCTGCCTTACCTGCCCGGCACCCGATTGACCCCCGCAGGCCCATGGTGAGGCGCGGCCAGCCGTCGGATGATCGGTCCCGATCACAACACCGGGCCCGGGGCGCGATGCCCCCTCCAGCCCAGACCACAGGGGGACCACCATGACCAGCTCGCACATCAATCGCCGCACCGCCGGCGTCATCGCCGCCACTCTCGCGCTCGGGGCCGCCGCCCCGGCCGGCGCCCGTCAAATCGGGAGCGACGCCGCCCGTCCCGGTCGCGCCGCCTGTCCACGCTCAGCAGTACGGCACGGCGAATGGCCTGCCGCCGTTCGTGTCCAGGCACGTGAAGGGATTCCTAGAGGCCACCTCGGGTCCGGTCCCGACGGTGACCCCGCGCGCGGTGGTGAACCACCCCGGTGGCGGCAGCTCTGACCTGGTCTACATCCTCGTCGGCGGCGTCCTGGTCGCGCTGGGCGGCCTCGGAGGCACGCTTGCCGTTGCCAGCCGGCGGCGGACCACGGCTCCGCGGAGCCGCGTCGCCGCCTGACCAGGACGTTCGGCACCCATCACCAACAAGGGGGAAGCAGATGAGTTCAAAACGCGCGTGGGCAGCGCTCGCCGTCGCGGTGGCGGCGGGCGCCGGCGCGAGCACCGTGCTGGCGACGCCGCAGGCCGGCCTCACCACGACCACGGTGGCAACGGCCTCGGTGCCGCCGCTCCAGATCCGCAGCGACTACCGGCCCCGGCCGCAGACGTGGCCGCCGTCGTTCTGGAGCGCAATGCTCCGGACGCACGGGATCACGGACCTCTACGTCGTGGACAACATGATCGCGCCGGGAGGCACCACCGGTTGGCACACCCACTCGGGACCGAGCCTGATCATCGTCAAGAGCGGGACTGTGACCAACTACCGGGTGGGGGCGCGCGGCTGTGCCGGCGTCGACTATCCGGCGGGCACGGCCTTCGTGGATAGCGGTGGCGACGACATCCACGAGCTCAAGAACAACACCGACGAGTCCGTGGAGACGGTCGCCGTGCAGTTAATCCCGCACGGTCAGCCGAGGAAGACCGACCTCCCGCAGGTGCCGCCTGGCTGTCAGCCCTAGCGGACCCACGTCAGAGCGCCCGGGGCGCCTACCGGATCTGAAAGCCGGTCAGGCCCTCGGGCGTCTCCTCGTGCTCGTCTACTGAGTCGACGTCCGCTGACGACGGGCCCTGGCGGCAGTAGCCGACGACCGACTCGACGGCGTCGGCCGGGCCCTCCAGCACGACCTCGACGCTGCCGTCGCTGCGGTTGGCGGCCCACCCCGAGACGCCCTCGTTGCGCGCCGCGTGCCGGGTCGAGTCGCGGTAGAAAACTCCCTGCACCTGGCCGTGAACGACAAGGCGGCGGCGGATTCGCTCGGGGGCCACGCACCGGATTGTCGCAGTGTGCGGGTTCTGTCCGCGTCGCGCGCCATGCTGGGCGACCGGCTCATGAACGCTCTCTGGCTCGCACTCGGCGTGATCATCGGCGCGGCCCTCGTGGCCGTCGCCCTGCGGCCGCGCCTGCGCGCGCTCACCGTCGACGCCGTGCGGGCGCGAGACCTGGAGAACCGCCTGGTCAGGGCCACGACCGAGCTCGAGCAGGAACGGGCGCGGGCCGTCGAGCAGCTGGCGACCGTCAACGACGCCCAGGAGCGGCTCTCGGCCTCATTCAAGGCGATGAGCGCCGACGCGCTGCAGTCGAGCATGACCCAGCTGACCGAGGTGGCGCGTGCCCAGCTCCAGGCGGCGCAGACCGAGGCCAAGGGCGACCTCGAGAAGCGCCAGCAGGCGGTGGAGCAGCTGGTGGCGCCGCTCAAGGAGCAGCTGGGCCGGGTGGACAGCCAGCTGCTGCGCCTGGACCAGGAGCGCCGGGAGTCACGCGGCCAGCTGAGCGCCCAACTGCGCACGCTCGCCGAGACCAGCGACCGGCTGCGCACCGAGACCAGCGCGCTGGTCACCGCGCTGCGCAAGCCCAACGCCCGCGGCCAGTGGGGCCAGATGCAGCTGCGCAACGTCGTCGAGGCCGCCGGGATGCTCAAGCACTGCGACTTCATCGAGCAGCACTCCTACGCCGGCGACGAGACGACGCTCCGCCCCGACATGGTGGTCAACCTGCCCGGGGGCAAGCACGTGGTCGTCGACGCCAAGTCGCCGCTGCAGGGCATGCTCGACGCCCACGAGGCGCGTGACACCGCCGAGCGCGACGAGTTCCTGCGCGGCCACGCCCGCCTGCTGCGCAAGCACGTCAAGGCGCTCGCCGACAAGGCCTACTGGTCCCGGCTGGAGACCACGCCGGACATGGTGGTCATGTTCCTGCCGGGCGAGTCGCTGCTCGGCGCGGCGCTGGAGATGGACGCGACGCTGCTCGAGGACGCCATGGCCCAGCGCGTGCTCATCGCCACCCCGACGACGCTGCTGGCGATGCTCTACTCGGTCGCCTACGGCTGGCAGCAGGAGCGCGTGGCCGAGTCCGCCCAGGAGATCTCCGAGCTCGGGCGCGAGCTCCACGGCCGGCTGGTCAAGCTCTCGACGCTGCTCGCCAACCTCGGCACCCGGCTGAACCGCACCGTCAGCGCGTTCAACGAGACGATCGGCTCCTACGAGTCGCGCGTGCTCCCGAGCGCGCGGCGCTTCGCCGACCACGGGGCGGTCTCGGAGGGATCGGAGCTCCCCGAGCTCGAGCCCGTCACCGTCTCGGCCCGCGCCGTCCAGAACGCCGCCCTCCAGCTCGACCTCGGCCCCGACCTCGCCGAGCAGCCGCGCCCCCGCGTCGCCTGCGCGCCGCGGAGTAGCGCCGGCGGCGGCATCGATCGGCGGTCGCCCGAGAGGCCGCGGCGATGGCTGGGTGGTCGGCAGCCCGTCGCCGCCGCGCGGCGGGGGTGGATCGGGGCGCGTAGGGGAGCGGTGACTCGTCCCGAGCGCGGCGGCGGCGGGCATGCCAACCACCGGCCACTCCGAGCCCAGGCGCCGCGCCGCTCGCGCCGCCGCTGAAGAGCCCGGCGGCGCCCAGGCTTCAGCAAGCGCCGCGGGGACCCCGCGCGGCGCGGGCCGCGGCGACGCTGGGGGCGCGACGGGACGGGTGGCAGGTCCGCGCGCGCCGCGCTCGGGGAAGCAACCCCAGCCTCAACCGCTAGCCGATACGCCCGCCGCGAGGCGCGCGGCGGAGCCTGCCACCCGGCCACCCACGCCCCACAGCACAACACCCAGACCACCGCGCGTCTAGCGCGAAGGATGCAGATGGCTGCGCGCGTTCCACCAGGCGCGGAGGTCATCCCTTTGATGCGGCAGCGGGTCCGCGGAGGGCTTGCGCTCCTGGACGTAGGCGACGGCCTCGTCGATCCCGATGCCCGTCGTAGACGGCGACGGCGCCCGCGGCCACGGCGGCGGAGCGCTGCCAGCCCGCGCGGCAGTGCACATAGCTCGGGACGCCGGCCTTGAGCCAGCCGACGACGACCCGCACGGCCTCCTCGAGCGCCTCGGCGGGCAGTCGCCCGAAGTCGGTGAACTGCATCCGGTGCTCCTCGATGCGCGCCTCGCGCAGCGCCTCCTCGACGAGGAACCGGCGGCCCGCGCCGTATTCCGCGTCCTCGACCAGGTTGAGCACCTGGCGGACCGACATCGCGGCGAGCATCCGCACGTCGTCGGCGTCCAGCGGATAGGCGCCGATGAGCAGCCCCTCGTGCACCTGGGCGAAACCGTATGTGCGAAACCAGTCCGACATCGCGCTAATCATCGCCGGTGGCGGCCGATCGCGCCGCCGGGGTCGCATCGCCGGCGCGCCGTAACGCGGCCGTCGCTACCGCCCCGGAATCCGGTGAGAAGCGCGGCCGTGATTGGATGTCGGCGATGGCGGTGGCACTCTCCGATGGCATCCACGTCGCCGGCACGCTTGCGCGCGCCGGGATGCTGCGGCCCTCGCGCCCGGATCGGGCGATGCGGGCGACTCGTCGGCCTGCACCGCTTCGGGCCCACCATGGCCGCCGGGGTCGTGGGCGGCGCGGCCCGCTTTCCGGCCGCCGCGGCGGTCATCGACGACGAGGGGATTCTCACGTTCGCCGACCTGGAGCGGCACAGCAACGCGCTCGCCCGCGGTTTCGCCGGCCACGGGCTGACCGAGGGGCGGACGCTGGCGGTGATGTGCCGCAACCATCGCGGCTTCATCGAGGTGGCCGCGGCCTGCTCCAAGCTCGGGGTCCACGTCGTGCTGCTCAACACCGGCTTCGCCGGCCCGCAGATCGCCGAAGTGGTGGAGCGCGAGGGCGCCGCCGGCCTGGTCTATGACCGCGAGTTCGCCGCCACCGTGCGCGAAGCCCGCGGCCAGCGGATCTGCTTTGCCGCCGACGGCGCCGACGGGGAGGACACCTCGCTGGCCCAGCTCATCGCCACGCGGGTCGACACGCCGCTGCCGCCGCCCGCCGTGGCCGGCCGAGCCGTGATCCTCACCTCCGGGACCACCGGCACGCCCAAGGGCGCGAACCGGCCGGCGCCCAGCTCGATGGGCCCGATGGCGGCGCTGCTCTCGGCCATCCCGCTGCGCGCGCGCGAGACGACCGTCATCGCCGCTCCGCTGTTTCACGCGTGGGGGTTTGCCCACGTGCTGCTGGCCACCGCGCTGTCCTCGACGATCGTGCTGCGCCGCCGCTTCGACCCCCTGGAGACCGTCCGCGCGGTGTCGGAGCATCACGCCGACGCGCTCGTCGTCGTCCCCGTGATGCTCCAGCGGATGCTGGAGGCCGACGCCGACCAGCGCCGTCGCCTGGACACCTCCTCGCTGCGCGTGATCGCCGTCAGCGGGTCGGCGCTGCCCGGGCCGCTGGCCAGCCGCGTGATGGACGCCTTCGGGGACGCGCTCTACAACCTCTACGGCTCGACCGAGGTCGCCTGGGCGACCGTGGCCGGGCCCGTCGGACCTGCGCGCCGCGCCGGGCACCGCGGGGCGGCCGCCGCGCGGGACCGTGGTCAGGATCCTCGACGACCGCGGCGACGAGCTGCCCGACGGGCGCCAGCGGGCGGATCTTCGTCGGCTCCGAGATGCTGTTCGAGGGCTACACCGGCGGCGGCGACAAGGATCGCCGCGGCGGGCTGATGGCCACCGGCGACGTCGGTCACTTCGACGCCGAGGGGCGGCTGTTCGTCGACGGCCGCGACGACGACATGATCGTCTCCGGCGGCGAGAACGTGTTCCCGGGCGAGGTCGAGGACCTGCTGGCCGGCATGGCCGGCATCCGGGAGGTGGCGGTCGTCGGCGTGCCCGACGAGGAGTTCGGCCAGCGCCTGCGCGCCGTGGTCAGCCTCCACGCCGGGGCCGAGCTCTCAGAGGCCCAGCTCCAGGACCACGTGCGCACCCATCTGGCGCGCTACAAGGTCCCCCGCGAGGTCGTGTTCGTCGACCAGCTTCCGCGCAACGCCACCGGCAAGATCCTCAAGCGCGAGCTGCGCTGAGGCGCCGCGGCGCGCCGTCGTGGACAGTGGTTAATCTCGTGTGCATGACCCTGCGTACTGACACATTTGATCTAGGGGGTCTGCGGCTGACGTCGGGCGAAGGGCGGCGGCTTGATCTCCACGTCGGCATCGATCCCTTCGAGCTCGGCGGCGAGCGCTACGCCGTGGATCCGAGCGTCGTCCCGGCGGTCGCTCGACATCTCGCGGACGACCGGCGCCGGATATGCGCTGCGGCTGAGCTTCGAGGCGAGGCTCAGCGGGCCGTGCATGCGCTGTCTGGCCGACGCGGAGCCGGTCTTCGCGGTGGTCTGGCGCGTGAGGTGTCCCAGCCCGGGGAGGGGGAGGAGCTCGAGTCGCCCTACGTGCAGCGACGGCGTCGTCGATCTCCGGGCGTGGGCGCGCGACGCCTTGGCGCTCACCGTGCCCACGCAGGTGCTGTGCCGCCCGGACTGCGCCGGGCTGTGCCCGTATGCGGGGCGGACCTCAACGAGGCGGGCCCCGACCATGCTCACGAGCGCGAGCCCGATCCCCGCTGGGCGAGGCTCTCTGAGCTTCACTTCGACTGATCGATGAGGACGCCGTTGAGCAGGCTGGTGGCAAATTCCCGCTGTTTGCGGGCATTGCGTCCATACTCCCTCAAGCCCGAAGCGGTTTCGGTCGATTACTGATGAGAATGCATCGTGCCGGCGAATCGTCGGGACCCCATCGAACGGGGGAGGCGATCGCGCCCCTTCGTGGGCTGCTGGAGTTCGCGCGCATTGCGCGCCGCCAGCCGACGCTGCTCGAAACGCTGCGCGCCGTCGCCTCGGCCGTCTCTGACGCCGTCGGCTTCGCCACGGTCGTGATCAACGCCTACCGGGCCGACCGCGACCTCTACGAGGTCGTCACCGTCCACGGCTCAGAACGGGCCTCGGAGATCCTGCTCGGCTCGATCACCAGGCCCGAGACGTGGACGCCGCTGCTCGACGAGCGCTTCCGCCGTCACGGCGTCTACTTCATCCCCGAGGGCTCGCTCGCCTTCGACGACCCACGGTCACCTGGTACCGGCCCGAGCCCAACGCCCGCGCGGCCGAGCGCAGCGGCGACAGCTGGCGCACCGATGACGCGCTGTTCGCGACCCTGGAGGGCTCGGGCGGGCGCCCCTACGGGATCATCTCGGTGGACGAGCCGTTCTCCGGGCTGCGCCCCGACGATCAGCAGCTCGTGATGCTCAGCGTGCTGGCGGCGCATGCGGCGCTGGCGATCGAGAGCTCGCGCCAGATGACCGCGCTGGAGTCATCGCTGGCCCGCTACCGCGCGGTGATCGCCTCGACGCTGGACTGCGTGGTCGCCGTCGACGAGCAGGATCGCCTCATCGAGTTCAACCCCGCCGCCGAGCGCACCTTTGACTACATGGCCTCAGACATGCTCGGCCGCGAGGTCGCCGATCTGCTCGTGCCGCCCGAGAATCGCGCCTTCTACCGCAGCCTCGCTCAGCGGATCCGCGATAACCCGGGCTCGAGCCTGCTGGACCGCCGCATCGAGACGATGGCGATGCGCAGCGACGGCAGCGAGTTCCCCGTTGAGCTGACCGTCGCGCGGGTCGAGGGCGCGGGCGGCCTGGGTCCATCGTTCTACGGCATCGTGCGCGACATCGGCGAGCGCCGCCGCGGGGAGGAGCAGCTCGCCTATCTGGCCTACCACGACGCGCTCACCGGGCTGCCCAACCGGATCCTCGTCGAGCAGGAGATCGACCTGGCCCTGGCCCGCGCCCGGCGCGCCGGCGGCGCGGCCGCGCTCATGTTCGTCGACCTCGACGATTTCAAGGAGGTCAACGACCGCCTCGGCCACGCCGCCGGCGACCGGCTGCTGGCCAGCGTGTCGGCCCGCCTGCGCGGCGTCCTGCGCGACTCCGACGTCCTGGCCCGGCAGGGTGGCGACGAGTTCCTGGTGTTGCTCGGCGACCTCTCCGACGATCCCACGGCGGCGGCCGAGAGCGTCGGCGGCAAGCTGCTCAGCGCGCTGCTCGAGCCGTTCGTGGTGGCCGGCACCGAGGTCCGCACGGGCGCCAGCATCGGCGTCAGCCTCTATCCCGACGACGCCGCGGACACCGAGGCGCTGCTGCGCCACGCCGATGTCGCCATGTACCGCGCCAAGGCGGCAGGGGGCGGTCGCCTCGTCTTCCATCAGCGCTCGGACACGCTCGCCTCGCGCCGCTCGAGCATGACGGGCCAGCTGCGCCGGGCGATCGACGCCGGCGAGATGGAGATCCACTACCAGCCGGTGTGGTTGCTGGCCCCGACCCGCGAGGTCTCGGGGTGGAGGCGCTGCTGCGCTGGCGCCACCCCGAGCGGGGCCTGCTCACGCCCGACGCGTTCATGAACCTCGCCGACCAGACCACCGTCGGCGACGATCTCATGGCCTGGGTGCTCGACGACTGCTGCCGGCAGGCACGGGAATGGCAGTGCGGCAGGATCTGGTGCCGATCATCGGCGTCAACATCTCGCCCCAGCAACTGCTGGCGCCCGGGTTCGCGGCGGGGCTGGCCCGGCGGGTGGCCGAGTCCGAGCTCTCCCCGGCCCACTTCGCCCTCGAGCTGACCGAGTCGGCGTGGACGGTGGACTCGGCCGAGACGCTGGAGGTCATCGAGGAGCTGCGCGCGGCCGGGTTCCCGATGGCGCTGGACGACTTCGGCGCCGGCTACTCGTCGCTGTCGCGCCTGCTCGATCTCGGCTTCGACGTGATCAAGGTCGACGGCGGGATGCTCGCCGACGTCCCCGGCGACGGCAAAGCGGTCAAGCTGCTGGAGGCCGTCTTTGACCTGGCGGCGGCCTGCGGCACCGATCGTCGTCGCCGAGGGCGTCGAGACCGAGGCTCAGCTCGACTTCCTGCTCGCCCACGGCATCGCCCACGCCCAGGGCTTCCACCTCGGGGCGCCCATGCGCGCCGCGGAGATCACGGAGCTGCTGCGCCGTCACCTGGTCTCGGGCGCGCCCCCGCGCCGCGGCACGCGCACCGACAGCGGACGGGTGTAGGGATCACCCCGCCTGCTAGCCTCCTGCGTCGCATGGCGGTCCCCAAGCAGAAGCAATCTCACGCGCGCACGACGCAGCGACGCTCGCAGCACAAGGTCAAGGCGGCCACTTACAACGCCTGCCCCACGTGTCACAGCCCCCGGATCCCGCACCGTGTGTGCCCGGTCTGCGGGAGCTACCGGGGCCGCGAGGTAATCGCCGAGACCGGCCAGCAGTCGGCGTAGCCCGGTCACCTCATGGTGACCGTCGCCGTTGATGCGGGCGGGGCGGATCTGGGCCCCGCCGAGGTCGCCGCCGGAGCCGCGATCGCCGCCGCCGCAGGGACCAGGGTCCTCCTGTTCGGGCCTGCCGGCGAGATCGGGTCGGTGCCCGAAGGCGTCGAGGTCATCGATGCCCCCGTCTCGATCGCCAAGGCCGCGGACCCGGCCTTCGCCGTCCGCTCCACGCCCGAGGCTTCGATCGTCCAGGCCGCCAAGGCGGTGGCGGCGGGCCAGGCCCAGGCGCTGGTCTCCGGGGGCTCGACCGGCTCGGCGCTGGCCGCCGGACTCTTCAACATGCGCCGCGATCGCGGGATCTACCGGCCCGCGCTGGCGCTGCCGGTCCCCGTCCCCGGCGGCCGGCCCGTGATGCTGCTCGACGTCGGTGCCAACGTCACCTGCCGTCCCGAGCATCTGGTCCAGTTCGCGCACATGGGCTCGGCCTTCACGCAGGCGGTGCTCGGCATCTCCTCGCCCCGGGTGGCGCTGCTGTCCAACGGCGAGGAGGCGGTCAAGGGCACGCCGGAGCTCGTCGAGGTCCACGAGCAGCTCGCCGGCGAGGGTGGCACCGGCCTGAACTTCGTCGGCAATATCGAGGGCACCCAGGTCTTCGAGGACGCCGCCGACGTCGTCGTCATGGATGGCTTCACCGGCAACATCACGCTCAAGCTCATCGAGGGCGTCTCGGGGCGGACGCTGCGGGCCATCCGCGACGTGGCGATGAGCTCGACCCGGGCCAAGCTCGGTGGCTGGCTGCTGACCCCCGCGATCCAGGGCCTACGCGACGAGATCGACCCCGAGGGCCCCGGCGGCGCCTACATGCTCGGCCTGCGTCAGCTCGGCGTGGTGGCCCACGGACGCTTCACCCGGAAGGGCTTTGCGCGCGCCATCGAGGTCGCCGCGCGCGGAGTGGAGGAAGATGTCATCAGTGCCACGCGAGCCGCCCTCAAGGCCGCCGGCGCACTGCGAACCCCCGGACACGGGGGAGAGGAGGACGGCAATGGTTAGCGAGCCCACGCGCGGCGCGTCCGGGCTGACGTCTACGGTGTGGCGCCGATGAATCGAGAGCAAGTCTTCTCGCTGATCCGCGCGCACCTGGTCGACGAGCTGGAGGTCGATCCCGGCTCGATCTCGGAGTCGACCCGTTTCCGTGAGGACCTGGAGGCCGACTCGCTGGATCTCTACACGCTGGTGCAGGAGCTCGAGGACTCCTACGGCGTGCGGATCTCCGACGAGGAAGCCAGCCGGATCCTCACCGTCGGCCAGGCGGTCGACTTCGTGCTCGCCAGCGGGGCCCTGCCGGCGACCGCGGGCCAATCCACTGACACTGAGTGACCCCACAACCCCAGCGCACGGATCCGGACACCACGCCTGCGGGCCGGCCGCCCGGCACGGGTGCGACCCTCGCCCCGGGCTCCGGCGCCAGCCCCGCCCCGGGCGCCGGCGCCACCCTCGCGGACATGCTCGACCGGCTGGAGCCGGAGCTGCAGCGGTCCGTGTTCACCCACTCGTCCTGGACGATGCGCCGCTCGGCGTCCTACGAACGGCTTGCCTTCCTGGGCGACAGCGTCCTGGGGCTGGCGGTCACCACCCATCTGTTCCCCCGCCTGGACGCCGAGCGGTTCGGTCCTGGTCGTCTGACCAAGATCCGAGCGCAGGCGGTCTCGGGCCGCTCCTGCCGGGCGGTCGCCGAGCGCTTGGGCGTGCCCGACCGGCTGCGGGCGGCGGCGCCGGAGACGGGGGCGGCGGGGCTCGAGGCGCTCATCTCCACCGAGCGCGTCCTGGCGTCCGTGATCGAGGCGGTGATCGGCGCCTGCTACCTGACCTTCGGCTACGACGCGACCGCCGAGGTGGTGGTGGAGGCGTTCGCGCCGGAGATCGAGGACGCGCTCGAGCACTCGGTGGACTACAAGTCGGCGCTCCAGGAGCGGCTGGCCCGGCGCGGCGAGCTGGTCAGCTACACCGTCGTGGACGAGCAGGGGCCGCCGCACGACCGCACCTTCACCGTCCAGGCGACGATCCGCGGCAAGGAGATCGGCAGCGGCGTGGGCCGCTCCAAGAAGGACGCCGAGCAGGAGGCCGCACAGGCGGCGCTGGAGGCCATGGCCAAGTGACGGCTCGCGGCGGTAGCGCTCGCGTATCGGAGCCCATATCGGAGCCCACCCACCCTTGGGCGTCGGCGTGTATCTGAAGTCGATCACCGTCAAGGGCTTCAAGTCCTTCCCGGATCGGACCAGGATGGAGTTCGGCCCCGGCGTCAGCGTGATCGTCGGGCCCAACGGCTCCGGGAAGTCCAACGTGACCGACGCGGTCCTGTGGGCGCTCGGTGAGCAGTCTCCCGGCGCGGTCCGCGGCCAGTCGATGCAGGACGTGATCTTCGGCGGCGCCCCCGGGCGGCAGGCGGGTGGCCACGCCGAGGTCGAATTGGTGCTCGATGACAGCGAGGGGAGCCTCGGCCTCGGCGTGCCCGAGATCGCGATCTACCGCCGCCTCGATCGGGCCGGCGAGGGGGAGTACCGCCTGGCGGGAGCCCGCTGCCGCCTCGTCGACATCGTCGAGCTTCTCTCCGACACCGGCCTGGGCAAGGAGATGCACTCGGTCATCTCCCAGGGCCGCGTCGAGTCGCTGGTCACCTCCAAGCCGCGCGACCGCCGCCTGCTCATCGAGGAGGCCGCCGGCCTGGGCAAGCATCGCAAGCGGCGCCGCCGCGCTCAGCTCAAGCTCGCCCGGACCCAGGACAATCTCGACCGCGCCCTGGATGTGGAGCGCGAGGCCCGGTCGCGGCTGCGGCCGCTCAAGCGCCAGGCCGAGGCCGCCGAGCTGCACGAGCGGCTCGAGCGCCAGTCACTCGAGATCCGCTGGGAGCTCGCGCGCGACGACGTCCGCGGCCACCGCGCCGCCATGGTCGCCGCCGAGGCGACGGCGGCCGAGGTCCGCGGGCGCCGGCAGACGCTGCAGGCCGAGCTCGACGCCGTCGCCAAGCGCCGCGAGGCGGCCGAGCAGGCGCTGGCCGCGCGCAGCGCTCAGCGCGAGGAGCTCTCGCGCCGTGCCTATGCCGCCCGGGCGGCCGCCGAGCGGATCGGCTACCGCGCCGAGTCCGCGCGTGCGGGTGCCGCCTCGGTCGAGGCCCGGCTGGCCCGCTACCGGGAGATCGAGGTCGCGCTGGCCGCCGAGGCCGCCGCTGACCAGGATGACCCCGAAGCGGCGGGCCGGATCGCGGGGCTAAAGGAGTCGCTGGCCGCGCTGGACCGCGACCGCGAGACCGAGCTCGCGCGCCAGCTGCAGGAGCTGGAGGAGCAGCTGGCCGCCGCCGGGCGCCGCGCCGGCGAGCAGTCAGAGGCGGTGGCCGCGGCCCAGGCCGATCGCGAGCAGGCGGAGGCGGCGGCCGAGCGGGTCCGCGGCGAGGTGCGCGACGCCGAGCGCGCCGTGGAGGCGGCCCGCCGGGAGGCCGCGCGCGTCGGCGGAGAGCTCGCGGCCGTCAACCAGTTCCTGCGCCATCACGCCGGCGCGCCCCACGGCGCCGCCGCGCTCGCCGACGAGCTCCACGTCGACACCGGCTACGAGCTGGCGGTGGCCGCCGTGCTCGACGGCCGCCTGCGCGCCGCCGTGGTCGACGACCGCCCGGCGGCCGCGACGCTGCTTGACCGCGTGGGCGCCGATGGCGGCCGGACGCTCGTCGTCGGCGATGCGGCCGCGGCCACGGCCACGACCGACGCCGATGACGGCACGAGCCGGCCGCCGGCGCCGGGCGCGGCGCGCCTGGTCGAGCATGTCCGGGCGCAGGGTCGCGCGCTGGTCGTGGCGCGCGCGTTGCTGGCCGACACCTGGCTCGTCGACGATCTCGATCAGCTCGCCGCGGACTTCCGGGGCGTGGCGGTCACGCGCGGCGGGCGCGTGTGGTCGGCACGCACGCGCGAGCTGCGCCAGGCCCCGGCCGTCGGGGAAGAGCGCGTCCTGGCCGAGCGCAACCGCCGTGAGCAGCTCATCGCCGACTCAGAGCGCGCCGCCCAGGCCGAGGTCGACGCGCGCGCCGGCGTGCAGCGGGCCACGGCCGGGATGTCGGACGCCGACTCGGCACGCGACCGGCTCACCAACGCCCACCGCGCCACCGTGCGCACGCTGGACGAGCTGCGCGAGGAGGAGCGGCGGCTCACGGCGCTCATCGAACGCCGCCGCGCGGCGCCTGACGACGGGCCGGACGCGGGGCGCCGGGCCCAGCTGGCGGCCGAGCTGGCCGCCGAGCGCCGCATGCTCGAGCGCGCGGAGCGCGAGCGGGCCGCCCGGGCGCAACGCCTGGAGCGGGTGCGCGCCGGCGTCGCCAACGACACCCAGCTGGTGCCCGCGGTGGCGGGTGTCATCGCCGCCCTGGAGGAGGTCTCGGGTGCGATCGCGCAGCGACTGGAGGGCTTCGAGGAGGCGCTGGCCGCCGATCGCCAGGCCGGCGAGCACGTGGCGGTGGAGCTGCGCACCTGCGCTCAGCAGGAGGCCGAGCTGCACACCAAGATCAGCCAGGAGAACGAGTCGCTCACCCAGGCCGAGGTCCGCCTGCAACGTGCGCGTGACCAGGCCGGCGATGCCGAGACCGAGCTGGGGCGGATCGCGCAGCGGCTCGAGCTCGCCGCTGAGCCCGCCGAGGAGGCGCTCTCAGACGAGGAGCGCCAGACCCTCGACGCTCGCCTCGAGCGGGTCGCGCGCCGCCGCGAGCAGCTGGGGCCGGTCAACCCCCTGGCCCAGGAGGAGTACGCCGAGGCCGTGGCCCACGTGGAAGAGCTCGAGACCCAGCGGGCCGACCTGGAGACCGCCCTGCGTGAGCTCGAGAAGCTCATCGCCGACACCGACAAGCAGATCCGCACCACCTTCGAGCAGACCTTCGCGGCGACCGCGGCCGCCTTCGCGGAACTGGCCGGCCAGCTCTTCCCCGGTGGTGAGGGCCGGCTGCGGCTGGTCTCGGGGAGCGATCCCGCCCACCCGGCCCGGGTGATCGGCGGGCAGGACGCGCCGGATGCCGACGGCGACGGCGACGAGGGCGACGACGGTCCCGATGACGACGGGCTTGAGCCCGAGGAGGACCTGCTCGGCGTGGAGATCGAGATCACCCCGGCGGGCAAGGAGTGCAAGCGTCTGTCGCTGCTGTCGGGCGGCGAGAAGTCGATGACGGCGCTCGCCTTCCTGTTCGCGGTGTTCCTGGCCCGCCCGTGCCCCTTCTACATCCTCGACGAGGTCGAGGCGGCGCTCGACGATCTCAACATCGACCGCTTCCTCGCCCTCCTGCGCCAGTACTCCACGCGCGCCCAGTTCATCGTGGTCACCCACCAGAAGCGCACGATGGAGGCCGCCGACTCGCTCTACGGCGTGTCCATGGGCTCCGACGGCATCTCCAAGGTCATCTCGCGCAAGCTCTCGGGCGGCGAGGCGCCGGCGGGCACCGAGGCGCGGGTCGCGGCCGCCTGAGCGGCCGCTGATAACGTCGCCGCCGTCATGGCGCGCGATTGGCGGGAGCTGTTCATCATCGACGGGCCCGAAGCCGCGGCCGCGCTCGCCGAGGCCGAGGAGCCCGAGCGGCGTGTCGGCCGCTTCCGGCGGCTGCGCGACAGCCTGCGCAAGACCCGCCAGGCCCTCCAGACCGAGATCCAGGCCACGCTGTTCGAGGATCTCTCAGACGAGACGTGGGAGCGCCTGGAGGAGGCACTGATCTACGCCGACGTCGGCGCCCAGACGACCGCCAAGGTGGTGGCCCAGCTCGAGCAGGAGGCCGCCGAGAGCAAGGTCACCGGCGGCCAGCAGCTCTCAGACCGGCTGGTGGAGCTGCTCACGGAGATCGCCCAGACCGGCAACGACACGATCGACCTGCGGGCCGAGCCCACGGTGATCCTGGTGGCGGGCGTCAACGGCACCGGCAAGACGACGACGCTGGGCAAGCTGGCGTGGCATCTGAGCCGCGAGCTCAATCGATCGGTGGTGCTGGCAGCCGGCGACACCTTCCGGGCCGCCGCGGTGGAGCAGCTCGAGTTGTGGGCCGACCGCGCCGGGGTGGGTTTCGTGAAGGGCGGCGTCGGCGCCGACTCGGCCTCGGTGGCCTTTGACGCGATCGCGACCGCGCGCCGCGACGGCGCCGACGTGGTGCTGATCGACACCGCCGGCCGCCTGCACACCCAGGACAACCTGATGGCCGAGCTGGCCAAGGTCCGGCGGGTCATCGCCAAGCAGATCCCCGAGGCCCCCCACGAGACGCTGCTCACCGTCGATGCCACCACCGGCCAGAACGGGCTGCGCCAGGCCAAGGCCTTCTCGGAGGCGATCGACGTCTCGGGGCTGGTCCTGACCAAGCTCGACGGTACCGCCAAGGGCGGGATCGCGCTCGCCATCGCCCAGGAACTCGGCATCCCGGTCAAGCTCATCGGGGTGGGGGAGCAGCTCGAGGATCTCCGGCCGTTTGACGCCGGGGATTTCGCCCGGGCCCTGGTCTCCTGACGCAGGCCCCGGCGCCCCGCAGGAAAGTGACCTGACCGGCCCCGTGCCGCGCTACGCTCGCGGGCACATGGCCGGATGGGTCCTCTGGGTGATTCTGGCGTGCGCCTTCGGGGTCGGCGAGATGCTCTCGGGCGGGTTCTTCCTCGCCCCGTTCGCGCTCGGGTCAGCGCTGGCGGCGGCCGGCCAAGCGGTGGCGGGGACCGCGGTCGCGGTGATCGTGTTCGTCCTCATCTCGATCATGTCGCTGGTGCTCCTGCGGCCGATCATGCGGTCGCACCTGCGCATGCCGGCGGCGATCAGAACGGGCGGCGCGGCGCTGATCGGCAAGCATGCGATCGTGCTGGAGCGCATCGCCAACGCCGAAGGGGTCGGCATCGTCAAGATCGACGGCGAGGTGTGGACGGCTCGTTCGCTTTACGATGACGAGGAGATAGAGCCGGGGGCACGCGTCGAGGTCGTCGACATCAAGGGCGCGACCGCGCTGGTATGTGAATAGGAGGGGTCATGGTCGGAGCCATCGTCGCCGTCGTCGTCGTCGTCTTCCTGGTCATCATGTTCGCCCGGACGGTGCGGATCGTCCCGCAGGCGCGTGCGGGCATCGTGGAGCGGTTTGGCCGCTACAACCGCACCCTCAACCCCGGGCTGACCGTCCTCATGCCGTTCATCGATCGGCTCAAGCCGCTCATCGACCTGCGCGAGCAGGTGGTCTCCTTCCCGCCCCAGCCGGTGATCACCGAGGACAACCTCGTCGTGGGCATCGACACGGTCCTGTACTTCACCGTCAACGACGCGAAGTCCGCGACCTATGAGGTCGCCAACCCCCTCCAGGCGATCGAGCAGATCACGGTGACGACGCTGCGCAACGTGATCGGGTCGCTGACGCTGGAGGCGGCGCTGACCAGCCGCGACCACATCAACGCGCAGCTGCGCACCGTCCTCGACGAGGCGACCAACAAATGGGGAATCCGGGTCAACCGCGTCGAGATCAAGTCCATCGACCCGCCCGGCTCCATCCAGGAGGCCATGGAGAAGCAGATGCGCGCCGAGCGCGACCGGCGGGCCGCCATCCTCAACGCGGAGGGGGTCAAGCAATCCCAGATCCTCACCGCCGAGGGTCAGAAGCAGGCTGCCGTGCTCACCGCGGAGGGTCAGAAGCAGGCGGCGATCCTGCGTGCCGAGGGCGAGGCGCAGGCGATTGCCACGGTGTTCTCCGCCATCCACGAGGGCAGGGTCGACCCCGAGCTGCTCTCCTACCAGTACCTGCAGATGCTGCCCCAGCTGGCCAAGGGTGACGCCAACAAGGTGTTCGTGATCCCGTCAGAGTTCGCCGAGGCGTTCGGCGGCATCACCAAGGCGTTCGCCCGGGGTCAGGCCAGTCAGTCCGCCGACGGCGCCGCGCCGCCACCGACCGCGCCGCCACCGACCGCGCCGCCGCCGACCGCGCCGCCGCCCCGGCTCCCGTCCTAGGGCCCCCGCGGGCGCCTAGACTGGGCGGGGAGAACCATGTTCGATTCCCTTGCCGAAAAGCTCCAGGCGACCCTGGCCGACGTCCGCGGCCGCGGCACTCTGACCGAGGCCGACATCACCGCCGCCATGCGCGAGATACGGCTCGCGCTGCTCGAGGCCGACGTCAACTTCAAGGTGGTCAAGAGCTTCACCACCGCCGTCAAGGACCGCGCACTGGGCGCTGACATCGTCGGCAAGCTCAACCCCGGGCAGCAGGTGGTCAAGATCGTCTCCGACGAGCTCACCGAGCTGATGGGCGGCGCCTCCCGCGAGCTCTCCTTCTCGCCCCGGCCCCCGACGATCGTGCTCATGGCCGGCCTGCAGGGCTCGGGCAAGACGACCGCCACCGGCAAGCTCGCCCGCTACCTGCGCATCGAGCACCACTCCTCGGTGGCGGTGGCCGCCTGCGACGTCTACCGGCCGGCCGCCGTCGACCAGCTGATCAAGGTCGGCCAGCAGGCCGGCGTCGACGTCTACGAGCAGGGCACCGACCGCGACCCCGTGGACATCGCCAAGTGGGCCGCGGACCGCGCGCGGGCCGAGGGCAAGGACGTGCTCATCGTCGACACCAGCGGGCGGCTCCACGTGGACACGGAGCTGATGACCGAGCTGGCCAACATCAAGAAGGCGATCAACCCCCACGACATCCTGCTCGTGGTCGACGCCATGACCGGCCAGGACGCCGTCAACGTCGCCGAGCAGTTCGCCGCGGTCGTGGACTTCGACGGCGTCGTGATGTCCAAGCTCGACGGTGACGCCCGCGGCGGTGCGGCGCTCAGCGTCAAGGCGGTCACCGGCAAGCCGATCCTGTTCGCGTCCACCGGGGAGAAGCTCGACCAGTTCGAGCGCTTCCACCCCGACCGCATGGCCCAGCGCATCCTCGGCATGGGCGACGTGATGACGCTGATCGAGAAGGCCGAGTCAAGCTTCGACGAGCAGCAGGCGGCCGAGCTGGAGCGCAAGCTGCGCAAGCAGGAGTTCGGCCTCGACGACTTCCTGGATCAGATGCGCCAGATCCGCAAGCTGGGGCCGCTGCAGTCGCTGCTGGGGATGATCCCCGGCGTCGGCAAGGAGCTGCGCGGCGTCAAGGTCGACGAGAAGGAGTTCGACCGCCTCCAGGCGATCATCCTCTCGATGACGCCGCAGGAGCGCCGCCATCCCGAGCTGATCAAGGGGTCGCGGCGCCTGCGCATCGCCAGGGGCTCGGGCACCAACGTCCAGGCGGTCAAGGCGCTGATCAAGCAGTTCGAGCAGATGCGCAAGGTCATGCGCCAGGTCTCCCAGGGCCGCATGCCCGATCTGGGCGCGATGATGCGGCAGGGTCGCTAGGCGCCGCGAGCCACCGCTACCTCTCAAAGCACGCTAACCTCATCGCTCGCGTATGGCAGTCAGACTCCGACTCACCCGCATCGGCGGGCGTAAGAACCCCGTGTGGCGCGTCGTCGTCGCCGACCAGCGCTCCAAGCGCGACGGTCGCGTGATCGAAACCGTCGGTCACTACAACGCGCAGACCGATCCGTCCACGATCGTGCTCAACGAGGAGCGCATCCGCGATTGGCTCGCCCGCGGCGCCCAGCCGTCGGACACCGTTCGCAAGCTGCTGCGCACTCAGGGCATCTCGTAGCCCGCCGCTCGTGAAAGACCTCCTCGAGTACCTGGCCAAGGGTCTCGTCGAGCACCCCGACGCCGTGGAGGTCACCGAGATCGAGGAGGACGACGGCACGATCGTACTCGAGCTGTCCGTCGACGAGGACGACTATGGCAGCGTGATCGGCCGCGGCGGTCGGACCGCGAACGCGCTGCGCACGGTGATGAAGGCGGCGGCCGTCAAGGAGCAGCGCCGCGTGTTCGTGGACATCGTCGACGACTGAAGTGGCCGTCCCCGTGAGTGCCCTCGCGGACGACCACTAGGACGCCGCGCCGCATGACCGAGACGGAGCACTGGCTGCGCGCCGGTGTCGTCGGCCGCCCCCATGGCCTCGACGGCAGCTTTCACGTGGCCGAGCCCGTCGCCGCGTTGCTGGCGATGGGCCGCGAGGTCCGGCTCGGCGGCGCGCAGCTGACGATCGTGCGGCTGGCCGGGCACGACGGGCGGCCGATCGTCCGGCTGGAGGGGTGCGAGGATCGCGACGCCGCCGCGGCGCTGGGCGGCCAGGAGATGTTCGTGGCGCGGTCCGCCGCGCCCGGCCTCGACGAGGACGAGTGGTGGGCGACCGATCTGGAGGGCTGCGCGGTGCGCGACGGCGATCAGGACGTGGGCGTGGTCGCCCGGCTGCTGGCGCTGCCCTCCTGCGAGGTCCTCGAGGTCACGCGCGCCGGCGACGCGCCGGACCTGCTCGTGCCGCTGGTCCGTGATGCCGTGCGCGACGTCGACCTGGACGGCCGCGTCATCGACGTCGACCTGCGGTTCCTGGGCGAGGCGTAGTGGAGATCGACATCTTCACGCTGTTCCCGGAGGCCTTTGACTGGTTCGTGTCCCAGCGCCACGTGGCCAACGCCCTGGCCCTCGGCCACGAGCTGCACCGCATCAACTACCGCGACCACACGCCGCTGAGCGGGCGCCAGGTCGACGACACCCCGTTCGGCGGTGGGGCGGGAATGGTCCTGCGCGTCGATGTGGTGGAGGCGGCGCTCCGCGCCCGCTATGAACTCGACCCCGTCGAGCTGCCGGCCCGGCGGCGCGTCATCGCGCTCGAGCCGGGCGGACGGCTGTTGGATGACGCGCTCGTCGACGAGCTGGCGGCACAGCCGGCGCTGACGCTGCTGTCGGGGCGCTATGAGGGCTTTGACGAGCGCATCGTCGAGCACTTCGCCTCAGACCGGGTGTCGATCGGGCGCTATGTCCTCGCCGGCGGGGAGCTGGCGGCGATGGTGGTCTGCGACGCCGTGCTGCGCAAGCAGCCGGGCGCGCTGGGCGATGAGCGCTCGGCCGTGGAGGAGTCCTTCAGCGCCGCGCTGGAGGGGGGACCCGAGTACCCCCACTACACCCGGCCGGCCGCGCATCGCGGCTGGGAGGTACCCGAGGTCCTGCTCTCCGGGCACCACGCCCGGATCGCGGAGTGGCGCCTGGCTCAGAGCCGGGCCCGGGCCACCCGGGCCGCGGGCCCGGAGGCCCCGGGGGCTTAGTGGAGCGCCAACATCGCCGTCGCCGGGGACCCGCTACCATGAATCGCCGCATGGGCGGAGGCTCTGGCGCACGCGGCCTGTTGGCCTGCACGGCCGCCGCCACGCAAACTCGGCAGTTCTAATTTCAATCCCCCGTGAGCACAGTCATCGACAGCCTGGAGCGTTCGCAGCTCCGCCGGGTCCCGGCATTCGACGCCGGCGACCGTCTCCGCGTCCATTTCCAGGTCATCGAGGGGACCCGCCGCCGCACGCAGGTGTTCGAAGGCGTCGTGATCAAGCGCCAGGGCCACGGCGCGCGGGAGACGTTCACCGTGCGCAAGCAGTCCTTCGGAGTGGGCGTGGAGCGCACGTTCCCACTGCACTCGCCCAAGATCGAGCGCATCGAGGTCGCGGCCCGCGGCGACGTGCGCCGCGCCAAGCTCTACTACCTGCGCGGGCGGATCGGCAAGCGCGCTCGTGTCCGCGAGCGCCGCTCCGCCGGACCGGAGGTGGCGGTCGAGCGCGAACTGCTCTACGGGCCGGAGGGCGACGGCGAGCCGACCCCGGTCGACGCCGAGGGCGCCACTGCGGAGGAGACGGTCGCCGAGGCGGTCGAGGCCCAGGAGACCACCGAGGCAGTCGAAGCTCCCGAAGCCGGCGCTGAAGGCACCGATGCATCCGAGCCCGCAGCCAGCGCTGACGCGACCGAGGCGGGCAAGGAAGACCCACCGACGGACGCCGAGTAGGTGTGACGAAGACCAAGAAGCCGCTGGCGCGCTCAGTGGTGGAGTTGGTCGTGATCGTCGCGATCGCCCTGGGTCTGGCCATCGCCATCCAGGGTTTCATCGTCAAGCCCTACGAGATTCCCAGCCCGTCGATGGTGCCGACGCTGCGCGTCGGACAGCGCATCCTCGTCGACCGGCTCGGTATGCACTTCTCCTCGCCGCACGTCGGCGACGTCTACGTCTTCCATCCCCCGGTCTCGGAGACATGCGCCAATCCCAGCGAGGGCGAGAACAGCGTCGGCGAGGACGGCGCGGCACCCTGTGACGTCGCTCAGACCCATGAGTCGTCGCAGACCTACGTCAAGCGGGTGGTGGGCCTTCCCGGCGACCGGCTCACGATCCGCAACGGCCATGTCATCCGGGACGGCCGCCCGGAAGCCAGCTCCTACACCGTCCCGTGCGACGGCGCCGGCGAGTGCAACTTCCGTGCCAGCATCACCGTACCGAGGGGTGACTACTACATGATGGGCGACAATCGCCCTGACTCGCTCGACAGCCGCTACTGGGGCCCGGTCCCCAAGGCGTGGCTGATCGGCAAGGCGTTCTTCACCTACTGGCCCCCCGATCGGATCGGCTTCCTCTAGCCCGCGAATGTCCGTGTCCCGCAAGAAGAAGAAATCCCCCCTCGCCTCGCTCGTGGAGCTGGTGGTGACCATCGCGGTCGCGGTGGGGCTGGCCATCCTCATTCAGGCCTTCATCGTCAAGCCCTACCGGATCCCCAGCTCCTCGATGGTGCCGACGCTCGATCCGGGCCAGCGCGTGCTCACCAACCGCCTGGCCGACCATCCCAGCGTCGGCGACGTCGTCGTCTTTCACCCGCCCCACGGCGCCGACTTCAACAGCCCCGTGTGTGGGAACAGCTCGCAGGGCACCGGCCACAGCCAGGCCTGCGACCAGCCCACGCCCCAGCAGTCCACCCAGACGTTCATCAAGCGCGTGGTGGCCGGACCGGGGGACACGCTGTTCATCAAGGACGGCCACGTCTACCGCAACGGGGTTCGGGAGCAGGACAGCTACATCGAACCGTGCGGTGTCGATAGTTCCTGCAATTTCCCGACGCCGATCAAGGTTCCGCCCGGTCATTACTTCATGATGGGCGACAACCGTGGTCTCTCAGACGACAGCCGCTTCTGGGGTCCCGTCCCCGATAAATGGCTCATCGGGGTCGCGTTCTTCACCTACTGGCCGCCCGACAAAATCGGCACGCTCTAACGGAGCCCGGCGCAAGCCGAGCCGTCCCGGCCGCCGTCTGCTGGGTTTCGATCGCGGGCTGGGCGTGCGCTTCGTGGCCGGGGCCGATGAGGCCGGCCGCGGCTGCCTGGCCGGACCGCTGGTGGCTGCCGCGGTTCTGCTCGACCTCAACCGGGTCGGACCTGCCCAGGCGAGGGCGCTGGGCATGCTCAACGACTCAAAGCAGCAGACCCCGGAGGGCCGGGCCGCCCTCTATCCGGTGATCCTCAGCATCGCCGCCCGGGTCTCGATCGTCACCCGGTGCGCTCCCGGCATCGACGCCCGCGGACTGCACAAGACCAACCTCGCCGCCCTCAGCGACGCGCTCAACCGGGTGGCGTGCGAGGGCTGCATCTGTCTCAGCGACGGCTTCCCCGTCTCCGGGGTCGCTCACGAGCAGCGCGCCGTGATCGGCGGGGACGCCAAGAGCGCGGCCATCGCCGCCGCCTCGGTGCTGGCCAAGGAGACCCGGGATCGCTACATGCGCCGCGCCGACCGCACCCACCCGGGCTGGGAGTTCGCCACCCACGTGGGCTACTCCACGCCCGAGCATCGAGAGGCGATCGAGCGGCTCGGAGTCTCGCCGCTTCACCGCCTGTCGTTCCAGTCCACCGCATATCAGCAACTCGCGCTCGGCTAACCCGTTTTAAGAGTCGGCTGGACGCAGAACCTGAGTCCAGGCCACCGATAAGCGGGGGGTGCCCCTCGGTGCCCTCCGGACTCGCGGCCGGGTGCGTGGGCGCATCCGCGCCGTTCGATCTCAAGGGAAGGGGAAACCCGGATATGCCGGTGCATCTCATGCCGCGCGCTGCGCGGAGGCTCTCAGCTGCCGTCATCCTCGTCACCACGGCGCTTGCCGTCGCCTTCGCCGCTCCGGCGATGGCCGCCACGTCGTCGATCGCCGTGGCCACCACCACCGCTACGCCCGAGCAGGCTCTCCCGGTGGACCTCAGCTTCTCCGGAACCAACGCGCTGACCGCCGCCGCGGAGGTCGAGGCCATCGTCCGCCCCGCCGGCGGTCCGGCGTGTCAGACCAGCTACCAGGAGGACACCTCCACGTTCCCGGGCGAGGACATCACCATCTTCGCCCCCGGGGCCCAGACCGTCGCGCCCGGGGCCTACCAGCTGGGCGGCACCTTCCGCCCATCGGCGCCCGGCTCCTATCAGCTGTGTGCCTGGCTGGCCCAGGACCAGAACAGCACCGACCAGCCGATCGCTCCGCCGGGCACCCTCACCGTCTCCGCCCGCGGGCCCCAGGTGAGCCAGCTGACCGTGGCCGTCCCCAAGGACCTGCAGCCCCGCGTCGCCTTCCAGGTCGCCTACACGACCCAGACCGACCAGCTGCTGTCGCTGTTCTCCGTCCTGCGGCCCGCCTCCGAGGCACCCTGCCCGGCCACCTTCAGCCTCGACCAGCAGCAGAACGAGCCCGAGACCAACCTGCTGGACCTCGGCTCACCGCAGGTCTTCGGCGGCCCGGTGAGCACCACCGCCACCGCCAGGCAGAAGACCGGCTTCTACATCGTCTGCACCTGGGTGGAGGGGCCCACCAGCAGCGAAGTCGACGCCAGGGCCAGCACGCCGGTGACGGTCGGCACGCCGCCGCCGCCGCCCCTGCCCAAGCCGGGACTCGTGCTGACCAGAGCCATCGCGTCCCACCGCCACGGGGCCTCGGTGGCCGGCACCGCCGTCTCCGGCTTCACCGGCAAGCTCGTCGTCGCCGCTGCCTGCGGCTCCCACACGGCCAGGCGCACGACCACGGCCGGCCACCGCCGGTTCGCGTCGAGCCTGCCCCTGCCGGGTGGCTGCCGCACGGCCAGGAGGGTGAGGCTCACCGTCTCATGGGCAGGCTCCAGTGCCTTCGCCAAGCAGTCGGTGACCAGGACCGTGGCCATCGCCCCGTGATCCCGGCGCACCGCGCGGCGCGCGCAGGGCCATCGAGCCCGGCGCACTGAGCGACGCACCAGGGGCCGTGGAGCTCGGGCAGGCCGCCCGACCTCCACGGCCCCGGCGCGCGCGCCCGCATCAGAACGCCCCCTCCAGGTGCTCGAGGGACACCAGCCGGCCGCCGGCGTCCACCGTCACCCCGATCGCGTCAAACCGGATCACCTCGGCATAGGGGCGGTCCCGGCGCTCCATCAGCCAGCTCCCGGCCATCTTGCGCACGCGGGTCTGCTTGTCACGCCCCACGGCATCGAACGGGCCGCCGGCCCGGCCACCGGCCCGCCGCGTCTTGACCTCACAGAACGCCAGTGTGCTCTGCGCGCGCGCCACGATGTCCAGCTCACCCCAGCGCGTGCGGTAGTTGCGCTCCACGATCTCATAGCCGAGCCGCAGCAGGTGCGCGGTGGCGAGCTCCTCGCCGGTGCGTCCCAGGTCGTTCTCCGCCTCGTTGCCCATGGCGGAAACGCTAGGGCAAAAAACGTGACATGTGTGTGTCGAAGTGTGTCTTTTCCGCCGAAGAAGGCCTGCAAAAGACACACATTTGGCACGGCTCGTCACCCACGTGTCACATGTTTTCCCCTAGCGTTCTCGGGGTGCTCGCCAGGGTCGCCACCTTTGCCATCGACGGGGTCCAGCCGTTCCAGGTGTGGGTGGAGGTCGACATCCGCAGCGGCCTGCCCGCGTTCACCGTCGTCGGCCTCGGTGACACCGCGGTGCGCGAGTCGCGCGACCGCATCCGTTCGGCGATCCTCAACTCGGGCTTCAAGTTCCCCGAGGGGCGGATCACCGCCAACCTCGCGCCCGCGTTCATGCGCAAGGCCGGGCCGGGCTTCGACGCGGCGCTCGCCCTGGCCGTGCTCGCCGCCAGCGCCCAGGTCCCCGCCGCGGCCCTGGCCGGCTGCGCGGTCTTCGGAGAGCTCTCTCTGGGCGGCGAGCTGCGCGACTCGCCCGGTGCCCTCGCGGTCGCCGAGGGCGCGCAGCGTTGCGGCTGCACCCGCCTGATCGTGCCGCGCACGCGGGCGCACGAGGCCGCGCTGGTCGAGAATCTGCGCATCGTCGCGGTGGCCAGCCTGCGAGCGGCCGCAGACGTGCTGGCGGGCGGCGCCACGCCATCCCTACCCGGGGCGCCGCCCGCTCACGGCATCGACGGCAGCGCGCCGGACCTCTCCGACATCCGTGGCCACGCGGGGCCGCTGCTCGCGCTCGAGATCGCCGCCGCCGGAGGTCACAACCTCCTGCTCGAGGGTGCGCCCGGGACCGGTAAGACGATGCTGGCTCGGCGCCTGCCCACCATCCTGCCGCCGCTGACGCGGGCCGAGGCGATCGAGGTCACGCGCATCCACAGCGTCGCAGGCGTCCACGCGGGCGGGCTGCTCGGCGCGCGGCCGTTTCGCGCGCCACACCACACGATCTCGCCCGCGGGCCTGGCCGGGGGCGGCTGCGCCGCCGCGCCCGGGCGAGGCGACCCTCGCCCACCGGGGCGTGCTCTTCCTCGACGAGTTGTCGGAGTTCCAGCGCTCCAGCCTCGACGCCCTGCGCCAGCCCCTGGAGGACGGCACGGTGACGATCGTGCGCGGGCAGCAGTCGCTCAGCTTCCCCACGTCGTTCATGCTCGTGGCTGCCACCAACCCGTGTCCATGCGGCTTTGCGGGAGTCGACGATCGCTGCACCTGTGGCGAGGCGGATCTGCGCCGCCATCGCCGCCGGCTGAGCGGGCCGCTGCTTGACCGCATGGACCTGCTCGTCGACGTCCGCCGCCCGACCGACGACGAGCTCGGCATGGCCGCGGGCAGCAGCTCCGCGGCGGTGCTGGCGCGCGTCAGCGAGGCGCGGGAGCGCCAACGCCGGCGGCTGGCGGACACGGGCGCCGGCTGCAACGGGGAGATGGACACCCGCGCGGTCAGGGCGGCCGTCCGCCTGGAGGGCGGCGCCGAGAGCGAGCTGGCGCGTGCCTACCAGCACGGCTGGCTGAGCGCGCGCGGACGCCATCGCGTGCTGCGGGTGGCCCAGACGATCGCCGACCTCGCCGGGCGTGACCGCGTGAGTCGCGCGGACCTGCTGCTGGCGCTCAGCCTGCGCCAGCGCACCGGCGCCGAGCTGGCGGAGGCTGCGTGAGTGCGCCGCGCGCCTGCCCGGACTGCCTGCGGCGCGCGTGGCTGCTCGTCCGCCTGGCCGGTCACCTCGACGTCCAGCGCCAGCGCGTCCGCGATCTGCTGGACCGCGCCGACGAGGACCTCATCGAGGCGGTGGGGGGAAGCCACGTCGCCGATCTGCGCGCGGAATGGGACGGGTTCGATGCCGGCGCCTACCGGCGGCGCTGCGACGATGGCGGGGTCGAGACCCTGTGCCGCTGCGATCCGGCCTATCCGGCCAAGCTGCTGGGACCTGGAGGGCGAGCCTGCCGTCCTGCACGTCTCGGGCGGGATACCGCGGTTCCTGGAGCTCGCGGCCGACGGCTCGGTGGCGATCGTCGGAGCGCGCCGCGCGTCGCCATACGCGCTGGAGAACGCGCGCGCCCTCGCCCGGGGCCTGGCCGGGCGCCTGACGGTGATCAGCGGCATGGCCAGCGGGGTGGACACCGCGGCGCACGAAGGCGCCCTGCACGGGCGTGGTGGCACGATCGCGGTCCTGGCCAGCTCGCCCGAGCGGCCCTACCCGCCGTCGTCGCGGGGCCTGCACCGGGAGATCATCGCCGCGGGCGCAGTCGTGTCAGAGCTCGGGCCCGGGGTGCCCGCGCGCCGCTGGATGTTCCCGGCGCGCAACCGGATCATCGCCGCGCTGGCCGACATGACGGTCGTCGTGGCCGGCCGCGCATGGGCTCGGGCGCGATGCTGACCTGGGCCGACGCGGCGGCGGCTGGGGCGCAAGGTCGGCGGGCTGCCCGGCCAGGTCACCGCTCCGCTCTCCTGGGGTCCGCACGTGGTGGTGAGATTCGGCGGCGAGCTGGTGCGGGGGCCGGATGACGTGCTGATGGCGCTGGATCACGACCGTCTGCCGTCGGGCCCGCGCCGGGAGCGGCCCGATGATCCTCAGGTCGCCGCATTGCTCGAGGCGCTCGCCGACGGCTACGAGCTGCCGGAGGCGTTCGCGGAGGCGGGGCTCGACGCCGAACGGGGGCCTGGCGGCGCTGGCTGAGCTGGAGATGGGCGGCTACGTGCGCCGCCAGGCGGGAGGTCGCTACAGCATCGTGCCCTGACGACATACGCGCGCCTGGTGGTCCGGCGGGTTCGCCGCCGCCCGTCCAGACGCGTCCAGACGCCGTCGGAACCGTCAGTTGCAAGGTCGTGGGCCCTAAGCTCGGCCAGGTGGCGTACTCAGAGTCGGCGAGGGCGGGCAGCGGCGTTCCGCGGCGGCGGCCGCCGTGCGTGCTCTCGATCGCGGGCTCGGACTCCGGCGGCGGCGCCGGCATCCAGGCCGATCTGAAGGCGTTTGCCGCCTGCGGCGTGCACGGCATGACCGCGATCACGGCGATCACGGCCCAGAACACCGTCGGGCGTGAGCGCGGTGGAGGCGATCTCGCCCGAGGTCATCGTGGCCCAGGTCAGGGCCGTGGCCGAGGACATCGGCGTGGACGCGGTCAAGATCGGCATGCTCGGGACGGTGGCCAGCATCCAGGCGGTGGCCGCGTCGCTGGACCTGCTGGCGCCGGGACGCCGGTGGTGCTCGACCCGGTGATGGTGTCCGAGTCCGGCGCGGAGCTGCTGCGAGCCGTCCGCGCGCGGGGCGCTGACGGAGCTGCTGCTGCCGCGCGTGCGGGTGATCACGCCCAACCTGCCCGAGGCCCGGGCGCTGGCGGCCTGCCGCGAACCCGCTCGTCCGCTGCCCCGCGCCGAGACCGCCGAGAGCGCCGAGACCACCGCCGACACCAGCGGCGACGACGCCGCCGCGCTCGCCCGTGCCCTGCGGGGGCTGGGGCCGGAGGTCGTGGTGGTCACCGGCGGCCACCGCGAGCAGGCCGTGGACGTGTTCTTCGACGGGTCTCAGCTGGTCGAGCTGCCCGGCGAGCGCTATCCCGGCGGGGCGGCGCACGGGTCCGGTTGCACGCACTCGTCGGTGCTGGCGGCGCGGCTGGCGTGGGGGGACCCGCCGCTGGAGGCGGCGCGGGTGGCCAAGCGGCTGGCCGTCGCGGCCGGTGCGCGACGGACTGGCCGGCGGTGGGCGGCCGGTGCCGGCCCGGTCAACGTCCTCGGCGTGACATAATCCTTGCGTGCGCTTTCTGAGGATGAAGCCGGGTCACGGCGAGGTGTTGATCGCGGAGGGCGACGTCGAGCTGGCCGAGGATGAGCAGCGGCTCGTCGAGGAATTTCGCCGCCAGCTGGACGACGGGCTGTGGGCCGCGGTGCCCACGCTGGACGCCGCCGGACGACGCCAGGCGCACATGGTCAAGACGTTTGACGACGTCCCCCGCGATGCGGACCGCGTGATCTTCTTCCCACGCGCGGCCGGCGGCCGGTAGCGGCCGCGCGGGCGGGGGCGCGCCGACATGCTCCTGGCGCTGGTCGCCACCGCGCTCGTCGCGGTCGCCCTCCTGTCCGAGGAACTGCTGCCGCGCATCGAGGAGATGTGGTCGCGCCATCGGGCCCGTCGCCAGCTGGCGCCGGTGATGCCCTATGACCCGGGCCGCGAGCGCCGCGCCGAGGCGCGCGCCCGCTCGCTGCTGCGCTCGTGCGTCAACGAGGAGGAGTGGGCGATGTACCGGGACCTGGGCTTCATCCGGGTCTGGGGCAACCAGTCAGACGGCCCGGTCGACGCCGACAGCACCGGTGGCGCCGCCTACGCCTACCTGATCTATCCCCACCGGGCGATCGTCGCCTACCTGGCCCAGACCCATCGCCTGCTCAGCGAGTACTGCGTCGCCTTCCCGGACGAGACCCGCCCCTACGGCAGCGCGCGGCTGCCCGACTCCGACGACGTCCTGGCCAAGTGGATGGCGCTCACCGGCGACGAGCAGCGCCTCATCTCCACCGCCAACATGCACCTGCCGGGCCGCCAGCTGGATCCGGCCAAGGTCAAGCGCGACCTGTGGCGCCTGTCGCAGTGGGAGCGCGCGCGCATGCGCGACGCCGCGCAGCGCAGTCCCACCGAGACCCCGCTCGACACCTCCAACTGACGCCGGCGCGGCGGCCGACGGCCCGGGCGGCGCCGACTCGATATCGTTGCCGCCCCCATGAGCACCACCACAGCACGACCTCAAGCACCGCAGCCGGGCCCTCACCGAGGGGCCCCAGCGCGCCGCCGCCCGCGCCTATCTGAAGGGCATCGGCTACGACGACGACGCGCTCGCCAAGCCGCTCGTCGCCGTCGCCAACACCTGGATCGAGACGATGCCCTGCAACTTCCACCTGCGCGCCCTCGCGGCCAAGGTCAAGCAGGGGATCACGGCCGCCGGCGGCACCCCGATGGAGCTCAACACGATCGCCATCTCGGACGGGATCACGATGGGCACCCCGGGCATGCGCGCCTCGCTGGCCAGCCGCGAGCTCATCGCCGACAGCATCGAGCTCGTCGTCGACGCCCACCTGTTCGACGCGGTCATCGCCATCAGCGGCTGCGACAAGACGATCCCCGGCACCGTCATGGCCCTGTGCCGCCTGGACATCCCCAGCCTGATGCTCTACGGCGGCTCGATCCTCCCCGGCAACTCTGCACGGCGAGCGCGTCACCATCCAGGAGGTGTTCGAGGCGGTCGGCGCCCATGCCGCCGGCAAGATCACCGACGAGCAGCTCACCGAGATCGAGGATGTCGCCTCGCCCGGCGCCGGCGCCTGCGGCGGCCAGTTCACCGCCAACACGATGGCGATGGCGTTCGAGGTCCTCGGCATCTCGCCGGCCGGCTTCAGCATGGTCCCCGCGGTCAGCCCCGACAAGGCGACGGTGGCCGAGCGCGCCGGCGCGCTGGTCATGGACATCCTCAAGCGCGACCTGCGCCCCAAGGACATCATCACCCGCGACAGCCTCGAGAACGCCATCGCCGCCATCGCCGCCAGCGGCGGCTCCACCAACGGCGTCCTGCACCTCCTGGCCATCGCCAAGGAGATGGGCATCGAGCTGCACATCGACGACTTCGACCGCATCTCGCGAGCGCACTCCGCTCATCTGCGACCTCAAGCCCGGCGGCCAGTACGTGGCCCCCGACCTCTACGAGGCCGGCGGCGTCCCCCTGCTCACCCAGCGCCTCAAGGACGCGGGCCTGCTCCACGAGGACGCGATGACCGTCACCGGCCAGACGATCGGCGAGGTCGCCGACGGCGCCAACGAGGCCCCGGGCCAGAAGGTGGTGCGGCCCCTCGACGACCCGATCAAGGCCACCGGCGGCCTGGCCATCCTGCACGGCAACCTCGCCCCCGACGGCTGCGTGGTCAAGCTCGCCGGCTACGAGCGGCGCAAGCAGACCGGCCCCGCCCGCGTGTTCGAGCGCGAGGAGGACGCGATGGCCGCGGTCACCGCGCGCGCCATCAACCCCGGCGACGTCATCGTCATCCGCAACGAGGGCCCCGCCGGCGGGCCGGGCATGCGCGAGATGCTGGCCGTCACCGCCGCGCTGGTCGGCGAGGGCCTGGGGGAGGAGGTGGCGCTCCTCACCGACGGGCGCTTCTCGGGCGCCACCCGCGGGCTGATGGCCGGGCACGTCGCCCCCGAGTCGGTCAAGGGCGGCCCCATCGGCCTGGTCCAGGACGGCGATCAGATCACCCTGGACGTCGAGGCCCGCCGCCTGGACGTCGACCTCTCCGACGAGGAGCTGGCCAGGCGCGCCGAGGCCTACGTCCCCTACGAGCGCCCCTTCCCGGGCGTCGCGCTGAGCAAGTACGCCAAGCTCGTCTCCAGCGCCGCCCAGGGCGCCGTGACGTTTTGAGCCGGGGGGGGGTGACGTTCTGACTGCAGGTTTGGCGCAGGAGCCTGCGCACAAGCGACGAACCAGCCGCGAAAACTGCAACCGGGCTTGCAGAAACGGCCCGGACGCCGGCTTGCTGCTTGATCGCGCTGCGCCTGGTCGTTACCATGCAGGACAGTGGCGATCGTCTCGTATTTGCGGGCCCCGGGGACTCAGAGGGCATTCAGGAAGAGCCGGGGAGGCGTCAGCGCGGCTCCGCGCGGCCGCCGGCCCCTGCGCTACGTCCTGGCCGGGCTCATGCTCGTGGCGGTGGCGGCGGTCGTCGTCGCCGGCGTCGTGCTGACCTCGGCCAAGGCGAGCCTCAGCGCCGACCCGTCGCGCTGGCCAAGATCGGCATGCCGCTGGGCGGCGGCAGCATCCAGAGCGTCAGCGTCGTCACCGGGCCCCACAGCCAGGCCGTCCCGGTGGAGGTCACCGGCGGCAAGGTCTATCCCGACCAGCTCATCCCCGCCAACGCGCGCTGCAGATCCAGGTCGTCGTCAAGCGCCCGGGCTGGATCTCCTGGCTCGCCGGCTCCACGCAGAAGCTCAACCTCACGGTCACCACGCCGATGGCCAGCCTGCGCTCGCACTACATCACCGTGCGCAAGGGCGGCGCACCTGCAGCGCGCACTTCAAGGCGCCGATCAGCGCCTACACCTTCGGCACCTCGCCGGCGCACATGCGCCGCACCGTGCTGCCGCGTCCCACCGACGTGATCACGCTGCCGCACGCGGGCGCTGGCCGGGACCGAGTACCTGTCGGCGGCTCCGCGCAGCTGGGAGAAGGCCAGGACCGCCAGCATCAGCTACTTCCCGGCGGGCAAGCCCGCGACGGCGGTGGCCAGCCCGAAGCCGGGCGCCACCATCAAGCCCTCGACGCCGATCACGCTCACCTTCTCCAAGCCCGTGAGCAAGGCGCTGGGCAGGCACCTGCCGCCGATCTCGCCCAGCACCCCGGGCAGCTGGCACCAGCTCAACAGCCACACGATCAGGTTCGAGCCCACCGGCTACGGCTACGGGCTGGACGCCAAGGTCCAGGTCGCGCTGCCCAACGACGTCCGGCTCCTCGGCGGCCAGAGCAGCTCGGCCTCCAACACCGGCACGTGGACGGTCCCCGGCGGCTCGATCGTGCGCCTGCAGCAGCTGCTGGCGATCAGCGGCTACCTGCCGCTGACGTTCCACTACGCCGGCGGCAAGGGCCCCGGCTTGACCGCCGCCGCGCAGGAGACCGCGGCCGTCGATCCCCCGAAGGGCACACTTCTCCTGGCGGTATCCGAACACGCCGGACCCTGCTCAAGAGCATGTGGCAGGTCGGAGCGTCGGGGACGATGATGGAGGGCGCGATCATGGCCTTCGAGAACGACAACGGCATCTATTCGCTGCCCTACGACGGTCCCACCGCGACGATCTGGAAGACGCTCATCGCCGACGTCGTCGCCGGCAAGCACAGCACCTTCGGCTACACCTTCGTCGACGTCAGCGTCGCCTCGCAGAGCCTCAACCTGTGGCACAGCGGCAAGACGGTCATCGGCGGCACCGCGGTCAACACCGGCATCCCCTCGGCGCCGACCGCCACCGGCACCTATCCCGTGTACGAGCATCTCACCTCGACGACGATGAGCGGGACCAACCCGGACGGCAGCCACTACAGCGACCCGAACATCCCGTGGGTCAGCTACTTCAACGGCGGGGACGCGCTGCACGGCTTCACCCGCGCCTCGTACGGGTCGCCGCAGAGCCTGGGCTGCGTGGAGATGCCCTTCAGCGTCGCCGGCCAGGTGTGGCCGTACACGCCGATCGGCACGCTCGTCGACGTCCACTGAGCGACGGCCGCAGCCGTCCCGCCGGCAGGGCTGATGCGCCGGACGGCGAATAGCCAGGACGCACATGACCGCAGCCCCTCGACCTCACCGCATCGACCGCGCCGCCGGCGCTCACCCCGCCGTGGCAGGCCGCGCTGGACGCGTTTGACGCCGATCTGCGCCGCCGCGCCGTCGCGGCCAAGACCCGCCGCGCCTACGCCATCGACACCCACCAGTTCGCCTGCTGGGCCGGCGAGCGCGGGCTGGCCCCGGGAGCCGTCGACGTCCGCGCCCTGCGCCGCTACGTGGCCTCGCTGACCGAGGCCGGTCAGGCGCCGACGACGGTGGCGCGCAAGCTGGCCGCGCTGCGCGGGTTGTTCCGCCACGAGGTCAGCGTCGGCGCGCGCAGCGAGAACCCCGCCGACCTGCTCAGCTCCCCCAAGCGCTCCCAGCGGCTGCCGCGGGTGCTCAAGCCCGCCGAGGTGGCGGCGCTCCTTGACCGCATTCCCGCAGACCGGCCCGCTCGCAGCTGCGCGACCGGGCGCTGTTCGAGCTCGCCTACGCCTGCGGTCTGCGCGCCGAGGAGCTCGTGACCCTCGACGTCTCGAGCGTCGACTTCGACTCCGAGACCGTCCGCGTCGAGGGCAAGGGCGACAAGACGCGCCTGGTCCCGGCCGGCGAGCACGCACTCGCCGCGCTGGAGCGTTATCTGGCGCGCGCCCGGCCGGCGCTCAGCGTCGACGACGCCGCAGGCGCTGTTTCTGTCGAAGTCGGGCCGGCGGCTGGGGACGTCGGACGTCCGGCGGCGGCTGCGCACGTGGGCGCGGCTGGCGGCCCGGGGCGCTCCGGCGCTCGGAGACGCCCATCCGCACGCCCTGCGCCACTCGTTTGCCACCCATCTTCTGGAGGGCGGAGCGGACCTGCGGGCGATTCAGGAGCTGCTCGGCCACGCCAGCATCTCCACGACCCAGGTTTACACTCGGGTAGAGTCGGCGCGACTCCGGCAGGCATACGTAAGCTCGCATCCGCGCGCTTAGCACTGAGGACTGGAGCAAAGGAACTGGAAACCAACGTCAAAGCGATCGAGCTCCAGGATCTCTGGAGGCGGTACAAGGCCACGAGCGACGAGACGCGCTCGCGAGCGTCTCGTGGTCGCATACTCGCCGCTGGTCAAGTACGTGGCCGGGCGGATGGGCTCCGGCCTGCCCGCGCACGTCGAGGAGGCCGACCTCATCTCCTACGGCCTGGGCGGCCTCATCTCCGCCATCGAGCGCTTCGACCTGACGCGCGAGATCAAGTTCGAGACCTACGCGATCACCCGCATCCGCGGGGCCATCATCGACGAGCTGCGCACGCTGGACTGGGTGCCGCGGTCCGTGCGCGCCCGCGCTCGCAGCTTCGAGCGCGCGAACATGAAGCTCGAGGCCAAGTTCCAGCGGGCGCCGAGCGACGAGGAGATGGCCACCGAGCTGGAGATCACCGTCGAGGAGTTCCAGGAGCAGCTCGCCCAGATCTCCAACTCCACGATCGTCGCGCTGGACGAGCTGTGGAGCGTGTCGGATGCCTCGGGCGATCAGGTGTCGCTCCTGGACACGCTGCCTGACCGTGGGGCCCCCGATCCGCAGGTCCTGGTCGACGAGTCCGAGCTGCGCGACCGGATCGCCGACGCCATCGCGGCGCTGCCCGAGCGCGAGAAGCTGGTCGTGGCCCTCTACTACTACGAGAACCTGACCCTCCGCGAGATCGGAGAGGTCCTCGGGGTCACCGAGTCACGCGTGTCGCAGCTGCACACCAAGGCGGTGCTGCGCCTGCGCTCCAAGCTGGCCGGCGAGCTGGAGTAGAGAGCTCTGGCGCATGCGGCCAGACCGGGTCGCATGCGCTCGGTCCGCTGGCGCATGTGCCAATCGGAACTTCACAATCGGTAAGGTCGTCCTTTCGCCGTCACGAGTGAGAGGAGACAGCCATGCACAAGGCTGCGGATCGCATCCGCAATGTGGCCCTCGTCGGCCACCGCGGCAGTGGTAAGACGTCGCTACACGAGGCCCTGCTCTTCCAGGCCGGGGTCGTCAACCGCCTCGGCAGCGTCGTCGAGGGGACCACGGTCTCAGACTCCGATCCGGACGAGAAGGCCCGGCAGATGTCGATCTCCCTGGCCCTCAGCTCGTTCGAGTGGCAGTCGCGCAAGGTCAACCTGCTCGACACCCCGGGCGACTCCAGCTTCATCGCCGACGCGCTGGGCGCGTTGCGCGTCTGCGAGGCCGCCGTCTTCGTCGTCAACGCCGTGATGGGCGTGGAGGTCCACACCACGCCGGCTGTGGCAGAGAGCGGCCGAGCTCGACCTGGCGCGACTGGTCTTCGTCAACATGCTCGACCGCGAACGGGCCGACTTCTTCCGCACGCTGGAGTCGCTGAAGTCCGCGTTCGGCCAGCACGTGGTGGCCACCGAGATCCCGATCGGCTCCGAGCACGAGGTCTCGGGCGTGATCGACCTCGTCGACATGAAGGCGTACGAGTACACGGCGAGTCGACAAGGACAACTGCACGGAGATCCCGATCCCCGCAGAGCTCGCCGACCAGGCCCAGGAGTACCGCGAGCGCCTGATGGACGAGGTCTCGGAGACCTCCGACTCGCTCATGGAGCGCTACCTGGAGGGTGAGGAGATCTCCCACGAGGAGATCGTCACCGCCCTGAAGGACGGCACCAACCACGGCTCGCTGTTCCCGGTCACCTGCGGTGTCGCCACCCGCAACCTGGCCACCAACCGCCTGCTCGACGCGATCGTGGAGGACCTGCCGTCACCGGTCAAGCACGGCGGCCTGGAGGTGGGCGAGGTCACGCTGGAGCCCGTCGAGGACAAGGAGCTCTTCGCCTACGTGTTCAAGACCCGCGCCGACCCGTTCGCCGGGCGCATCAACATGTTCCGGGTCTACCAGGGCACGATGACCCACGACACCCAGGTCCTGAACACCACCACCCACAACAAGGAGCGGATCGGGCAGCTCATCACCTTCGAGGGCGGACATGGTCCCACCCAAGCCCACGCCGACGAGTTCGGCCCCGGCGACATCGGCGCCGTGGCCAAGCTCAAGGAGACGCGCGCCGGCGACTGGCTGGCCGCGCGCGACGAGCCGATCACGATGCCGTCGATCAAGCTTCCCGCCCCGGTCATGGCCTTCGCCATCGCCGGCGCGGCGGCCGGAGGCGACGAGGAGAAGGTGTACTCATCGCTGCGCCGCCTCCAGGAGGAGGACCCGACGATCGACTTCCACCGTGACCCGCAGACCGGCGAGCAGATCCTCGCCGGGCTCTCGCAGGTCCACGTCGAGGTGATCGTCGAGCGCCTGAAGTCCCGCTTCGGCGCCGAGGTGACCCTCAAGCCGCCGCGGGTCCCCTACCAGGAGACGATCCGCCAGTCGGCCAAGGCCCACGGGCGCCACAAGAAGCAGACCGGCGGGCGCGGCCAGTTCGGAGACTGCCACATCGAGATCGAGCCGATCGAATACGACCCCGCCCACCCCTTCGAGTTCGTGGACGCGATCAAGGGCGGCGTGATCCCGTCCGGCTTCATTCCCGCCGTGGAGAAGGGCGTGCAAGAAGCCATGCAGGAGGGCACGGTCGCCGGCTATCCGGTCAAGGGCGTCCGCGTCCGCGTCTACGACGGCTCCTACCACACCGTCGACTCCTCGGAGATGGCGTTCAAGGTGGCCGGGTCGCTGGCGATGAAGCAGGCGCTCGAGCAGGCCGGCTCGGTGCTGCTGGAGCCGATCATGACCGTGACCGTCAGCGCTCCCGAGGACACCGTGGGTGACGTCATCGGCGACCTCAACTCCCGGCGGGGACGGCCGTTGGGCATGGAGCCCGTCGGCGCGGGGATGACCGAGATCAAGGCCGAGGTCCCGATGGCGGAGATGCTCTCCTACGCGCCCGACCTGCGCGGCATCACCGGCGGGCAGGGCGAGTTCACCATGGAGTTCGAGCGCTACGAGGAGGTGCCCGGGCACCTGGCCGGCAAGGTGATCGATCAGGCCCGCGCCGAGCACGAGGCCGTGAAGGCCTAGGGCGTGGTCTGTCCGCTCGTCGTGCTACTCGGGACCCGTAGTAGGCTCACAAGTTCGTGAGTACCAGGGCAATTCGCACCTCGACGACGCAAGCCGCCTGCGACGTCTGCGGCCGGACACTGCTGCGCGGCGAGCGCGCGGAGATCTACCTCAGCGGCGGCGTGCGGCGCTCGGTGTGTGAGCTGTGCACGTCACGGGCCCTGCACGGCGGCTGGGTCCGCGAGGGCGAGGTCGCCGAATACGACGAGTCCAGCGCCCGCCCGGACCGCCGCCGGTCGCTGTTCGGGCGGCGGCGCGGCAAGCGCGATGGGCGGGCGGGGCGCGACCCGCGAGAGGCGCGCGAGCGCAGGGGGGGCGGGCCCGATCAACGATATGCCCGCACCCGAGCCGGTATTCGACGACGAGGTGCCCGCGCCGCCCGCACCCGTCGGCTCGGCCGCCGCGGCGCGCCGAGCCGTCCTCGCCGTCCTGGCCCGCCCCGGTGAGCCGCGCGGCGTCCAAGCTGGCCGGTTCAAGCCGCGAGCCGCGCCATGTCCGTGCCGTGCCCACCAGCATCGAGCACAAGATCTCCTCGGCCGTGTCGCTGTTCAACGACTCCGAGCATCCCCGCACCGTCGCGGGGATCGCGCGGTCCCTGGGGCTGCCCGACGTGTCGGTGCACCCCTCGGACGCCAACGGGAGCGTCGTGCACGTCGTGGTCTCGTGGGAGCTGTGCTGGTACCGCTACGAGATGGACCTGCGCGACGAGGTCCCCACGGTGCGCGGCGGCGACCGCGGCTACGAGCTGTCCGAGCTCTCGGAGATCGAGCGCCAGAACAACGCGGCGGCCGACGAGCGCGGTCGCCTGCATCTGAGCGCTTGACCGTTAACTAGACGGACGTTCGATGGCGAACAACCGGTAACCCTGGGTAGCATCCCGGTCGTGATCTACTGCGTCGTACCCGAAGCGCTCGCGGACGAGCTCTTCCCCAAGCTCGAGAGCTACTACGCCGACGACCCGCACGTGACGGTGATCGTCGACCGGCGCAAAGCGAGCCGCCGTGAGACCGGCAGCTCCGGCGGAGGTCTGCGCGAAGTGAGAGATCGCCGGCGCCCCCGCGTCACCGGCGAGCTGCCCGAGCTCGCGAGCGATTGACCTCGGCGGGCGCGCAGACAGTCCCGGCGGTGGTCGTCCACGTGGATGGCGGCGCCCGGGGCAATCCGGGTCCCGCCGCTGTCGGCGTGGTCGTCTCGGCTCCTGACGGGGCGGTGCTCGACGAGTACGCCGAGCGGATCGGCGTGGCCACCAACAATGTCGCCGAGTACCAGGCGCTGCTGCGCGGCGTGCAGCGGGCGGCGGCGCTCGGGGCCCGGGAGGTGGAGTTCGTCAACGACTCTGAGCTGGTGGCCAAGCAGATCAACGGCGCCTACAAGGTCAAGCACCCCGCGATGAAGCCGCTGTACGACGAGGCGATCGCCGCCCTGCGGGGCTTTGAGCGCTGGAAGATCCGCAGCGTGCCCCGCGCCCAGAACGCACGGGCCGACGCGCTGGTCAACGAGGCGCTCGACGGCCTGCGATAGCGGCGACGCGGTCGGCGGCGGCGCGGCGTCTTCGCCGTGAAGCGGTCGTAGTTCAGGCGCATCATCGCGATCACGTCCTCGATGTCAGCCTGGGACTCGATCCGGCGCGCCGCGGGACCGATGCGGCCCGGGAACACGGGGTGCTCGACGATCCGCCCGGCGTCGTGCAGCTCGTGCCAGACGGACTTGGGGAAGAAGAAATGGGCGGCATGGTCGCCGTGCAGGTGTCCGACCTCGTGGCGGCCGAGCTTGAACGCCCACTCGCCGCGGCGGCCGTAGCCGGCCTCGATGCCGGGCCACGACGTGACCTCGCTGGTGATCTGGGCGCTGGCGGTGGGGATTTCGGTATGGGTGGTCATGGCTGCTCCCTGCGTGAGGTGTTTCTCAAGAAGACCATGGTTGCGCCTCGGTGGGCCCAATTACCAGGGGCAATTGGTCCTAGGCCCTGGGGCCGAGCGGGGTGGGCGGTGACCGCGTCTGAGCCGGCACCGTCGCGCGCCCGATAACCTTGTCCGCGTGACTGATTCCCTGCTCGAGCTGAGCGCTCGGCTTCACGAGACGGCGGGACTGCTGCGCGCCGGCGAGTTGGAGCCCGAGGCCACGCTTGCGTTGATCGAGGAGTGCGCCCGGTTGGCATCGGAGGCCAGCGCCGAGGTCGACCAGCGCGTGCGTGCTGCGCTGGAGCCGCTGCCAGACCTCCCCGGTCAGCTCCCGCTCCCCGCGGCGTAGGCCCGCGCGTTGCCCGCCACATCGACGTTGCGGCCGGCCTATCCGGAGCATTTGCGCACCGACGTGGAGCGCTATCTCCAGGAGATCCACTTCTCGGACGAGTTCGCGACCGCCGGGCTGGACGAGGCCATGCGCTACTCGCTGCTGGCCGGCGGCAAGCGCATTCGCCCGGTGCTCTCGCTGGCCACCGCCGAGGCGCTGGGCCACCCCCGCGCCGAGGTGCTGCCTCTGGCGGCCGCGATCGAGCTCATCCACACCTACTCGCTGATCCACGACGACCTCCCCGCCATGGACGACGACGACCTGCGCCGGGGTCGGCTGACCTGCCACAAGGCCTTCGGCGAGGACGTGGCCATCCTGGCCGGAGACGGGCTCTACGCCGAGGCCTTCCGCCTCCTGCTCACCGAGCAGCGAGGCGAGCCCGCGAGCCTCCTGGCGGCCGCGCGCGAGCTGGCCTGCGCGACCGGCGTCGCCGGCATGGTCGGAGGCCAGTACATCGATGTCGCCGAGACCGCGCCAGAGGGCGCGGCGGGGCTGCGCCGGCTGCACGAGCTGAAGACCGGACGCCTCATCGGGGCCAGTATCGAGTGCGTGCTGCTACTAGTGGGTAGTCACAAACCTGCCACAATCGGATCGTTTCGCGCCTTTGCCAGCGAGCTCGGCGTCCTCTTCCAGATCGTCGACGACATCCTCGACGTGACCGGATCGGAGGAGACGCTCGGCAAGCAGCAGGGCGCAGATCAGCGGTTGGGAAAGCGCACCTACGTCACCGAGTTCGGACTCGACGGGGCGCGCCGACTCGCCGAGGAGTCACACGAAAGAGCGCGTGAGGCGCTCGCAGCCGCCGGGCGGGGGGGACCGTGTCCGGCGGAGAGCTCGAGCAGATCACCGACTTCATCAGAACCCGGAGCTATTAGTGACCGAACCCCTCTTGCCACGGATCAACCAGCCGCAGGACCTGCATGCCCTCACCGAGGAGCAGCTCCAGCAGGTGGCGCAGGAGGTCCGTGAGCACATCATCGACACGGTGGGGGAGATCGGGGGCCACTTCGGGGCCAACCTGGGCACCTGCGAGCTGGCGGTGGCGCTGCACTCCGTGCTGGACTCGCCCACGGACAAGATCCTCTGGGACGTCGGCCATCAGGCCTACCCGCACAAGGTCCTCACCGGCCGCCGCGACGAGCTGGCCACCATCCGCAAGTACGGCGGGCTGGCTCCGTTCTGCTCCCGCGCCGAGTCAGAGCACGACATCATGGGGGCCGGGCACGCATCGACGGCGATCGGGTACGCCGTCGGGATCAAGGAGGCGATGCGCCGCGGCCATGCCCCCGACGGCCACGTCGTCGCCGTCGCCGGTGACGGCGCGCTGACCGGCGGAGTCGCCTTCGAGGCGGTCCACCAGGCCGGCGGCGAGGGGACGCCGATCGTCGTCGTGCTCAACGACAACGGGATGTCGATCGCGCCCAACGTCGGCGCGCTGTCTCGCTACTTCAACCGCGTCCGCCTCAACCCCAAGCTGTGGCACGCCCGCGAGGGCGTCGAGGGCGGGCTCACCAAGCTCCCGGCCGGCATCGGCAACACGTTCGAGCGCCTGGGGCCGCACTTCAAGGAGTCGATCAAGGCCTTCTGGGCCCCCGGGCTCTGGTGGGAGGAGCTGGACTTCGCCTACATGGGCGTCATCGACGGCCATGACGTCCGCGCCCTGCGCCGCGCGCTGCGCGAGGCTCTGGCCGCCCAGCGGCCCGTGGTCGTGCACTGCGCCACCGTCAAGGGCAAGGGCTTTGCCCCCGCCGAGGACGGCGGCCTGGAGGGCATGGAGAAGTGGCACGCCGCCAAGCCCAAGTCGATCGCCAACGGCGCGCCCGCGCCCGCGCCCGCCCCGGTGCGCGTCGCCGCCGGCTCGGCGCCGGCCAAGCCGGCCCCGCCCGCCTACACCCAGGTGTTCGGCGACGCCCTGGTGGCCGAGGCCCGTCGCGACGAGCGCGTGATCGGGATCACCGCGGCGATGAACTCGGGCACCGGGCTCAACATCCTCCAGCGCGAGCTGCCCGACCGCTACTACGACGTCGGCATCGCCGAGCAGCAGGCCGTCCTGCTCGCCTCGGGCCTGGCCCTGCAGGGGTGCAAGCCCGTCGCGGCCATCTACTCGACGTTCCTGCAGCGCGCCTATGACCAGATCGTCCACGACGTCTGCCTGCAGAAGCTCAACGTCGTCTTCGCCATGGACCGCTCCGGCCTGGTCGGCGACGACGGGCCCACGCACCACGGCGCGTTTGACATCGCCTACCTGCGCTGCCTGCCCAACATCGTGATGATGGCGCCGCGCGACGAGGCGATGCTCGTGCACATGCTCCATACCGCGCTGCGCTACGACGACGGGCCCGGTGGCCCTGCGCTACCCGCGGGGCAACGGCGTCGGCGTGGCCCTGCCGCGCCGGCCCGAGGAGCTCGAGATCGGCACCGGCGAGATCCTGCGCGAGGCCGACGGAGCGGGCGGAGGATCGGGTCCCGTGTCGCCGCTGCTGGGCTACGGCAGCGGCGTGGCCAAGGCCCTGGAGGCCGCCGACATCCTCGCCGAGCACGGCATCTCGGTCACGGTCGCCGACGCGCGCTTCGCCAAGCCGATCGACGCCGGGCTCGCCGCCCAGCTGGCGGCCGAGCACGACCTGCTGGTCACCGTCGAAGAGGGCGTCCTGGCCGGCGGCTTCGGCTCTGCCGTGTGGGAGACCCTCTCGGACGCCGGGCTGGCGCCGCGCATCCTGCGTGTGGGGCTGCCCGACCGCTACGTCACCCACGGCGCGCCCAAGCTCCTGCACGAGGAGGTCGGGTTCACCGGGGCGCGGATCGCCGAGCGCATCGAGGCCGCGGTGGCCGAGCGCTCGCACGTGGCCTGAGCGCTGCGTTTCGCGCGCGGTCTCCGTTGGCGGTGCAGAGCGCACGCCACGCCGGGCCCCGCCCCCCGATCCCGTACCTTTCCGCAAGCCCATGAAGCGCGTCCGGCTCGACAGCCTCCTCTCCGAGCGGGGGATGTTCCCCTCGCGCACCCGCGCCGCCGCCTCGGTGCTGGCCGGCGAGGTGCTGCTGCTGCCCGAGCGCCGGCGCGCCGAGAAGCCCGGGCCAGATGGTCCCCGAGGATGTGCAGCTGGAGGTCGCCGACGCCCCGGCGTTCGTCTCCCGGGGCGGGATCAAGCTCGCCAACGCGCTCGACGCGTTCGGGGTCGACGTCGCCGGTCGCCGCGCGCTGGACGTCGGTGCCTCCACCGGGGGCTTCACGGACTGCCTGCTCCAGCGCGGCGCCGCGCACGTGGTGGCCCTGGACGTGGCCTACGGGCAGCTGGACTGGTCGCTGCGCTCCGACGAGCGGGTGACGGTGATCGAGCGCACCAACGCCCGCGCCATCGACCGCGAGGACCTCCCGTATGCGCCCGGAGCTGATCGTCATCGACGTCTCGTTCATCTCCGTGGCCAAGGTGCTGCCCGCCGTCATCGCCTGCGCCGCCGAGCGCTTTGACTGCCTGGCCATGATCAAGCCGCAGTTCGAGGTCGGCCGCGCCGGCGTGGGCAAGGGCGGCGTGGTCCGCGACGCGGATCTGCGGCGCGGAGCGCTGGTGGCCGTCGGGCGCGCCGCGCAGGAGCTCGGCGCCGCGGTGCTGGGCTACGCCAGCTCGGGGCTGCCCGGGCCCAAGGGCAACCTCGAGACGTTCGTGTGGCTGGCCGAGGCCGGCCGCGACGGCGGCGTCGCCGACCTCGAGGCGGCCGCGCGCGAGGTGGAGCCGTGAGGCGGATCCGCAGCGCCACGGTGTTCACCCACCGCCGCCCCGCCGAGACCGACCCGGCGCTGACGACGCTCATCGAGCTCGCGCAGGAGGCCGGGGTGACGCTGCGCTTCGACCCCGAGGAGACCGAGAAGCACCAGATCGAGGAGGGGCCGTTCGTGGAGCGCAACGCCCCGCTGGACTCGCACGTGGACATCTGCTTCGCCCTGGGCGGGGACGGGACGATCCTCAACGCGCTGCGCCGCTACGCGGGCACCGACGTCCCCGTGTTCGGGATCAACTTCGGCGAGATGGGGTTCCTGGCCACCGTGGACCGCGAGGAGGCGTGGGCGGGCTCGCTGCGCGCGCTGGCGGGCGACTTCGAGGTGCTCTCGCTGCCCGGCATCGAGATCTCGGGCGCCGGCACCAAGGCGCTGGCCATCAACGACGTCTCCATCCACCGCCAGCCGGGCAAGCGGGTGGCCGACCTGGAGTACTCGGTGGGCGGCGACGACGTCGGCCGGGTGCGCTGCGACGGGCTGGTGGTGTCCACGCCGGCGGGGTCCACCGGCTACAACCTCGCCAACGGGGGACCGGTGATGGCCTGGGGCGTGCACGGCTACGTCGTCTCGTTCATCTCGCCGCACTCGCTCACCGCGCGGACGCTGGTCGTCGCCCCCGGCGACCGCCTGCGCGTCGACAACCGCTCCCAGGAGGAGCCGGTGGAGGTCACCGTCGACGGGCGCCCGATCGGCGTGCTGGAGGCCGGTGAGCGGGTCGAGGCGCGCTTCGTCATCGACCAGGGCTCGCTGGCCCAGGTGCCCGGCACCACCTTCTACCACCGCCTGCGCCAGAAGTTCGGGCGCATGGCCACGCCGCTGTAGCGCTCGCGGATTTCCGTCCTGCGCGCCTGGTAGACCCGTGGCGTGCTTCACGAGCTGCGCGTCGAGAACCTGCTGTTGATGGAGCGCGCCGAGCTGCGCCTGGCGCCCGGCCTCAACATGCTCACCGGTGAGACCGGCGCGGGCAAGACCCTGCTGGCGCACGCCCTGGACCTGCTGCTGGGCGGCAAGGCGCGGCGCGACATCGTCCGCCCCGGCGCCGCCGAGGCCTACGTCGAGGGGGTGTTCGAGCTGCCGCCGGCGCTGGCGGGCTCCGAGCGGCTGCCCGTCGGACGCCGAGGAGATCGTGCTCGCCCGCCGCGTGTGGCCCGACGGCCGGACCCGCGCCTACGTGTGCGGCCGCGCCGCCACCCAGGCCGATCTCCAGGAGCTCGGCAGCCGGCTGCTGTCGTTCTACGGCCAGCACGAGCACCGCAAGCTGATGCTCTCCACCGCCCAGCTGGAGCTGCTCGACGCCTACATCGGCGCCGATCAGCAGGCGCTGCGACGAGGGCCTGCGCGCCGCCCATGAGCGGGTGCGCGAGCTCGAGGGCCGGGCCGCCGAGCTGCGCGAGCTGGCCGGCGCCCGCGACCGCGAGCTCGACCTGCTCACGTTCGAGCTCGACGAGATCGAGGCCGCGGCGCCGACCGAGGCCGAGCAGGCCGAGTCTCAGCGCCGAGCGCGACCGGCTGCGCCACCAGGAGGCGCTCGTGCACGCGGCCACCGTGGCCGCGCACAGCCTCACGCCCGAGGCCGGCGTGGGGGCGACCGAGCTGCTGGCCGAGGCGGCCGGCCGGCTCGAGCAGGTGATGGCGGTCGATCCGCGGCTGAAGACGCTGGCCCAGCGCCTGGAGACCCTGCGCTACGAGAGCGAGGACATCACCGGCGAGCTGCGCGGCTACCTGGCCGAGCTCGAGGGCGGCGAGGACGGGGCCGGGCGGCTGGAGGAGGTGGAGGAGCGGCTGGCGCTGCTGGCCCGCCTGGAGCGCAAGCACGGCGGCACCATCGCCGACGTGCTCGCCCACGCCGAGCGCTGCCGCGCGCGCCGCGACGAGCTGGAGAACGCCGACTCCGCGCTCGAGGCGATCGAGGCCGAGCTCGCGCAGGCGCGCGCCGGAGCGCGACGCGCTCGCCGGCCGCCTGGCCAAGGCGCGCCGCAGCAAGGCGCCCAAGCTGGCCGCCGCCGTGCGCGAGCGCCTGGCCGAGCTGGCCATGGCCGACGCGCGCTTCGAGATCGAGCTGTCGCCGCGCCCGGACGGCTGCGGGCCGCGCGGCGCCGACGCCATCGAGATGCGGATCGCCGCCAACGCCGGCGGCCCGCTGGGACCGCTGCGCGAGGTCGCCTCCGGCGGCGAGCTCTCGCGGGTGATGCTGGCGCTGCTCAGCGTGGCCCACGGGATGCCCGATCCCCGGCCGCCCCGACGCCGCGACGCCGGACGGCGGCGCGGGCTGCGATGCTCGTCTTCGACGAGATCGACGCCGGCATCGGCGGGCACACCGCGCGGGCGGTGGGGGAGCACCTGCGGGCCCTGTCGGCCGGGCGCCAGATCCTGTGCATCACCCACCTGCCCCAGGTGGCGGCGCTGGCCGACCGCCATTTCACGATCGTCAAGGACGGCTCGGTGACGCCGGCGACGACCACGGTGAGCGCGCTGGACGGCGACGCGGTCGTCTCCGAGCTGGTCCGGATGCTCGGCGGCGGCTCCGAGGATCGGGCCGCCAACGAGCACGCCCGCGAGCTTCTGCGGGCCGCGTGAGAGGGCTCTCGGACACCCGCGGCGGGGGATTTGGCGACAGCCTCCGGCAGGCTTTGCTCGCTATGAGCGGGCAACTTGGCCGCGGGCGCGAAGCCGCCGGACCCGTCGATAGACTCGTTCTCAGTCGATGGCACACGGCGAGACGCGCTTCATCTTCATCACCGGCGGGGTCGTCTCCTCGCTTGGCAAGGGCATCGCCGCCGCCTCGATCGGGCGACTGCTGGTGGCGCGGGGCCTCTCGGTCCAGCTGCAGAAGTTCGACCCGTACATCAACGTCGATCCCGGCACGATGTCGCCCTATCAGCACGGCGAGGTGTTCGTGACCGAGGACGGCGCCGAGACCGACCTGGACCTCGGCCACTACGAGCGCTTCACCGACGCCAACACCAGCCGCGCCTCCAACGTCACCGCGGGCGGGATCTACAACACGGTGATCCGCCGCGAGCGGCGCGGTGACTACCTGGGCGCGACCGTCCAGGTGGTGCCCCACATCACCAACGAGATCAAGCAGCGCGTCAAGCTGATGGCCGACTCCTCGGACGTCGACTTCGTCATCACCGAGATCGGCGGCACGGTGGGCGACATCGAGTCGCTGCCGTTCCTGGAGGCCATCCGCCAGTTCCCGGTCGACGTCGGCCGGCGGCGGTGCATGTTCATCCACCTCACGCTCGTCCCCTACATCGGCCACGCGGGGGAGCTGAAGACCAAGCCGACGCAGCACTCGGTCAACGAGCTGCGGCGCATCGGGATCGCGCCCGACATGGTCGTGTGCCGCTCCGAGTCCGAGCTGGGGACCGACATCCGCTCCAAGATCGCGCTGTTCGCCAGCCTGCCGGTGGAGGCGATCGTCTCGGCCTACGACGTCTCCGACGTCTATCGCGTCCCGCTCGTCTTCAACGACCAGGGCGTCGACGACTTCATCCTCTCCGAGCACTTCGGCCTGGACGTCGGCGCGCCGGACCTGAGCGGGTGGGAGGCGATCACCCGCCGCGCCGCGGATGCCCGGCGCAAGGCGCGGATCGCCCTGGTCGGCAAGTACGTGCAGCTCGAGGACGCCTACCTGTCGGTGGCCGAGGCCCTGCGCCACGCGGGCATCCACCACGATGCCGTGGTGGAGATCGACTGGGTCGACTCCGAGACGGTCGGCGATCCGGCGGTGACCGAGCGGCTGCACAGCGCCGACGGGATCCTCATCCCCGGCGGCTTCGGCGGCCGCGGCTGGGAGGGCAAGATCACCGCCGCCCGGATCGCGCGCACCCAGCAGATCCCGTACCTGGGCATCTGCCTGGGGATGCACGTCGCCGTCAGCGAGTTCGCGCGCCACATGGCCGGCATGGAGGGCGCCAACTCCACCGAGATGGATCTGGAGACGCCGTATCCCGGTGATCGACCTGCTCCCCGAGCAGAAGGAGATCGCCGACATGGGCGGGACGATGCGGCTGGGCGCCGACCCGGTCACGGCTGCACGACGGCACCCGGATCCGCGAGCTCTACGGCGAGGCGGTCGTCTACGAGCGCCACCGTCACCGCTACGAGGTCAACAACCACCTGCGCAAGCACCTGGAGAGCGCCGGCCTCGTCTGCTCGGGCACCTCGCCCGACGGGCGGCTGGTGGAGGCCGTCGAGCTGCCGCCCGACGCCCATCCGTTCTTCGTGGCCTCCCAGTACCACCCGGAGTTCAAGTCGCGTCCCGAGCGCCCGGCGCCGCTGTTCCGCGAGTTCGTCGGCGCGGCCCTGGGCTATGCGGAATCCAGTGCCGCCGAGACGCCGGCGCCGCTGCCCGGCGAGCAGGACGTGCGCGTCGCGCGCACCTCCGCCTCGTGACGCGGTCCCCCCGTCCGCTCGTCCACGCCCGCACCCGCGTCCCCGGGCGATGGTGAGGCGCGCCACCGAGGCCGAGCGCGAGCGACTGCACGAGACGTTCGCGGCCCTGTGCCGCATCGAGAGCCCCTCCGGTCACGAGCGCGCCGTCGCCGACTGGCTGACCGAGCAGCTGCGCGAGCTGGGCCTGGAGGTGGACGAGGACGGCAGCGGTCCGGCGGTCGGGTCTGACGCCGGCAACCTGCTGGCGCGGATCCCGGGCCGCGGGTCAGACAGCATGCTGCTGTGCGCCCACATGGACACCGTCCCGCTGGCCGCGGCGGTGGAGCCGGTGCTGGTCGACGGCCGCTGGGAGAACGCCAACGACGGGATCGTCGGCGCCGACAACAAGTCGGCGATCGCGGTCATCCTGGAGCTGGCCCGGCGCCTCACCGCGGCCGGCGAGCCCCCGCCCGTGGGGATCGAGATCCTCTTCACCGTGTGCGAGGAGATCGTCGCTGCGCGGCTCGCGGGAGTTCGACGTCTCGCGGCTGCACAGCGCGTTCGGCTACGTGTTCGACCACGCCACCCCGATCGGCGAGATCGTCGTGGCCTCGCCCACCCACTACCGGATCGTGGCCGAGCTGCGGGGCCGCGCCGCTCACGCCGGGGTGCGGCCGGAGGTCGGGCGCAGCGCGGTGGTGGCCGCCGCCAACGCGATCGCGGCCATGCGGCTGGGCCGGCTGGACGCCGAGACGACCGCCAACGTCGGCCTGATCGACGGCGGCAGCGCCATCAACGTCATCCCCGAGCGCTGCCGCATCGAGGCCGAGGTCCGCAGCCTCGACGCCGACCGGGCGGCAACCGTGGCCACCGAGCTCGTCGACCACCTCCAGGACGCCGCCAACGCGGGCGAGTGCGACCTCGACGTCAACGTGGAGCAGATGTTCGCCGGCTACCGCACCAAGGCGCGCGCGCCCCAGCTGGCGGTGGCCGAGCGGGCGCTGCGCGCCTGCGGCTACGAGCCCCGGCACATCGACTCGGGCGGTGCCTCGGACGCCAACTCGTTCGAGGCCGCCGGGTTCGCGTGCACGTGCCTGGCCGACGGGGTCGAGCACAACCACGAGCCCGGTGAGCGGATCAGCGCCCAGGACCTGGAGATGATGCTCGACATCGCGATCACGCTCGTCGACGAGGCCGCGGTGGAGCTCGCCAGCACGTGAGCGGGTTTGAGCCGATCGGCTCCGACGTCAAGTGGCGCGGCGCGATCGTCACCGCCGGGGTCGAGCACTTCCGCCACGCCGACGGCGCTGTGGTGGCCCGCGACAAGGTCTGGCATCCCGGGGCGGTGGGGATCCTCGCCGTCGACGACCCGCACGTCTGGCTCACCCGCCAGCCGCGCGAGACGGCGGGCATGACCGCGTCGCTGGAGATCCCCGCGGGCAAGCTCGACGTCCCCGGCGAGGCGCCGATGGCCTGCGCGCAGCGCGAGCTCGTGGAGGAGATCGGCAAGGCGGCGCGGCCGCTGGGAGGAGCTCGAGGCGTTCTACACCAGCCCGGGGTTCAGCGACGAGCGCGTGTGGCTGTTTCTGGCCACGCGAGCTGCGCGACGCCGCAGAGGGCGCCGAGCCCGACGAGGACGAGCGGATCGAGATCGTCCCCTGGCCGCTGGACGACCTCGATGCGGCGCTTGCCGAGTCCGAGGACTCAAAGACGCTGATCGCGTTGCTGTGGCTGGCTCGCGAGCGCGAGCGCGAGCGCGGGCGCGGGCGCGGGCGTGAGCCCGGGCGCGGCGGTCTCCCCAGCGGCTGACAGAGCGCGCCCAGCCGCAGGAGACGCCCCGGGCCGGGGCGAATACGGCGGCACATGGCCATCGCCGAGGCATCCACGGTCCAGCGCCGGCTCACCGACCTGACGCTGGAGTTCCTGGCCGCGCTGGAGCTCGAGCGCGGGCTGTCGCGCAACACGCTGGAGGCCTACCGCTCAGACCTCCAGCAGTTCGGGCTGTTCCTGGGCCGCCGCGATCGCGATCCGCTGGAGGTGACCCCGGCCGACCTGGCGGCGTTCGTGTCCGAGCTGGCCGACGGGCACGACGGCAAGCCCCCGGTGGCGCCGGCCACGCTGCAGCGCAAGATCGCCTGCCTGCGCTCCTTCTACCGCCACCTGCGCCGCGAGCAGATCATCGATCACGACCCCACCGCGGAGCTGCGGCCGCCGCGCTCGCGCGGGCGGCTGCCCAAGGTGCTCAGCCGCGACGAGGTCAACCGCCTGCTGTCCCAGCCCAGGGGGACCTCGCCGGCGGCGCTGCGCGATCGCGCGCTGCTGGAGACGATGTACGCCTGCGGCCTGCGGGCCTCAGAGGCGATCACGCTGGAGCTGTCGGAGATCGACCTGGACGCGGGTATGCTGCGCGCGCGGGGCAAGGGCTCCAAGGAGCGACTGGTGCCGATCGGCTCCAAGGCGGTGGCGACCCTCAGGTCCTACCTCGCCCACGGCCGTCCCCGGCTCGTGGGCATCCGCGATGAACCCCACGTCTTCGTCAACCTGCGCGGCGTCGGCCTCTCGCGTCAGGGGCTGTACCGGATCGTCCAGACCCACGCCCGCAGTGCCGGACTGGAGCAGCGGATGAGCCCGCACACGTTGCGCCACACCTTCGCCACCCATCTGCTGGCGGGCGGATGTGACCTGCGCTCGCTGCAGGAGATGCTCGGCCACGCGGATATCGGCACCACTCAGATCTACACCCACCTGTCCGCCGACCGGCTGCGCGACGTCTACTTCGACGCCCATCCGAGGGCGCAGATCGGTCCGCGCGCGCCCGCCGAGCCCCGCGCGCCCGCCGAGCCCCGCGCGCCCGCCGAGCCCCGCGCGCCGGCCGGGCGGCCGGCCGGCTCCGGCTAGCCATCGGGGCGAGCGGTGGGGCTCACCCACTTCGACGAGGCGCCCTCGCGCGAGTACGCGCTCGGGCATCTGCGCAACCGCTGGACGATGCTGGGCGAGGCGGCGGGCTGCGAGACGGTCGGGGTGCGCCGCATCCAGATCGAGCCCGGCGGCTGGTCGACACCGGCTCACGAGCACGGCCGCTCGGAGGAGATCTTCTACGTGCTCGGCGGTTCCGGCCTCTCGTGGCAGCGGGGCCGCACGACGCCGATCGGCGCCGGGGACTGCATCGTCTACCTGGCGCGCCGCGGCGAGCACACGCTCCGCGCCGACGAGCCGCTCGACGTGCTCGCGTTCGGCAGCCGGGCCTACGACGAGGCGCTGCGGCTGCCGCGGCTGGGCATCTCGACGCTCGGCGGCCGCGCGGTGCAGTCGATTCCCGGCCCGGCCGACGGGACGCCCATCCAGTTCGTGCTCGAGGGCGAGCTCGGCCCTCCGGAGCTCCCGGCCGACCCGGCTCCCGCCCACCCGCGGCCCCGGACGATCGTCAACCTCGATGAGGTCGAGCTCGAGCGTGATGGAGCGTCCGCGCGTCTCGCGCCGCCGACGCGACCTCGGCCGCGCCGCGGGGTCGCAGCGCTCAGGACTGCGGTGGGTGCAGGTGGCGCCGGGCAAGCTGTCTGACCCGCAGCACTGCCACACGCTGGAGGAGGAGATCTTCGTGATCCTCGACGGCGCGGGCGTCCTGCTGCTGGGCGAGGAGGAGACTCCGGTCGGACCCGGGCACGTGATCGGGCGCCCGCCGGGCACCGGGGTCGCTCACGCGTTGCGCGGCGGCGATCGAGGGGCTCACCTATCTGGCCTACGGCAGCCGCGAGCCGGGGGACATCTGCTACTACCCGCGCTCGGGCAAGATCGCCCTGCGCGGGGTGGGCGTGGTCGGTCGCCTGGAGGCGGTCGACTATTGGGAGGGCGAGGACTGAGCGGGGAGAGGGCTGCCAGAATCCCCGTGTGCGCACCGGATCCAGGCCCGTAAGCGAGCGATGAGGCGGGCGTTCGTCGTCGTCCTCGACGCCTGTGGTGTCGGCGCCGCGCCCGACGCCGCCGAGTACGGCGACGCCGGGACCAACACGCTGGCCCATCTCGCCGAGCATCTCGGCGGCCTCGATCTGCCGGCGCTGCAGCGCCTGGGGCTGGGCTCGATCCTGGCGCTCGACCGGGCTGCCGCCGGCCGACGCACCCGTGGTGCACGGCCGCCTGCTGCCGCTCGGCCCGGGCAAGGACTCGACCGCCGGGCACTGGGGCCTGATGGGCGTTGCGGCCGCCCGATCGGCCGCCCACCTATCCGCACGGGTTCCCGGCGCCGGTGCTCGAGATCGTCCGCGGCGCCAGCGGCCGCGGGGTGATCTGCAACCGGCCCGACAACGGCCTGAAGGCGATCGAGGACTTCGGCGCCCAGCACGTCGCCGAGGGGGACCTCATCGTCTACACCAGCCAGGACTCGGTGCTCCAGATCGCCGCCCACGTCGACGTCGTCGCCCCGGAGGCGCTCTATGACATCTGCCGGCGGGTCCGCGACGGGATGACCGGCGAGCACGCGGTCGGCCGGGTGATCGCCCGGCCGTTCGCCGGCTGCGGAGGCGCGTTCGAGCGCACCGACGGCCGGCGCGACTACGCGCTGGCACCGCCCGGGCGCAGCTACCTCGAGGAGCTCCAGGCGGCACGGCGTTCCCGTGCACGCGGTGGGCAAGGTGGGGCAGCTGTTCGCCGGCGTCGGCATCGACGTCGAGCATCCCGGCGCGACCAACGCGCGCGCGCTGGACGAGACCGACCGAGCTGATCGCCGGGCTCGACCACGGGTTCGTGTTCACCAACCTGATCGAGACCGACCAGGTCTACGGCCACCGCCACGACTTTGACGGCTTCGCCGGGGCGCTGGGCCGTATCGACGCGCGCGTCGCGCGGTGGCTGGAGCTGCTGCGCGACGACGACCTGCTCGTCCTCACCGCCGATCACGGCTGCGACCTCACCTCGCCGCACACCGACCACACGCGCGAGCAGGCGCCGCTGCTGGCCGTCTTCGCCGGCCACGGCGGCCGCCGCCACGACGGGGTGCTGGCCGACGTCGGGGCCAGCGTGCTGGGGTGGCTGGCCGGTGGCGCGGCCGCGCCCGAGCTCCCCGGCCGCTCGTTCCTCTAGCGCGCCCTTCCTTTAATCAGACAGCGTGCCCGAGCTCCCCGAGGTCGAGACGATCCGCCGCCAGCTGGCGCCCCACCTCGAGGGCCGCACCCTGGACGCGGTCGAGATCCTCGACCCCCGCTGGACCCGCCCCGACGCGCCGGAACCGGTCCAGGCCGCGCTGCGCGGGCGGATGGTGCAGGAGGTCGGCCGGTCGGGCAAGTACCTGGTCTGGAGGCTCGCCGGCGAGCACTACCTGCTCATGCACCTGCGCATGACCGGCGCGCTCCTGTTCGACCCGCCGGCCGACCCGCCGCACACGCGCGTGCGCTTCGCGCTCGACGGCGGCCACCGCCTCGTCTACAACGACCCCCGGCGCTTTGGCACCGGGCACCTCGTCACCGGCGCCGGCGCGCGCGACGCCTACCTGGGCCGGCGCCTCGGGGTCGAGCCGCTGACACCCGCGTTCACCGGCCGGCACCTGCGCGCGCAGGCGCGCGGGCGCACGGCCCCGATCAAGTCGTTCGTGCTCGATCAGCGGCGCATCGCCGGCGTGGGCAACATCTACGCCGACGAGGCGCTGTTCCGGGCCCGGATCCACCCGCTACGCCCCGCCGGCTCGCTGAGCGGGTCGCAGTTCGAGGCCCTGCGGGAGGCGATCGAGCACGCGCTCATGGCCGGCATCGACGCCAAGGGGGCGACGATCGACGACTTTCGCCACGTCGACGGGGCCCAGGGATCCTTCCAGGACCTGTTCTGCGTCCACCAGCGCGAGGGACGGCCGTGCCCGGCGTGCGGGACGGCGATCCGCAAGCTCGTCGTCGGGGGACGGGGGACCTACGTGTGCGAGCGCTGCCAGCGACGGCCACGCGCCCGGGCGACGGAGCGCCGGCCGGCGAGAGGGCGCGGCTCAGGCGGCGAGCAGCTCTGAGAGCGTGCCGGCGCGGTCGGCGGCCAGCAGCTCCTGGAACCCGCCGAGCGTTTCCCCGTCGATGACGATCTGGGGGAAGGTGATCATTCCGGTGAGCTCGGAGAGCTTGGTGCGACCGTCCGGGTCGCGTGCCAGATTGATCTCCTCGTACTCGATCGAGCGCTTGGCCAGCAGCGTCTTCGCGCTCGAGCAGTACGGACAGAAATCGGTGGTGTAAACGGTGACCTGCTTCATTGCTTCATTTAGTATAGCGCGAGGTGGGTGATGGCCGGCCCACTGCGGACCGAGGCGATCGTCCTGCGGTCCATCCGCTATGGCGAAGCCGACCGGATTCTCCATCTCTATACCCCGGATCGCGGTCGCTTGAGCGCGATCGCCAAGGGCGCCCGCCGCGCCCGCAGCCGGTTCGGCGCTCGCCTGGAGCCGTTCTTCCACGTTCGCGCCGTGCTGCACGAGGGCCGCAGCGAGCTGCTCACCGTCACCGGCGTCGATACGATCGCGACCCACGGCGGCCTGCGCGAGCAGGCCGCCACCCTCGACGCGGCGGCTCGGGCCTGCGACGCCGTCACGCGGCTGTTCGAGACCTCCGATCCCCATCCCGAGGTCTTCCGGCTGCTGGCCAACGAGCTGGGACTGCTCGCGTCCGACGCGGCGCAGGCGCGTCCGGGCAACGGCCTGGCCTTTCGCCTGAAGCTGCTGCTGGCCGCGGGGATCGTGCCCCAGCTCGCCGCCTGCGCCGTGTGCGGGGAGACCGAGCACCTCAGCGGGTTCTCCGGTGCCGCCGGCGGCGTCGTCTGCAACGCCTGCGAGGCCGCGGCCTTCTCGCTCTCCGAGGAGGCCTACGGCTTCATGGTCAGCGCGCTGGGGTCGCCGCTCGCCCGGGCACCCGAGGGTTCAGAGCTCACCCTGCGCCAGGTGGAGCGGGCGATCGGGGACACCGCGGAGCACCACGCGCACGTCCGCCTGCGCCCGCTGATGGCCGCCTGATCATCTCTGCGTGAAATCCTGTCGCACCCGCCCGCCCGGCGCCGCCCGTGGCGCTGTCAGAATCGGTATGTGAACGAGCAGACGATGACCCCGGGCTACGAGCACCCGACGGGGCCGGTAGCGGACCGGTTCGCCGACCGCATCCGCGCCCGCGAGGAGGCAGACCTCTCCCCGCTGGCGACGCGCTCCTACCCGGCCGCGCGCCGTCACCCCGAGACCGACTGCGGCCTGCGCACGCCGTTCCAGCGTGATCGCGACCGGATCGTGCATTGCAAGGCGTTTCGCCGGCTCAAGCAGAAGACGCAGGTGTTCGTGGCGCCCACGGGTGACCACTACCGCACCCGGCTGACCCACACGCTCGAGGTGACCCAGATCTCGCGCACGGTGGCCCGGGCGCTGGCGCTCAACGAGGACCTGTGCGAGGCCATCGGGCTCGGACACGACCTCGGCCACCCGCCCTTCGGCCACGTCGGCGAGGACGCCCTGGACCGCTGCTCTGCGCGAGCGGTTCGGCACCGCCTTTCGTCACTACGAGCATTCGCTGCGCGTCGTCGACACGCTGGAGCGCGACGGGCGCGGGCTCAATCTCACCGAGGCCGTCCGTGACGGCATCGTCAGCCACTCGGGACGCTCGGCCCAGCCGGCGACGCTCGAGGGCAAGATCGTCCGCCTGATGGACCGCGTCGCCTACATCAACCACGACATCGACGACGCGGTGCGCGCCGGGGTCCTCGCCACCGGCGATCTGCCCGCAGGCCCCATCGCGATCCTGGGGGAGACCGGTGAGCGGCGGATCGACCGGCTGGTGCACGACCTCGTCGAGCACTCCGAGGCTGCGGGCGACATCGTCCAGGGCGAGGTCGTCGGCGGCGCGATGTCCGAGCTGCGGGCGTTCATGTTCGAGCGCGTCTATCTGGGGCCGGTGGCCACCCGCGAGCACGTCAAGATCAACCGCGTGATCGACGTGCTCTTTGCCCACTACTGCGAGCACCCGGACGAGATCCCGGCCTCGATCCCCGACGGCGAGCTCTCGACGCGCGTCACCGACTACCTGGCCGGGATGACCGACCGCTTCTGCATCCGGCTCTTCGAGCAGCTCAGCGTCCCGGACTCCTTCGCCCAGTGAGCCGCTACACCGCCGACTCCAAGGACCGCGTGCTCGCCGCGGTGGACATGCTGGCGCTGATCTCGACGCGCACCGACCTGCGGCGTGCCGGGGTCGACAGCTACTTCGGGATCTGCCCCTTCCACGACGAGCGGACAGCATCCTTCCATGTCCGGCCCGACGAGAAGCACTACCACTGCTTCGGCTGCCAGGAGTCCGGCGATCCCTTCGACTTCGTCATGCAGACCGAGGGCCTGGACTTCAAGGCGGCGATGGAGTCGCTGGCCGACCGCTTCGGCGTGCAACTGGAGACCGAGGACGAGGATCCCGGCGCGGCGGCGCGCCGCCAGCGGCGCGAGCGGCTGCACTCGCTGCTGGATCGCGTGACCATCTACTACGCGCGCTACCTGTGGGAGGCGCGGGGAGGCGCAGAGCGCGCGCGACTACCTGCTGGGGCGCGGACTGACGGAGGAGACGCTCAAGGAGTTCCGGGTCGGCTACGCCCCCAGCGCCTGGGATCGCGTGCTGCTGGCGTCGCGGCGGGCCGGCTACTCCGACGAGGAGCTGCTGGCCGTCGGCCTGGCCCAGCGCTCCCGCAACCGCCCCGGCAGCGTCTATGACCGCTTCCGCGAGCGGATCATGTTCCCCGCGGTCGACGCGCGCGGGCGCGTGCACGGCTTCGGCGCCCGGCGCATGCGCGAAAACCAGGGCGGCGCGAAATACCTCAACACCTCCGACGGCGAGCTCTACCACAAGCGCGAGGTGCTCTTCGGGATCGACCTGGCGCGCGCTCCCGCGGCCAAGGCCGGGCGCATGATCCTCGTCGAGGGCTACACCGACGTGCTGGCCCTGCACCAGGCCGGCATCCGCAACGCGGTGGGGATCATGGGCACCTCGCTCACCGAGGAGCAGCTCCGCGAGCTCGAGCGCGTGGTGAAGGTCCTGGAGCTGTGCCTGGACGCCGACTCGCGCCGGTCAGGAGGCGATGCTGCGCGCCTCTCGTCTGGCCAGCGGCCGCGACGTGGAGCTGCGCGTGGTCCCGCTGCCCGAGGGGACCGACCCCGCCGACCTCATCGAGCGCGATGGGGCCGAGGCGCTGCGCTCGCTGGTGGCCAGCTCCACGCCGTTCGTCGTCTTCAACGTGACGCGGATCCTGGAGCGCGCCGACACGCGCAGCGCTGAGGGGCGCGACCGCGCGCTGTCCGAGCTGCGCCCGGTGCTCAACGAGCTGGGCGCCAGCGTCCTGCGCGACGAGCTGGTGCGGCGCGTCGCCGGTCGCCTGGAGCTGACCGAGGGCCGCCTGGCCACGCTGCTCACCAGCGGCGGCTCGGCGGGCGGAACGGTGCGCGGCGGGCCGTCCGGGCAACGGCTCGGGACCCGGCGCCCCGGCGGCGGGCGACACGGCCGGCGGACCGGGGCAGGCGATACGCGCCGAGCGCCTCTTCCTCGCGCTGTGCCTGGCCGTGCCCGACGTCGGCGCCACGGTCCTGGCCGGCCTCGACGTCGACGAGATCCTCACCAGCACGGCGCTGCGCCGCGCCGCCCGCCACCTGAGCGGGCACCTGCGCGCCCCCCTGGCCGACCTGCCCGACGACGACGAGGAGTTCGCCCGGACGATCAGCGGCCTCGTCGAGCTCGCGGGCCGCGTGCCGGACCCCAGCGCCGACCGCCTGGAGCACGCCCGGCTCGATCCTCGATCTCGACCGCTTGGACCGCGCCATCATCCGCGCCCGGGCCGAGGGCGCGGGGACGAGCGATCTCGCCCACCAGCGCGAGGTGGTCCGCGACGCGATCCGCGACGCGGTGGCCCGGCTCGAGCAGACCCTCTGAGGTAGCCGCCGCTAGCGCCCGGGGCGAAGCGAGCAAGTGTGTGCTGCTGTGCTCGCTGCCACGCCGAGGTCGAGAACGAGCCGCCGGTCTTCCGGATGGGGGTCCGGGTAAAGTATCTGCCGAGTCTTCCGACAACACGGATACGCAGTAGCGACTTACATCGATCCGGGGTAGCTCAATAGGCAGAGCATTCGGCTGTTAACCGAAGGGTTGTGGGTTCGAGTCCCACCCCCGGAGCTCGCGCACCCACCAGACCCGTCCCGTGAAGCTCTACGTCTGTGATGGCACCGGGACGGCCGGTGGGTCCGCTGCCGCCTAGAGAAGACAGACGCCGGGGCGACCCATTGGCCGCCCCGGCGCGCCTGCCTGTGACGGACCGGCTCGTGTCGCTAGGAGCCCGGAACCGCCGCCGACGAGGGAACGATCAGGCTCAGGAGGCCCGACGCCTGGCCGGGCTGGACGATCTGCTGTCCGGCCAGCTGGTTGATCGTCGCGGAGCCCTCGTTGGAGAGCTCGGTGAGCAGGCCGTTGAGGTCGAGCGTGCCGTTGGGCAGCGCCGCCGCCGCGAGCTTGGAGGTGTCGATGTCGAACACCTTGACCTCGGGCCCGCCGTTGATCGAGAAGTACAGGCCCGACGAGCCGTCGATGCCGGTCCCGATCGAGAGCACGGGGTTGGTCAGGCTGACCGAGACGTCGCCGTTGCTGAGGTTGACGCCGCCGGCGAGAGGGACGGACGCCGTCAGCGTGCCGTTGTCATAGCTCGCGCTGGCCGCGGGCGCGCCGCCGACGCCCGGGACGGTGACGCTGGTCCCGTCGCCCAGGGGCAGCGTGACCCCGCTCAGTCCGCCGAGGATGCCGTTGGCGGCCGGGCCGAGGGGTGTGACACTGAGCCCGCTCGCGCCCAGGGCGCTCTCGAATGCCGGCGTGAAGGCCAGGCCGGCGCCTGGGGAGTTCGCGCCGGGGGTACCCGGGGTACCCGGGGCGGCCGGAGGCGCCGGCTTGGTGACGAGCGTCGCGCGGGAGGTCAGCGTCAGCGAGAACGAGCCGATCTTCTGGTTGGCCTTGAAGGCCTTGTGCTTGAGACCGGAGTTCAGCAGCGACGCGGCCTTCTTGGAGAGCTTGGCCGTGAAGCCGGAGACGGTCGCCTTGGCGCCCTTCATCTTCACCTTGACCTTGCCGGTGAGGGTGAGCAGCGTGACCTTCTTCTTGCCGAAGAACGCGGTGAGGGTGGCGGTGGAGTTCTTGCCCTTCACGGTGCGGGTGAAGCTGAACTTGGTCAACTTGACCGACCGCTTACCGCGGACGAAACGCGTCACGCCGTTGTAGCTGACGTTGCCGCTCGGTGTTCGAGAAGTTCCACTTGCCCGACTTCTCGGGGAGGGTGGCGTTGTTGCCCTTGCGCTTGGCGGGATTGTTGGCCTTGAACGAGATGTGGTTCTTCTGCAGCGCACGCTTGGTCTGCTTGTTGAGCGTGATCGTCGCCTGGTCGCCCTTGGTGGATTTCAGCGTGACGGTCTGCGTCGCGGCGACCGCCGATGAAACGCACGAGAGCCCTACTGCCGTGAGAGCGAGGGCGAGTGCCAGTCGAGAAGTGAGACGCGTCATGACGTCCTTTCGTGAAATTGGCCCGGTTAATTCGCTTACACGGTTGTTGCTCTCTATTTCTGTCTCTCAATCACAACCCGACGGACGTGCGATGACCATCGTTACCCAGGGCTCCCCAAAGCCGCAAAAACTCCCGCGCAACGGTGAGATTTGGGTCAGCGCCTGGCGAGTTGCTCGACGAGATCGGCGGCCCGCGCCGGTCCGGGATGGCGGGCCGCCCACGCCCCCAGCTGCGCCGCTCGCTCGCCCATGTCCGGCCGCCGCAGCGCGCGCCGCGTGGCCAGGCGCAGGGTGGCGGGCGCGAGCAGCGGCCACGGGAGCCGTACGCCCGCGCCCGCCCAGTCCAGCCGGGCGGCGTTCTCGGCCATGTCGCCGACGTGGGGCACGGCGAGGACCCGGCACGAGGAGGCCAGGGCCCGGACCAGCGTGCCGTGACCGGCATGGCAGATCACCAGCGCGCAGCCGGGCATCGTCCGGGCGTAGGACAGCCACTCCACCAGGCGGGCATTGGGCGGGACCTTCACCGGCCCGGGCAGCGCACGCCGGTTCCAGGTCGCCAGTACGCGCACCGGCTCTCCGGCCAGTCCGGCCAGCGCCGCTCGCAGCAGCCGGTGCTCGGGATCCTGGGCGGTCGACGGTGCCACCAGCACCAGCGGCGCGTCGCCGGGCGGCGGCTGCACGTCGCCGAACGCCGGCTCCCACATCAGCGGCCCCACCACGTGCACGTGCTCGGGCCACGGGCGCGGGTACTCGAGCTGGGGCAGCGTGCCCACCATCGTCAGCTGCGTGCTGAGACCGCCGTGGAGGCGGTCCACCGGCGGCAGGCCCAGGCGCCGCCGGGTGTCGTTGAGCTCGGCGCGGCCCCGCTCCAGCCCGGAGCGCACGGGCCGGTCAAAGACGCGCCACAGCGTCCGCCCGGCGCGCGTGCGCGGCATCCGGGCCCCGAAGGCGTAGGGCGGGAAGCCGGGTTCCATCACCGGATAGACGTGCGGGATCAGCGTCGCCACCGGGACGGACTCGAGCTCGCCGGCCAGCGCCGGAGCCAGCGTGAGGATGTCGTGCACGACGACATCGGGACGGGCCGCCGCCACGGCCGGGACGGGTCTCGGCGGCGGCTCTGACCACCGCCTCATACGGTCCCAGGGGCTGCTCGCGGGTCGGGAAGGTCGGGTACTCGGGCGCGGCGCGGAACCGCATCCCGTGCGCCTCGACGGGCTCGCGCCACCGGCTCCAGGTCTCGTAGGTGACCTCGTGGCCGCGGGCGACCAGCTCGGCGCCGAGGGCCAGCATGGGAAAGGCGTGGCCCGGCTGCCCGAACGCGCCCAGGAAGATCCGCAGCGGCGTGCCCGCGCTCAATCCGCCAGCTCGGCCACCGCACGCAGCTGCGCGATCCGGTCCTCGCGGGTGAAGGCCATCGGCATCACCATCAGCGTCCCGACACCGGCATCGCGGAAGGCGGCGATGCGGTCGCGCACCACGTCGCGCGGGCCGCACAGCGAGATCATGTCGATGAGCTCGTCGGGCAGCGCGGCAGCGGCCTCCTCCTTCTTGCCGTCGAGGTAGAGGTCCTGGACGGTCCTGGCGGCGTCCTCGAAGCCGTAGCGCTGCACCAGGTTGTTGTAGAAGTTCTGCTTGCGCGAGCCCATGCCGCCGACGTACAGGGCAAGGCCGGGGCGCATCATGTTGCGGCCCAGCTCACGGTCGTCGGTGACGAAGGCCGACACGGTGGGCGCGATCTGAAAGCCGTCGAGCGAGCGGCCGGCGCGGTCTGCGCCCTCCTGGAGCAGGTCGCGGAAGTCATCGACGAACTCCGGGGAGAAGAAGGTGGGGATCCAGCCGTCGGCGATCTCGCCGGCCAGCGCCGTGTTCTTGGGGCCGATCGCCGCCAGGTAGATCGGGATCCGCTCCTGCACAGGGTTGATCATGAGCTTCAGCGCCTTGCCGGGGCCGTCGGGCAGCGGCAGCTCCAGCGTCTCGCCCTTGAACTCCAGGCGCTCACGCGCCAGCGCCTTGCGCACCACGGAGACGTACTCCCGCGTGCGCTGCAGCTGGCGGGCGAAACGCTGGCCGTGCCATCCCTCGGCCACCTGGGGGCCCGAGGAGCCGATCCCCAGCACCATCCGACCGCCCGAGAGCTCGTCGATCGTCGCCGCCGTCATCGCGGTCATGGCGGGCGAGCGCCCGGGCATCTGAAAGATGGCGGAGCCCAGCTTGATCGTCGTCGTCCCCGCGGCCAGCCAGGCCAGCACGGTCGCGGCGTCCGAGCCGTAGGCCTCGGCCGCCCAGACGGAGTCATAGCCCAGGCGCTCGGCCTCCTGGACCACGTCGAGCTGCTCCTGCGGTCCCATCCCGAAACCCCAATAGCCAACGTTCACTCCGAGCTTCATGTGCAAGGTTCCTTTCGTCGCCAGGGGATCGCTTGAGGGCCTCGACGGCGCCGGTTACAGTGGCCCAGCCGCTCGCCCATCGGGCGGCACAGGCTATGCGAACCCGGCGCCGAGCGACCATCGAGGACCTCCGACAGGCGATCGACTGCCTGCCCCACCACACGCGCGTCGCGATGCTGGACGGGCATCGGGACATCATCGTCGCGGCTACCAGCGGCGACGGCATCTGCCCGATGCTGGCGGCCCACCGCCGGCGGCGCGCACCGAGCGCGAGCTGCTCATCCTCAAGTCCCACCTCCAGGCGAGCCTGCTCGCAGACGAGGTCCCCGCCGGCGAGCTGGCCGCGGCCCGCCGCGAGCACGAGGCGCTCCTGGCCCGTCGGCACGAGGCGACGCCCCGCCGGCAGGAGGCGACCTCCGGGCGCGAGGCGACGCCCCGGCAGGAGGCGACCACTGGGCGCGAGGCGACCCCCCGGCCGCCCGAGCGTCCCGGTGACCCCGACCGCACGCCGGAGCTGCGCCGCCGCCCCGGTTGGGCGTGGACGCGCGTGGTCCGCCGCTACGACGAGTACGAGCGCATCATGGCCCGGCTCGAGGAGACTAGGCCGGCAGCCCCGAGGGAGTCGAGCCCGGCGCCTGGAAGATGATCTCGGGGATCACGCAGCCGGGGGAGAGGCGCAGCAGCATCCGCACCGCCTCAGATACGTCGGTGACGCGGATCATGTCCTCGGCGGCCACGCTCTGCTTGACGAAGTCGGTCATCGGGGTGTCCACGAACGCCGGGCACAGCGCGGTGGACTTGATCCCGTCCTTGCCCAGCTCCTTGTTCATCGCCTCGGTGAAGCCGACGACCGCCGCCTTGGTGGCCGAGTAGACCGACAGCCACGGCTCGCCGGACTTCCCGAGATCGACGATGTGTTGACGACGAGCGCGTTGCGGTGCTCGGCGCCGGCGGCGCGCAGCAGGGCCGCGGCCTCGCGGTAGAACAGGATCACCGAGCGCAGATTGACGGCCAGCTGCATGTCCAGCCGCTTGGTCTCGATGTCGGCGACGAGCGCGCCGACGCCCACGCCGGCGTTGTTGACGAGCACGTCCAGGCGCCCGAACCGCTCTCGGTGCTCGGCCACCACCTGGGTCACGACCTCCTCGGAGGCCATATTGCCGGCGACGTGGGCCACCTCGCCGCCGTCCGCCGACAGCTGCTGGGCCGCCTCGGCCAGCTTCTCCGGGCGCCGAGAGGCGATGGTCACCCCGTAGCCTTCCTGGACCAGCATTCGCGCGATCGCCAACCCGATCCCGCTTGAACCTCCTGTCACGATCGCCGCGCGCTCCGCCATCGACTCCTCCTCCGCCTCGACTTGCTTGATCAGGCGGGGTATCCAATCAGGCGCGCGCCACCCGCGCGGCGATACTTGCTGTCGTGAGTGACGCGACCGCCGCGCAGGACCCCGCAAACGCGGGCGTGGCCGTGCCGGCGCAGGAGCCGGCGCCCGAGCGGCGGACGACCGCGGTGGAGCTGCTCTGGGATCTCGTGTTCGTGTTCGCGGTCACGCAGGTGACCACGCTGCTCGCGCACCGCACGAGCTGGGCGCGCTTGGGCGAGGCGATGCTCGTCCTGGCGCTGGTGTGGTGGGCGTGGTCGGCGTTCGTGTGGGCGGCCAACGCCCAGGAGGAGCAGTCGCGGACGCTGCGCGCCTGCCTGCTGGCCGGCACTCTGCTGATCTTCATCGTCGGACTGGCGGTGCCCCACGCGTTCGGCCGCAACTCGCTGCTGTTCGCCACGACCTACGCGGCGGTGCGGTTCCTGCATCTCGGGGTCTACGTCGACGCGTCGCGGCGGGGCAACGCCAGCCGTGCCGCCATCCTCGGCTTCGCCGTCACGGTCGCCATCGGGATGGCGCTGCTCCTGGCCGGGGCGCTGGCGCACGGCTGGGCCCGGGTCGTGCTGTGGCTGCTGGCCGTGGCGATCGACTACGCCGGCCCCGCGTGGCTGACGCGGGAGCGGCTGCGCGGGCTCCAGCAGGTCGCCGTGGCCCATTTCGCCGAGCGCTACGGGGCGTTTGTGATCATCTGCCTGGGCGAGTCGATCGTCGCCGTGGGCGTGGTCATCGGCGAGCGGCCGCCTCACCGCCGGCCTGGTGATCGCCGCCACCCTGCCGCTGCTGACCGTGGTCGGGATGTGGTGGACGTACTTCGATCGCACCGCCGAACGGGCCCAGGAGCGGCTGCGCGTCCACGACGATCCGGTGCTGGCCGCCGCGGACGCCTACAGCTACATGCACCTCATCATCGTCGCCGGGATCATCATCTTCGACGGCGGGGTCAAGCTCGTCGTCCACAACTCGGTGTCGGCGCCCATGCCCGACCGCCGGGCGCCTGGCGATGTGCGGCGGGGCGGCGGTCTACCTGATCGGGCTGGCCGCCTTCCGGCTGCGGATCCTCGGCGAGCACTCCTACGGCCGGTTGCTCGTGGCGCTCGCGCTGCTGGTCCTCTACCGGCCGGGGGCGGGCTGCCGGCGTGGGTCGATCGGCGCCGGGATCGCCGCGCTCATGGTGGCGCTGTGCGCCGGCGAGGTGATGCTGGCCCATGCCCGGGAGCGCGCTGGAGGGCGCCCCCGCCGCGGTCAGGCCTGGAGCGCCGCGGCGCGAGCGCGCGGGTTGACCAGCGGCGTGAGCGTCCGCTCCAGCTGGGGGCGCAGGTGCTCGTGCATGCGCGGCAGCTTGAGCGCCTCGCCAAGGTGCGTCGGGGTCCTCGTCGACGGCGAAGCCGGGGGAGAGGGTCGCGATCTCGAACAGGATCCCGCGCGGCTCGCGGAAGTAGATCGACGTGAAGTAGTCGCGGTCGCGGACGTCGGTGACCATCGCGCCGGCCTCCCGCAGGCGCCGCTGCCAGTCCAGCTGGTCCGCGTCGGGGCAGGCCCAGGCGATGTGGTGTACGGTGCCGGCGCCCTGGCGGCCGGGCTCGGCCGGGGGCTCGTCGTAGGCCCAGTCGAAGTGCCGGTGCTCGCCGGCGAGCCGGTAGCCGCCCTCGCCGTGGCGCGTCGAAACCGAGCGTCTCGGTGAGCAGCGGCGCCGGCCGCGGCGGGCTCGCGCCGTAGGCGCGCGCGCCCTGGGGGCCGATCAGGGCGTGCTCGGCGGGCACCTCGGGATGGGCGGCGGCCAGCGGCGGGTTGCCCGCGGCGGCGACCACGCAGCTCGAAGCCCAGCCCGTCATAGTCGGCGAAGCGCAGCGTGCCGTCGCCGCGCTCGCACGTCACGCCGGCGGCCTCGACAGCCGCGCCGCCCAGAAGTCGAGCGCCGCCGGGGAGGCGACGCCCAGCTGCAGCGTGTGGATCATCCCGGCGCCGGCGCGGCCGCCGGGCGGCGCCGGCGAACTCAAACCAGGTGAGGATCGAGCCCGGGCTGCCCGTCTCGTCGCCGAAGTACAGGTGGTAGGCCTCGGGCGCGTCGAAGTTGACGGTCGTCTTGACCAGCCGCAGCCCCAGCAGGTCGGCGTAGAAGTCGACGTTGCGCTGGGCGTCCCCGGTGATCATCGTGATGTGGTGCAGCCCGTCGAGCTTCATCTCGCCTCCGCGAGCATTGAGCGGGTGTCAGCGGCTCAGGTTCGCACGTCGCGGGTCGCCTGGCCAGGCGCGACCAGTCTGCCCCAGGTAGCCGACCATCCGGTGCGCCAGCGCCCCGCCGTCGCGCAGGGCGGACGCCGGGTCCAGGTCCGCGCGCTGCGGCCTGCCGCGCCGACGCGCAGCCGCGCGGCCAGACGCGCATCGATGGCGCGGCAGAGCAGCTCCGCCGCCACCGCGACGGCGTCGGCGACGACCGAGGGCTCGAATGACCACAGCACCTCAAAGCGGCGCTGCGGCGTCGGGCACCTCGGCCTCGGACGGCTGCTCCCACGCGGCCAGGCACGCCTGGACGCCCTCGGCGCTGATGAGTCACCGCCCACTCCCGCGCGAGGGCATGGCGGGGGTCGACCGGCACCTCCACGGGCCCGTCCCCGGGATCGGCGCGGCGTGGCGAAGTCGGCCAGCGCCACCGCCAGGTCCGCGGTGCGGGCCAGCTCGCGCCACCGGCGCTGGGCCTGGCGGTAGAAGCGCTCGCGCTGGAAGGACCCGATCAGCACCCCGTCGGCGGCCCGGGCGCAGTACTCGTCCTCGATGGCGCGGCTGAGCGCCAGCACCGCCGGCTTGGGCAGGACCGTGGGCGCCACCTCGGGGCGGCGCCGGCGCAGGCCGGCGAAGACCGACACCGCGACCGCGGGGCGCCGGGTGCGGACGCGCTCGATCGCCGCCGGCAGCGACAGGCCCTGATCGCGCAGCCGCAGGACCTCGCGGACGTGCTCGACGTCGGCCTCCGCGTAGCGCCGGTGACCACCGGGCAGCCGCGAGGGGTCGGGGAAGCCGTGCCGGTTCTCCCACATGCGCAGCGTTCCGGCGCTGAGCCCGGTGCGCTCCGCCAGCTGGGCGGTCGTCAGCTCTGGGTTTGCGACGCGCGAGATGGGAAAACGATACAACTTGTGGAGGTTTTTCCAACAAGGAGTGAGCAGGCCATCTCGAACGGGAGCGACACACGATGCGAGTGCTGATCACGGGTGCCACGGGGACGATCGGGCTGGCCCTGGCCGACGCGCTGACCGGGCGCGGCGACCAGGTCGTCGCGCTCTCGCGCGACCCCGAGCGGGGCCAGCGGGTGCTGGGCGAGGGCGTCGAGGTCCATGCGTGGACCGAGCCGGAGAGCGCGCCACCGCCGGCGCGAGGCCCTGGCGGGCGCCGACGCGGTGGTCAACCTGCTGGGGGAGCCGGTGGCCCAGCGCTGGTCTGACAGCGCCAAGCAGCGCATCCGCGACTCGCGGGTGCGCGGCACGCGCATGCTGGTGGCGGGCCTGACGGCGTTGGCGGAGGGTGGCCGGCCGCGCGCGCTGGTCTCGCAGTCGGCCACCGGCTACTACGGGCCGCGCGGCGACGCCCCGCTCGACGAGGAGGCCTCGCCGGGCGACGACTTCCTCGCCGAGCTGACCGTGGCCTGGGAGCGGGAGGCGATGTCGGCCGATGCCTCGATGCGCGTCGTCTGCACCCGCGCCGGGGTGGTCCTCTCGCCCAGCGGGGGCGCGCTGGCCAAGATGCTGCCGTTCTTCAAGCTCGGCATCGGCGGCCCGGTGGCGGGCGGTCAGCAGTACGTCCCCTGGATCCACCTGGACGACGTCGTCGGCGGGATCCTGCACTGCCTCGATCACGACGAGGCGGCCGGCCCCGTCAACCTCACCGCGCCCACGCCGGTCACCAATGCCGAGCTCTCGCGGGCGCTCGGCCACGCCCTCGGCCGCCCTGCCGTGCTGCCCGTCCCCGGCGTCGCGGTCAGGCTGCTCTACGGCGAGATGGCCGAGATGGTCACCACCGGCCAGCGCGCGATCCCGGCCAAGCTCAGCACGCTCGGCTACACGTTCCGCCACTCAGCGATCGAGCCGGCACTCACGGACGTGCTCAGCGACCAGTGACGCTCGGACCGCTCTAGGCCGCCGTGGTCGGCCGGGCTTGGACCGCTCTGAGGCCGCCGTGGCTGACCGGGGTCGGGCCATGACCGCGATCGTGTGGTTCCGGCGCGACCTGCGCCTCCACGACCACCCCGCATTGCGTGCCGCCCTGGACTCCGCCGACACGGTCGTGCCGGTGTTCTGCTTCGACGACGCCCTCCTGGGCGGCCGCCACGCCTCCGGTCCCCGGACGCAGTTCCTGCTGGAATGCCTCGCCGACCTCGACGCGGCGTTACGCGAGCGGGGCAGCCGCCTGGTGGTGCGCCACGGCCCGCCGCAGCGCGAGCTGCCCGCACTGGCGGCGGAGATCGGGGCGGCGGCCGTTCACCTGAGCGCCGACGTGGGGCCATTCGCGCGGCGCCGCCAGCACCAGGTCAAGGCCGCGCTCGCCTCCGGCCCGGCCTTCTGCGTCCATCCCGGCCTCTTCGCCGTCGATCGCCTCGACGCGATCCGCACCCAGGGCGGCGACCCCTACACCGTGTTCACGCCCTTTCACCGCAATTGGGCCGCCCAGCCGCGGCGCGGGGTCATCGGCGCTCCCCGGCGGATGACGCCACTGCCGCCACAGCTGGCCGCAGGCACCCTGCCCGCCCTGAGCGACCTCGGCCTGGAGCAGGAGTGCGAGGACCCGGCGTCCGGCGGGGAGAGCGCGGGGCGCGAGCGGTTGCGGCGCTTCCTGGCCGGAACGGTGCGCGGCTACGACGACGGACGCGACCAGCTCGCCGGCGACGAGGTGAGCCGGCTCTCGCCCTACCTGCACTTCGGATGCGTCTCACCGCGCGAGGTGGAGCAACGCCTGCCCGACGGCGAGGGAGCGGCGGCCTACCGGCGCCAGCTGTGCTGGCGTGATTTCTACGCCCACGTGATCGGCCACCACCCGGCCAATGCCCGGTCCGAGTTCCAATCGCGCTACCGGGGGCGCATCCGGTGGAGCCGCGCCGAGCGCCGCTTTGAGGCCTGGTGTCAGGGCCGCACCGGGTATCCCGCCGTGGACGCCGGGATGCGGCAGCTGCGCCGGGAGGGGTGGATGCACAACCGGGCGCGGTTGCTCGTGGGCTCGTTTCTCACCAAGGACCTCGGCATCGACTGGCGTTGGGGCGAGCGATGGTTCATGCGCCTGCTGCTCGACGGCGACGAGGCCTCCAACAACGGCAACTGGCAGTGGATCGCCTCGGTGGGGGTCGACCCGCAGCCGGTGTCTCGCCGGATCTTCAACCCGGGCCGCCAGCAGGAGCGCTTCGACCCGGACGGCGACTACGTGCGCCGCTACGTCCCCGAGCTGGCCGGCGTACCCGCCGCGTACCTCACCGAGCCGTGGACGATGCCCGAGGAGGTCCAGCAGCGGGCTGGTTGCCGGATCGGCCGCGACTACCCCGCCCCGATCGTCGATCACGCCCAGGCACGGCGCGACGCGTTGGACCGATATCAGGTGTAAACAGCGAACATCGGGGCCCGGGATGGGCTTTGTTTCGTGCGCCGCGTGGGGAGGTAGGTCTAGATCATGGCTACCACCGCGAATCCCGCAGGCACACGTATGGAGACGACCGAACGTCACAGCGCCGCGACGACCACGACGCGCACCGAGAAGGGGATCAGCCTGGCGAGGGGGCCGGCGCTCATGCTCGGCACCATCCTGCTTGCCGTCGGCCTGTACCTCCTGTACAAGGCGCGGACCTTCCCGCCGTTCTCCAACTTCCCCAACGGGGACGTCACCAAGGACGGCGACTTCATCTTCGGGCTCTTCGCCGCCAACGGCTGGACCGCGATGCTCACCGCGGTCGCCGGCGGCCTGCTGCTCTTCGGAGCCGCGCAGCATCTGCTGGCCAAGACGATGAGCCTCATCGTCGGGATCGCCCTCGGCGCCGCCGCGGTCATCGCGCTGGTCAGCGGCAACGTGCTCGGCATGGCCGCTGCCAACGGCTGGACGGAGCTTGGCTGGGCCGTCTGTGCCGTGATCCTCCTGTTCAACACCCTCGTGCCGCGCCGCCGGCGCACGGTTGTCGTCGCCGACGAGGCCGTCGCGCACGACGCGCCGGTCGCCTACGACCGCCGCCCGGCAACCGCCGTCGACGAGGAGCCGACGGTCGTCCGCCGCGACGGCGGGCTGGAGCCGACGCCCGTCCGCCGCGACGAGGAGCCCACCGCCGTCGGCCGCAGCGACGAGCCTGCGGACTTCAGCCGCGACGAGGTCCCCGCCAGCGCGGAGACGCGCCGCGAGCAGCTCGCCACCGACGCCGAGACGCGCCGGGACTGACCGCATCGCCGGAGCCCTCCGGCCCCCCACCGCAACAGGTGGGTTTACTGACATACGGGTAGGCGGCGCTAAAGGCCCGGCCGTTCGGGCCGACTGAGGTGGTAATGACCCAGTCGGGCAGTCACGCCCCATCTGTCGCCGAAGCTCAGGAGCCCACGACCCGCCGCCGATCGCGCCGAGCGACGCATGCTGCCGTTGCCGTGCTCATCATCGGGCTGATCCTCTCCGGGATCAGCGCGGCGCTATGGACCCGCACCGGCCAGGCCAACGAGCGCAAGGACTTCCACGCCGCGGCCGAGGACGTCACCTCGACCGTGGGCATCCTGCTGCAGCGCAACGCCAACTTCGTGGCCACGCTGCGCACGGTGATGACGATGCACCCGGCGCTGACGCCGACGCAGTTCGATCAGTGGTACCGCCGCCTCCAGGCCGACCAGCGCCAGGTCGGCGGCATCGGCAGCGCTGTCATCGATGTCGTCCCTGGCTCGGACCTCATCCGCTTCCAGTCACGCCGGGACTCCGACCCCGCGTTCATCCGCCTCCTCGGCCGCAACATCGTCTTCATGGCGCCGACCGGGCAGCCGCAGTACTGCCTGCTCGACGCCAGCGGCGCGCTGATGCCGCTGACCCCCGTCGCCGCGCACCTCGTCCAGCAGGATTGGTGTAACCCGCGCACGTTCGTCGGCTCGACCGAGGCGACGGCGCTGTGGGCGGCCGGCGCCAGCGACCACCTCCTCATCACCCCGATCAACATCGCCTGGCTCCGCACGACGCTGTTCGAGGTCCCCATCTATCGCCGCGGCGTGCCCCTGCGCAGTCCCGCCGAGCGCACCGCCAACACCGTCGGCTGGGTGGTGAGCTCCTTCGACATCGGCACGCTGCTCCGACAGGCCGTCGACCATGACCGCGCCCTCAACCTCCGCCTCCAGTACGCCAACCCCGACGGCCGCCTGGTCAGCGTGGCCAGCGTCGGGCACGCCTCGGGCTCGCTCACGACGCGGACGGTCATGGACTTCGACGGCCGGTGGACGATCACCGTCACCGGGGCGCCGATCGTCTCCGGCATCCGGCCCGCCCTCCAGGGGGCGATCATCGCCGCCGCCGGCGTCATCGTGACGCTGCTGCTGTCGCTGCTCATCCTCACCCTGTCACGCTCCCGCGAGCGGGCACTGGCGATGGTGGCCGAGAAGACCGGCCAGCTGCGCCACCAGGCCCTCCACGACGCCCTCACCGGCCTGCCCAACCGCGTCCTGGCGATCGATCGCGCCGACCAGATGCTGGCGCGGGCCCGTCGCGCCCGCCAGCCGATCGCGGTGCTCTACATCGATATCGACGGCTTCAAGCACATCAACGACACCTTCGGCCACGCCACCGGGGACACGTTCCTGAAGGCGGTCGCGGCCCGGCTGGAGACCGTGGTCCGCGCCGGGGACACGGCCGCTCGCCTCGCCGGCGACGAGTTCGTCGTGCTGCTCGAGGCCAGCACCCTGGACGTCGGCCCCGAGCTCGTCGCCGAGCGCGTGCTCGACGTGCTGCGCGAGCCCTACGATCTGACCGACGAGATCGGCCGCGAGCTGTCGGTGACGGCGAGCATCGGCGTCGCCTACGGCCAGCACGAGACCGCCGAGGAGCTGCTCGCGGACGCCGATGTCGCGCTGTACGCCGCCAAGGAGGCAGGTCGCAACCAGTACGTGACCTACGAGTCGGGGATGCAGACCGCCGCCCAGGACCGGATCACGCTGGAGATGGACCTGGCCGACGCGATCGCCGCCGAGGAGCTGTTCCTCGTCTACCAGCCGACCTTCGACCTGAAGTCCGAGCGGACGACGGGGGTGGAGGCGCTGCTGCGCTGGCGTCACGCTGAGCGCGGCGTCATCGGGCCCGACGTGTTCATCCCGATCGCCGAGCGCAGCGGCCTGATCCTCTCGATCGGCCGCTGGGTCCTGCACAGCGCCACCCTCCAGGCGGCGCATTGGCGCGCCCACGGGTACGACCTGGCCATCAGCGTCAACGTCTCGGGCCGCCAGCTCGACCACGACGAGCTCGTCGACGATGTGCGCAGCGCCCTGCTCGAGTCCGGCCTGGAGCCGTCCGCGCTCACCGTCGAGATCACCGAGACGGCGCTGATGAGGGATCCCGAGGCGACCGCGCGGCGCCTGGGCGCCATCAAGGAGCTCGGGGTGCGCGTGGCCGTCGATGACTTCGGCACCGGCTACAGCTCGCTCGCCTACCTGCGCCAGTTCCCCGTGGACACGCTCAAGATCGACCGTGCCTTCGTCCAGGGCATCGCCTCCTCCAAGGAGTCCGCGGCCCTCATCCAGACGCTGATCGACCTGGGCAAGTCGCTCAACCTCGAGACCCTGGGCGAGGGCATCGAGGATCTGGCTCAGCTCGAGCACCTGCAGCGCGCCCGCTGTGACTCGGGCCAGGGCTTCCTGTTCGCGCGGCCGCTCGAGGCCGAGGCGCTCACGGAGTTCCTCGGCTCGCGTCCAGTGGATCAGCTTCCGGCGGGCGCGGACCTCTAGCCACGCCCGCCTCCACCGGCGGCGCAACCCGATGGGCCGGCGCCTGGCGGGTCTCGTGCGGCGCCTCCCCGGAGGGCGTGCGCACGGCACGCAGCCGTGGCAGGTCGAGCTCGAGACGGGCGCCACCGGCCGCTCGCCACCGCGCGGGCGTCGCCGCCGTGCGCACGTGCGATCGCACGCACGATGGCCAGTCCCAGGCCGGCGCCGCCGGTCTTGCGGCTGCGGTCGTCGTCGGTGCGGTGGAAGCGCTCGAACACCTGCTCGAGCTCGGCGTCATCGATGCCCGGACCGTCGTCGAGCACGACGAAGCGCACCATCCCGCCGGGCCGGGCCGTCACCTCCAGCCGCACGAGCCCGTCCGGGCCCCGGGTGTGCTCGACGGCGTTGCGGATGAGGTTGCGCAGCGCCTGCGCCAGGCGATCGGGGTCGGCGGCGAGGACGCCGTCGGGGATCGGGCTCAGCTCGAAGCGGCGCGCCTCGCCGATGCGAGCGCCGAACCACAGCTCGGCGACGAATGGCTCGAGCTCGAACTCCCGGTACTGGAGGAAGTCGCGGCGCTCGGAGCGCGCCAGTAGCAGCATGTCGTCCACCAGCCGCGACGTCCGGGCGATCTCGGCGGCCACCAGACGCTCGACGCGCCGGACGTCCTCGGGCGCGGGGTGGTCCTGCGCGGCCAGGACCTCGAGCTGGCCTCCGATCACGGTGAGCGGCGTGCGCAGCTCGTGCGAGGCGTCGGCAATGAAATCCCGCTGAGCCGCGAACGCCTCGGCGAGGCGGTCGAGCATGCGGTTGAAGGACTCGGCCAGCACGCGGATCTCGCCCGCTGCCCGGGGCGTGGTGTCCATGCGCGGATGCAGATCGCCGTCGTCGACCTGCGCCGCGACGCGGGCCATCCGCCGCAACGGCAGGGAGACCGAGGCGCCGGCGAGGTAGGAGGCGATCAGCGCCAGGACCAGGGCCAGCGCCCCCGCGATGACGAACGAGCGCTCGATGCTGCGCTGGGCCCGCGTGACGATCGCCAGCGGCTCGCCGGCGCCGACCCGCACGTCGACGCCCCCGACGCGAACGATCCGCTCATCGAGGCGGACCTCGCCGATGTCGGGCGCCTGCTGCGTCGTGGTCCTCGTCGGAGCCGTGAGCAGAGGGCGCGCCAGCGCGTTCTCCTGGTTCTGCTGCGCCGCGCTCTCGCCGTCGTCGGGCACAGAGCTGCCCAGCAGCTCGGAGGGGTTGCTGATCGCCCCGTGGCCGGGAATCGCGGCGAACATGAGCGACGAGCTGGCCCGGAACGGCTGGGCGCGCAGGTAGACGCCGATCCGCGCCAGCAGCGCCTCCGGAGACCTGGTCCGGATCCCCTTCACCGCCTGAGACAGCTGGGAGAGATCTCCCGAGACGTCCTGGTCGACCTCCGCGCGCAGCTCGGTGCCGGTCTGCTCGTAGACCACCACGAAGATGACTGCAGCGACGGCCAGCAGCACTCCTGTCACCCAAGCCACCAGACGCCATCGGACGCTGGTGCCGGCGATCATCCCGGCTCCTCCTCCAGGCGGTAGCCGCGGGAGCGGACGGTGACAATCGGCACCGACCGCCCGCCGATGGCCAGCTTGCGCCGGAGGTAGCCGATGTAGACGTCCACGATGTTGGTCGCGGGGTCGTGGCCGTAGCCCCACACCGCGCGTAGGATCTGCTGGCGGTTGAGCACCTGGCCGGGATGGTTCATGAAATAGGCGAGGAGGTCGAACTCGGTGTTGGTCAGTCGCGCCAGCTCCCCACCCATGTGGACCTCGCGCGTGAGCAGGTCGATCTCCAGCTCGCCGCTGCGGATGACCGTCGCCTGCGCATGACGTGCCGCGCGCAGCTGCGCCCGGATGCGGGCCTCCAGCTCAGCGAGCGCGAACGGCTTGACCAGGTAGTCGGTGGCGCCGGCGTTGAGCCCGCCGACGCGGTCCTCGAGCTCACCGCGGGCCGTGAGCACGATCACCGGGAGCTCGGGACGCTCGGACGCGAGGTCGCGCAGCACCTCCATCCCGCTGCGGCCGGGGAGCATCAGGTCGAGCACGACGAGATCGACGTGATCACCGAGCGCGAGCTCCAAGCCGGTCTCGCCGTCGAGCGCCGACCGGACCTCGAATCCATGGGCACTGAGGCCACGGTCGATGAAATCCACGATTCCGGGCTCGTCCTCGATCAGGACGATGTTCGCCACGCGCCCATCATACGAGCCTTTACCCCTGCAAACACCCTCAAGAGAGTTCTCATCCAGGGATAAATGCCGCTTAAGCGAATCTGGACAGAGTCGTGGTCATGAGCCGCTCCCTCAGAGCGTCGGCGCAGACGCGTCGCGACGCTGGCCTCCGCCGCCTCCGGATCGTCAACCGGGTGCTCATCGGCGGTGCCGTCGCCGCCACCGGCCTGCTCACCGACGTGGCCGCCCACGCCTTCCCCGGTCACAAGCGCCACGTGACCGCCGGCGTGTCGGTCGCCGCGGCGTCAGCGTCGGCGCGCCGCTCGCGCAGCGCCACCGGCCACCATCGGGGCCGCCACCCGCACCATCGCCACCGGGCGACGCTGCGCCCACCGGCTCACGCGCCCACCACGGCCACGAGCCCCGCACCCCAGGTCACCACCACCGCACCCCAGGTCACGACCACCTCCGCGGCTCCCGCGCCGCAGCCGGCTCCCGTGCCCCAGTCGGCCCCCGCGCCGGCGGTCTCCGGCGGCTCGTGATGGGTCACACATCGGCCGTCGCGCCCCCGGCGGCCTGCAGCACCGAGACGTGGGACGCCCTCGGCACCACCGCTCTGCTGCGCTACGACGGTCCTGCCAATCCGTCCGCACGGGCGGCCGTCGAGCGCGAGCTTGATGCCATCGACGCGGCCGCCAGCCGCTTTCGCGAGGACTCCGAGCTGAGCCGGCTGAACGCGACGCCCGGTCCCGGTCCGCGCACGCTGACCGTGAGCCCGCTGTTCGCGCAGGCTGTCCGCTTCGCCGTCCACGCCGCCGACGCCTCCGACGGCGCGGTGGACCCGACGCTCGCCGCCGACCTCGTCGCGCTCGGCTATGACCGCGACTGGCACGAGCTGATCGCGGTGCCGTCCCGCGCGCCGCTGAGCGAGGGCGGCGGGATCGCCGTCCACCGGCGCCGGCGGTCTCGCTGGAAGGAGATTCAGGTGACCGGCGACCCGGCGCGGGTGACGCTGCCCGCGGGTGTGGCGCTGGACCTCGGCGCGACGGCCAAGGCGCTGGCCGCCGACCGCTGTGCCCGGGCCGCGCACGACGCCGGCGCGGCCGGGGTGCTCGTCTCGCTCGGCGGCGACATCGCCACCTGCGGGCCCCGCACCGGCGGGCGGCTGGACGATCCACGTCACCGACGACCATCGCGATGGTCCCGGCGCCCCCGGCCAGACCATCGCCATCCGGTCGGGGGGACTGGCGACCTCCAGCATCGCCACGCGGCGCTGGAAGCACGCCGGGCGCGAGATGCATCACGTCCTCGATCCCCGCTCCGGCCAGCCGGTCCGCGGGCCATGGCGGACGGTCAGCGTCGCCGCGGCGACGTGCGCGGAGGCCAACGTCGCCTCGACCGCCGCGATCGTGCTCGGCGACGACGCACCGGCGTGGCTGGCCGAGCACGGCCTGCCGGCGCGCCTGGTGGCACTCGACGGGCGCGTCCGGACCCAGGGAGGCTGGCCGCAGTGACCACGGGACCGAGCGTCGACTGGTACCTGACGCGGGCCAGCGGGACGGTCGCGCTCATCCTGCTGAGCGCGAGCATGGTCATCGGCATCGCCGCCATCGCCCGGCTGCGGGGCCCCGGCGTCCCGCGCTTCATCGTGGACGGGATCCATCGCACGGCGTCCCTGCTGGCCGTGGCGTTCCTCGCGGTCCACATCGTCACCGCCGTCCTGGACAGCTTCGCCCCGATCTCGCTGCTCGACGCGGTGATCCCCTTTGCCGGCTCCTACCGGCCGCTGTGGCTGGGGCTGGGGGCGGTGGCCTTCGACCTGATGCTGGCGGTGGCGATCACCAGCCTCGTCCGCGACCGCATGGGCCATGCCACCTGGCGGGGCGTGCACTGGTTGGCCTACGCGGCGTGGCCCGTGGCCGTCGTCCACGGGTTCGGCACCGGCAGCGATGTCCACCAGAGCTGGCTTCAGGCGATCAACGTCGCCTGCATCCTCGCGGTGCTGGCCGCCGTCGTGGGCCGGGCGATGCTCGGCTGGCCGGATCAGCTCCGGCTGCGGGTTGCCGCCATGGTCGGGTCGGCCGTCTTCGCCGCGGGCCTGGCCATCTGGCTCCCGGGCGGCCCGCTGGGCAAGGGCTGGGCCCGCCGCTCGGGCACCCCGGCGTCGCTGCTCGGCCACAACTCGACGCGCCGACGAGCATGAGCCTGCCCCGCCTCCTGCTCGGCCTCGGCGCCGGCACGATGGACTACGCCACCCATCGCCGGGTGCACGGCGAGCTCCCGGCGGCCGCGGGGCGGTCGCGCAACGGAGGGCCTGCGCCACTCATCGCCGAGCTGGCCGATGCCGGCCTGCGCGGCCGCGGGGGCGGCGGCTTTCCGCTGGTGACCAAGCTCGAGTCCGTGCAGCGGGCCAAGGGCCGGCCGGTCGTCGTCGTCAACGGCACCGAGGGCGAGCCGATGAGCGTCAAAGACCGGATGCTGCTGCAGGCGCTGCCGCACCTCGTGCTCGACGGCGCCTACTGCGTGGCCGACACGCTGGGCACGCACGAGATCGTGATCGCCCTCGACGAGCTCATGGGCGACGGCGACGACGCGGTCCGCCGCGCCCTCCGCGAGCGCCCGGAGGCGGGCCGGCGAGCGGGACAGCCTCGGATCGTCACGGTGCCCGCCGGCTACGTCACCGGGCATGAGACCGCGGTGGTCAACTTCGTCAACCGCGGGATCCCCCGTCCGGTGACCCAGCCGCCTCGGATCAGCGAGCGCGGCATCGGCCGGCGCCCCACGCTCATGTCCAACGCCGAGACGCTCGCCCAGGTCGCGCTCATCGCGCGCCACGGCGCGGAGTGGTTTCGCCGGCTGGGCCCCCCCGAGGAGCCCGGCTCGGCCCTGATCACCCTGGGCGGAGGCGTGCGCGCGCCCGGCGTCTATGAGATCGAATACGGGTCGCGACTAGACGCGCTGGTGCGCGCGGCGGGCGGGGCTGACGAGCCGGTGCGGGCCTTTCTGCTGGGCGGCTATGCCGGCACCTGGATCGACGCGGCGGGCGCCGGCGCGGTGCGCCTGTCACGCGGCGGCCTGCGGTCGCTGGGCGCCTCGCTGGGCGCCGGCGTCATCGTGGCGCTGCCCAGCAGCGCCTGCCCCGTGGCCGAGGTCACGCGCGTGGCGGGGTGGATGGCCGACGAGAGCGCCTCGCAGTGCGGGCCCTGCGTCAACGGCCTGGGCTCGATCGCCGACACGCTCGCCGATGTCTGCGAGGGCCGTGGGGGCCGAGATGCCTTCTCGGACATCCTGCGCTGGTGCGAGCTGGTCATCGGCCGCGGAGCCTGCGCGCATCCCGACGGCACCGCCGCGTTTGTCACCAGCGCGCTGCGCGTATTCACCGCCGAGTTCGACGATCACGCGCGCCATGGCCCGTGCGACGCGTGCGCGCGCCGTCCCGTCCTCATCACCCCTCGCGAACGCAGCGCCGTGGCATGAGCCTGCGCATCGAGGTGGACCCGATCAAGTGCGACGCGCACGGCCAGTGCGCCGAGCTGTTGCCCGAGCGCATCACGCTGGACGAGTGGGGCTATCCGATCATGGACGGCGCCCCCATCCCGGCGTCGCTGGAGGGACTGGCTCGCCGGACGGTGCGCGCGTGCCCGAAGCTGGCTCTGCGTCTACGGGACGTCGTGCAAGAGCCCGCTGCGGACGCCGGCCGGGAGCGTCGCTAGCAGCGCGTCGCCGAAGCGCCCGTCGAGCAGCACGAAGAGCATGCGCACGGCCTCGTCGCCGCGGTTCTCCCACGCGTGATCGGTGCCGCGCTGGACGACGAGATCGCCCGGCCCGATCGTCGTCGTCTCGCCGTCGGGCACGAGCGTGAGCGTGCCGGCGAGCACGATCCCGTAGTCGACGCTCTCGGTGCGGTGCATCGGCGAGCGCGTGCCCGGAGGCATGTCCACGACCCGGACCCGCGTGCCGCCGCCCGGGGGGCCGACCGGATCGGACGGGGCCACCGGCTCGGGCTCGACCGCCTCGATGGGCGCGGGAGTGGACGCGGTCGCCCACAGCTCGTGAAAGGACGCGCCGTCGTCGACCGCGCGCGTGATCGCCGCCGGCCCGTCGCTGATCACGACGCTCCGGCTCGACGCGTCGTGGCCGGTGACCACGCGCCGGGGAGCCCTCATCCGGCGGCGCGCTGCGCCAGCGCGCGCAGCTCCGCGACGTCCTGATCACCCAGCCGCTCGGCGAGCGCGATGGCCGCGAGCGCGGTATCGATCTGCGCTGGAGACGTGGCCCCAACGAGCGTGCTCGCCGTCCGCCGATGGCGCAGCGTGAAGGCGATGGCCAGGGTCGCCGGAGTCGTGTCCAGCCGCGCCGCCGGCGCGCGCAGCGCGGCGCCCAGGGTCAGCTCGCGGGCGCGGCGCCCCTCGGCCAGCGCGGCGCTCAGACGGGCGGACGGGGGCGCGTTGCCGTCGGCGTACTTGCCGGTGAGCGCGCCGCCGGCGAGGGCCGCCGACGGGACCAGCGAGGCGCCGGTCGCCTCCAGCGCCGCGTCCATTGCAGGGTCCTCGACCCAGTCCAGGCGCGCCAGGCTGTAGGGCAGCTGGGCCGCGCACGGCTGCGGGATCCCCTGGCGCTCGGCCTCGGTGGCCGCCTGCGCGAGCGCCTCGGCGCCCCAGTTGACCACGCTCCACGCGGTCACGCGTCCGGTGGCGAGCACCGCGGCGATCTGCTCCACCGCCACCGGAACCGCGACCGCGTCGGGCAGGGTGGAGGAGTACAGCAGGTCCAGCCGGTCAAAGCCCATCCGCTCCAGCGAGCCCTCCAGCTCGGCGACGGCGTCCTGCTCGGGCCAGAACTCCCACCAGAGCTTGTTGGACACCGTCACCGCGTCGCGATCGGCGCCGACCGCGCGGAACAGCTCGCCGAACAGGACCTCGGAGTACCCGCTGGCCAGCGGCGCCCGGCCGGTCTCGTCGTTGTAGCGGGCGTCGTCGAGGAAATCGATCCCGGAGCTCAGAGCGTGGTCAAGGACGCCCTCGGCGTCGGCGCGCTCCATGCGCTCGAACGTGCGCCACGACCCCAGCGCGATCTGCGACACCTCCAGTGACGAGCCGCCCAGCCGGCGGTGGGGGACGGGCTCAGGCATGCCAGTGGGCGAGGGCCAGGCCGGCGACGGGGGAGCGAAACGAGGGCAGCCGCGAGCCCATGAGGCTGCCCAGGTAGACGGTCTTCAGATCGGGGCCGCCGAAGGTGACCGACGCCATCATCGGCGCCAGCGTACCTCGTCCTCCTCCCAGGAGCTCCGGCGTCATGGTGCCGGCGAAGAAGGCCGCGTCGAACGCCTCCACACCGGCGGGGTTGCCGTCGTCGAGCAGGGTGAGCACCTCGCCCTCGGGGGTGAGCGCGATCAGGCGATCGGCGTTGACCAGCGTGATCCACAGGTTGCCCTGCTCGTCGAAGGCGAAGCCGTCGGGCACGCCGCCGAGATCGGCCGGACCGTAGATCTGCCGGTCAGCCAGCGATCCGTCGTCCGCGGCGCGCAGCCGGGAGATGTGGCGGGCGTTTGACTCGACCACATAGAGCCACTCCTCGGCGGCGTCGAAGCGGATCTCATTGGTGCCGATGAACCCGTCGGCGACGATTCGGATCCCACCCGCCCCGCCGCCGGCGTCGACGAGCGCGATGTAGCCGTCGGGGGTCTTCTCGTTCACCGACAGCGTCCACGGATCGCGGCGCGTGTGCACGGTGATCCAGATCCGGCCGCGGCGGTCGGCCAGCGCGAAGTTGGCCTTGCCGATGGGCTTGCCCTCGATCTCGGTGAACAGGGTCTCGGAGTGCCCGTCGCGGGTCATGCGCTCGATCGCGTCGGTGCCGAAGTTGGCGATGACCAAGTTGCCCTCGGCATCGAAGGCCAGGCCGTTGGGGAGGGTTCCCTCCAGGATGTAGCGGGCCACGGAGTCCGCCTCGCCGGTGGCCGGCACGACCGTCTGGGCGACGAGCTGCTGGGTCCCGTCGGGGTCGATCCGCATCACCCCACCGCGTGCGTCGGCGCTCCACAGGGTGCCGTCGGGCTCGGCCAGCACGCACTCGGGGCGCTGGAGCTCGTGACCCACGAAGGTGATCTGCCCGCGGTCCACGCTCCAGCCGTGCAGCGGATCGCCGGCGCTCATTGCACGGGTCCGATCAGCTCGAGCAGATTGCCGTCCAGATCGTGGACGAACGCCATCCGCCGGCCGGACTCGGGCGACGGGCGCGGCGCCCACACCTCGGCGCCGCCGGCCGCGGTGGTCGCGGCAAAGACGGCGTCGAGATCGTCGACCTCAAAGGCGACGTGGCCCAGGCCGCAGGTCAGCATCGCGGTGTGGGGCTCCTGCCAGCTGCGGCCGGCGCTCGGCGCCGGCACCTCGAACAGCTCCATCCGGGCGCCGTCGGCGGAGCGGAGCATCGCGCCCCGGGCGCCGCCGGGCAGCTCGAAGGCGAGCTGGAGCTCGAAGCCCAGAGCGTCCGCGTGCCAGCGACGGGCCCGCTCGAGGTCCTCCACGGTGAGGCCGACGTGATGCGGCCGAACCACGTTCTGCATCTAATCCGCCTTTGTGTATAGACTTGGTGTCACTGTATCTGAAGAGCACGAAACGAGGGGGGAAAGGGCGGCATGCAGTTTCAGGGCTCCGCGTTCGCACGCGGTGAGGATGGCTACGAGGACGCCCGCCGGCAGGCCGCCTGGAACGCGCGCAAACCCGCCCGCTTTCCCGAGGTGATCGTGCAGGGCGTCAGCGACGCCGACGTCGTGAGCGCCGTTCGGCTGGCCCGCGAACGCGACCTGAAGGTCAAGGCCCGCGCCGGCGGACACAGCTGGAGTGCGTCGGGCATCCGCTCGGGCCTGCTGGTGGACCTGTCGCAGATGACCGAGGTCTCCTTCGATCCCGACCGCGGTGTGGCCAGCGTCCAGCCGGGCGTCAAGGGACGCGATCTGAACGCGCTGCTGGCCGAGCACGACCTGTTCTTCCCCTCCGGCCACTGCCCGACGGTCGGCCTGGGCGGCTTCCTGCTGCAGGGGGGCTGGGGCTGGAACTCCCGTGCCATCGGCCCGGCCTGCCTGAGCATCGTCGGCGTCGACGTCGTCACCGCCGACGGTGACCTCATCCACGCCGACGAGGACGAGAACACCGACTACCTCTGGGCGGCCCGCGGCGCGGGAGCCGGCTACTTCGGGATCGTGACCCGATTCGAGCTGCGCTGTCACCCGCGTCCGACGGCGACCTACACCCGCACCGACGTGTACGCCATGGATGACATCGACGAGGTCCTGGGCTGGGCGCTGGAGTTCGAGCCCACCCTGCCCGCCGAGTTCGAGTTCGCCATCCTCGGCACGACCCCGACGCTCCCGGACGGGCGCACCGTCCACGACGGCAACGCGCTCATGCTCATGTGCCAGGCGCTCATGTACGACGACGACGAGGCGCGCTCGGCGCTGGCCCGGCTCGACGAGTGCCCGGCGCTTGGCCGCGCCATCCACCGCGAGCAGGCCCGGCCGACGTCGTTCGTCGACCTCTACGACGGTCCCAACTCGATCGAGCCCGAGGGCGTGCGCTGGTCCGCCGACGGGATGTGGACCAACGCCGGCGCCGAGCAGCTGCTCGAGCCGGCCAAGGCGCTCTTCGGTGACGTGCCCACTCCGGAATCGCACGTCTTCTGGTACCCGTGGCGCCCGCAGGAGTTCGGCGACGCCGCCATCTCGGTGCAGGGCAAGCTCTACCTGGCAGCGTTCGCCGGCTGGCATGACCCGGCCGAGGACGAGCGCTACATCGCCTGGCCCACCGAGCACATGCGGCGGCTCGAGCCGCTGTCGGAGGGGATCCAGCTCGCCGACGAGAACCTGTGGCAGCGCCCGGCGCGGTACCTGTCGGACGCGAACGCGGCCCGGCTGGAACGCCTCCGCGCCCAATACGATCCCGAAGGGCGGTTCCACAGCTACCTGACCGCCGCCGGAGGGACTGAGTGACCGACACACGCGTGCGCGCGGGCGACATCGTCGCCCAGGTCCACCAGCAGCTGCGCGACGCCATCCTCAATGGCGACATCCGCCCGGGGGTCAAGACCTCCCAGGCCGAGCTGGCGCGGGACCTCGACGTGGGGCGCACCCCCCTGCGAGAGGCGGTCCGCATGCTCCAGGACGAGGGCCTGGTCCTGGCCGAGCCCAACCGCCGGGTGCAGATCGCCAGCCTGTCGGTGCAGGACGCCGAGGAGCTCTACGTGATGCGGATCGCGCTCGAGGTCGCCGCGGCACGGATCACCGTGCCCCACCTCAGCCCGGGTGACATCGCCGAGCTGGAGGGGCTCATGGCACAGATGTCGCACCTCTTCACCACCGGCTCGCTGCCGCTGTTCCGGGCGCCGCATCGTGCCTTCCACGAGCGGTTCGTGGCTGGAGCCGGGCTGCGGCCCAAGGCGCTGATCTCCGAGCTGTTCGACCACGCCGAGCGCTACCGCCGCGTCTACGGCGCCGCGTCACCGGACCACTTCGCGCCGCGGGAGGCCGAGCACCGCGCGATGCTCGACGCCGCCGCGGCCCAGGACGCCGACGCCCTCGCCGACGCGCTCGCCATCCACTACGTCCGCACCGCCCGGCTCGTGACCGACGCCCTGGATCCCGAGCACCGCCTCGAGCGCCTCCGCATCACGGTCAGGTCCGTGGCGCCGGGGGCAGAGGCTGCGTTCAGGGACGTGGCCGCCGACCCGCACCGTGAGACATGAGCACCGACGCCGCGACGGGCATGGAGCGCCCGGTCTCGCTCTGATGGGCCGCCTGGACGGCAGGGTCGCGCTCATCACCGGCACCGCCGGGGGGCAGGGCCGCGCGGCCGCCGAGCTCTTCTGCGCCGAGGGCGCCCGCGTCTTCGGCTGCGACGTCAACGCGGAGGGCGCCGCCGAGACCGTGGCGCGCGTCCGCGCCGCCGGTGGCGACATGCTCTCGATGGCCCCGGTGGACATCTCCACCATGGAGGGCGCCGCCGAGCTCGTGTCGCGCACCATCGCCGGGTTCGGCGCCATCGACATCCTCTACAACAACGCCTCCGCGCCGCGGGTGGGCCCGTTCGAGGAGCTCGACTGGGACGACTGGTCCTTCACCATCCGCAACGAGCTCGACATCATCTACACCGTCACCAAGGCCGCCTGGCCCTACCTGTGCGAGCGCGGCGAGGCGGTCATCATCAACACCGGCTCGGTCTCGGGCTATCGCGGCGCGGCCTTCGCGCCCCAGGCCGCCCACGGTGCCGCCAAGGGCGGGGTGATCTCCCTGACCCGCCACCTGGCCGCCGCCGGCGCGCCCCATCGCGTGCGCGCCAACTCGATCAGCCCCGGGCTGACGATCACCGATCAGATCCGGCCGTTCCTGGAGGACCCTGAACATCCCGTGAATGAGATGCAGCGGTCCCATCCGCTCGGGCGGCTCGGGGAGCCCGAGGACATCGCCCGGGTGGCGCTGTTCCTGGCCTCGTCTGACGCCGCCTACCTCAACGCCGTGGACATCGTGGTCGACGGCGGGCAGTCCATCATCGTCTGAGCGGGATTGGCCGTTGCGGCGGCCTCCCGACCTGTATTTCGTGACAAACCTCGGCGGGCCCCGCAGGTTTGGCACGAAATGCATGTGGGGCATGCAATCGGTGACAAACCTCGACGGCACAACCGGGTTTGTCACGAATTGCAGGTTCGACCGGAGGCCCCCGCAGCCGTGGGGGCTGAGCGGCGCCGCTAGACCAGCCGCAGCGGCGCCCCAGACCCAGCCGGCGGCGGCCCGTGCGTGGCCCGCCGCACCAGCCGCGCGGGCAGGACCACCCGCCGCGGCGCCAGGTACGCGTCGGGCTCGGCGGCGATCCGGGAGAGCAGCAGCTCGGTGCTGGTCTTGACCATCTGCTCGATGTCCTGGGAGACGGTGGTGAGCTGGAAGGCCTCCCACGCCGCGATCCGCACGTTGTCAAAGCCGATCAGGGTGATGTCGGCGGGGACCCGGATCCCCTTGGCGTACAGGGCGTTGTAGGCGCCCAGGGCCAGGATGTCGTTGGCCGCGAACAGCGCGGTCGGCCGCGACGGCAGCAGCTCCAGGGTGCAGCGGTGGCCCTCGGAGAAGTCAAACGGGGCCCGGCGCCAGCGCTCGGGCGGCAGCTCGACCCCGGCGTCGGCGAGCACCTTGCGAAAGCTCGCCTCCCGGTCGCGCCCGGTGCTGGTCGTCTCGGGACCGAACACGGCGGCGATGGCGCGGTGCCCCAAGTGGAGCAGCTCCTCGGCGACGAGACGGGCGCCCTCGGTGTTGTCCACGACGCAAACGTCGCCGGGAGCGTCGTCGACCTCGCGGTTGAGCAGCACGAACGGGAACCCGCGGCGGCTGAGCTCGGCCGGAAGCGGGGAGTGCAGCTGGGTCGTGGTCAGGATGACTCCGTCCAGCGAGCCGTCGACGACGCGCTCGAGCGGGATCCGGTTGTCGTCGTCGGGGGTGAGCACGAGCATCCGCAGGTCCGCCTGGTGAAGCTCCTCGTGCAGGGAGTCGAGCACCTGGAGGTAGAAGGGGTTGCCCAGGTCAGAGACGACGATCCCGATCTGGCCTGTGGACCGAGTGGCCAGCGAGCGCCCGCGCTGGCTGGGGACATAGTTGAGATCGCGCGCCGCCTCATGGACGCGCAGCCGCGTCTCCTCAGACAGCCGCGGGTCGTCGCGCAGGGCGCGAGAGACCGTCGGCTGCGACACGCCGGCGATCCGGGCGACGTCGTGGCTGGTCGGGGGAGGGGTGCGGGGCATCAGGCGGACGCTGGGAGCGTACGGCAACGCGGCGTGCATACGTATACTAGAGATCATCGCCCGGCCGGCAGAACCGGTGGCACGGTCCTGCCCAGCCGCACGCGGCCTGAGGCCGCCGGGTCGCCCGGCCGCCCGGGCGCCTGCACGCGCGCCGCGCGGCTCAGCCCGGCAGCGTCACCCACAGGCGCGGCGCCAGCTCCAGCACCACGCCCGGCTCCAGGTCGGCGACCGTCGCCGCGCCGGCACGGTCCAGGGTCAGGCTGAGCTCCCGCCACGCCTGTGCCACCGGGGCGACGCGGGCCGTGGGTCCCCACCCGACGGCGGCGCGCAGCTCATCGGCGTGGCCCCTGGCGTCCTCGGCGGTGAGCGAGCCGAACCCCCGGTTGGCGCCGCCGACGAACACCTGCGCCTCGAGGATCCCCTGCACCGATGCCGGGTCCCCGGTCATCGGGCCCGCAGGGTCGCGGCGGCCACCGCCGCCTGGCCGTAGGCGATCCCGCCGTCGTTGACGGGCAGGCGCTCGGGGACGAGCACCCGCAGGCCGGCGTCGTGAAGCCCCGCCGACACGGATTCGAGCAACCGCCGGTTCTGGAAGACGCCGCCCGAGAGCACCACCCGCTCGGTGCCGTGCGCCGCGGCCAGCGCCACGCACACCTCCACGGTGGCCCGGGCCACCCCGGCGTGAAAGCGGGTGGCGATGACGCCGGTGGCCACGCCTGCGGCGCTGTCGGCGGCCACCGCCGCCACCGCCGGCCGGGGGTCGATCACCGCCATCCCGCCGATCTCGCTCACCGGCAGCTCATACGCGCCCCGTGCGGACGGATCGCACGCGGCCTCGAGCTCGATCGCCGCCTGCCCCTCGTAGGTGACCTGCGCGCGGATCCCGCACAGCGCCCCCACGGCATCGCACAGCCGGCCCATGCTCGTCGTCGCCGGGGAGGCCGTTCCCGTCTGCACGAGACGCCCCACCTGCGCCCACGCCGACTCAGACACGGCGCCGGCCAGCGACACCGGCAGAGCGGGTGAGTCGCCCAGGGCGGCCCACAGCCACGCGCACGCCATCCGCCACGGCTGGCGGATCGCGGCCGCGCCGCCGGGCAGCGGGACCGGCACGAGCGTCCCCACCCGCGCGCACGTCCGCACGTCCCCGAAGAGGAACTCACCGCCCCAGACCGTCCCGTCGGTCCCGTAGCCGGTCCCATCGAAGATCGCGCCGACCGCGGGGCGGCCCGGGCCGGTCTCACCGGCCTCGGCGAGGCAGGCCGCCAGGTGGGCATGATGGTGCTGGACGCCGATCAGCTCCACGCCCTCGCGCTCCAGCGCGAACTTGGTCGAGAGGTACTCGGGGTGCAGGTCGTGGACGACGACCTCCGGGGCGACCGCGAACAGCCGCTGGAAGTGGCTGATCCCGTCGGTGAACGAGCGCAGCGTCTCGTAGTTCTCCAGGTCGCCGATGTGGTGGCTGACCCACGCGCGCTCGCCCTTGGCCAGGCAGAAGGTGCTCTTGAGCTCGGCGCCGCAGGCCAGCAGCGGCTGTGGTGTCCCGCCGTCGCCGAGCGCCAGCGCCGGCGGGGACGTAGCCGCGCGACCGGCGCAGGCAGGTTCGCCGCGGAGCGCCGGACACCGCCGCGACCCGCACGACGCTGTCGTCGGTGCGGGTCTCGATCGGCCGGTCGTGGACGAGGAACAGGTCCGCGATCCCCGCCAGCCGCCGGCGGGCGTCGTCGTCGCGATAGGCGATCGGCTCGTCGGACACGTTTCCGCTCGTCATCACCAGCGCGACGCCGGCATCGGCCAGCAGCAGGTGGTGCAGGGGGGAGTAGGGCAGCATCACGCCCAGCTCGGGCGCACCGGGCGCCACCGCGTCGGCCACCGGCGCGTCGGCCCGGCGCTTGGCGAGCACGATCGGGCGCTCGGGCGACGCGAGCAGCGCCCGCTCGGCGTCGTGCAGCATCCACCAGCCGCTCTGCCTCCGCGAGGTCGGCGACCATCAGCGCGAACGGCTTGTCCTCCCGGTGCTTGCGGGCGCGCAAGGCCGCCACCGCCGTCTCGTCATCGGCGCGGCAGGCCAGGTGGTAGCCGCCCACCCCTTTGACGGCGAGAATGGCGCCGTCGCGCAGGGCCGCCGCGGCGACGGTCACCGCGTCGGGGGCCGCGCCGCCCTGCGTCGCCACCTCGCCGTCGCGCGACACCAGCGACGCCCGTGGCCCGCACACCGGGCAGGCGTTGGGCTGGGCGTGGAAGCGGCGGTCGCCGGGGTCCTCGTACTCGGTGCGGCACGCCGCGCACATGACAAAGCTCGCCATCGTGGTCAGCGGCCGGTCATAGGGGACGCCGCGCACGATCGTGAAGCGCGGCCCGCAGTTGGTGCAGTTGATGAACGGGTAGCGGAAGCGGCGGTCGGCGGGGTCGCGCAACTCGCGCAGGCAGTCAGGGCACACCGCCGTGTCGGGCGTGATCGGCGCATCGGGACGCTCGCCCCGCGGGCTCTCCCGGATCGTGAACACGGTCTCGCGACACACCGGCCGCTCCTCTGTCGCCACCTGCTCGACCACGGCCAGCGGCGGCGCCTCCGGACCCAGCCGGGCCAGGAAGGCCTCGACCTGCGCGCCGGCGCCCTCCACCTCGGCCACCACCCCGTGGGCATCGTTGAAGACGTAGCCGCCCAGCTCGAGCTCGCCGGCCAGCCGGTAGACGTAGGGCCGGAAGCCCACCCCCTGGACGGTCCCCCGCACGCGCACGCGCATGCGCGTCCGCGCCGTGTGTCCCGCACGGGCGCGTGCAGGCTCATGCCACCAGCGCCCGCAGCGCGTGGTATGCGCTCGCCTGGGCCTCCTGGATCCGGGGGATGTGCTCCGAGCGCGTGACGACGACGTGGTCGGCCAGCCCCTCGGCCGCGACACGGCCGCCGTCGTAGCCGACCATCGCGAGCGTGACCAGCCCCCGCCGGCGGGCCTCGGCCAGCGCGGCGATGACGTTGGTGGAGTTGCCCGAGGTCGAGAGGGCGAGCAGCGCGTCCCCCGCGGCGCCGTAGGCGATCACCTGGCGGCTGAAGATGGCGTCGGTGCCGATGTCGTTGGCGATCGCGGTGAGGATCGCCGGGTCCTCGGTCAGGTCGATGGCCGGGCGCCCGGCCGCGCGGAAGTCGGCGACGACGTCCATGGCGTCGGTGGCCGAGCCGCCGTTACCGAGCGCCAGCAGCTTGCCGCCGCGCGCGAAGCAGAGGCGCAGGGCGGCGGCCCCCTCGCCGAGCACCTCGGTGTTCTCACCCAGCGTCTGCGCGCGCAGCTCCCCGATGTAGGCCGCCTTGGTCAGCACCGAGCGCCGCACGTCCTCGACCACCGGCTCGAGGTCGTCCTCGCGCTCGTCGAGGAACGGGTACAGGAAGCTGGAGGCGCCGGCGTCGTGGAGCGCCGCTCGGCGCGGCCGGAGAGCAGGCCGCGGTGCTCGAAGAACACGTGGACCAGCTCCCACAGGACGTGGTACAGCGTCTCGACGAGCTCCTGGCCGACGTCGACGTCGGACGTCGGCGGCGTGAACTCCCACTCGGCGGGTGGGTGGGGACCGATTCGAAGGCGATGGTCAGGCACCCGCGCTGGCGGGCCACCGCGATCGCCGCGGCGGCCTCCCCGTCGGTGTCGCCGGCGCCGAACGCCATGGCGATGTCGTCGGGCCGGGCCAGCAGCGCCACCTGGGCGCCCAATTCGCCGCCCTCACCGGCCAGCCCGATGGCCGGGAGCGCGCGCTTGCCGACGATCACCGGATGGACGAACTCGACGGCGACGTGGCGGGCGTCAGAGCGCGCCGCCGGGGAGCGGCCGAAGGCCACCAGGCGTCCCCCGCGGGCAAAGCGCTCGGCCATCAGGTGACAGAGACGGGCCAGGCGCTCGGCCTCGGCGTCGAAGAACCGGGCGTTGGCCTCGGTCCGTGCGCCCAGCAGCGCCGCCACGCGAGCGGCGGGGTCGGCGGCGAGCTCGGGGGCGGGATTCATCCGGCGGCCATGGCCTCCTGGCGGGTGGCGATCCGCGTCAGCCAGTCGCGCCAGGCGCCGATGCCCTCGCCCGTGGTTGCGCTCACGACGATGCGCTCGACGTCGGGATGAACCTGGTCGATGTTGTAGAGCAGGTGGTCGAGGTCGACATCCAGGTGGGGGAGCAGGTCGATCTTGTTGACGATGACCAGCTCGCAGGCGCGGAACATGAGCGGGTACTTGAGCGGCTTGTCCACGCCCTCGGTGACGGCGCTTACCATCACCCGCACGTCCTCGCCGATCCGGAACTCCGCCGGGCACACGAGGTTGCCCACGTTCTCGACGATGAGCAGGTCGATGGCGTCCAGCGGCAGCGACGGGATGGCCGAGCGGACCATGTTGGCGTCCAGGTGGCACTCGCCGCCGAAGCCCGCGTCGGTGTTGATCTGGGTCACGGGCACGTGGAGGCTCGCCAGGCGGTCGGCGTCCATCGAGCCCTGCACGTCGCCCTCCAGCACGCCGACGCGGACCCCGGGCAGATCGGCCACGACGCGCTCGAGGAGGGTGGTCTTGCCCGCCCCCGGCGCGCTCATGAAGTTGACCACCGTGACCCCGGCGCGGTCGAAGTCGGCGCGGTTGGCCGCGGCGATCGTGTTGTTGGCGTCCAGTGCCTCCTCGACCACTTTCACCTTTGTGCGATGCATTCGGCCTCCTCGACCTCGATTGACTCGACCTCGATTGACTCGACCTCGAACTCGTCGCCGGAGGCCACCATCACGTCGCTGCCGGCGCAGACGGGACAGCGGAACGCCGGGATCTCGATCGCCCACTCGTGATCGCAGGCGTTGCAGCGCAGCCGTGCCGGGATGACCTCCTGGTCCAGGCGGGCGCCCTCGCAGACGCTGTCGCGGGCCACGAACTGGAAGTAGAACTCCAGCGTGTCGGGGACCACCTGGCGCAGCTTGCCCACCCGCAGGCTGACCACGGTCACGCGGCGTCCCGCGGCGTGTTTGGCGACGGTGTTGACGATCGCGCTGCTCAGCGACAGCTCGTGCACGGCCTCACTCCGCCGGGGCAGCGACCGGGCCGGCCTGCAGCTCGTCCACGGTCTCCATGACCAGCGTGACCGCGCGCCCGACCGCGCCCTGCACCCGCTCTGACAGGCCCCAGCCCATCTCGGAGACCTCCTCGGGCTCGCAGGCGATGACCACGACCTTGCCCGGCCACGCCCCGACGGACTTGACGAAGCGCAGCACCGTCTGTGGATCCATGGCGTGCGGGTTGATGACGTCCCCGTCCTCGATGCCCCCGGGCACCGCCTCCTCGTCGGGCTCCATGACATAGAGCGTCCCGGGCTCACCGCCCTGCGGGGACACGTCGAGGATGACGAGCGCGTCATAGCCGCGCATCACCTCGTAGGCCAGGTCCAGGCCGCCGGTGCCGGCGTCCATGACCGAGACCCCCGCGGGCAGGTCGAGCTCCGACAGGCGGCGCGCCACCTCGCCCCCGAACCCGTCGTCGCGCAGCCACGCGTTGCCCACCCCGGCGATCAGGATGCTGCGCAGTGCGTCCTCGCTCATGGCTCCACCACCTCCAGTTCCGGGGCGAAGAAGTACAGGTAGCGGCCGGTCTCCCGCATCAGCTCCTGGCCCGGGTCGTCGTCGATTGTCAGGCCCAGGTGGGCCTTGCCGTCGTAGTCGGTGAAGATCCGCTCGATCGTCGCCGTCCGCCCGTCGAGCATCCGCGCGTGGATGTCGGCGTCGGGCCCGGGGCGGATCACCACCTTGCCGCCCTGGCGAAACGTCTGTCCCGCGACGTCGAGCATCGAGTCACCGGCGCGCGGGTCGATCAGCCCGGGCGGCTCGGTGGGCGGCTCGCGCGTGACCGGATCGCGCGTGACCGGATCGCGCACCTCCACGCGGCCGTGCAGGGCGACGATGTCCTCGGGGGTGGCGCTCGCCGCGCGGGCGATCATCTCGCGCACGGTGGGGTCCTGACGCTCGATCTCCTCACGCTCACCGTCGCTCAAGGTCCGCACGTGCAGGAGCAGAGCCTCCTCGATCTCGGTCGAGTCAAACAGGCCGCCGAGGCTCTCGGGTGCGAGCCGCGGGTGCTCGGGGAGGACGATGGCGGCGCCCAGGACGACGTCGTCGGCGTCGGTGGCCAGCACCGGGAAGGTGTTGACCGATCGACACGGCCGCTCCAGCGGCGACACGAAGCGCCCGCCGCTCACGCGCAGGACGGGGTGGGTCGAGATCAGCGAGCGCCTCAGGGCCCCGGCACGGTCAAGCCCGGAGGAGACGAGCGTGAGGTTGTCCACCCGCAGCACGACCTCGTACTCGTCCTCGCCGAGCTGGGGCCGGGTCTCGAGCGCCATGCCCACCGTCAGGCCGCCGACGGTGACCTCCTTGCGCGCCGGGCGCCCGGCCAGCGCGCCGGCCATCGCCCCGGGCAGCTCCACGCGGTGGGCGGCGCCCTGGTGGCGCTCTCCCGAGGCGGCCAGGAACCGCACCTCGGCGCGCAGGACGGCGTCGGCCGGGGCCCGGACCACGCAGCGCAGCTCGAGGTGGTCGAAGGTGCTGGCCAGTGTCGCCGCATAGACCGGGGGATAGACGATGCCGAACGGGGTGGGGGTGGCATTCTTGGTCGCGCCCGGGGTGTAGGGGTAGAGCGCGTAGCCCTCCCACAGCAGGGACTCCAGCAGCTCCTCGAGGTGGTCAGCCATCGTGCCCGTCCCCCAGCAGCGCCGCCACCGTGTCGTCGAGCGTGGCCAGGCCACGCGTGAGCTTGGCCCGCTGGAGGGCCCGGAGCGTCTCGGAGCGCAGGCCGACCCACGCGGTGCCCGGGTAGTAGTGCTCGATCGTCTCGTGCCAGACGCGCACCGGCATCCGGAAGCCGATCGAGTTTGACCACGGCAGGAGCACGATCTGCAAGGCGCCGTCCTCGCCGGGGTAATAGACCATCCCGTTGAAGTGCAGGGCCAGCGGCGCCTCCCCATCGGTGAGCGAGTGCAGGTACTTGGCCGCCGCCAGCTCCAGGTCGTAGTGGCAGGCGATCGGCACCGTCACCGTCGTGCGGCCGGTGAACGCGGGGACGACGACATCCAGCGCGGACCAGACGAGGCTGCGCGTGGTCACCGCCCAGCGCTCGGGCGCGCCGAACAGCTCGACGAGCCGCTCGTGGGCGGTCTCGTCGTAGGCTCGGCGCGCGGGCTCGATCATGAGCTGGACGCTCAGCGCCAGCATGTACACCGGGCGCCCGTGGGTCTCGGTGACCTCGAGGTCGAGCGCCAGCATCGGCGCGGCCGCGTACTTCACCGGACGGGCGCCGAGGACGGCGAACTCCACGTCGGGAGGCTCGGCGACGGCCACGTCGGCCACCGCCGGGGAGACGTCGGTCATGCTCCGGCCTTCACGCGGAGGGCCTCGAAGAACCGGTCCACCGCCGCCTGCACGCCGGGACCGCCGGAGATCCCCTCCCAGGCGGCCTTGATCGTGCCGGTCAGCTCGTAACAGCGGTCGATCGGAGCGACCACGTAGAGCGGCGGGTCACACAGCCGGTTGGCGATCAGCCCCTCGATGTCGGGCTCCAGCGTCTCGAGGACCGGGTTGAGCGCGCGCATGCGGTTCCAGGACTCGAAGTGCAGCTCGCTCTCGGTGGCCCCGCCCGGGCTCGGGTACATGGCGACGATGCAACCGGTCACCGTCGACTCCATGAAGAAGGCCAGCCCGATCGGGATCTGAAAGCCCGCCCACAGGTCGTCGGGGACCTCCAGTCCGGTGAGCCACACCGTCCGGTTGCCGGTGGGGCGGTAGTCGCCCTCCCCCGAGCGCATCGCCCAGCAGGCCTCACAGGCGCAGACGATGCGCCGCTCGGCCAGATGCAGGAGGTGGCGGTGCTCCTCGCCGATGCCGACGCCGCACAGGTCGCACGCCTCGGCGCCCGCCGGGGCCGCCGGCATGTCCGGCGTCCGCGCGCTCGCCGCGCTCGCCGCGCTCGCCGCGCGCGGCCGCGCCAGCCCGCGCAGCCCCGAGACGAGATCCGCCCGGCGCCGCGCGGCGACCGCGTCGGCCACAGGGCGCCGGCCGTTGGTCGGCGTCATCGGGCGAGCGCGACCTTGACGCGCCCCTCGTCGCGCAGCAGCGGCACCGGCTCGAGCTGCATCTGCTCGTCGTCGAGCGAGCGACCCGCCCGGGGCAGGAAGAACGACCGCGCGCACTCGGGGCAGGCCAGCGCGCCCGCCGACAGCAGCCCCTCGTGCAGCGGGGCACCGCAGTTCGCGCAGCGATCGTGGTAGGCCAGCAGCGTGCCGTCGACGTTGGCGACGACGAGGTCCGATCCGGCCACGCTCACCGCCGCCAGCGTCCCGTCGGCCAGCCCGGCGACCGACTCCAGGTCCACCCAGGCGGGCTGGGGGACCTCGCCGGCGCCCGGCCCGGCCATCACCACCGGCAGCTCCATGCCGGTGGGCGCGGACGGCATGCTGCCGCTCACCATGGGGAGCCCAGGCCCACCGGCGGTCTGGGGGGCAACGCCGAGCACCTCCAGGGCGTCGAGATCGGGCGCGGCCTCCTCCAGCGCCTGCTTGATGGCCAGCTCCAGCGTCACCGCCGAGGCCGAGCAGTCCGAGCAGCTGCCGCGCAGATGGATGGTGGCGACCCCGTCCTCCAGCGACAGGAGCTCGACGTTGCCCCCGTGGGACTCCATGTAGGGGCGCACGGACTCCAGCGCTGCTTGCACCCGGTCCTCGAGCGGCACCGGGTGCAGGTCGTGGATGAGCAGGAGCGTGGACACCAGCTCATCGTCAGAGAGCGCGGCGGCGATCTGCCGCCCGCCCTCGCCGGCGCCGGCGAGCAGGGCCACGATCCGCTCCAGGCCGGCGCCGTACATCTGGACCACCGCCGAGACCAGCTCGTCGGCCACCTCTCGCGTGGGGGCGTCGCCGGTCGCCTCCAGCCGCTCCTGGAGCTCCTGCACGCGTGCGACCAGTTGCGCGGGGACAGCCTCTGCGCCGACCCCGTCCCCACCCATCTCGCCGAGCCCGGGGGCCGTATCCATCGTCCTAGGCCATCGCGGTCGGCGTGTGCATGACCTTGCGCACCTTGCCGGCGCCGGTGTACATGTGCACGCCGCACGGCAGGCACGGGTCAAACG
>CAVXRR010000031.1:0-157022 GCA_963764125.1 uncultured Solirubrobacteraceae bacterium
CGCGCGCCAACTTCTTCTGGGGCAAGACCTGGAACGAGGAGCCGTCTGTCTGAGGCGGAGGGGAGCTCACCGGCGGAGCTGGCCCGGCGCTTCTTCTACGACGGCCTGGTCATGGATCGCCGGACGCTGCGCCACCTGATCGAGATGATGGGGCCACAGCCAGGTCCTCGTCGGCTCGGACTTCCCGGCGATGGCCCGCGAGGAACCTGCGGGGCGGACGTTGCGGTCGCTCGAGCTGCCCGATGGACAGCTAGGAGGACATCACCTGGCACAACACGTTCCGGTTCCTCGGAATCGATGCCCCGCAGCCCGTGGGCGAGGGCGCTGGATCGCAGAATGAAGGAGTGACATCGTGAAGACACGTGCAGCAGTGGTTCGAGGCGCGGGCGAGCGCTGGGAGGTGACTCGAGCTCGACCTCGACGAGCCCATGGAGCACGAGGTGCTCGTCAGGGTGATGGTCTGTGGCCTGTGTCACTCCGACGAGCACGTGCGCGAGGGCGGCCCCTATCGCTACCCGATGATCGGCGGCCACGAGGGCGCGGGCGTCGTGGAGAAGGTCGGGCCCAGCGTCACCCGGGTGCGCGAGGGCGACCACATCTGCACCTCGTGGATACCCGTGTGCGGGCACTGCCGCTACTGCTCCACCGGCCGGCAGAACATGTGCAACGACGGGCTCAACGCCGGCACCGGGATGATGCTCGACGGCACCTTCCGCTTTCACGAGAACGGCACCGACATCGGCGGGATGTGCGTCCTCGGCACCTTCTCGCAGTGGATCGTCATCTCCGAGAACGCGTGCGTGCCCATCGAGGAGGACATCCCGTTCGAGGTCGCCGCGCTCGTCGCCTGTGGCGTCACCACCGGCTGGGGCTCCTCGGTCTATGCCGCCGGGACGCGGGCCGGTGAGACCGTCGTCATCTACGGGACCGGCGGCGTGGGCATGAACGCCGTCCAGGGCGCCGCCTACGCCGGGGCCGAGCACTGGTGGCGGTCGACCCCAACCCCTACAAGCAGGAGATGGCGGGGAAGTTCGGCGCGACCTTCACCACAGGCGATCCCGCGGAGGCGCTCGAGTACGTACGTGACGTCACGCGGGGGGAGGGGGCCGACCACGCCGTGATCACCATCGGCGTCATGGATGCCTCGGTGCTGCGGCAACGCGGTCGAGGTCATCGGCAAGGGCGGGAGCGTCGTGGTCACGGCCGTCGGCGGCGGCCCCGACGAACCACACGATCGCCATCAACGGGTCACCTGTCACCGGGTGGCACAAGAACATCCAGGGCTCGCTGTTCGGCGGCGCCAACCCGTTGTATGACATGCCGCGACTGCTGGGCCTGTGCGAGGCGGGACAGCTCAAGCTCGAGGAGCTGATCACCAACCGCTACCGGCTGGACGAGATCAACCAGGGCTACAAGGACATGCTTCGCGGGACGCAACCTCCGCGGCGTCCTCATCCACGAGCACTGGAGGGCGGAGGGCGCAGGAAGGAGGAACGACATGACCAACGCGATCATGGATCCCACCGGCCGCGCGGAGAGCCGCGGCCTCGGCCGGCGTGGCGCTCGCGCCGCGCCGCGCCGATCTCTCCGGCGGCGTCCGTCGGGCTGCTGGAGAACGGCAAGCAGAACGCGCGCGCTGTTCCTGGAGGAGGTGGCCGGCGTCCTGCGGGAGCGCTACGGCGTCGGTGAGGCCACCCTGCGGCGCAAGGAGGTGTTCTCCGCAGCGGCGCCGCCGGAGCTCGTGCGAGGAGATGAGCGACGACCTCGCGACGTCGTGGTCATCGGCGTCGGTGACTGCGGCTCGTGCAGCGCCTCGGCGATCGCTGATGGCGTCCTCTTCGAGCGCCGGGCACGCCCGCCGCGGTCATCTGCTCCGACGCCTTCATCGCCACCGCCGACGCGATGGCGCAGGTCCAGGACGCGCCCGGCTACGGCTACGTCACCACGCCCCATCCGGTGGCCGGGCTGACCCCGGCCCAGGTGCACGAGCGCGCCGAGCAGGTCGCCTCCGAGGTGGCGCAGCTGCTGGCCGCCGCCCAGGCCCCCAAGCCGCCTGATGGCCGCCGAGCCCGACCCGGACCTCGCCCGGGACGCGATCGAGTACTGCTACGAGCAGGACTGGACCGACGGGCTGCCGGTGGTGCCTGCGTCTCGGGCCGCTGGTCGACCGGTTCCTGACCCAGACAAGCCGCGCGCCCGACGAGGTCCTGTGGCGGATGGACCACCTGGGCTCCGAGTGCACCGTGCAGACGGCGGCGATCAACGCCGCCATGGCCGGCTGCCGTCCGGAGTACTTCCCGGTGGTGCTGGCCGCGTGGGACGCGGTGATGCGCGACCGGGCCGCCCAGGGCGGGGGCTGGCAGAGCACGAGCGGCCCTGCGCCCCTGATCGTGGTCAACGGGCCGATCCGGGGCGAGCTGGGCCTCAACTGCACCGGCGGCATCTTCGCCGCCGGCTTCCGGCCCAACGCCACCATCCCCCGGGCGCTGGGGCTGATGCTGCGCAATGCCTTCGGCGTGGTCCCGCACGTCTTCGACCAGACCACCCAGGGGATCCCAGGGCGCTTCGCCATCTGCTTCGGCGAGAACGAGGAGGAGAGCCCGTGGGAGCCGCTGGCCGCCGAGACCGGCGCCACCGACCCCGCTCGCCCCAACGCGGTGTCGGTGACGCTGACACGCACCTACGAGTTCGTCGACAACCGCCACACCCAGGACGCCGAGCAGCTGCTGTGGGACTTCGCCGACACGATCTCGCGCACCGGGGTGATGATCTTCCGCTCCCAGTCGGCGGGGATCGTGTTCTGCCCCGAGCACGCCCAGATGCTGGCCGGCGCCGGCTTCTCCAAGGCCGATGTCAAGGACTGGCTGGTCGAGCACTGCGGGCGCGTCGAGGCCGACCTGCGCCGTGCCGGGAAGGACGGCGTCGCCGAGAGCGGCCACGGCGTCCGGTCGGCCGCGGAGTCCGAGCGCGTCCCCGGCGACACCTTCACGCCGTTCCTGCCCGGCCGCGAGTCGGTCCCGATCGTGGTAGCCGGCGCGCGCAACGCGGCGATCTCGATGGTCTTCCGCGTGTTCGGCGAATGGTCCAACACCTCGGTGGCGATCGAGGCGTCCCCGGCGGCGGTGGCCATGGCTACGGCCACGGAGGGGGGCTGATGTTCTCCGCCGAGGGCCTGGCCGGGATGCGCGCGACGCTCGCCGCCGATGGGTACGCGCTGGACGCCCACGAGGAGGACGAGCGCGTGGTGGTCACGATCACGGCCACGCCCGAGGCCTGCGAGGACTGCCTGGCGCCGCCCGAGGTCATGCGGGCCATCCTGGGCAAGTCGCTGGCGGTGCCGGCCGACGCGATCGACCTGCACTATCCGGACGAGGGGGCGGGATCGTGACCGGCCGCGTCGCGCTCGTCACCGGCTGCGGCAAGCCCGACGGCGCCGGCCAGGCCATCGCCCGCGCCCTGGCCCGCGACGGCGCGGCGCTGATCGTCACCGATCGCCGGGCCGCCGGCGTGCCCAACCGCCGCCAGGAGGTCGTCGGCTCCGAACAGCCGGCCTCGTGGACCGGTCTGGAGACGCTCGTGTCGGAGATCGCGGCGGCGGGCGGGACCGCGGCCGCCGCCCTGGGCGACATCGGCAGCCCGGGCGACGCCGAGGCGCTGGTCAACGTGGCCGTCGAGCGCCACGGCCGCCTCGACATCCTCGTCAACAACGCGGCCGCGCCGCAGGGCCTTGACCGCGCGGTCATCGACGAGGTCCCGATCGACGCCTTCGACGAGGTGCTCCGGATCAACCTGCGCGGCACGTGGCTCATGTGCCGGTCAGCGGTGGCGGCGATGCGCCGCGGCCGCTGGGGGCGGATCGTCAACGTGGCCTCGATGGCCGGCGCGGTGCCCGCGCCGTTCTCGACTCCGTACTCGGCCTCCAAGGCCGGCGTGATCGGGCTCACCCGCGCGCTGGCCATGGATGTCGCGGCCTGGGGGATCACCGTCAACTCGATCAGCCCCGGCGCCCTGGGGACGAGCCGCTCGGTGCTGAGCACCGATCCCGGCCTCGACGTGGCCGCTGAGCTTGAGCGCCGCGGCAGCCGCCTGCCGGTGGGCCGAGTCGGCACGCCGGATGACGTCGCGGCGGCCGTCCGCTATCTCGCCTCCGACGGCGCCGCGTACATGACCGGCCAGATGCTCGTCCTCGACGGCGGCGGGGCATCACCGTTTCCGCTCCCCCGACCCGAGGAGACCGCGTGAAGCTGCGCGTGCTGATGGAACCGCGCCACGGCGCCACCTATGACCGGATCCTGGCCATGGCTCAGGCCACCGAGACGGCGGGCTTCGACGGGTTCTTTCGCGGCGATCACTACCTCGGGATCGACGCCGGCGACACGGATTACCTGCCGACTGATTCGTGGACCACGCTAGCCGGGCTGGCCCGCGAGACGTCACAGATCAAGTTGGGAACGCTGATGACCGCCGGCACGTTTCGCAACCCGGCTGTGGTGGCGATCGCCGTCGCGACCGTCGACCAGATGAGCGGCGGCCGGGTCTGCATGGGCATCGGCACAGGTTGGTACGAGCGTGAGCATCAGTCGTTCGGCATGCCCTTCCCGCCCATCGGGGAGCGTTTTGACCGCCTCGAGGAGGCGATCCAGATCATCACCGGCCTGTGGACGACCCCCTCCGGCGAGACGTTCACTTTTGACGGGCGCTTCTGGCAGCTCGATGCCTGCGCCAACTTCCCGGCGCTCGTGCAGCGGCCCCGCCCTGAGATCGTCATCGGCGGCACCGGCCCGCGGCGCACCCCGCTGGCCGCGGCTCGCTACGCCGACGAGTTCAACAGCGGCGGCGGCGCCGGGACCGCCGAACGGGTTGGACGCGTACGTCAGGTGTGCGAGGAGATCGGGCGTGACCCCGACACGCTGCGCATGTCGGTCACCACCCAGGTCATCTGCGGGACGACGAAGGCCGAGGCCGAACGGCGCCTTGAGAAGCTGGGAGCGCCCGGCGCGCGGATGCTGGCCAACGGCGTGGTCGGAACCCCGTGCGAGGTAGTCGACGCGCTCGCGTCGTTCGCCCGGGACGGGTGCGAGATCGCCTACCTGCACATCTTCGACATCGACGATCTGGATCACCTGCGCCTCATCGGCGCCGAGGTGATCCCGCAGCTGAGGGGGGAATGATGGCGAGCATGACGACCCGCGCCGCGGTGCTGCACCGGCCCGGCACCGACTGGGAGATCACCGAGCTGGACCTGGACGAGCCCAAGGACTTCGAGGTGCTCATCCGCTACAAGGCGGCCGGGCTGTGTCACTCCGACGAGCACATCCGCGCCGAGGGCGGCAGCCACATCCGCATGCCGCTCGTGGGCGGCCACGAGGGCGCGGGCATCGTCGAGGCCGTCGGCCCGGGCGTCACGCGTGTGAAGCCCGGCGACCACGTCGTCACGTCCTACATCCCCGCCTGCGGGAGGTGCCGCTACTGCTCCACCGGCCATCAGAACCTGTGTGACCGCGGCCTCTACGCCGGGGTGGGCTGCCTGCAGGACGAGACGTTCCGCTTCCATCGCAATGGCGAGGACTACGGCGGCTTCTGCGCGCTGGGCACGTTCTCTGACCACACCGTCGTCTCGGAGTACTCGTGCGTGCGCATCGACGACGACATCCCCTTCGAGGTGGCGTGCCTCGTCGGCTGCGGCGTCACCACCGGCTGGTGCTCGGCGGTCCGGGCCGGGGAGACGCGGCCGGGCGAGACCGTGGTGATCATGGGCGTGGGCGGCGTCGGGATCAACGCCGTCCAGGGTGCGGCCTATGCCGGGGCCAGGGACGTCGTGGCCATCGACCCCAACCCGTTCAAGCTCGACGCGGCCAAGCGCCTGGGCGCGACCCATGCCTTCACCGGCGTCGAGGAGGCCCGGGAAGAGCTCATCGACCTCACCCGCGGGCAGATGGCCGACCTGTGCGTGGTGACCGTCGGCGTGCTCGAGCCGGAGATCACCGCGGACGCCGTCAGCCTCATCGGCAAGGCCGGGCGCGTGATCCTCACCTCGGTGAGCCGCGCCGACGTACACACGGTGAGCCTCACCGGCTCGCCGCTGGTGGGGTGGCACAAACGCATCCAGGGGTCGCTGGCCGGCGGGGCCAACCCGATCTACGAGATGCCCAACCTGCTGAGCCTCTACCGCTCAGGGCACCTCAAGCTCGACGAGATCATCACCGCGCGCTACCCCCTGGAGCAGGTCAACGAGGGCTACCACGACCTGCTGGCGGGCAAGAACGTCCGTGGCGTGATCCTGCACGAGAGCTGAGCGGGCGGCGGCGGTCAACCGGTGGGGAGCAGCACCACGCGCGGGGTCCAGGTGCGTCCGCCGTCGGTGGTGCGGTAGGTGACGAAGTCGGTGCGCCTGGCGTGGCCGTCGACGCGCCCGCGGGTGACCACCGCGACCACGGTGGCGGTGGTCGGGCTCTGGACGGCCAGCACCTCGTCCCAGGCGCGGTTGACGGGCGGAGCGTTGCTCGGAGCGGTGGGCTCGGGCCGTCCGGCGTACCACACCCCAGCCCAGGTGCGGCCGCCGTCTGCGGTCCGGACCACCTTGCCGGCCGGGGTGGTCGCCCAGGCGACCTGCGCCGAGGCGGGCTGGAGCTGGATGTTGGCGGGCCGCGATGCCAGCGTCGTCCAATGAGCGCCGCCGTCGGTCGAGCGCCGAAGCTCGTCCGGGCCTCGCATGGGCGAGCACACCGCCCACAACGATTGCGTGCCGCCGGCGTACAGACGGCCGAAGGTGAGGTGCGGGCACGGCGTGGGCGTGCGCTGCCACGTGCGCCCACCGTCGCGGGTTGCGAACAGCCGCGTGTGGGTGATCGTGGCGACGTTGTCGACGGTGCCGTAGTCGTCGGTGAGCACATAGGCCTCGTCGCGCCCGGTGGCGACGACGCTGACGTTCGTGGTGTCCCCCAGCGGCGGCTGACCGGCGGTCATGGCCAGATGATCGCCCGAGGCCGGGGCGCGGAGCACGACGTCGATGGGGGCCTTGGGGCCGGTGCAGATGCGGGCGCAGCGGCTGCCGAGCATCCATACCTCTCCGCCGGCGATCGAGACGCCACCGGTACCCGAGGCGGAAGCGTCACTTGAGGGCACGTGCCACGTTCGCCCGCCATCGTGGCTGGCGAAGAAGGTCAACATGCCGCCGCCACTATGGCCGGCGGAGCGCAGGCCCTGGGCCCAGCCGTCGGCGCCGGCGAAGGCGAACGTGTCGAGGCCGGCCGATGCGCGCGCGACGTGCCATGTCACGCCGCCGTCGGTGGTCTCAGCTCGCCAATCGTAGGTCGCCGAGCCACGACCGTCGCCGCCCTTGTAGCAGGGCTGGCACTGGCTGAAGTCGATCTGAGCCTGGTCGGATGACGACGACGCCGCGCCCGCGACGGACACCAGGCCGGGCATGCCGCCGCGGGGCATCAGCGAGCCGGGCGAGGGGATCGACGGCACCGCCGGCGCGGTCCGGGTTGCGGGCGGCACATGCGACCGTGTCTGCGCGCGATGGGTGACCGCGAGCACGACGACGGCCGCGACCACCGCGAGCGTCGCGGCGACGGCGAGGGCGGGGATCAGCGCGCCCGGTCGCGGCGCGGGCCGCCACCGGCGTCCCGGGGGCGTCCCGGTGGCCTCGATCGCGGCCAGCACCGACTCCATGGGGGGCGCCGTGCTCCCATGCGGCACCGGATCCCCGGTGCGCAGATACTCGAGCGCGTCGACGGTCATCGTTGCACCTCCAGCTCGATCTCGACATCCTCCTCCGCCAGGGCCCGGGCGAGTCGCTGGCGGGCGCGGTGCAGCCGTACCGCCATCGTTCCGCTGCGCACGCCGAGCGCCTCGGCGGCCTCGTTGACGCGCAATCCCTCCCACGCGACCAGCAGGAGCAGCTCGCGGTCCCGCTCGCTCAGGCCGGCCAGCGCGCGCTGGACACGGTCGTCGACCTCGGCGCTGACCACGACCGGCGCCGTGGTCCCACGGCCGGCGGCGAGCCGGTCGTGGAGGGCGGCGGCGCGAGTGTCGCCGCGGCGGCGGTTGGCCAGCACGCGCCGGGCGACGCCCAGCAGCCACGGGAGGGGCTCGTCGGGAACCTGGTGCAGCTTGCGCCAGACGACGAGGAAGACCTCGGCGACGACGTCGTCGGCCACGCTCGAGCTCGTGCGCCGCAGCGCGTAGGCGTGGACGCGGTCGGCGTAGGCGCGGTACAGCTCCTCGAACTGGGCGTGAGGTTCCACCACTCGGGAAATGTCCGGCGGCGGCGGATCCATTACAACCGCCCCGGGGGGTGGGTGCAATCTAAGCACCGTATCCGGGCTTATTTTGCGGTCACGTGCCGGGTCAGGCGCGCTCGAGCACGGCGACCCCGTACTCGTCAAGCAGCTCGGCCAGGGCCACCGAGGAGCCGAGCTCACGCTCGTCACCGTGGAGCACGTCGCGCCAGCGCCCGTCGGCACCCTCCAGCGCGCCCTCCGCCGGCCCGGCCCGGGTGGCGACCGCGACGAGGACCTCGCCGCCGCGCGTGAAGGCCACGGCCGTCCCAGGCGCAGTAAGCGGCTGATACCTACCCGCGAAGGCCTCGGGGCGGCGGATGCGCAGACCGAGCAGGCGGGTGGTCAGCCACAGCTTGCGGATCGACGGCTCGGGCTGGGCGCCCCCGGCCAGCCGGCCCAGCATCGTCTCGTTCCAGTGCCAGTCCACGGGCCGGCGGTTGTCGGGGTCCACCAGCGCGAACAGCGGCATCTCGTCGCCCTGGTAGATGTCGGGCACCCCCGGCACGGTGAGCTTGAGCGCCACGGTGCGCAGCGCGATGCAGTCGCCGGCGAACTCGAGCTCGCGGGCAAATCCGTCCAGCTCGCGCCGCAGCGCGCCATCGGTGTAGACCCCGGCGATGAAATCCATGACCGCCTGCTCCCAGTCCGCGTTCTGCTGCACCCAGTTGGTGTTGCGCTTGGCCTCGCGCAGGGCCTTCTCCGCGTAGGCCTGCATCCGCTCAACCTCGATCGGCCAGGCGCCGACCAGCGTCTGGAAGAGGAAGTAGCGCTCGAGGTCGTCGGGCGCGCCCGCGGTCCGCAGCGGCTCTGACAGGGCCAGCCAGTGGCGCATCCGCTCACCCCAGCGGTCGGGCATCCACGAGAGCGCGGCCAGCCGGGCGCGGACATCGGCCGAGCGCTTGGTGTCGTGGGTCATCGTCGTCAGCATCGCCTCCGGGAAGCGCCGCGCGCGCTCGGCGTTGGCCTCGTGGAAGCGCTCCGCCGCGATCCCGAAGCGTCCGGGATCGCCGCCGACATCGCACAGCGCCAGCAGGCGGGCGTAGCGGTAGAAGGCGGTGTCCTCCACGCCCTTGGCCACCACCGGCGGGGTGGTCTGCTGAAAGCGCGTGACGAACTCGGCGGGGGCGGGCCGGTCCAGCAGCAGCATCTCGGCGACATCGGCGGGCATCTCCGCCGCACCGGCCACCGCCTCGCGGTCGGCGTCGCCGACCACTCCCGCCTCGGGCTCGACGTAGGTGCGGTAGACCGGGAACGACGCGATCGCGCGGGCCAGGGCCTCGCCGCCGCCCTCGACCTCCGCGACCGCGGCCAGCCGCTCGATCTCGGGCGCGAACGCTCCGGTGGCCTGCTCGCGCTTGGCCTCCGCGGCGACCTCGGCAAACGTGCGCCGGTCACCCGAGAGCTCCTGCCAGAGCCCGCTGAAGGCCGGCTCCGCCGCCGCATCGACGAACAGCGCGCACACGTCGTTGAGGAACTCGTAGCCGACGGTCCCGGTGACCGGCCAGTCGCGCAGGGGCTCGGAGGGCTCGAGGATCTTCTCGATCCACACCGTCCTCGCCCCGCCGTCGCGCAGTCGCCGGAAGTACTGCGCCGGGTCGGCGAGGCCGTCGGGATGGTCGATGCGCAGCGCGTCGACGACCCCGTCGCGCACCAGGCTCAGCGCCAGCGCGTGCGTGGCCTGGAACACCTCGGGGTCCTCCTGGCGCACGCCCGCTAGATCGTCGATGTCGAAGAAGCGCCGGTGGCGGCCGGTGGCCGGGTCGATGTCGAAGAACCGCGCGCGCAGCTCGGGATCGGCCCAGAAGCGGTTCGCGTCGTCGGTGGCCATGTGGTTGGGCACGAGGTCGAGCGCGATCCCCAGCCCGGCGGCGTGGGCGGCGCCGGCCAGCTCGCGGAAGGCGGCCTCACCCCCCAGGTCCTCGGAGATCCGCGTGGGGTCGACCACGTCGTAGCCGTGCGTGGACCCGGCCCGCGCCTGCAGTGACGGCGACAGGTACAGGTGCGAGATCCCGAGATCACGGAGGTAGGGGATCCGGGCCTGCGCGGCGGCGAACCCGAATTCAGGGGTGAGCTGCAGGCGATAGGTCGCGCGCAGCGGCACCGAGCCGCCCACGTTCAGCCCACCCGCCGCAGGATCGTGATCGAGTGCGCGATGACGTTGATCAACCCCTGGGCGTCATAGGTGACGCTCCCGGGCGCGGCGCTCGGATCGGCCGTGCACAGCTCGAGCTCCCACCGGGCCCCCATCCGGCGGCGGGGGAGCTTGAACTCGCGGTCCTCGGCGTGGGCGTTGAACAGCAGCACGAAGGAGTCATCCTCGACCTCCTCGCCGTGGGGCCCGGGGCTGGCGATCGCCTTGCCGTTGAGGAACATGCCCAGCACCGCCTCGCCGTGCTCCCAGTCGCGGCTCGTCATCCGCCGGCCGTCGACGCGAAACCACCACACGTCGGGCAGGGGGGAGTCGTTGACCGGCTGGCCGCGCAGGAAGGTCTCGCGCCGGAACGTGCAGTGCTCGCGCCGCAGGCGGATGAGCCGCTGGGTGAACTCCCGCATCTGACGGGCGTCGCCGTCGGTGTCCCAGGAATACCAGCTGATCTCGTTGTCCTGGCACCAGGCGTTGTTGTTGCCGCCCTGGGTGCGGTTGAGCTCGTCGCCGCCCAGCAACATGGGCGTCCCCTGGGAGACGAACAAGGTAGTGAGGAAGTTGCGCTGCTGGCGCCGGCGCAGCTCCCGGATGGCCTCGTCGTCGGTCTCGCCCTCGGCACCGCAGTTCCAGGAGCGGTTGTCGTCGGTGCCGTCGCGGTTGTCCTCCTGGTTGGCCTCGTTGTGCTTCTCGTTGTAGGAGACGAGGTCGCGCAGCGGGAAGCCGTCGTGGGCGGTGATGAAGTTGATCGAGGCGAACGGGTCGCGACCGTCTGACTCATACAGGTCGGCCGAGCCCGAGAGGCGCTCGGCGAACTGGCCCACGCTGGCCGCGGCGCGCCAGAAGTCGCGCATGGTGTCGCGGTAGACCCCGTTCCACTCCGACCACAGGATGGGGAAGTTGCCCACCTGGTAGCCGCCGGGGCCGACGTCCCACGGCTCGGCGATGAGCTTGACCTGGGAGAGGACCGGGTCCTGATGGATCGTGTCGAAGAACGCCGAGAGGCGGTCCACGTCGTAGAACTCGCGGGCCAGCGCCGACGCCAGATCGAAGCGGAAGCCGTCGACGTGGCACTCGATGACGAAGTAGCGCAGCGAGTCCATGATCATGCGCAGCACCGCGGGATGGACGGGGTTGAGCGAGTTGCCAGTGCCCGTGAAGTCCATGTAGTGGCGCGGGTCGTCGGGCATGAGCCGGTAGTAGGCGGCGTTGTCGGCGCCCTTGAACGAGAGCATCGGGCCCAGGTGGTTGCCCTCGGCGGTGTGGTTGTAGACGACGTCGAGGATCACCTCGATGCCGGCCTGGTGAAGCGCCTTGACCATCCCCTTGAACTCGCGCACCTGCTCCCCGCGGCGCCCCGTGGCGGCGTACTCCGAATGGGGTGCCAGGTAGCCGATCGTGCTGTAGCCCCAGTAGTTGCGCAGCCCCCGTTCGTGCAGGAATGACTCGTCGCAGATGTGGTGGATGGGCAGCAGCTCGACCGCGGTCACCCCGAGGTCCTTGAGGTAGGCCAGCGCCGGCTCCGAGGCCAGTCCGGCGTATGTCCCCCGCAGGTCGTCGCGCACGTCGGGGTGGGTCATCGTGAACCCCTTGACGTGGGTCTCGTAGATGATCGTGTCGGCGAACGGGGTCTGGGGCAGGCGGTCCCCCTCCCAGTCGAAGCTGTCATCGATGACGACGGACTTCGGGACGGCGCCCGAGTCGTCTTCGTCGTCCATCTCCAGGTCGGCCTCCTCGGCGTTCTCGACGCTGTCGGGCGGGACGTAGGGCAGCACGTTGGAGTCATGCGACCAATCGACGGTGCCGTCGATCGCCTTGGCGTAGGGATCGATGAGGAGCTTGTTGGGGTTGAAGCGGTGGCCCTCCTGGGGCGCGTAGGGCCCGTGCACGCGGAAGCCGTAGCGCTGGCCGGGACCGACGCCGGGCAGGTAGCAGTGCCAGTTGTGCGCGCGATGGCCGCGCACGTCGATGGGGGTCTCGTTGCCCTCGTCGTCGAACAGGCACAGGGTGACGCCATCGGCGTGCTCGGAGAACAGGCTGAAGTTCGTGCCCCGCCCGTCCCACGTGGCGCCCAGCGGGAAGGGCCGGCCCGGCCACACCTCGGTCACTGAACCAGCGCTCCCGCCATGGGGGGCAGTTTGAGGGAACCGCCGCCGAGATGCGCGTCGCCTCCGGCGCTCAGCTCGATCGACTCCCCCTGGCAGGGGATGCTGACCGGCCCCGAGCCGAAGTTGCAGGCCAGCTCGAAGGGGCCGCGGCGCACGACGAGCCAACGGAAGCGCTCGTCGTACTCGATCTCCCGCGGGGTCCCCCGCGGCAACCGCTTGCGGGCCGCGATCAGCTCGCGGTACAGGCGGGCCAGGCCCTGGTCGGCCCGGCGGGTGAGCTTGGAGCGCTCGAACGTCCGTGGGTCCTCGGGGTCGGGCACCTCGGCGGCGAACTGGGCGAAGGCGGAGAACTCGCTGCGCCGTCCCTCCCGGGTCGCCTCGGCGATGTCGGGATCGATGTGGTTGGTGAAGTACTGAAACGGCGCCAGCTCGCCGTACTCCTCGCCCATGAACAGCTGGGGGATGAACGGCGAGAGCAACGTGCAGAAGGCCGCCAGCGGCCGCGCGGTCGCGGGCATCCGGTCGCCGTAGGCGCGGTTGCCGACCTGATCGTGGTTCTGGGAGAAGACGACGAAGCGCTCGGGCGGGACGTCCTCGGCCGGCGCCCCGAACCGCCGGCGGCGAAACGGCGAGTACTCGCCGTCGTCGACGTGGGGGCGGTGAAAGGCCTTGGCCAGCTGGGCCACCGAGCCGAAGTCGGCGTAGTAGCCGTCGTGGTCCTCGGTGATGAGCGAGCGCAACGCGTGGTGGAAGTCATCGGCCCAGACCGCGTCGCAGTTCCAGCCGCCGCGCTCGGGCGGGCGCATCACGATCGGGTCGTTGAGCCCGGACTCGGCGATCACGTAGTGGCGCGGATTGACGGCGTGGACGCGGCGGGCCACCGCGGCGACGATGTGCTCGGGGCTCTGATCGAAGATGGCGTGGATGGCGTCCAGCCGCAGCCCGTCGATCCCGAAGTCGCGCACCCAGCCCTCGGCGCTCTGGCACACCCATTCGCGCACGGGGTCGCACTCGGCGTCGTCGAAGTTCATCGCCTTGCCCCACGGGGTCTCGTACTTGGCGGTGAAGTAGGGCCCGAAGGCCTCCATCGCCGCCGCGCCCGACGCGCCGAGGTGGTTGTAGACGACGTCGAGGATCACCGCCAGGCCGTGGCGATGGGCCTCGGAAACGAACGCGGCGAGGTCCAGCGGGCCGCCGTAGGAGGACTGCGCGGCGGAGATGTAGACGCCGTCGTAGCCCCAGCCCCGCTCGCCGGGAAACTCGGCCACGGGCATGATCTCCACCGCGGTGATGCCGAGGTCGGCCAGGTCGGCCAGGCGCTCGCTCGCGGCGGCGAACGTGCCCTCGGCCGTGAAGGTCCCGATGTGGAGCTCGTAGATGAGCAGGTCCTCCAGGGCCGGCGCCCGGAAGCCGCCGCGACGCCCCGTGGCCAGCCGTCGCGTGTCGAGCACGCGCGAGGGGCCGCGCAGGCCGTCGGGCTGCCAGCGCGAGGCCGGGTCGGGGAGGTCCTCCCCGTCGATCACGTACACGTAGTCGCTGGCCGGCGCGGCGGGAACGATCGCCTCCCACACTCCGAAGCCGGCGTCGATCATGGCGTGGCGCGCGCCCGCGACCTTGACGGCCGGGGCCGTGGCGCGCGGCGCCCAGACGCGGAACTCGGCGCGCTCGTCATCGATCTGGCGCGCGCCAAGCGGGCGTTCCCAGGGGTAGGGCTCGTCGGGCTCGGCCGCGCTAGACATCGACATGGGGCATCAGGCTAGCCAGCCGCCGGGGCGCCGGCGGGGGCGGAGGGTCCGGGTCACTCCTCGGGGACGAGCCAGAGCGCGGCCAGCGGGGGCAGCGTGACCTCCGCCGAGAACGGCTGGTCATGCCACGGGATCGGCTCGGGCTGCACGCCGCCCAGGTTGCCGACATCGCTGCCGCCGTAGAACGACGAGTCCGTGTTGAGCGCTTCGCGCCAGCGCCCGGACCGGGGCAGGCCGAGGCGGTACTTCTCCCGCGGCACCGGCGACAGGTTGGCGATGAACACCACCACGCGCTCCCCCTCGTTGGACTGGCGGGCGAAGGCGAGCACGTTGTTGTCGGCGTCGTTGGGCTCCAGCCACCAGAAGCCCGTCGGGTCGGAGTCGCGCTCATACAGCGCGGGCTCGGAGCGGTAGATGCGATTGAGGTCGCGCACCAGCGACTGCACGCCCGCGTGCTCGGGCTGCTCGAGCAGGTGCCAGTCCAGTGAGCGCTCGTGGCTCCACTCCGCCTGCTGGGCGAGCTCGCCGCCCATGAACAGCAGCTTCTTGCCCGGGTGCGCCCACATGTAGGCATACAGCGCGCGCAGGTTGGCCAGCTTCTGCCAGTGGTCGCCGCCGCCCATCTTGGAGTACAGCGAGCCCTTGCCGTGCACGACCTCGTCGTGGGAGAGGGGCAGCACGAAGTTCTCGCTGAACGCGTACATGAGGCTGAACGTGAGCTCGTGGTGGTGGTAGCGGCGGTAGATCGGGTCCTGCTGGAAGTAGCCGAGCGTGTCGTGCATCCAGCCCATGTTCCACTTGAAGCCGAACCCAAGGCCGCCGAGGTAGGTGGGGCGCGACACGCCCGGCCATGCCGTGGACTCCTCGGCGGCAGAGATGATCCCCGGCTCGTGGCCGTACATGACCTCGTTGAGCTCCTTGAGGAAGGACACCGCGTCGAGGTCCTCGCGGCCGCCGAACTGGTTGGGGACCCATTCGCCCTCGCGCCGCGAGTAGTCCAGGTAGAGCATCGACGCCACCGCGTCGACCCGGATGCCGTCGACGTGGTATTCGCGCAGCCAGAACAGAGCATTGGAGATGAGGAAGTTGCGGACCTCGTAGCGCCCGAAGTTGAACACCAGCGTGCCCCAGTCGGGGTGTGCGCCGCGGCGCGGGTCGGCATGCTCGTAGAGGGCGGTGCCGTCGAAGCGGGCCAGCGCGAACTCGTCGCGCGGGAAGTGCGCGGGGACCCAGTCCAGGAGGACGCCGATGCCCTTGGCGTGCATCTTGTCGATGAACGCGCGCAGATCGTCCGGGGAGCCGTAGCGGGGGGTGGGGGCGTAGTAGCCGGTGACCTGGTAGCCCCACGAGCCGGAGAACGGATGGGCCATCACGGGGAGCAGCTCGACGTGGGTGAAGCCCATGTCGTGGCAGTAGGCCGACAGCTCGTCGGCGAGCTCCGCATAGGTGAGCGGGCGGTTGTCCTCCAGAGAGTTCAGCCGCCAGGAGCCGAGGTGGACCTCGTAGATCGACACGGGCTCGGCCAGCGGCTGGTGCTCGGCGCGCTTGCGCAGGAACTTCGCGTCGTCCTTGCTCCAGGCGTGTCCGGGACTGTGGATCACCGAGGCCGTCTTGGGCGGGACCTCGGTCTCCTGGGCGTAGGGGTCGGCCTTGAGCAGGATCTCGCCGTCCTGGGTGAGGATCTCGTACTTGTAGCGCTGGCCCGCCCCCACATCGGGGAGGAACAGCTCCCAGATGCCGCTCGAGCCCATCGACCGCATCGCGTGCAGGCGGCCGTCCCAGGAGTTGAAGTCACCGACGACGCTGACGGCGCGCGCCGCGGGCGCCCACACCGCGAAGGCGGTGCCCTCGGCTCCCTGATGCTCGGTGGGGTGCGCCCCGAGGCGCTCGTACAGCTCCTCGTGGCGGCCCTCGCCCATGAGATGGAGGTCCAGCTCGCCGATCGTCGGGCCGAACGCATAGGGATCCAGGATCGTGAACTTGCCGCCCGAGCCGTAGTCGACCTTGAGCTTGTACTTCACCGGCATCTCGGCGCCCTCGAGCTCCGCCTCGAAGATGCCGCCCGGATGGATCTCGGTCATCGGCACGCTCTTGCCGCGGCTGGGCTTGACCGTCACGGAATCCGCGGACGGGCGCAGCGCTCGGATCACGACACCGCCCTCGGCGGAGTGCGCGCCCAGGATGGAGTGTGGTTCGGGGTGCTCGCGGCGGACGAGAGCGTCGAGGTCGTTCTTGGCGATGGTCGTCATGCTGCCTCCAAGAGGCGGGCAATACCCGCCACGGGAATGGGCAACCAATCCGGCCGGTTGTCCAGCTCATACTGGAGCTCGTAGATGGCCTTCTCCAGCTCGAAGATAGCCAGCATGTTGGCGATGGCCGCGTCGCCGCCGGGCAGCAGCGCCTGGTCGACGGTGGCGAAGTAGTTCTGCAGGAAGATGGCGCGTGCCTGTTCCTCGAACTCGCCCGGCGCGGGGATCCCGCGCATGATCTCCGCAGCGGAGGTGGCGTAGGCCAGCGAGCGCAGCATTCCGGCCACGTCGCGCAGCGGGCTGCGCTTCTGCCGGCGCTCGAACAGGGGGCGGGCCGGTTCGCCCTCGAAGTCGATGATCACCCAATCGGACTCAGCTCCCGGCCCCCCGGCCGGCCTGTGCAGGGTCTGGCCCAGGTGATAATCGCCGTGGGTGCGGATGGCCCGGCCGCCGGTCCCCGACTGGGCCCGCATGGCGATCTGCTCGCGCACATCCTGGCCGCGCCCGGCGATGGCGGCGACCCGCTCGTCGTCGGGCAGGCGCACGAACACGCGCTCGATGTCCTCGTCGATCGTCGCCGTCAGCAGCGACAGCGACTCCGTGCTGGGCTCCTCGGGGCTGAAGGCGGGGTCGCTGGAGTCCGAGGCCAGGCAGTTGTGCAGCCGCGCGGTGACCATGCCGAGGCTGCCCAGCTCGGGCAGGAACGCCGCCGGATCGGTGGCGATCTGGTCCAGCGCCAGCTCCCAGCCGCCGACGGCGTCTGAGAAGAACCGCTGGGCCACGCCGAGCGTCGCACCGAAGGCCTTGCCCTCGTACTCGTACCACCCCTGGAGCGGGGCGATGTTGGCGAACCCGCGGCGGGTGAGGAACTGAAGGACCTCGAGCTCGGGATTGATCCCCGGCTCCAGCCGGCGGAAGACCTTGAGCACCGTCTCGTCGCCGAACACGATCGAGGAGTTGGACTGCTCGACGCCCATCGGCCGCACCGGCGCGTCCAGCGGCAGCGGGTGAGCGGGATCCGATTCCACGCGCTGGAAGCGGAAGGCTCCGCTGTCGCCCTCCAGCGTCTGGTCGGCATCGATCTGGCGCAGCACCTCGCGCACCAGCTCGGGGTCGGCGACGGCGTCGACCGCCGTCCAGTCCGCGGTGGCGGACACCACCGGGCGCTCGCCGACCTGGTCGGCGGCGAGCAGCGCGAAGGGGAGCTGGTAGAGCTCGTGACTGCCCGAGGCAAAGCGCGCCTGCACGAGGTTGACGATCAACGGGGGCGCATCGGCGATGGCGATGCTCTCCTCCACCTGGAGGCCGGTCACGTGGCGGGACTTGGACGCGTACCAGCGCTGGCCTTCGAGCCACGTCGCCACGGTGTCCGGGTCCAGGCGCTCGATCTCGGCCCGTGCGGGATTGCTCACATCGGTCATCCGATCGCGTCCTCCCCCTCGGCGACGAGCTGGAACCAGTAGAAGCCACGCGGAGCGAGCGTCAACAGGTAGCTCAGGTCGCCGATCCGCGGGAAGCGACTGCGACCGAACAGCTCGACCGGAGAGCGGCCCTGATGGGCCGAGAGGTCGAGCTCCACCGCCTGGGCCGAGCGCGCCAGGTTGTGCACGCACAGCACGAGGTCCTCCTCGAAGCGCCGCAGCACCGCGAAGATCCGCGGGTTGGACGTCTCGATCGGCTCATACGTCCCCAGTCCGAACACCGGATGCTCCTTGCGCAGCGCGATGAACCGGTGCATCCACCGCAGCAGCGACGTCGGCGTGCGCAGCTGCGCCTCGACGTTGACCGCCTGGAAGCCGTACACCGGGTCCATCAGCGGCGGGGCGTAGAGCTGGGCGAAGTCGGCGCGGCTGAAACCCCCGTTGCGGTCCCCGGTCCACTGCATGGGCGTCCGCACGCCATCGCGGTCGCCGAGGAAGATGTTGTCCCCCATCGCGATCTCATCACCGTAGTAGAGAACCGGTGACCCCGGCAGGCTGAACAGGATGGCGGTCATGAGCTGGATCTCGTCGCGGCCGTTGTCCAGGAGCGGCGCCAGGCGCCGGCGGATGCCCAGGTTGATCTTCATCCGCGGGTCCTTGGCGTACTCCGAGTACATGTAGTCGCGCTCCTCGTCGGTGACCATCTCCAGCGTCAGCTCGTCGTGGTTGCGCAGGAACAGACCCCACTGGCAGTTGCCGGGGATCGCCGGGGTCCGCTCGAGGATCTCGTAGATCGGCGTGGCCTCCTCGCGGCGCACCGCCATGAACATGCGCGGCATCACCGGGAAGTGGAAGCACATCTGGCACTCGTCGCCGTCGCCGAAGTACTCCACGACGTCGGCCGGCCACTGGTTGGCCTCGGCGAGCAGGACCCGGTCGGGGTAGATCTCCTCGATCTCCCGGCGGACCTTCTTGAGGTACGAATGGGTCTCGGACAGGTTCTCGCAGATCGTGCCCTCGCGCTCGTACAGGTAGGGCACGGCGTCGAGGCGGAAGCCGTCGAGCCCCATGTCCAGCCAGAAGCGCAGCACGCCCGACATCGCGTCGTGGACCTCGGGGTTGTCGTAGTTGAGGTCGGGCTGGTGGGAGAAGAAGCGGTGCCAGTAGTAGGCGCCCGCCACCGGGTCATAGGTCCAGTTGGAGACCTCGGTGTCGGTGAAGATGATGCGCGCGTCCTGATAGCGCGCGTCGGTGTCCGACCACACGTACCAGTCGCGCTTGGGGCCGTCGGGGCCGCCGCTGCGGCTCTCCTGAAACCATGGGTGATCTGAGGACGTGTGGTTCATGACCAGGTCGGCGATGACCCGGATGCGGCGGGCATGGGCGGCGTCGATCAGGTCCTGGACGTCGTCGACGGTCCCGTAGTCGGGGTGCACGCGGGTGAAGTCAGAGATGTCATAGCCGCCGTCGCGCAGCGGTGACTCGTAGAAGGGCAGCAGCCAGATGCAGTCGATCCCCAGCCACTGGAGGTACTCGAGCTTCTCCGTGAGCCCGCGGAAGTCGCCCGAGCCGTCGCCGTTGCCGTCAAAGAAGCCGCGGATGTGGATCTCATAGAAGATGGCGCGCTTGAACCACAGCGGCTCGGCCTCGAACCACTGATAGGCCTGGGCGGGTGCGGCGGCCTGCGCCGCGGCGGTGGCGGGGCGGGGCTCCCGCGCGAGCAGGTGGGTCAGCGTCGGTGGTCCGATGCTCATCGTTCAACGCGAAGCACGTGGGCCTGGCGCACTCCTGGGGCGAGCGCGACGTAGTTGTGGCCGATCCGCCACTGATAGCGCTCGCCCGACAGCTCGTCGTGCACGGTGAACGTGGGCGGCAGGCCGAGGCTCGCCGGGATCACCGTCACCCCCTGCTGACCCTGATGGGGGTCGAGGTTGACCACGCACACGATCGTCTCGCCGCGCGTCTGCTTGGCGTAGGCGATGAGCGCGTCGTTGTGGGTGTCGAGGAAGGTGATGTTCGACAGCTCCTGGAGCGGGGCGTTCTCACGGCGGACCTGGTTGAGCCGGGCGATCATCGGCAGCAGCGGCCCGTCGAGGGCGCGTTGCTTGATCTCGTACTTCTCGGAGTGCATGTACTCCTCGGAGCCCGGACGCACCGGCTCGTTCTCGAAGTGCTCGTAGCCGGAGTACAGGCCGTAGCTGGGGCTGAGGGTCGCCGCCAGCACCAGCCGGGACTCGAACGCCGCCGGACCGCCGTGCTGGAGGTACTCATGCAGGATGTCGGGCGTGTTGGCGAAGAAGTTGGGGCGGAAGTACTCCTGCTCGCCGGAGTAGGCGAGCTCGGTCACGTACTCGGTCAGCTCCCAGCGCGCGTTCTTCCACGTGAAGTACGTGTAGGACTGGGTGAAGCCGAGCTTGCCGAGGTGGCGCATGACCGCGCGCTTGGTGAACGCCTCGGCGAGGAAGATGACGTCGCGGTCGCGGGCGTGCACCTCGTCGATCAGCCACGTCCAGAACGCGAACGGCTTGGTGTGCGGGTTGTCGACGCGGAACACCTTGACCCCGCAGGTCGACCCACTTCAGCATCGCGTCGAGCAGCGCCTGCCACAGGCTGCGCCAGTCCGGGGTGTCCCAGTTGACGTTGTAGATGTCCTGGTAGCGCTTGGGCGGGTTCTCGGCGTACTTCAGCGTGCCGTCGGGGCGGCGGTGAAACCACTCGGGGTGCTCGGTCAGCCACGGGTGGTCGGCGCGAGCATTGCACCGCGAAGTCCAGCGCGATGTCGATGCCGAAGCCCGCGCGCGGCGGCGGTGAGCGAGCGCAGGTCGTCCTCGGTGCCGAGCTCGGCGTGGATGGCGTCGTGACCGCCGGTGGCGTCGCCGATCGCCCACGGCGAGCCGGGATCGCCCGGGGCCGCGGTCAGCGCGTTGTCGCGGCCCTTGCGGTTGGTGAGCCCGATCGGGTGGATGGGGGGCAGGTAGACGACGTCGAAGCCGAGCTCGGCCAGCCTGGGCAGCTGTCCCTCGACGCCCCGCAGCCCGCCCCACGAGCGGGGGAACAGCTCATACCAGGCGCCGAAGCGCGCCCGCAGGCGGTCGACCTCGATCGTCAGCGGCTGATCGAGGGTGACGTTGCCGTGGCGCTCCTGCTCGTGCTCGACCGCGAGGGCGAGCTCCTCGCCGAGCGCGACGTCGTGCTGGGCGCTCTCGGGCACGGCGGGGTCTGTGAGCTGCTGCACCGCGTGCTCGATGAGCGTGCGGCCGGCGGGGTCCTGGGCGGACTTGGCCGCGGCCTCCAGCAGCACGCGCCCTTCTGACAGCTCGCCGGAGAGGTCGTGCTGGTGCGGCGTTGACCTTGCGCTGCAGCTCGTCGCGCCAGGTGCCGAACACGTCGGTCCACGCCTCGATGGTGTACTGCCAGCGCGCCGGGCCGGTCGACGGTGAACTGGCCCGCCCAGCGCACCCCGCCCAGGTGCGCGTCGATCCGGCGCAGGCCCGACCTCCTGCCATTGCTCCTCGCCCGGGCCGCGGTAGCGGACGACGGCGCGGATGAGCTCGTGGCCGTCGCGGAACACGTCGGCCTCGACGTCGACGATGTCCCCGACGCAGCGTTTGGCCGGGTAGCGGCCGCCGTCGACGGCCGGGCCGGGGATACTGGATCACGATCCGGCGCGGGGCCTGCTGCGCGGCGTCCGCCGCCGCCGGCGGCGGTCCCGCTGCCGGACCTGCCTCGGTGGTGTCGTCGGATGCTCACTCGTCTGGAAGGTATCCACACCCGCCATCGGGTAAACACTCGGCCGTGAATCGCTCGTGAACGAATGGCCGCGATCCAGCGGGGTCCAGCTCCACATCACCTCGCTTCCCGGCGGCCGGCTCGGCGCCGAGGCCTACCGCTTCGTGGACTGGCTGGCCGCCGCCGGCCAGTCCTGGTGGCAGGTGCTGCCGCTCGGGCCGCCCGACCGCTACCGATCTCCCTACAAGTCGAGCTCGGCCTTCGCGGCGTGGCGTGGCCTGCTGGCCGATCCGCGCGCGCCGGTCTCGGCATCCGAGATCGCCGACTTCCGTGAGCGCCACGCGTACTGGATCGGCGACTGGGAGCGGTTCGCGGGCGCGGCGCCGTCGCCGACCAGGTGCGCTTCGAGCGCGAATGGGGCGCGCTGCGCACCTATGCCGCCGAGCGCGGCGTGCGGATCATCGGCGACGTCGCCATCTACGTCTCGCCCGGCGGCGCCGACCACCGCGTCCATCCCGAGCTCTTTCAGACCGGCGTGCGTCGCCGGCGCCCCGCCCGACGCCTACGCCACGCGACGGGCAGCTCTGGGGCAACCCGCTGTACGACTGGCCGGCGCTCCAGCGCCGGGGCTACCGCTGGTGGGTGGAGCGGGTGCGGCGCACGCTGGAGCTGTTCGACCTGGCCCGGATCGACCACTTCCGCGGCCTGGTGGCCTACTGGGCGGTGCCGGCGCGGGGCGCGCACGGCGCGCGGAGGCACTTGGAAGCGCGGGCCCGGGATCGCCCTGTTCCCGGCCCTGGAGCGCGAGCTCGGGTGCCGGCTGCCGCTCGTCGCCGAGGACCTCGGCGTCATCACCGCCGCCGGTCGAGCGGCTGCGCCGGCAGGTCGGGACTGCCCGGGATGCTCGTCATCCAGTTCGGCATGGACCCCGACGACCCGCGCAGCCCCCACCGCCTGGCCAACCACACCGCCGACCGCGTCGTCTACACCGGCACCCACGACCAGGACACCGCGCGCGGCTGGCTGGAGTCCCTGGGCGAGCGCCAGCGGGCGTTCGTGGACGCCGAGCTGGCGCGGCTGGGCTTCACCGACCGCCGCCGCGCCTGGTGGGGGCTGATCCGCTTCGCCTTCTCCTCACCCGGCCCAGATCGCCATGATCCAGGCCCAGGACGTGCTCGGGCTGGGCAGCGAGGCGCGCATGAACGCGCCCGGGAGCGCGGGGGCAGCTGGCGCTGGCAGATGCGGCGGGGCGCGCTGACGCCGGCGCTGGCGGCGCGGCTGCGGGCGGCGACCGAGGAGTCCGGGCGGTTGTCTGGGGGGTGACGTTGCGGTGGGGGACGTGCGTTGCGGGGGCACCGGCGGACCTCTGGGAGATTGTGGCCCTATGAGGGCCATTTGCTCCCAAAACCACCTGGAAGCGGGCCACTTTGACGCCCAGCCGCCTTCCCAAGTCATGCCGTTGAGGCTCGCCCGTGCCCCCGCAACGCAGGTCCCCTGCAGCAACCCCTACAGCTGGGCATGATTGGGCGGAAGCACCCCGTTGACCTCGTACTGGCCGGCGAGCTCGACGCGCTGTTTGGCGCCGTGGGGGTCCTCGCCCACGCGCTGCGGGGCGCGCCGCCGCTCGGGCCGGCGCCCCTGGCCGCCGGGTTCTAGTCGCCCCGGGATCGCCGCAGCCGCCGGCGCATGACCGCCCCCCGGGCCCGCAGCTTGAGCCCGCGGTAGACGTAGGTCAGGTCGCCGCGCAGGCGCCCGACCCGCGTCGTCTCGATAGCTGATCAGCGCGGCCGGGGCCACCACGGCGGGCAGGCCGTCGGCCGCCAGCACCGCCAGCGCGCGCTCGGCGATCGCGATCTGGCCGAACGCGGTCGGGTGCACGCGGTCGGCCATCACGTGGTTGCGCGCGCCGAACGTCGCCGAGGTCGACGACCAGCGCGCCGTGCTCGCCCGGCGACCTCGCGCACGATCGCGTTGAGCTCGGCCACCTCGGGCCCGGCGGGCGGGACACCGAGCCCCAGCGGCGCGGTGAGCGCGAGGACCCGGTCGCAGCGGTCGCACAGGAAGCGCAGCGCGGGCTCGAAGTCGGCGGCGAAGGCGCCGGCGTCCCAGTCGGAGCCCGCGCACGTCGTTGACGCCGATGTACAGGCAGCCGACGTCATAGCGCGCGTCGGGGTGGGCGGCCCGGGCCGCGAAGGCGGGGATCTGCTGCGTGCACGACGTCGGCGACGCGGGCGCCGTCGACGGCGTAGCCGGTGTAGGCCAGGCCGAGCGCCCGGGCCGTCCACAGCGCCCAGGACTGCAGCGCGACGCCCCACTGCAGCTCGCCGCCGCCGTTGGTGATCGAGTCGCCGAAGGCCAGCACGCCGAGCCGGCACCGGGCCCATGCTATCGGGCGGCCCCACGCCCGGCGAGGTTTCGCGTTGCCATGGAGGGGTGATCCTGTCCACTGGCCCGTGTTCGTCCACCCACAGCCAGCCAGAGAGCCCTGATCGCCGCTGATGTCAGATAATCGCCTCTTGGATCACGCCACCACGCAGTACGACGGCCAGATCGACATCCTCGCCGCCGCCGAGGATCTCGCCGAGCGCATCCCCGATGCGCTGGCGCCGCTGGCCCGGCTGGCCTACAACTACCGCTGGTCGTGGCTGCCCGGCGGCCCGGAGCTGTTCCGCGGCGTCGACTCCGAGCGCGTTTGACCTGTGCCTGCAGAACCCGGTGCGGCTGCTGCAGGAGTCGCCCGCCCGGGTCCTGCAACCGCGCCGCCCAGCGACGGCGATCTGGTGGCGCGCGCCGAGGCGCTGGAGGCCGACATCGCCGCCGACCTCGAGCGGCCCTACACCGGGGCGCCGCTCGACCCGGCCCATCCCGGTCGGCGTTCCTGTGCGCCGAGTACGGCGTGCACGTCTCGCTGCCGGTCTACTCGGGCGGGCTGGGCGCGCTGGCCGGCGACCTGCTCAAGGAGGCCTCAGACCGCGCGGTGCCGCTCGTCGCCGTCGGGCTGATGTACCGCAAGGGCTACTTCCGCCAGCGCATCGACGCCTCGGGCTGGCAGCACGAGTACTGGATCGACACCGATCCCGAGCGCCTGCCCGCCGCCCTGGTCACCGGCCGCGACTCGCTCGCCGCTGACGGTCACGGTCCCGATCGGCGACACCGACGTGGTGGCGCGCATCTGGCGCGTCGACGTCGGCCGCATCCCGCTGTTCCTGCTCGACACCGACTGCGCCGACAACGGCCCGATGGACCGCTGGATCACCGGCCGCCTCTACGACGGCGACCCCCAGACCCGGCTGGCCCAGTACGCGCTGCTCGGCGTCGGCGGCATCCGGGCGCTGCGCGCGATGGGGTATGAGCCCGGCGTCATCCACCTCAACGAGGGCCACGCCGCGCTGGCGCCGCTGGAGCTGGCCCGCGGCTACCGCGAGGCCGACGGCCTGTCGCAGTCAGAGGCCCTGGATCGCGCCCGCGCCCGCACGGTGTTCACCACCCACACGCCGGTCCCGGCCGGCAACGACACCTACCCGGCCGGGCGAGATCGAGGACGCGGTCGGCCGGCTGGCCGGCGAGCTGGGCGTCTCCACCGAGGAACTGCTCGCCCTCGGCCGCGACCTCGGCGCCGACGCGCACGGCCCCGTTCGGCGTCACCCAGGCCGCGCTGCGGATGAGCCGCGCCGCCAACGCCGTCAGCCGCCGCCACGGCGAGGTGGCCCGCGAGATGTGGCAGTGGCTGTGGCCCGACCGCCCGCTGGAGGAGGTCCCGATCGGCCACGTCACCAACGGGGTCCACGTGCCCACGCTGGATCGGCCGGCCGATGCGCGAGCTGCTGGACCGCCACCTCGCCCGCGACTGGTGCGAGCGCGCCGCCGAGCCCGAGGTGTGGGCGGGCGTGGACCGATCCCCGCCGAGGAGCTGTGGGCGGCGCGCTGCCGCCAGCGCGCCGAGCTGGTCGCGTTCGTGCGGGCGCGCAGCGTCGCCGACCGGCTGGTGCGCGGCGACCTGCGCGACTACGTCGACGCGGCCGCGCGCGCCTTTGACCCCGAGGTGCTGACGATCGGCTTCGCCCGCCGCGTGGCCACCTACAAGCGGCTGGAGCTGCTCACCCGCGACCCGGAGTGGACGCTGCGGCTGCTCGACGGCGACCGGCCCGTGCAGGTCGTGCTGGCCGGCAAGGCCCATCCCCGCGACGAGGAGGCCAAGCGCACCCTGCAGAGCCTGTTCGGCCTCAAGGCGGCCCGGGTCGTGGGCGAGCGCGTCGTCTTCCTGGACGACTACGACCTGGCCTCGGGCCGGCGCTGGTGCGCGGCTGCGACGTGTGGCTGAACCTGCCGCGCCCGCCGCTGGAGGCCAGCGGCACCAGCGGGATGAAGTCGTGCTTCAACGGCGGCCTGCAGCTCAGCGTGCTCGACGGCTGGTGGGCGGAGGCCTACGACGGCGACAACGGCTGGGCGATCTCCGGCGAGGTCGACCACGACCACCACGCCCAGGACGAGCGCGACGCCGCCGCCTTCCATCACCTGCTCGACGACGAGGTGCTGCCGGCCTTCTACGACCGCGACGAGGCCGGGCTCCCGGGCCGGTGGATCGAGCTCATGCGGGCGTCGCTGCGCACGCTGGGCCCGATGTTCTGCGCCAGCCGGATGCTGGCCGAGTACGTCGAGGGCCCCTACCGCGGCTGAGCGACACGCGCCGGGCCGGCTACCTGCAGGTCCGAGAGCGGGCGTGGGGCAGGGCCGACGTACTTGGCGGTCGGGCGGATCAGCTGGCCCTCGCGCTTCTGCTCCATGATGTGCGCCGACCAGCCGGCCGTGCGCGCACAGGTGAACATCGGCGTGAACAGCTCGGGCGGGACCTCGGCGAAGTCGAGCACGACGGCCGACCAGAACTCGACGTTGGTGGCCAGCACGCGGTCGGGGCGGCGGGCCTTGAGCTCGGCCAGAGCGGCCTTCTCCAGCGCCTCGGCGACCTCGACGCGCGGGGCGTCGATCTCGTGGGCGGTGCGGCGCAGGACCCGGGCGCGGGGGTCCTCGGCGCGGTAGACGCGATGGCCGAAGCCCATCAGGCGCTCGCCGCGGTCCAGCACCTCCTTGACGTAGCGCCTCGGCGTCGCCCGACTGCGGCCACGTCGTCGAGCATCTTCAGCACGCGCGAGGGGGCGCCGCCGTGCAGCGGCCCTGACAGGGCGCCGACGGCGGCGCTCAGCGCCGCCGCCACGTCGGCGCCGGTGGAGGCGACCACGCGCGCGGTGAACGTGGAGGCGTTCATGCCGTGCTCGGCGGCCGAGTTCCAGTAGGCGTCGATCGCCTTGACGTGCCGGGGGTCGGCCTCGCCGCGCCAGCGGATCAGGAAGCGCTCGGGGATCGAGGTGGCCTTGTCGATCTCGCGCTGGGAGACCGGCGGCTGGCCGATCCCGCGCGCCGACTGGGCCACGAACGAGAGCGCCATCACCGAGGCGCGGGCCAGGTTGTCGCGGGCCTCCTCGTCGGAGATGTCGATCAGCTGCCCGAAGCCCCACTGCGGCCCGAGCATGGCCAGCGCCGACTGGACGTCGACGCGCGGGTCGCCGGAGTGGACGCTGAGCGGATGCGGCTCGGCGGGCGGCAGCCCCGGCTGCAGCGTGCCGTCGACGAGCAGGCCCCAGACCTGCTCGAACGGCACGGTGCCGACCAGCTCCTCGATGTCGACGCCGCGGTAGCGCAGCGCGCCGCCCTCGCGGTCGGGCTCGGCGATCTCGGTGGCGAAGGCGACGACGCCCTCGAGGCCGGACTGGACTTCCGCTGTTGCGCTCATAAAAGGTGTGACTCCTGGGGAGGGGGCTCGGTCGGCGAATCCTGATGCGGATAGTGCTCAGGCACCAGAAGGCTAGCGGTCGGGCGCTACGCCTCCGCCGCGACGGCCAGGTAGGGTGGCGCCCGTGTCGGAACTGCTCGACGCGTCCCGCCCTCGAGCTGGCCGCGCTGGTCCGCTCCGGCGAGCTGACCGCCGTCGAGCTCGTGCAGGCGTCCCTGGACCGGATCGACGCGCTCGAGCCCACATCAACGCCTTCACCCACGTCGCCGCACGAGTCGGCGCTGGCGACGGCCGCGCGCGATCGCGCCGGGCGACCCGCGGCCGTTCGCCGGCGTGCCGATCGCGGTCAAGGACAACCGGGCGGTGGCGCGGGATGCCGCTGACGATGTGCTCAGGACCTGTTCGGCGACTTCGTGGCCGCGCACGACGCGTTCCTGGTCCGGCGGCTGCGCGAGGCCGGGTTCGTGATCGTCGGCAAGACGACGCTGCCCGAGATGGGGATCCTGCCCACCACCGAGTCGCGCCGCTTCGGGCCGACCGCGCAACCCGTGGGCGCTGGACCGCACGCCCGGCGGCTCCAGCGGCGGCTCGGCGGCGGCGGTGGCGGCCGGGATGGTGCCCGATCGCCCACGGCAACGACGGCGGCGGCTCGATCCGGATCCCGGCCGCCTGCTGCGGGCTGGTCGGGCTCAAGCCGGCGCGCGGGCGCGTGTCGGTGGGCCCCGACGCCGGCCACAGCTTCCTGGTCAGCGACGGCGTGCTCACCCGGACGGTGGCCGACACCGCGGCCGCGCTCGACGTGCTGGCCGGCTACGAGCCGGGCGACGCCACCTGGGCGGCGCCGCCGCCGGCGCCGTCTACGCCGAGCTGATGGCGTCGGAGCCCGGGCGGCTGCGGATCGGGCTGGTGCTCAATCCCGCCGCTGGACGACGCCGAGCTCGATCCCGTCAACGAGGCCGCCGCGCGCGACGCGGCGGCGCTGCTGGAGTCCCTGGGCCACGAGGTGGAGGAGGTACGAGGCACCCTGGTCGGGCCGCCGGCTGCTGTCCGACTTCACGCGCGCCTTCGGCCCGGCGATCTCGATGACGACGTTCGTCGGGGGGCGGCTCGCCGGCCGCGAGCCCACCGAGGACGACGTCGAGCCGCTGACCTGGAAGATGTGGGAGCACGCTCGCGAGCAGGACACGATCACGCTGCTGGCCGCCCAGGGCAGGCTCGAGCGGGTCGCCCGCGAGCTGGTGGCCGAGCTGTCGCCGCTTCGACGTCGTGGTCACGCCCGGGCTCGGCCGGCGGCCGGTGCCGATCGGTGAGATCCACGGCCGCGGGCCCGACCCGTGGGGCCACTACCGGCGCTCGGGCGGCTTCACCCCCTACACGGCGATCGTCAACGTGATCGGGCCTGCCGGCGATCATGCTGCCGCTCTACCACGGCGACGACGGCCTGCCCACCGGCGTCCAGCTGATCGGGCCCCCCGCGCGCGAGGAGCTGCTGCTGGCCCTGGGCGCCCAGCTCGAGCGGGCGCTGCCGTGGGCGGGCTCGGTTCACGCCAGCACTGCTGCCATCGGCCGGGGGGTGACGCCCAGCGCTCGGGCGTCGGCGGTGCCGCGCGCGGAGATCAGCGGGACCTCGAGCAGCTCGGCCTCGTCCCAGGTGGCGAACGCGGTCGGGCCGCCCAGCAGCTCGACGGTCCTGAGGATCCGGCGCATGAGCCACATCGGCACGCCGACGATCCGGCGGCGCCGGTGAAACGAGCGCAGCGCCAGCGCGACGATCTCGCGGTGGGTGAGCGTCTCGGGCCCGGCCAGCTCGTAGCGCGCGTTGGACGGCGGCGTCCGCGGCTGGCCCGCCGGGCAGCGCGGCCATCACGCAGGCGGCCACGTCCTCGGCGCTGATCGGCTCGAAAGCCGGCGCGGCCGAGCCCGGGATCGGCCATCACCGGCAGCCAGGACATCCGGTGCAGCAGCTGCAGGTAGGGATCGCCGGGGCGTAGATGATCGACGGCGCGAACACCGTGTGCTCCAGCGTCGAGGCGGCGACGGCGCTCTCGGCGACCGCCTTGGCGCGCATCAGCCGCGCCGCGGCTGCGGGTCGAGGCCCCGAGCGTCGAGAAGAAGACGAAGCGCTGCACGCCGGCGCGCTCGGCCGCCTGCACCAGCCGCCAGGTGGCCACCCCGGACAGCTCCTCGATCGAGCCGTGGGGCTGGTCGCGGATGACCGAGGCCAGATGCACGACGGTGTCCACGCCGCGCAGCGCGTGGCGGAAGGAGAGGTGGTCGCCGAGGTCGCCGAGCGCGATCTGCACCCGGACGCGCTCGGGCCCCAGCCGCCGCGGATCGCGGACCAGGCAGCGCACCGGCGTGCCCGCGTCGATCAGCGGCCGCAGCAGCGCGCGCCCGACGGTTCCGGTGGCGCCGGTCAGCAGCAGCACCGGCGGGAGGGTACCCGCCGCCCGCCCGGCGTGTCCGTAGAATGCGCACTCCCCGCCGCGATGACGGCGGCTGCGCACTTGCAACCGAGTAGAGGAATCGACAGACATGGCCTACGTAATCGCCGAGCCCTGCATTGGCACCAAGGACAACTCGTGCGTCGAGGTCTGCCCGGTCGACTGCATCCACCCGACGCCCGACGAGCCCGACTACGACGCCGTCGAGATGCTCTACATCGATCCCGAGGAGTGCATCGACTGCGACGCGTGCGTCGAGGCCTGCCCGGTGGACGCGTGCTTCGCCGAGGACCAGCTCCCCGACGAGTGGCAGAAGTACATCCAGATCAACGCGGACTACTACAAGAACGGCGCCTGAGGGCGCGCGACCCGCTCGAGGCCCCCGGCGCGGCGATCAGGCCATCGGGAGCGACATGCCGGCCGGCTTGGGGGCCGCGGCCGGTGACGGCGCCTGCATGACCGGCAGCTCGATCGGCGACAGCGCGATCAGCCCGCGGGCGCCGTGGCGCAGCGCCTGGGCGGCCGGATCGTCGGGATCGGCCAGGACCAGCGGCAGGCCCGGAGTCCGACTGCTCGCGCAGCGGCATGGTCAGCGGCACCTTGGCCAGCAGCGGCACGTCGAGCTGCTCGGCCAGGAGCTGACCGCCGCCCTCGCCGAAGATCTGGAAGCGCTCGCCGCCGGGCGTGACGAACCCGGACATGTTCTCGATCACGCCGGCGATCTCGAGCTTGAGCTTGGCCGCCATCTCGGCCGAGCGGGCGGCCACCTTCTGGGCCACCGGCTGCGGCGTGGTCACGATCAGGAACTTGGCCTGCGGCAGCAGCTGGGCCAGCGTCATCGAGACGTCGCCGGTGCCGGGCGGCAGGTCGATGAGCAGGTAGTCCAGCTCGCCCCAGGCCACGTCCTCCAGGAACTGCTGAAGGGCCTTGTGGAGCATCGGGCCGCGCCACACGACGGCGGCGTCCTGCTCGACGAAGAAGCCGATCGACATCACCGAGATGCCCTCGTGCGCGGTGATCGGGATGAGCTTGCGCTCGTCGTTGACCTTGGGGCGCTCGGCGCCGACGCCGAGCATGCGGGGCTGCGAGTAGCCCCAGACGTCGGCGTCGAGCACGCCGACCTCGCTTGCCGTCGGCGGCCAGGGCCGCGGCCAGGTTGGCGGTGACGCTCGACTTGCCGACCCCGCCCTTGCCCGAGCCGATGCAGATGACGTTCTTGACCTGGGCCAGCGCGCCCTCGGGCAGGCCGCCGCGGCCGAGCTTGCGGCCCAGGGCCGCCTTCTCGTCGCCGGAGAGCACGTCGAAGGTGACGTTGACGCCGGTCACGCCGTCGAGCTCGCGGATGGCCTGGCTGACGCCGGTCTCGAAGTGGCTGCGGATGGGGCAGCCGGGGGTGGTCAGGGACACCATCACGTCCACCACTCCGTTGGCGTGGACGTCGATCGACCGCACCATCTCCAGCTCGACGATGTCGCGCCGCAGCTCGGGGTCGATGACGGATCGGAGGGCTTCTGTGACTTGTTCTGGGGTCGGCATGCGATTCATTCAAGCAGGTCCGATCGGCCCGCCTTCCGGGGGTGTTCGTCAGGCGACCCGCGGGCGCCAGCTGGGCGATGAGGGCGAGCACGTCGAGGTCGTCGTGGAGCAGGTTCTGGCACATCACACGGTGCACGCCGGCGTCGCGCAGGGCGGCCAGCTGCTCGGCCGCCCGCTCGGTGGTGCCGACGATCCAGCGCCTCTGGCGGGTCGTTGAGCAGCGCGTCGGCGCGTCGAGCCGATCCGCTCGCCCAGGCGCGCGGCGCGGTCGCGCAGCTCGGCCTCGTCGGCGCCGACGACGAAGCCGGTCATGATGCTGAACGGCAGCGGCTCGCGCCCGGCGGCCTCACACGCCTTGGTGACCGCGGCCTTGCGGGTGGCGACGTCCTGAAGCGTGGCGAACGGCGTGTTGTACTCGTCGGCGTAGCGCGCCGCCAGGGCGGCGCTGCGCGGACCGGCCGAGCCGCCCATGATCAGCGGCGGGCGCGGGCGCTGGACCGGCTTGGGCTGCGCGTCGAGGTCCTTGAGCGTGTAATGCGTGCCGCTGAAGGAGAACGGGGCCTGCGTCCAGGTGCCGAGCACGATCTGGAGCTGCTCCTCGAGCACGTCGACGCGGGTGCGGGTGTCGGGGAAGGGGAAGCCGTAGGCCTCGTGCTCGCGCTCGTGCCAGCCCGCGCCGAGGCCGAGCTCGACGCGGCCGCCGGAGACGTGGTCGGCGGTGGCCACGACCTTGGCCAGCTCGGAGGGGTGGCGGAAGGTGGCGGGGGAGACCATCGTGCCCAGGCGCAGCGTGGTGGTGACCGCGGCCAGGGCGTTCAGCGTGGCCCACGCGTCCAGCGAGCCCGCGCTCGGGGTGCTGGCCGTCGAGGTTCATGTAGTGGTCGGAGCGAAACAGCGTGGGGATCCCATGCTCCTCGCAGCCCTTGGCCAGCGCCACCCACTGATCCCAGCTCACGCCCTCCTGGCCCTCGATCATCAGACAGAGATCCATCGGCTCAGACCCCTTTCGTTTGGTTGGTCATGAACCTAGCCGGACCGTGGTCAGCTCAGGTGATGCGGAAGCTCTTCTGAACCGCGATCGACCGGGCGTGGACGGTGGCGAACAGCACCAGCGTGTACCGACCACGGGGCAACGTGCCGAGCACGAGCGAGCGTGCGCCGTGCCGGGCAGCGGTGCGTGCGTTTGAGCACGCGGTGCGGGCCCCGCTGAATCTGGACGGTGATCGTGGCGTTCTCGTTGAGCGTGAAGTGCAGCGTGGGCCGCTTACCGGCGTGGGCGCTGTCCAGCCGGACGTGGGTGAGCTTGGGCGGCCGCTGCGCCACCGGCACCAGGGCCTGGTCGGCAGCCGGCCACGCGGCCGTCATGACGTATCCACCGTAGTCAGGGTCGAAGCGCACCCCCTCTCCGGCCGGGTAGTCGAATTCCCGCTTGCCCTTGATCTTGATGAAGCCGGTGCCCTGAATGACGTGGTAGACGATGTCGCCGTTGCGTTGCACGGACGCCGTGAACGCGCTGCCCCTGACTCCGATGGCGACCGTCGGCCCGGGTTGCTCGAACGCATGGTCGCCGCCGAGCGCGTCGGAGATGCCCGCCCACATGTTGCCGAGCAGGAGGTGGAAACTGTCGGTGATGCTGCGGTGGCCTTCGGTGGTCGATCGTCTGACCATCGCACCGCATCTTGCTGCTCGGGCCCACCCGATAGAACGCCCCCGTCCGGCAGCGTGACCTCGACGCGGGAGTTGACGCCGGTCGACACCGTGTCGCCCGGATTGATGACCGTGCCGACCGCCGGCGCGTCGCCCTGGCTGAAGGTGACGACGCCGCACGGCACCGTGATCTTGATCGTCCCCGACCAGGACAGGCTCATCGGGCACTGGCCATCCGGCTCCCCGAACTGGTCCGCGCATGACGCGGGCAGCTGCGCCACCGCGTCGGCGTTGCTGACGGCCTTGGGTGAACGAGCCGCTCTTGAGCGCGTCGGGCGGCAGCGAGACGCGGGCGCTCAGCACGTCGGGCAGCGTAGGGCTCGAAGGCACCGGACAGGTTGGCCGCGTCGGAGCTCAGATCGACCGCGTTCCCAAATTGATCGGTGCCCTGGCAGATGACTGCCCGGTCTGGTTGTTCTGGTCAACCGCGTGATCGATTGCACGGTGAGCGTGCCGCCGGCGGCGCTCGCCTCGGGCACCGGCGGCTTCGGAGCAGCCGGGAGCGGGCCGCGCAGTCGGCGGTGGTAAGGCCGGTGCTGGTGAAGTGGAAGGTGCCCGGGGGCGGACCCGTCGTCTGGAAGACCTCCCCGGCGGGGCCGGCTCCCGTCGCCTGGAAGGTGATCGAGCCGTCGGACTGGAGCCTGGCCGACATACGTCGTCTTCCACTGGAGCGCAACGTCGGCGTGCTCCGGGCTGTCGCTGCCGGCCGGGTTGGTCGCCGAGAACGTCCCGGTGCCGTCGAACTCCATGAGCACGGTGAGCGGCTGGCGCAGCCGCGGCGGATGCCGATCGCGGTGAGGGCGCCGCCGACCAGCAGGCTGCCATCAGCGCGGCGGCCAGCCAACGCCGCCGTCGCCGGCCATCCGCCTCGTCTCCCCACAGCCCTCATGGCTTCATCCTCATCTGCGTACCGCCCGGTCGAGCGCGAAAACGTAACACAGCCGAGCCGCCGCGGTCGAGCTCTGCGACTCGCGCACTTTAAAGACCGACGGGGCGCCACTTCCGTGACGCCCCGGCGGTTGAGGGAGGAGAGGGTGCTTCGTTCGCCGGCGAGGATATGAGGCCGGCGAACCTGTCCCGCCCGCGGCGCTCTCCTCGGCGCCCGGCGGGGGAAGGGGTCTAGGAGATCGAGGCAGGCGGTCCTGGGCCTCGGCGACGAGCTTCTCGACGCGCGAGGTGACGACGGTCGACTGCTTCTCGAGGTCGCGGCGGACCGTCCGCAGGTCGCGCTCGACGCGGCGGCGGTTCTGCTTGACCGTCTTCTCGACGCGGTTGCGACGCTGGCGCAGCTCGCGCTCGAACTTGGTGCGGGTGCGGCGCACCTGGCGCTCGAACCGGTTGCGGGCGCTGGCGCCGCGGCGCTCGTAGCGCTTGAGCTCGCGCTCCACCGAGGTGCGGGTGCCGTACCTGGTGGCCAGGCCCTTCACGCTCGAGACGAGGTTCTCGCGGGCCAGCAGGCTGGCGCCGACCGGCACGAGGACGACGCGCTCGGCCAGGACCTGGGCCTGCTCGACGACGGTCTTGGGCTGGGTCGAGCGTGGTCGAAGAGCTGCTGCGCGAGGTGGTCCGGCGGGCCGTCGAGCGGGTGCCCGCGGCGCTGCGGCGCGCCGTGGTCCGGGTGCTGCGCGCGGCCGACTTGCTCGAGCTCGCGGCCTTGCGGGCCGTGGTCTTGGCGGTCGTGGACGCCGCCTTGGCAGTGCTGGAGGGCGTGCTGCCGCCCGGGTTACTGGTGGTAGCCATTGATTGCCTCACTTCGCTTCGAAGTCGTACTCAGATGGTAGCTCATGATCGAACACATGTTTGTAAACCACCGATAGCCGCTCGGTTACATTTGGCGTGAAAGAGCTGTGACCTCGCGCAGGGCTCGAGGACCCGCGCGACGCTCAAACGACGTGACGGCGCGCTACGCGCCGGAAGTGCTGAGGGAGCTGCTGGTGGAACCCCACGCGGCGCAGCCAGCGAGCGGGCTCGGTGAGCTCGGCGAGCGTCGGCAGCGCCTCGGGGCCGGAGAAGACGCGGGTCAGCGCCTCGGTGCCGGCGGCGCGGACGATCGCGTCACAGAAGAACTTGCCCTGCTCGTACTGGCGCAGCTTGAGCTCGAGCCCCAGCAGCTTGGCCAGCAGCCGCGAGAGGCCGGACTGCGACTTGCGCCGCCGGTCCAGGGCGGCGCGCAGCGTGGGCAGCGAGGGGAGCAGGTCCGGCGCGACGGCGTCCATCACGTGCTCGGCATGGCCCTCGATGACCGCCATCACCGCCTGGACCCGGTCGAGCGTGTCGCGCTCCACGTCGCTGGTGAGGATCGAGATGAGGTCGCCCTGGCGCAGCGACTCGAACGTCCGCTTGACCTGCGCCAGCGTCGGCAGCCGCAGCTTGCGCTCGGCCTCCATGCGCAGCTCGGCGCTGCGCAGCAGCTCGCGGACGAGGCCGGCGACGTGGCCGTGCAGCCACGGCACGCCCGCGAACTGGACGGCGTGGGTGACCTCGTGCAGCGCCACCCAGGTCATGAACTCGTCCTCCTGGGCCTCGAAGGACCGCACCGCCTGGCCGAGGTTGGGCATCACGAACAGCAGCCGCGGCGGCGTCGTCGGCTCGGCCTCGTCGAGCAGCACGAGCTCGTACTGGCCGAGCACGCGCTGGGCCAGGTAGCCCAGCACCACGCCGACCTCGGTGGTGACGACCACGCCCAGGGCCAGCTTGGCCGCCGGCTTGAGCGGGCCCAGGCCCTCGCCGGCGCGGTCCAGGACCGGGTCCAGCAGGGTGCGCATGGCCTTGATGTTGGTCTGCACCCACTCCGCCGGCCGATCCCCTCCGGGGGCGGCAGCGGGCGCGCGGGCTCCAGGCCCGTGTAGGCGGTCACGCGCCGCTCTGACTCCACGGCCAGCGCGGGGAGGTCGGCGCGGGGCGTGGCGCGCGTCGCCGGTGCCGGCGAGGTAGCCGGCGATCTTCTCGGCCAGGATCCAGTCGATCACGGTCATGGGCGTGCGCGGACCGCCTCGAGCTCGCGCAGCGTGTCCTCGGAGCGGGCGGCGATCAGGCGGGAGCTGGGGGTGGCGTCCAGCGGCGCGTCGAGCGGATCGTCGAGGTCGGCGAAGCTGATGAAGCCGCCGGCCTCGCGCACGATGAGCTGGCCGGCGGCGGCGTCGACGCCGCGGCAGCGCTGCAGCGTGACCATCGCGTCAAAGCGGGCGGCGGCGACCTGGCACAGCGTGCGAGGCGATCGTCCCCAGCGCCCGCAGGCGCCGGGTGGCCGCGGTCAGCGGCTCGATCGCGGCCGCGCACCCAGCGCGGGTCGGAGGACTCGATCCCAGCAGCTCCAGGCGGCCGTCGCGCGAGCGGCGCTCGGGCAGGGTGGGGTCGAGCGGTACGCCGTCGCGCCAGGCGCCCTCGCCGCGCCGGGCCCACCACTGCTCGCGGGCCCCGAAGTCATGGACGAAGCCGAAGGCCACGTCGGCCATCGTCGTGCCCGTCGGCGACCGCCACCGACAGCGCGTAGTGGCAGGCGTCGCGCTTGGCGTTCAGCGAGCCGTCGATGGGGTCGATGATCACCCGCACGCCGCCGCCGCCGAAGTCGACCTCGCCGCGTTCCTCGCTGATCGCCGAGAAGCGGTGAGCCCTGGTCATAGAGCGCCTGCAGCTGGGCGAAGACGACCGACTCGGCCGAGCTGTCGATCTCGAGCGTGCGGTCGCCGCCGCTGCCGCGCGTGCCGGTCTCGCGAGCGCGCTCGACGGTCGTCGGGGTGGCGGCCAGAACGCTCGGCCAGGCCGTCCACCGAGCGCCGGCACAGCCCCAGCCAATCCGCGTCCAATGCCGTATCGGTGGTGCCCATCCTGCGACCTATGCTGTCAGACGGTGAGCCTGGAGAACGCACGCGGGCCAGTCCGTCGAGGGCTTGAGCCTGCTCGCCGACGGCGCTCGCCTCCGACCGCCCGCTCGACGGACTGACCGACCGCTCAGCGCGACGCCGCCACCCATTCCGATGCCGCGTGTCGTGATTCTCGGAGCGGCCGGGACGGGCAAGACGCGGGTGATCGAGGCGCGCTTTCGCTGGCTGGTGGCGGAGGGCTGCGATCCGGAGCGCATCGGCCTGCTCGTCCCCACCGCGGCGCGCGCTGCGGCGCTGCGCGCGCGGATCGAGACCCGGCTGCGCCGCGGCTATGACGAGCTCTACGTGCTCACGCCGGCGCAGCTCGCCGGTCTCGTGCTGCGCGCGGCCGGCGCCGGCGCCGATCCGTTCGAGTCGGTGCTCACCCCCGGGGACCGGCTGGCCATGCTGGTGCGAGCGCATCGACGAGCTGTCGCTGCGCCACCACGACTTCGGCGGGCGCCCCAACACCCTGCTCGGAGGGTTCGTGCGCCGCATCGACCGTCTCAAGGCCGAGCTGGTGACGCCGACGCGTACGTCGCGTGGGCGCAGGCGCTGGCCGACGACGCGCCGGACGCCGAGCTCGAGCGGGAGTTCGCCGCAGATCTACTGCACCCACGAGCGGATGCTGGCCGAGGCGGGCGCTCGCGACGACGGCGACCTGATCGTCTCCGCGCTGGACCTGGCCCGCGCCCAGCCCAGCCTCGCGCGGCGCTTTGACTATCTGCTGCTCGACGACGCCCAGGAGCTCGACCTGGCGCCGGCGACGCTGGCGCTGGAGGTGTCGGCCCGCGCGGGCCGTGACCATCGCCGGCGATCCCGACGCGGGCCTGCGGCGCTACCGGGGCGCCGGCGCGGCCCGGATGCGCAGCTTGCAGGCGGGCGGCGGATGCGACGGGTCGTCGTGCTCGAGGACGGCCAGCGCTGCCCCGGGCGGATCTGGCGAGGCCGCACCTGCGGTACTGATGGCCGGACCCGCCCGACCCGTGACGCGCCCCGTCGCCGCTGCCGCCGGCGGGGAGTGCGAGCTGTGGCGGTGCGCCAACGAGCGCTCCCAGGCCCAGGCGGTGGCCGTCGACATCGAGCGCCTGCTGGCGCGCGACGCGGTCGCTCCCGGACCGGGTGGCGGTGCTCGTCCCCGAGATCACCCACGAGGGCCAGGCGGTGAGCGTGGCGCTGGAGGAGCGGGCGATCCCGCACCGGCTGATCGGCGAGGCGGCCTTCTTCCAGCGCGCCGAGATCCGCGACGTGCTGGCGTGGCTGCGGCTGCTGGCCGATCCCACCGACGCCGGCGCCGTCGTGCGCGCGCTGGCGCGGCCGCCGATCGAGCTGCGCTCGGTCGACATCGCCCGCTGCACCCAGATCGCGCGCCGGCGCAAGCTCGACATGGTCTCGGCGCTGGCGGCGGCGATCGAGGCGCCGCAGGTGCCGCCGGAGGCCCGCGAGCGCATCCGCGTGTTCCTCAAGCTCTACAAGGCCGGCATGTCGCGCGATCGACACCAGCCGCCCCGACCTCTACGTCCACCGGCTGATCGAGCGGCTCGGGCTGCGCCGCCAGCAGCTGTTCGCCGCCCAGTCAGACGTGGTCGAGCGCCTGCGCGCCCTGGCCGGCTTCGGCGAGCTGGCCGCCGCCTACGTGACGCCGCACGCCCCAGGCCACCCCCCGCGAGTTCGCCCGCTCGATCGCCGCCGTCGCCGACTTCGGGCTGCGCGAGCAGGAGGAGCCCGAGCTGGGCCGGACGGCGGCGGTGCAGGTGCTGACGCTCGCCGCCTCGGGCGGGCTGGAGGCCGACCATGTCTACGTGATCGGGCTGCACGCCGGCGTGGCCGTGACGGCGCCGGAGCGGATCCCGGACGCGCTGCTCTCCGAGGAGCTGCCGCCCGACACCGAGGAGACCCACCGCGCGGCGCTGGCCCAGGAGCTCTACGTGGCGCTGAGCCGCGCGCGCACGCGCCTGGTGCTGTCCTATCCCCGCGCCGACGACCGCGGCGCGCCGCTGGCGCCGGCCCCGGCACTCGAGGCGGTCGCGGGCCGCGCTGGGCGCGGTGTGGGAGGAGCGCGAGGAGGAGCTGTTCGGCCCCGCCGAGACGCTGCACTCCACCTACCGGCTGCTGCGCGACGAGCTCCTGGAGGGCACCGCGCGGGCCGGCGGGCGGCTGGGCGAGCTGCGCTTCGACACCGACCTGGACGTCTCGCACGCGGTCGTGCGCTACCTGGAGCTGCTCAAGCTGGCGGCGCTGATCGCGCGGCGGCTCGGACGGACCAGAGCGTGGCCGAGTCGCTGCGCGACGTCAACTCGCGCATCCTGCCAGGCGGTCACCGCCGAGCAGCGCGAGATCTTCGAGTCCTCGGCGCTGGACGACTACCTGCTCGACGCCGAGCGCGACGCGCGCCGGCGCGCCCAGGCGATCGTCGCGCGCGACGAGCCCTCGCTGGAGCCGTTCCTGCCCCGCCGCGGCGACGGCGTGGTGCTGTCGGCGACCGACATCGACACCTACCGCACCTGCCCGCTGAAGTACAAGTTCGCCCGGGTGTTCCGGATCCCCCAGGAGCCGACGCTGCACCAGCGCTTCGGGATCCTCGTGCACCAGGTGCTCGAGCGCTACCACGTCCGGCGGCCACGAGCTCCGCCCCACCCGGCGGCCTGCCCGAGCTGCTCGGCCTGCTGGAGGCCGGCTGGCGGCGCGGCGGCTTCGGCGACTCCGAGGAGGAGCGCCAGCTGCGCGGCAAGGCCGCCTCGGCGCTCACCCGCTACCACGAGCGCTTCCGCTCCGAGGAGGGCGAGCCGGTGTGGTTCGAGCGCCAGTTCACCTTCAAGCTCGGGCCGCCACCTGCTGCGCGGCCGCGTGGACCGCGTCGACCGGCTCCCCGACGGCGAGTACGAGCTCATCGACTACAAGACCGGCCGGCCCAAGAGCGCCGCGCAGCTCACCGAGGACGTCCAGCTCTCGCTCTACGCGGTGGGGGCCCGCGAGGCGTGGCGGCTGGAGGCCTCGCGCGCAGGCCTACTACTACCTGCTCGACGACCAGAAGGTGGCGGTGCCCGCCGACGAGGGCGACCGGGGCGAGTGGGTCCAGGAGGTGGCGATGGAGGTCGCCGAGGGCATCCTCTCCCAGGGCTTTGAGCCGACGCCGTCGTTTGCGGCGTGCTCGATGTGCGACTACCGGCTGGTGTGCCCGGCCGCCGAGCGCTGACCGCGGTCAGCTCAGACCGCGGGGCCAGCTCGGCGGCGGGTCAGCTCAGGACGGCGGAGTCTCGCCGCCGCGCTGGCGCAGGAAGCGCTGCAGGTCGCGGGCGATCGTCTCGCCCGAGGGCAGCGCGCCGGGCGTGTCGTCGGCCTCGTCGCTGGCGGCCTGCTCCAGGCGCTCGACGAAGGCCTGCACGTCGGGGTCTGACTGCACGGCGACGTTGACCTGGCGCTCGTAGTCGGCCGAGCCGCCTCGAGCTCGGAGCCGTCGACGGCGACGCCGACCAGGCCCTCGAGCTTGCGCACGAGCGCCAGTGCCGCCTTGGGGTTGGGCGTGGCGGCGATGTAGTGGGGCACCGCGGCCCACAGGCTGGCCGAGGGCAGGCCGGCCTGCTGGCAGGCGGCGTGCAGGATCCCGACGATCCCGGTCGGGCCCTCGTAGGAGGAGGGCGCCAGGCCCAGCCGGGCCACGAGCGCCTGGTCGGAGCTCAGTCCCGGTGACCGACACCGGGCGGGTGTGGGGCACGTCGGCGAGCAGCGCGCCGAGCGTCACCACCAGCTGGGCGCCCAGCGCCTCGGCCAGCTCGACGACGATCTGGCAGAACGTCCGCCAGCGGAACGAGGGCTCGGAGCCGGTGAGCAGGATGAGGTCGCGGGGGGCCCGGGGCACGCGCGCCTCGAACAGCTCCACCGCCGGCCACACGATCTCCCGCGTCTGGCCCTCGACCATCTTGACCCGCGGCCGCGTGGCCTGGAAGTCGTAGAACTCCTCGGGATCGATCGTGGCGAAGCGCTGCGCGTCGAGGGCGGTGCCGACGTAGGAGATCGCGCTCGAGGCGGCGTCGGCGGCGTCGTTCCAGCCCTTGAACGCGCAGATCAGGGCCGGGGCGCGAAGCCCGTCGGGACGGTGCTCCCATTGCAGTGGCTGCATCCGAACCACCGTACATCATGCGCTGATGGCGCCTGACAGCACCACGGCCCCCACGATCAGCGTTCTGCGCCCCGGCCAGGACGTCGACGGGGTGTTCGCGTGCACCCGCAAGGACCGCCTGAAGACCCGCGCCGGGTCGCCCTATCTGGCCCTGGAGCTGCGCGACCGGACCGGCGCGCTGTCGGCCCGCGCCTTCCAGGGCGCCGACGCCCTGGCCGGGCCGGTTCGAGCGCGGCGATCTCGTCCGCGTGCGCGGCCGGGTGGAGCGCTTCCGCGACGAGCTCAGCCTCGAGGTGTCGGACATCGCGCGGTCGCCGCCGACGACGGCATCGACCCGGCGCGCTTCCTGCCCACCGCCTACCGCGACCTCGACGAGCTCGACGGCTTCCTCGAGCACCTGGCCGGCGAGGTCTATGACCGGGCATACGCCGAGCTGCTGCGCCGGCCTGCTCGCCGACGACGCGCTGCGGGCGCAGTGGCGCCGGGCGCCGTGCAGCCGGGCCGGCCACCACGCCTATCTGGGCGGCCTGCTCGAGCACACGGTGGCGGTGGCCACGCTGGCCCACGAGGCCTGCCAGCTGCACCCGGGGCTGAACTCCGACCTGCTGATCTGCGCCGCGCTCGTTCACGACCTCGGCCGCACGCGCGAGTTCACCTACGGCGCCGAGATCGGGCTGACCGAGGAGGGGCGGCTCCTGGGCCACCTGGTCATCGGCGAGCGGATGCTCTCCGAGCGCGCCGCCGGCGTGCTGGACGACGAGCCGCCGACTGGCGCTGCTGCACTGCGTGCTGTGCCACCACGGGCCGGCCTCGGCGCCGGGAGGGCGCTTTGCCTCGACCGAGGCGCTGGCGCTGTACCGGCTCAACGCGGTGGACGCGGGGATCAAGGGCGCGCTGGAGCACGGGCTCGGCGCCGACTGAGGTCGGCGGCGCGTGGCCGCGCGTCGACCCGGCGTCGCGGTCGGCGCGGCGGCCCGCCCGCCGGCGAGCGCGACGCCACAGAGCGCACACCGCGCTCCCGTGGGGCGTGTGCTGTAGATCGCGAGTCATGCCGACGGCACAGAGCACGCTCCCGGGCAGCCCCGACCGTGCGCTCTGCGGCGTCGGGGCCGGCGGCCTGTCGAGCCACCCTCGCTAGAATCGGTTGCGCAGTCAAGCAACTAGAGGAGCCCGCACCATGGACGTTGAGATCTGGTCAGACGTCGCCTGCCCCTGGTGCTACGTCGGCAAGCGCCGCTTCGAGGCCGCGCTGGCGCAGTTCGAGCACCGCGACGACGTGACGATCACGTGGCGCAGCTTCGAGCTCGATCCCGAGGCACCCGTCGAGCGCGAGGGCGACCGGGCCGAGCACCTGGCGAGCAAGTACGGCATGAGCGTCGAGCAGGCGCGCCAGGCCGAGGCGCAGATGACGCAGACCGCGGCCGGCGAGGGGCTGGACTTCCGCTTTGACCGCGCCCGGGCCGGCAACACGTTCGACGGCCACCGGCTGGTGCACCTGGCCAAGGCCCACGACCTCCAGGACGCGATGAAGGAGCGGCTGCTCCACGCCTACTTCAGCGAGGGCGAGCTCATCTCAGACCATGACACGCTCGCCCGGCTGGCCCGGGAGGTCGGGCTGCCCGAGGACGAGGTACGCGAGACGCTGGCGGGCGACCGCTACGCCGCCGACGTCCGCGAGGACGAGCGCACGGCCCACAGCTTCGGCATCGGCGCGGTGCCCACGTTCGTGATCGACCGTCAGCTGGGCGCGTCGGGCGCGCACCCGCCCGAGCAGCTGCTCGGCCTGCTGCGCCAGGGCTGGTCCCAGCGCAAGCCCCCGGTCGGGGTCGTGCTCGGTGCCGACGGCGAGGCCTGCGGCGTCGACGGCTGCTAGCGCCGCCGGCCGAGCCGAGCGGCGCGGCGCGGCGCGGCGCGGCGCGCGGCTCAGCTGGGCAGCCGGCGGCCGTAGCGCCGGTTGATCCGCCCGCGCTTGCCCGCGATCTGCCACGGACCGGGCGTGAAATCCAGCGCCATGTTCACGACCCACACGATCACGGTGGCCCACACCAGCGTCCAGAAGCCCTCGATGAAGAAGCCGGACACGATCGCGCGGGTGAGGACCAGCATGAGCATGGAGACGAAGAACCAGGCCAGGCCGAGGGTGATCACGGCCAGCGGCAGCGTCACCAGGCGCAGCAGCGGCTTGAACAGCGTGTTGAGCACCCCGAACACCGCGGCGGCGAGCAGCAGCGAGCCGGCGTCGTCGACGTGAACGTTTGAGAGCACCGCCGCCACCACGCCCAGCACCAGCGCGTTGGTCAGCCACGAGATGAGAAGCCGAATCGACAGAGGCGGTGCGTCGGTCATGGGCGTGTCCCGTTTCGAGTGCCGTGCCCGACCAAGGCTACAGGTACGGTTCCGCCGCTCATGAACTTCAGCGCCCAGTACCGCGGCGGGGCGGGCGAGCCGCTCGTCCTGCTGCACGGCTTCACCGACACGTGGCGGACGTGGGAGCTGGTGCTGCCCGCACTGGAGGCCCGTCACGACGTGCTGGCGGTCACGCTGGCCGGGCACGCAGGCGGTCCGGCGATCGACGGCGAGCTCTCCGACGACACGCTCGCGGTCGCGGTGGAGCGCGCCATGGATGACGCCGGGATCCAGACCGCGCACCTGGTGGGCAACTCGCTGGGCGGCTACACCGCGCTCCGCCTGGCGGCGCGGGGCCGCGCGCGCACCGTGGTGGCGCTGGCGCCCGCGGGAGGGTGGGCCGAGGGCGACGACAGCGACAGGAAGACGCTCCGGCACTTCATCCTCACCCAGGACCTGGTCGCGACGGCCGCGCCCCACGCCGAGGCGATCGCGGCGTCGGCCGAGGGACGCCGGCGCGCCACCGAGTTCATCACCACGCACCACGAGCACATCCCGCCCGCGCTCATCGCCCACCAGATCCGCGGCGCCGCCGGCTGCGCCGCGGCCCGGGAGCTGATCGACTACGCGCTCGGGCACGGATGGAGCCTGGACGCCGAGCGGGTCACCTGCCCGGTGCGCTTCGTATGGGGTACCGCCGACCGGTTGTTGCCCTGGCCGCGCTCGGCGGCGCACTACCAGGAGGTGCTGCCCACCGCCGATTGGGTGATCCTCGACGGCATCGGCCACTGCCCGCAGCTCGACGTGCCGCTCGAGACGGCCCAGCTCATCCTCGGCTTCACCGGCGCCTGATCACGGCGCCTGATCACGGCGCCTGATCGCGGCTCCGCCCCCTCGGCTACCTCGTCACCGGGCGGACCCCCAGGAACGTCGGCCCACCGGCGCGCCCGCAGGCCGGGAACGGGAACGGGATCACCTTCGACGCCCGCTGGTTGGGCGGGAACACGCGCAGGCCGGCGGCGGTGGTCGGGGGGCACGCCGAGGGGGACAGCGCGCCGATGTCGACGATCCCCAGGACGGCGTGGGCGGTGTGGCCGTTGGTCAGGGTGACGGTCCTGACGGTCTGGCCGGGGTCGCGGCGGGCGGCGCGGCCCAGCGTCTGACCGTGCAGGTTGACGGCCGAGACCCCGGGGAAGCCGCGCAGCAGGCACGGGTGGCCGGACAGGTTGGTGAAGTTCAGCGTGTAGAAGATGGTGCCGGCGGTCCCGTTGCCCTGCGTGTCGATCCACACGACGATGCCTGCGGTCTGGCAGGCGGGGGTGGTGGCGCTGGAGGCGGGGGTGGCGGCGCCGGCGGGCGCACCCGCCAGGGACAGCGCCGCGGCGGCTGCGGCCACGGTGCTCAGGGCGACCAGGCCGCGGATCAACCGCGGGGGAAGACCGGAGGGGCGGCGTACGGTCATGGGCACTCCTCATATTCAGGCCGGACGGGTGCCGGCTGTGCGCCGCGATTATGGCCGGTGGGGATGTCACGTTCCTTGCAGCCGTAGCGTTCAATGCCAGAGGATGGCCGTCGCTCCCCCGACCACCGACGTGCCGCGCAGGGTCGGCCGGCTCGCGCTGGCCGCCGCGCTCCTGACCGTATGCCTGTGGGCATCGGCGTTCGTCGGCATCCGCTACGCCGGCCGCGAGCTCGGTCCCGGCCCCCTGGCGCTGGCCCGGCTGCTCGTGGCCAGCGCCGCGCTGGGGGCGGCGATGCTGATCAGGCGCCCGCCCATGGTGGCCCGGCCGGGTCTGGCGGGAGTGATCACCTGCGGCGTGCTGTGGTTCGGCGCCTACAACGTGGCCCTCAACGCCGCCGAGCGCCGCGTCGACGCGGGCACGGCGTCGCTGCTGGTCAACGTCGCCCCGTTGTTCATCGCCATCCTCGCCGGGCGCGCGCTGAAGGAGGGATTCGGAAGGCTCCTGCTCGCCGGGTGCGCGGTCTCGTTCACCGGCGTCGCGCTCATCGCGCTGGGCACCTCGCGCCACGGGCTCAACGCCGGGTGGGGCGCGGCGCTGTGCATCATCGCCGCCGCCGTCTACGCCGTGGGCGTCGTCGCGCAGAAGCCGGCGCTGCGACACGGCTCGCCGCTGGCGGTGACCTGGCTGGCCTGCGCCGTCGGCGCCGTGTGCTGCCTGCCCTTTGCCCCGGCGCTCGTGCACCAGCTCGGCCATGTCCGCGGGGCAGCGCTGGCCTGGACGGTCTATCTCGGCCTGGTGCCGACCGCGATCGGGTTCTCCACGTGGGCCTACGCTCTGGCGCGCACCGATGCCGGCAAGCTGGGCGCGACGACCTACCTCGTTCCGCCGATCGCGGTGCTGCTGGGCTGGATCATCCTCAGCGAGGTGCCGCCGCTGATCGCGCTCCCCGGGGGGATCCTCTGCCTGGCCGGAGTGGGGCTGGTGCGCTGGACCCCACGGCGCCGCCCGCGAGTGGCTAGCCTCGCCGGTTGATGGCACACCTCATCGAGCTCGACGGGATCGGTCCCACGATCGGCGAGGACGTCTTCCTGGCGCCGACCGCCGTGCTGATCGGCAACGTGCACGTGGGGGATCGCTCGAGCGTCTGGTTCGGAGCGGTGCTGCGCGGCGATCTGAGCCGGATCGAGATCGGCGAGCGGTGCTCGATCCAGGACACCGCCGTGATCCACTGTGCGATTGACCTGCCCACCATCATCGGCGATGCCGTGACCGTCGGCCACGGCGCCCTGCTCGAGGGCTGCACGATCGAGGACGGCGCGGTGATCGGGATGGGCGCCGCGGTGCTCCAGCACGCCCACGTCGGCGAGCGCACGATGATCGCCGCCGGCGGGGTCGTGCCGGAGCGGATGACGGTCGCCGCCGGCGTGCTGGCGGCCGGTGTGCCGGTGACCGAGCGCAAGGCGCTCTCGGGCTCGGCCGCGCGCTGGTCGGAGATGGCCGTCGAGGACTACCAGGAGCTGCGCCGGCGCTACCTCGCCTCCGGCATCGAGACCGCCGCGCCACGATGAACCGCGCCGCGATCGTGGGAGCCGGGCCGTCCGGGTTCTATGCGGCCGACCAGCTGCTCAAGGCGGGCTTCGCCGTCGATCTCTACGACACGCTGCCCACGCCCTACGGCCTGGTCCGCGCCGGGGTCGCCCCCGACCATCCCAAGATCAAGTCGGTCATCCGGGTCTACGCCAAGACCGCGTCACACGAGTCGTTTCGCTTCTTCGGCGGCGTGTCGCTCGGGGTGGATGTCTCGCCGCAGGATCTGCTCGCCCGCTACCACGCGGTGATCTACGCGGTCGGGACCTCGACCGACAACCGCCTGGGCATTCCCGGCGAGGACCGCCCGGGGTCGCATGCGGCCACCGATTTCGTGGCCTGGTACAACGGCCACCCGCACTATGCCGACCACATGTTCGACCTCAACGGGGGCCGCGCGGTGGTGGTCGGCAACGGCAACGTCGCGATCGACGTGGCGCGGATGCTCGTGCTCGACCCCAAGGAGCTGGCGCCGACCGATACCGCCAATCACGCCCTGGAGGCATTTGGCATGGCGGGCGTCACCGAGGTGGTCCTCCTCGGCCGCCGCGGGCCGGCCGAGGCGGCGTTCACCAACCCCGAGCTGCGCGAGCTGGGTGAGCTGGAGCGCGCCGACGTGATCGTCGACCCGGCGCAGCTGGAGGGCGTGGCGGTGCCCGAGGACGGGGACGCGACCAAGCGGCGCAACGTCGAGATCCTGCGCGACTACGCCCAGCGCACGCCCGCGGGCAAGTCGCACCGGCTGGAGCTGCGCTTTCTGCGCTCGCCGCTGGAGATCCTCGGCGAGGGTGAGGACGGGCCGGTCACCGGTGTGCGTGTGGCCGTCAACCGGCTCGTCGCCGGCGAGGACGGGCGGGTACGCGCAGAGCCGACCGGCGAGACCGAGGAGATCGCCTGCGGGCTGGTGCTGCGCTCGATCGGCTACCGCGGGACGCCGCTGGCCGGGATCCCGTTCGACGACCGGCGCGGGCTCATCCGCAACGACGAGGGCCGCGTCGTCAACGACGCGGGCGTGTGCCGCGGCGAGTACGTGGTCGGCTGGATCAAGCGCGGGCCCACCGGCGTGATCGGAACCAACAAGAAGGACGCGACCGACACGGTGGCCAAGATCATCGCCGACGCCGAGGGCGGCGCGCTCAGCCGGCCGGACCCGGCCCTATCAGACGGCGACGCCATTGCCGCCTGGCTGACCGAGAGCGTGCCCGGGCACGTCACCTGGGCGGGCTGGGAGATGATCGACGCCTACGAGTCCTCGCTGGGCGAGTCGATGGGCCGTCCCCGGGTCAAGCTGGTGCGTCTGGCGGAGCTGCTCGAGGCCAGCCGGGGCCCGTCGGGCTGAGCTCGTCGCGCCAGCGATCGGCATGGAGACGGAGCACCGCGATCGGCTCCCCGCCGCGACCGATGCTGTCGGTCTCGTGCGTCAGCCCGATCGCGCCGGCGACCCGGAGTGAACCGGCGTTGGCGGGGGAGACCCGCGCCAGGATGCTCGGTGCGCCCACGCGCACAAAGGCCTCGTCGCGCACGGCGGTGGCGCCCTCGCGGGCCAGGCCGCGGCCCCAGGCGCTCGGGGCCAGCCACCAGCCGATCTCGTACTCGCGGGGGTCAACGCCGCCGCCCTCGCCCGCGAAGTTGAGCGCGATCAAGCCCACCGGGGCGTCGTCGACCCGGGCCACCCGCCACCCGAAGCCGTGGCGGTGCCAGTGCTCTGCGATGTGCGCGCCGACGTCGGCGATGCGCGCGTCGGTCCACGTCGTGCCGTCGCCGATGTAGCGCATCACCGCCGGGGTGCGGGCGAGGTCGCCGAGCAGCTTGAAGTCGGACTCCACCCACGGGTCCAGCGTCATGCGGGCGGTGCGGAGTGCCGGCGGGGGGGACATTGGCCGTGACGATACGGCCTGGTTCTCGCCCCCGCCGCGCGCCGGTCGACGACTAGCCTCGGATCCCGTGAGACGTCTTGGCCCAGCCATGGAGATCCGGGATTTCCGGTTGTGGTGGCTGGCCCTGCTGCTCATGTGGCTCAGCCTGCAGATGCTCGAGGTGGCGATCGGCTGGGAGGTCTACGCCCAGCACGGGTCGGCGCTTGACCTGGGGTGGATCGGTCTGGCGGAGTTCGTGCCGATGTTCGTGCTCGCGCTGCCCGCGGGGCAGCTCGCCGACCGCGCGCCGCGGCGCCTCGTGTTCGCCGGGTCGCTGCTGGGCGGGGCGGGAGTCGGCGTCGGCCTGGCGCTGGTGAGCGGCTCCGGTGACACCGCGATCGCCCCGTACCTGGCGCTTGCCGCGGGCGCCGGGACCTCGATGGCGCTGGGAACGCCGGCGGCCCGTGCGCTGCCCCCCACGCTCGTGCCGCCCGAGCTGCTCCAGAGTGCGATGACGCTGCGATCGGTCGCCAGTCAGATCGGCCAGGTGTCCGGGCCGGCGCTGGGCGGCCTGCTCTATGGCGTGTCGCCGTCGCTGGTCTATCTGCTCACAGGCGGGGCGTGCGTGGCGGCCGCCGGCCTGGTGATGGCGATGCACCCGGCGCGGGCGGCCGACGTCCCCGTGACCGAGGCCGACGTGACCGGCGCCGCGGTGACCGACGGCGATGGTGGCCGGCGCGCCCACGCCGCGGACCTGCACAGCGTGCTCGAGGGCCTGCGCTTCGTGCGCCACACCCCGATCCTGCTGGGCGCCATCCTGCTCGACCTGCTCGCGGTCCTGTTCGGTGGCGCGGTCGCGCTGCTGCCGATCTTCGCCAAGTCCATCCTCCATGTCGGCGCCACCGGGCTGGGGCTGCTGAGGGCGGCGCCCGCGGTGGGCGCGCTGCTCGCCGCCGCGGTGATCACGCGACGCCCGATCGCCGGGCGCGCGGGCCGGCTGCTGCTCACCGTCGTCTTCATCTACGGCGCGTGCATCGTCGTGTTCGGCCTCTCGCGCTCGTACCCGCTGTCGCTGGCCGCCCTGGGCGTCAGCGGCTTCGTCGACCTCTACAGCATGAACATCCGCTCGACCACCGTGGCGCTGGCCAGCCCCGACCGCCTGCGCGGCCGCGTCAACGCGGTGGAGATGGTCTTCATCAGCGCCTCCAACCAGCTCGGCTACTTCGAGTCGGGCCTGGCCGCCGCCCTGGTGGGGGCGATTCCCGCGGTCGTCGGCGGCGGCATCATGACGATGCTGATCGCCATCGGCTGGCGGCATCTGTTCCCGGCGCTGGCCGAGGTGGACCGGCTGGAGACGCTCAAGCCCCAGGCGATCGAGGCCCCGGCCTGAGCACGACGCGCGCCGGTCAGCTGAACCGGTATTCCGCGGCGGCGAAGGTCCGCGTGCGCTCAAGGTAGTCGCGCATGTAGCCCGGCCAGTTGGTGACGATCCGCCCGTGGCGGTCGCGGTACCACGAGTCGCAGCCCGTCCATGCGGTCCCGGCGAACCGGGCCTGCAGCGCGCGGTCTGAGGCCGCCTCCACCTCAGGGCGCACGTCGAGCCCGCGGTAGCCGCCTTCGCGCAGATGCTGAAGCGCCTGGCGGATGTAAGCGGCCTGGGCCTCGTGGTAGAAGATGATCGAGCCGCCCGAGGTGTTGGTGTTGGGCCCGTAGACCAGGAACATCGACGGGAAGCCGGGGACCGTCATGCCCAGATGGGCGTGCGCGCCGTCGCTCCACACCTCGTCGAGCGTGCGCCCGCCGGCGCCGGCGACGCGCGTCGGGGCCACGAACTCCGTGGCCTTGAAGCCGGTGCCCCAGATGATGCAGTCGACCTCGTGCACCCGGCCGTCCTCGGTCCGCAGACCTGACTTGGTGACCTCCTCGATCGTCTCGGTGACCAGCTCGACGTTGGGGCGCGAGAGGGTGGGGAGGTAGTGGGAGCTGAACAGGATGCGCTTGCACCCGAAGGCGTAGCCGGGCCAGGCGCGGGCGCGCAGCTCGAGGGTCCGGCAGCTGGCGGCGCATGAACGCGGCCGAGCGCAACCCGGCCAGCCGGCCGATCGTGCGCGGGTGGCGGATGGCCAGCGTGAGGCTCTCGCAGTAGTGAAAGAGGAAGCCGCGGCGCAGGCGCTGAACACCGGGAAGGTGGCGGATCACCGCGCGCACCACGGGCGGGTACACGTGGTTGCGGCGCGGGAGAAACCAGTTGCCCGTCCGCTGAAAGACGCTGAGACGGCCGGCCTGCCGGGCCACCTCGGGCACGAACTGGACGGCGCTGGCGCCGGTGCCGACCACGGCGACGCGCTTGCCGCGCAGGTCGTAGCCGTGGTCCCAGCGGGCCGAGTGAAAGCTGTGACCGGAAAAGCTCTCCAGGCCGGGCAGTCCCGGGATCGCGGGGCGGTTGAGCTGGCCGGTGGCGAGGATGAGCACGTCGGCGTCATGGCTCTCCCCGGACTCGGTCCAGACCGTCCAGCCGCCGCGGGCGCGATCGAACACGCACTCGGCGACGCGCTGGGAGAAGCGGATGAGCTCCGTGACGCCATGTTCCTGCGCCACGCTCCGCAGGTAGCTGAGGATCTCCTGCTGGGGAGAGCACAGGCGCGACCAGCTGGTGCGCTGCTCATAGGAGAAGGAGTAGAGGTGGCTGGGGACGTCGCACGCCGCTCCCGGATAGCTGTTGTAGAACCACGTGCCGCCGAGATCGGGCGCGCCCTCCAGGATCGTGATGTCCTGAAAACCGTGGCGGCGCAACTCGATGGCGGCGGCGATCCCGCCGAAGCCGGCGCCGACGATGACGATGGTGGGGGAGGGCATGGAGGCTGCTCTGCGGGGCCCGACGAGGCCATCTTCGCAGGAGCAGGCGCGGGGGCGCCGTTGCGTGCGATGCTCTGCGGCGATGGCCTCGGTGGACGGGTTCGCAACGGTGGGGATCGTGTCGGGGGGAGGTGCGCTGCAGGCGCACTTCGTGCCCGACGCCAACATGCTCTGTCATTCGATCACCCACGACGGGGTCGAGCTGCTGTACCCGGGGCGCGGCGTCATGGCCTACGCGCAGCGCGGCAAGACCATGGGCATCCCGTTGCTGCACCCGTGGGCAAATCGGCTGTCGCGTCCGGGCTACGCCGCCGCCGGCAAGGAGGTGACGCTCCCGCCGCCTGACGGCCGCTACGGCCTGGATCCCAACGGCCTGCCCATCCACGGGGCGCTCCCCGGCCTGCTGCGATGGGAGGTCATCGAGACCGGGGCGACGGACCGCATCAGCGCACGGCTGGACTGGAGCGCTCCCGAGCTGATGGAGCTGTTCCCGTTCGCGCACGAACTGCGCCTCGACGCGCTCGCGGGCGACGCCGGCCTGGAGCTGGTCACCACGCTGCGCGCCAGCGGCGCCGACGCCGTCCCCGTCTCCTTCGGCTTCCACCCGTATCTGTGCCCGCCCGGCGATGCGCCGCGCGCCGACTGGCAGGTCTCGCTGGGCGCCTCAGAGCGCCTCGTCCTGGACGAGCACATGATCCCGACGGGCGAGACCGTGCCCCTTGAGCCCCGCCGCTTCGCGTTGGACGGCCGCAGCTGGGACGACGGCCTCGCCGGGCTGTCCTCACCGCCCGAGTTCAGCGTGTCGGCGGGCGCCCGCACCGTGACCGTCACCTTCGACGACGGCTTTGCCTACGCCCAGGTGTTCGCCCCCGAGGGCCAGGACTTCATCTGCTTTGAGCCGATGACGGCGCCCACCAACGCGCTGCGGGACGCCAGCGCGCTGACCCTGGTGGCGCCCGGCGAGGAGTACCGCACCGCGTTCAGCATCGCGGTGTCGCACAATTGAGACACAGATCGCTTCATGTTTCATCGTGGCCATCCTGTGGGTGACCACTGATTCACGAGATGGAGAGCCCATGGACCTGACCTTCAACGCGCCCGAGCTGGCCTTTCGCGACGAGCTGCGCACCTGGCTTGCCGACCATGACCCGGGCGGCGAGCCCGACGCCGAGGACGCCAACTACACCTGGCGCGTCGAGTTCCAGCGTGCCCTCGCCGCCGATGGCTGGGCGGCCGTCCACTGGCCGCCCGAGTACGGCGGCCGCGGCGCAACCCTGACCCAGTCGGCCATCTTCTTCGAGGAGCTGGGCCGTGCCGGGGCGCCGCTGCCGGCCAACGTGCTGGGGCTGCTGCTGGCGGGGCCGACGATCATGACCTGGGGAACGCCCGAGCAGAAGGAGCGCTACCTCACGCCGATCCTCAGCGCCGAGGAGATCTGGTGCCAGGGCTTCTCCGAGCCCGACGCGGGCTCTGACCTGGCCAGCCTCAAGACGCGCGCGGTCAAGGACGGCGATCACTGGGTGGTCACCGGGCAGAAGGTGTGGACCAGTGCCGCGCAGTACGCCAAGTGGTGCATGCTGGTCGCGCGCACCGACCCCGAGGCGCCCAAGCACAAGGGCCTCACCTACTTCCTCATGGACATGGAGCAGGAGGCGGTGACGGTCCGGCCGCTGCGCCAGATCACCGGCGAGAGCGAGTTCAACGAGCTGTTCATCGACGGCGCCCGGATCCCCGACGAGAACGTGCTGGGCGGGGAGGGCAACGGCTGGAAGGTCGCGCTGACCACGCTCATGAATGAGCGCGCCGGCCTGGCCTTCTTCCTCCAGGTCCGCCTGCGCCAGATGCTCGACCGGCTCATCGGCGAGGTCGCCCAGCGCGGCCAGCTCGACGATCCGGTGGTCGCCGACCGGCTCGGTGAGCTGCACCTCAAGGCGGAGATCCTGCGCCTGACGGCGTATCGCGGCCTCACGGCGATCGAGAAGTACGGCCAGCCGGGCCCGGAGGGATCGCTGACCAAGTGGATGTGGTCAGAGACCAACCAGCAGCTCACGCAGCTCGCCGCCGACCTGCTGGGACCGGCGGCGCTGACGAGCGGCAGTCGCTGGGCCTACGAGCTGCTGCGCGCCCGCGGCAACTCGATTGAGGGCGGCACGACCGAGGTGCTCAAGAACATCGTCGCCGAGCGCGTGCTCGGCCTCCCCAAGGCCCGTTAGGAGGCGACATGGATTTCGACCTGACCGAGGACCAGCGGGAGATCAAGAACGTCGCCCGGGAGCTCCTCAGCGCCCGCTCCCCGTTCGCCAAGGTCCGCGTGGCGGCCGAGGCCGCCGAGTACGACGACGCGCTCTGGCGCGAGATCGTGGGGCTGGGCTGGCCCGGGATCGCGGTGGCCGAGGAGCATGGCGGCCAGGGGCTGGGCGCCGTCGAGCTGGCGGTCCTGCTCGAGGAGCTGGGCTACGCGTGCGCGGCCACTCCGTTCCTGGCCACCGCCGTGGCCGCGGCGGTCATCCAGGCCGGCGGCAGCGACGAGCAGCGCCGGCGTTGGCTGCCCGGACTGATCAGCGGCGAGCTGCGCGCCGGCCTGGGCAGCCCGGAGCTGGTCGTCGACGGGCACGGCGCCGACGTGGTGGTCCTGCTCGAGGATGACGGCGCGCGCCTGCTGGCCGGTGCGGGGGCCGACATCGAGCCGCTGGTGGCGATCGATCCCACGCGCCGGTTCGCCACCGTGCGCGGCGAGGGCGAGCCGCTGGCCGGCGATGCCTGTGACCGCGCCCGCGCGGCGATCGCCGCCGAGGTGGTGGGGGTGTGCCAGCGCGCGCTGGAGATGACGCTCGCGTACGTCAAGGAGCGCAAGCAGTTCGGGGTGGCGGTCGGGTCCTTCCAGGCGGTCTCGCACCGCTGCGCGCAGATGCTGCTGCACACGGAGAGCGCCCGCTCAACCGCCTACTACGCGGCCTGGGCCGCCGACGCCGAGCCCTCCCGGCTGGGCGAGGCGGCGGCGCTGGCGGCCGCCGCTGCGGCGACGGGCGCACGTGAGGTGGCGGCCTCGGCGATCCAGGCCCATGGCGGCATCGGCTTCACCTGGGAGGCGGACGTGCACTGGCTGTACAAGCGCGGCGAGGTGGACCGGGCGCTGCTGGGCGGCGCCAAGCGCCACCACGCCGCGCTGGCCCGCGCCGCGGCCGCGCGGCTGGCCGTTCCGGCGTCCTAGACGGTCCGCCGCAAGATCCCTGGCGGGGGCGCCGTGGCGACAGGGAAGTGTGCGGCGGCGCCGAACAGCCTGGTGATCGCCAGCCAAGGAGTCAGCTCATGAACAACTTCCATCGCCCGCACGGCGGGCTGCAGGAGGCAGACGTCCCCGAGGAGGCAGTCCGGTCCCCGTTCTCTGACCTCGCGGGCCGGTTCGCCAACTGGATGACGGGCGCCGATCGGTTGCCCATGGAGGAGATGGTGCCCGCCAAGGAGCCCGAGGCCGCCAGCGGCGCGGAGCCGCCGGCCGCCGCCGACGGGGATGACCCGCCCGCTTCCCGCTGGCTCCCTTCGGCTACAACCGGACCGCCGTGGACGAGCACCTCGCGGGCCTGGAACGCGAGCTGGAGGCGCTGCGGGCCCAGCATGCGCCGATGGCGTCGATCACCGATGAGCTGGAGCGGATCGGCGAGCAGACCGCCTCCATCCTGGTCGTCGCCCATGATCAGGCCAACGAGACCACCCGCCTGGCCCAGCAGCAGGCCGAGCGCTGCGTCGCCGACGCGGCCGCCAACGCGGTCCAGATGACCGCCGAGGCCAAGGCGAAGCTGCGCGATCTGGACGCCGAGACCGACGCCGTGTGGCGCGAGCGCGAGCGGCTGCTCGAGGACGTGCGCGTCGTGTCCACGGCGCTGGCCAACCTGGCCGATCAGGCCTCCGAGCGCTTCCCGGCGGCAGAGCCATCGCACTCCACCGGGTCCTTCGAGACGGTGGCCGCGCCCGCGCACGGGATCTGGGAGGACAGCGAGCTCTCCGAGGAGGAGCCCGACGCCGTCGGGCGCCAGCGGGCCCAGCCGCAGGCGACCGAGCCCTTCAGCGTGCTCCAGGACGACGACGAGGAGGAGCGTGCCGAGACTCCGCGCGGGCGACACCGGGAGCTGGCTGGCGGGCCTCGAACCGCCCGACCTGCGGCCGACCGCTGACGAGGACCGCGCGGCGCCCCGCCGCGCGGATCTCGCCGCCTGACAGCACCACGGTCCATCCCGGTGACCGACCGACGGCAGGCACGCGCTGTGGGTCAAAAAACGCAGACAATTCCTTCCAAAATCCATACAAAACTGCCTTAAGGTCACGATGGGTTGCGCCGACAACTACTGGGCATGGATTGCACGGATGCATCGAGGGGTCCCGAGGCGCATTGGAGTGAGCGCCAGTTCGGCGACGCCCAAGCCCTCGCCCACGTGGGCTCATGGGCGCACCGTCTGGCAGACGAGCGCGCCGTGTGGAGCGATGAGCTGTGCCGGATCTTCGGGCAGCCGGTGGGGTTCTCGCCGACCCTTGATGAGTTCGCGGCGCTGATCCATCCGGAGGACCGCGAGCGCGTCCTGCGTGACCTCAGCCAGGCGGCGTTGGGCGACGTCTGCGACGCGAGCTTCCGCATCGTCCGGCCCGACGGCGAGATCCGCCACCTCCACGGACGGGCCGGGGGACGCCGCGGACGCCGGCGGGGACGTCCCTGCGTTCTCGGGACCATGCAGGACGTGACCGAGCGCCGCACGAGGCCGAGATCGCCCGCCGCGAGGCCCAGGAACTGTTCGAGACCGCCTTCTCCCAGGCGCCGATCGGGATGGCGCTGATCGGCCTGGACGGCCGCTGGATGAAGGTCAACGCCGCCCTCTGCGCCATCACCGGCTGGCCGGAGGCCGAGCTGCTCCAGCGCCGGGTCAAGGACATCACCCACCCCGACGACGTCGACGCGGACGCCAGCTGCTGGAGCTGGTGGAGACGGGCGAGATCCGCGGCTACCGGTTCGAGAAGCGCTACGTGACGCCGCGGCGGCGCCGTGATCTGGGCCGAGATCTCGGTCTCGCTGGTCCGCGATCAGGCGGGCGCCGCCCGCCATTTCATCGTTCAGGTCGAGGACATCAGCGAGCGCAAGGAGGCGCAGCATCGCCTCCAGGACGCCGAGGCGGAGGCTCGCGCCGAGCGCGACCACGCCCGGGCCATCATCAGCGCCATGGGCGAGGGCTATGCGCTGACCCTCGACGGCGAGATCAAGGCTGTCAACGAGGCGCTGTGCGTCGTGACCGGGTTCTCCGCATCGCGAGCTCATCGGTGCCCGGCCGCCGTATCCGTTCTGGCCGCCCGAGGAGCGCGAGGCGATCGCCGAGGTCCTCGCCGATGTGGTGCGCAACAGCGGCGGCAGCCACGAGGTGACGATGATGCGGGCCAACGGCGAGCGCTTCGAGGCCGAGATCACCGCTCGCCCGGCACGGGAGGAGGACGGCCGCGCGATCGGCTTTGTGAGTACGTTGCGCGACGTCAGCGTCCAGAAGCGCTACCAGCGCGAGCTCGAGCGCCTGGCGCGTACCGACAGCCTCACCAAGCTGGCCAACCGGCACGTGCTCCAGGAGGCGCTGACGCGCGAGGCGGCACGCCGGTCCTCCGACGGCCAGCAGCTCGCTCTCGTCCTGCTCGACCTCGACCTGTTCAAGCAGGTCAACGACGGCTTCGGGCACCCCGCCGGCGACGCGGTGCTGGTCGAGGTGGCCCGCCGCCTGGAGCGACACGGTCCGGGCCGGCGAGGTGCTGGCTCGCGTCGGCGGCGAGGAGTTCGCCTGGCTGCTGCCCGCCTGCGACGCCGAGGAGGCGGTCGCGGCGGCCGACCGCGCGCGAGCGGCGATCGCGTCTGAGCCGTTCGGCCGCGCCGGGAGGCTGACCATGTCAGCCGGCGTCGGCCTGGTCTCGACCCCGTCAGACGGCGACACGCTGTATCGCATGGCCGATCGCGCCCTCTACGAGGCCAAGCAGTCCGGGCGCAACCGGACCTGCTGCCACGGCGCCGGGGTCCTGCGCGCCGCTCAGCAGGCCTCCTGAGTCAGCCTGTCGCCCCTCGGGGTCTCCTGAGTCAGCCGGGCACCGCCACCGCGGCCGTGGCCGCCTGCACGCGGTCGTGGACGAAGCGCAGCTTGTCGATGACCGGCTGGGGCAAGGTGAAGGGGTAGAGGTCGTCGCGGCCCATGCTGCGGTTGACGGCGTTGAGCGCATAGGTGAGCGGGGAGCCAGTTGTCGAGCACCTCGTCGAAGCCGCGGTCGCCGGCCTCGGGCTGGGGTGTGGCCTTGAGCGAGCGGTCCAGCGGGGCCGCACGCGGCCCGGTGACGGTGACGCCGTACTCGGCCGCGGTCTGCGAGCGTGTCACGTATATGCAGGTAGTGCGCAAACGTCTCGGCCCAGTCCTCCCACGGGTGCATGGTCGCGTAGGCGCTGACATGCGCCTCGCGCCCAATCCGCCCCGCGGACCCTGCGCGTAGTGGCGCTCGAGCGGCCGTCGCCGTAATCCGAGCGCTCATCCCCGAACAGCGTCCGGCACGCGTCCCACGCCTCGCCGCCGCTCGACGAGCAGCGGCTGGAAGTAGTGCCCGAGCTCGTGGCGCAGGTGCCCGAGCATCGTGCGGTAGGGCTCTCCCAGCTCATGCGCGCCGCCGCTCGCGCCGGGCATCGTCCGATTCCGCCAGGTCGAGCGTGATCACCCCGTCGGCATGACCTGTGACGACGGTCTCGTACCGGGAGGACAGCAGGTCGAACCGCAGGCGGCTCGGAGTCGACGCCCGGCAGATCGAGATCGAGGAGCTGAAAGACCACCCGCCGCTTCTCGCCTCGGCGGCGGCGAAGGCGCGCAGGCCGTCGGGGTCCGCGTCGCTGGGCCGGGTCCGCGTCAGCTCGCACGAGCGACACAGCCGCTCCGGCGCCGTCACGATCCAGTTACAGGCCGCCAGCTCGGCGTTGGCGCAGCGGTGCAGCCGGCTGCCCGGCGAGCGGTCCAGCGCCACCAGGTCCATGCGCTCGGGTACGAACCCGAGCTCGGTGGAGCAGTGCAGGCAGACGGTGTTCTCAAAGAACACCAGCCGGCCGCAGTGACCGCAGGCAAACGACAGCATCGGGCCGCACCATAGAGGCATGCCGCCGTGACGGTCCGTCGCCGGGGTCACTACGCTCGGGCGCCATGAGCACATCCACCCGGTCGCAGGCGATCGACGCCGTGCTGGCCGATGCGGTCGCCTCGGGAGCGGTTCCCAACGTGGTGGCGGTGGCCGCCGACCGTGACGGCATCATCTACGAGGGCGCCGCGGGGCCGCGGGCTCCCGGGCGAGGACAGCGCCGGGGACGGCGACACGCCCCTGCGGATCATGTCGATGACCAAGCCGGTGGTGACCGTCGCCGCGCTCCAGCTCGCCGAGCAGCGCAAGCTGGACATCGACGCGCCGGTGGAGGAGTACTGCCCTGAGTTCGCCGCGATCGGCCTGCTGGAGCGGATCGAGGACGGCCGCCCGGTCCTGCGCACGCCGGCCCGCAAGGCCACCGTCAAGCAGCTCATCACGCACACCTCGGGGCTGGGGTACTGGTTCTGGAACGCCGACGTGCTGGCCTGGGAGCAGGCGGTGGGCGCGCCGAAGGCCATGACAGGGCGGCGCGCCGTGCTCGACGCCCCGCTGGTGGCCGAGCCCGGCAGCGTGTTCATGTACTCCAACGCCACCGACTGGCTGGGGCTGGTCGTGGAGGCGGTGTGCGGCCGCCCGCTCGACGAGGCCGTGACCGCGATCGTCACCGAGCCGCTGGGCATGACCCGGACCGGGTTCGCGCTGGACGAGCGCGCGCGGGCCGAGCTGGTCCCGGTGCACCTCGAGGCGCCCGGCGGACGGTGGGCGGCCAGCGAGATCGAGCTCCCGTCGCGGCCCGAGTACGTCTCGGGCAGCCGCGGGCTGTACTCGACGCCGCGCGACTTCCTGGCCTTCCAGCGGATGCTGCTGGGCGAGGGCACCGGCCCCGACGGGACGACCGTGCTCACGCCGGCGACCGTCCGGGCCATGTTCTCCAACCAGATCGGCGAGCTGGACTTCCCGGCCGAGATCCGCACCGCCGATCCGGAGTCGGCGTTCGGCCTCGCGCTCGGCCCGGGGTACAAGTGGGGCCACGGGCTCCTGCTCAACACCGCGGATCAGCCGGGCCGGCGACGGGCCGGGAGCGGCGGCTGGATGGGCCTGTTCAACACGTTCTTCTGGGTCGATCCGGCGGCCGGGGTGGCGGGCGCGCTCTACACCCAGGCGCTCCCGTTCCTCCTTCCCGAGGCGGTGCGGTTGTCCCAGGACTTCGAGACCGCGCTGTACGCGTCGCGGTGAGCCAAACTGAACGGGCGGACATGAGCGACGCCGCGCCCTCCCCGCGGTGGGTCTGGGCGTGTGCCGCTGCGGGCATGGCCGGCGCCCTGCTCGTGGCCTATGCGGCGCCGCGGGCCGTGGCCGACCACGTGGTCGGGTGGTGGTACATGCCGGGCGTCCCCTCCGGGCGGGGACACAGCCTCGTGCTCGTCTATATCGGCATGGCGCTGCTGTGCGGCGCCTGGCTGGGGCTCGGGCGGGCGCTGCCGTCGCGGCGGGCGCTGCTGGCCATCGCCGCGGCCTGGACGTTGCCCCTGGCGCTCGCCCCTCCGCTGTTCAGCCGCGATGTCTACAGCTACCTGGCCCAGGGCCTGATCCTCCACCTCGGCCACAGCCCGTACCACACCGCTCCGGCCGCGCTGGCGGGCCTGGGACACCCCCACGTGCTCGATGCCGTGTCCCCGTTCTGGCGCCACACCACCGCGCCCTACGGCCCGCTGTTCCTGGGGCTGGTCAGCCTGGTGGCCGCCGCGGTGGGCAATCACCTCGTGGCCGGGGTCCTGCTCACGCGGCTGCTGGGGCTCGTCGGGGCCGTCCTGCTCGCCGTCTACGTCCCCCGGCTGGCCCGGTCGATGGGCAGCGACGGGCGGCGCGCGTTGTGGCTGGTCCTGCTCAGCCCGCTGGTGATGCTCGAGTTGATCGTCGCCGGGCACAACGATCTGCTGATGGTGGGCATGGTGGCCGCCGGGATCGCCTATGCCCTCGATGGGCGCCCGCTGTGGGGCGTGGCCATCTGCGCGCTGGCGGCGACCGTCAAGGTGCCGGCGCTCGCCGGCGCCGCGTTCATCGCGGTGGCATGGGGACGGGAGGAGCTCGACCCGCGCGAAGCAGGCCCGCTTCATGGCCACCGCGGCGGTGCTCGCGCTGGCCGTTCTGGGCGCGGTGACGCTCGTCGTCGGCGTGGGCGTGGACTGGCTGTCGACGTCGCTGTTCTCGACTCCGGCGAAGGTCCGCCTGGCCATCACCCCCGCCACCGCCCTGGGCTACACGGTGGCCTCGCTGCTCTCCGACGTGGGGATCGGGGTCTCGCACCGCGGCCTGGAGGGCGCCTTCGGCGTCGTCGCCTTCGCGCTCACCGCCGCCACCGGCGCCGTGCTGCTCTATCGCGTGCGGGTGGCCCGGCTGGTGGCGTGGCTCGGCGCCTTTCTCGTGATCGCCGCCGCCGGCGGCCCGGCGGCGTGGCCGTGGTACTTCATCTGGGGCCTGGCCCTGCTGTGCGCGTTGCGCGCGCCGCAGCGCTCGATGGGCCTGGCGCTCGCCATCGCGGTCTCGGTGTTCGTGGTCAAGCCCAATGGGATCCTGGCGCTGCCGCTGCAATCCGCGCCGGCGGTGGTGGCCGTCTATGCCCTGATCGGCGCTGCGGTGTGGCAGCAGAGCCGTCGGCGCCGCCGCCGGCGCCCCGGGCGGGCGCGCCTGGGAGAGAGCACCCCCTCGGCGCTGGCCGGAACCTGAGGCCCAGCACCCATGTCCGTCCGGGTCCAGCAGCGACCAGGCCGCGCGGCCCCGGCGCCAGCGGCTGTCCGTGACCTGCGCGGCTGGGGCGTGATCGCCGGGCCGGCGGCCCTGGCGGCGGTGCTCTCGCTCATCGGCCTCACGGGCCGCAGCCTGGGCTTCGACGAGGGCGCGACGGCCTCGATCGCGGCCCAGCACGGTGCGGCGCTGTGGCGGGCGATCGCCCATGACGGGGGCAACATGTCCGCCTACTACCTGCTCATGCACGTCCTGACGGCGCTCTTCGGCAACGGTCTGGTGGTGCTGCGGCTGCCGTCGGTGATCGCCACGGTGGCCACCGTCGCGCTCATCGCGGTGATCGCCGAGCGCCTGTTCGCCGACCGGCGCGTGTCGCTGGCCGCGGGCGTGCTGGCCGCGGTCAGCCTCCCGCTTGTCTACTGGGGCCAGACCGCGCGCGGCTACGCGTCGATGGTGGCCTTCGTGTGCGCGGCGATGCTCGCCTTCATCGCGCTCGTGGACCGGCGGCGATGGCCCCGCGCGGCGCGGCCCGTGGCTGGGCTTCGTGGCCGCGATGACGCTGGCCATGTACTGCAGCTTCGTCGCCGCGCTGGTGATCCCGGCGCAGGTGCTGGCCTGCTCGCCCGTCGCGGCGCGGCACGCCGCTACGGCTCCGCGCTGGTGGCGGTCGCGGTCCTGTGCCTGCCCGCTGGCGGTCCTCGCGGTGCGGCGCGGCTCGGGCCAGCTCTTCTGGGTGCAGCCGCCGAGCCGGATGGTCGACACCCAGGTGCTCCAGTCCGTCACCTCCGCGGGCCTCCAGCCCGTGTTTCACCACAGCTTCACGACCAAGGCGCTGATGTGGGTCACGCTGGCGGCGGTGGTGGCCCTCGTCGTCTCCACGGCGCGGCGGTGGCGGCGCGGCGAGGCGGTGTGGGGGATGGGGCTGGTGCTGTCGTGGTGCGTGCTGCCGGGGGCGCTGACCTTCCTGTACTCGGTGCTCGAGCAGCCGATCTTCGTCCCGCGCAACGTCCTGATGTCCACCCCGGCGCTGGCCCTCGCCTTCGCCCCGGCGCTCAGCGACCGGCGCTGGCCCCGCTACCTCGCCCCGGCGCTGCTGGTGGCGGTGCTGGCGGCGCGGGCCATCCCGGTCGTGCGGGCCTACGGCGTCTCGCCCGAGCCGTGGCAGGCGGTGACGGCTCGCGTCCTGGCCGAGGCCCGGCCGGGCGACTGCGTCACCTTCTACCCGGCGGACGCCCGGATGGCCTTCCAGTACTACGTCGGCACCGGCGCCGCCACCCGCCGGGCCCCGCGCGCCGTGTCCGCCGGTGCTCCCGTGGGGCGTCGTGCGCCCCTTCGTCGAGGACTATGCCGTTCCATCGCCGGCGGCGCTGGCGCGGCGGACCGCGCGGCTGCGCGCGGATGTGGCTGGTTTCAAGCCACGAGGGCCAGGCCAACGGCCCGCCTCAGGCCCGCGCCAACCGGGCCCGGTGGTTCCGTCTGGCCGGCAGCTTCAGCGGCGGTTCGGCTCCGGGCCGGTGCGCAAGTACGGGTACGCCAGCATCATCCACGTCCAGCTCATGCCGGGGACCGCGGCTCAGGGGCGCAGCGTGAAGCCGTAGAACGTCAGCATGCTGAGCCCGGCCAGCAGCACGCCGTTGCCCCACACGATCGCCCGGAACCAGCGCCCGCGCGCGTAGCGGGCGACCACCATCAGCGCCGGGAACGCAGTGATCAGCATCCGCGGCAGCGGGGGCACATTGGAGGACGTGTAGGCGAGGAACGCGATCGCCAGCGTCCACAGGATCGCCTCGGGGGAGATCTCGCGCCGGGAGAGGTAGACGAGCCCGAGCCACAGCGCGAGGACCACACCGCCGATCAGACCGATGACCAGGTTGAGGTTGATCGTCGGCTGGTTGAAGTGGTTGAAGTCGATCTCATCAGCCAGCTTCTCGGCCATGCGCAACATCGAGAGCGGCGTCGTGGTCTCACTCCAGCCGTGGTGCTGGGCGAGGTAGGTGGCCAGCGGGTTCCCCGTCCACGCCCACAGGAACGCCATGAACGCGCCCACGCCGCTGAGCGAGAGGATCGGGGCCAGGAAGGCCCGGCGAGCCGGGCGCAGCGACCAGCCCCAGCGCTGCCACTCGATCAGCGCCGAGAACAGGCACACCGGCACCAGCGCCAGGCCCACCGGCTGCACCGCGGTGCCCAACCCGGCGAGGATGCCGGCCAGCACCCAGCGGCGTCGTTCCAGCGCGTAGATGCATCCGGCGACCAGCGGCAGCAGCAGGCCCTCGGAGTAGACCATCGAGAACACCACCGATCCCGGGAAGACGATGAACAGGATCGTCGCCCGGCGCGCGGTGTCGCGGTCCCACCAGCCCTCGGCGAGGCGGTGGACCATGACGGTCGCGACCAGGCCGCCCACGCCGGAGACGAGCACCCCGGCGACGGTGGAGCACCAGATCGCGTTGTGGTTGGTGATCAGCAGCAGCGGCTGCTCGACGACGAACATGGCCAGCGGGAACAGCGGGAAGAAGCCGAGGTTGGTCTGGGCGTAGGAGACGTGGTCGGGATAGCCGTGGTTGGCCAGTGTGCGGTACCACAGGCCGTCCCAGTTGGCCAGCTCGTGCAGGAAGTTGTGGTGGCCGAAGGTGCCGTTGAGATAGGCCACCAGCAGCAGCAGCCCGCGGGCGGCCAGATACATGACCGTGATCCACAGCAGCTCCTGGCGGGCGTCCTCCGACAGCGCGCGCCGGGCGCGCCGGCGCGACGCGACGCGCAGGCGCACGGGCTCCTCGATGACCGTCGCGGCGCCGGCGCTCAGTTCGAGCTCGGAGATCGCCGGGGATGGCGACGGAGTCGTCGCCGAACGGCTCCGGCTGAGTCGGAAGCGTTTCCACGGCGGGCAAGTCTATGTACCGCGAGGTAAGAACGGCGTATGACGGGGACCAGGAACCATGCCCCGCGCGTCCTGGGGTTAGCCCGGGACCGGTTGCAGCGACACCGTTCCCTGCCACCTGAAGGCGTCGGTGCACACCGCCGTGTCGCCCTGGCACGGGCTGGCGGCGAAGCCCTGGGCCTGCTGGGCCGAGCCGGCGGGCCATGCCACCTTGACCGGCGCGTAGGGCCGGGCCGGGAGCGTCCCGCCGAGGAGCTGGAGCTGGGCCACGAGCGCGGTGGCGCCGCCCGCTGTCCCACAGCGACGGCCCGAGCGTGAAGTTGTCCGGGTCGCAGGCGCCGCGCTGGCGCGCGGCCATCGGCACGCCCACCTCGAGCCCCGACCCGGCCGGGAAGGACGAGCTGGCCGCCGGGATCGGGGCCGCCCGCCGCGAACGTCGTCGTGCAGTTGAACGTCGTCGCCTTGCCGTTGCAGCCCACGTCCTGGACCGAGCGGCTGATGGTCTCGGTGGCGCTGACGTGTGAGCCCGGCGGCGTCGAAGGTGACGTTGGGCACGAGCGTGGTGCCCGGCGGAACCGCGCACCGCCGAGAGCAGATCGTCGAGATCCACCACGTAGCGCACGGTCCAGGTCATCGGGCTCACCGTGTCGGTCTCGGCATCATGAAGTTGCCCTGACCCGCGCACACGCTGCCGGTCGTTCTGCGTGTAGCTGATCGACTCCGGCCCGAGCCGGCGTAGACGACCCGCACCCGGAAGTCGCGGGCGAGGTCGGTCCTGACCGCTCGTGGGCGGCGGCGCCGGACGCACCCGGCCCCCGCACCAGGTGGTAGTAGGTGCTCTGCAGGGCCGGCGTCGCGCCCGAGCGCGTCTGGCCGGCGGCCTGCGGCGTCACCGAGCGCACGACCGCCCAGGCGGAGTTGCACGCTCGAGGTGCGGATGGAGACGATCGCCTGGCCGCGGTGCGATCGCTGCGCGGAGAAGGCGCGGGCGATGGCCTGCTCCGTGGGGCCGCCGACGAGCCGCGCCGCCAGCACCGGCCGAGGCGCGGCGAGCCAGCAGCGCGCACGCCCCCACGATGATGGCCACCCCTCTCGTGGCTGCCGGCGAACGCATCGGCATCCGAGCCGAGGGTAGATGGCTGCCATCAGCGGCCCAGCGCCGCCAGGATCGCCGCCACCACGAGCCCGGGGTCGCGCTGGGGCACGAGATGTCCCGCCGAGGCGCTGATGCTGCAGGCGTGCCCCGGGGATCTGCTGGCTCAGCCGCTGGGAGCGCCCGCGCGGGGACGACCCGGTCATGCGGTGCCGGCGATGATCGTCGTCGGCGCACTGATCGTATCCAGCCGGCGCTCGAGCTCGGGGAGGTCGCGCACCAGCGCTCGCTGCTCGGCGGCGTAGGCGCGCCAAGCCGATGGACGGCGGCGGCGCGCGCCCGCGAGCGCAGGTAGCCCTCGTCGAGCCGGGTCGCGCGGGCGATCCGCCGGCGGACGGGCCCGATCGCCAGCGCCAGCGCCCAGCCCGCCCAGGACCGCGCCGGCGGCCAAGCTCGCCGGCGAGCGGCGCCGCCAGCCAGCGGTCGAGCGTATACAGCGCGGCCAGGTTGGCCGCCGGGGCGGCGAGCACCGAGCGCGGCCACTCGGTCCGGGCGGGTGGCCGCCAGCCACGCCGCGACCGCGGCGCCGAGGCTGTGCCCGACGACCACGGCGCGCTCGACGCTGCGCCGGTCGAGCGCCGCCAGCGCCGCGCCGGCGTTGCCCGCGAGGTCGCGCGGGCGCGGTGACTCCGTCCCAGCCGGGCCGGTCCACGGCGACGATGTCCGCGCGGCCGTCGACGCCCGCGATGACCCGGTCCCAGTCCGCGGCGCCGCCCGGCTGGCCATGCAGCAGCAACACCGTGGGGGCGCGGCCGGCGTCGCAGGGCGGGCGCCGGCGCTAGGCGGCGCCGGGCGGCCCGCCGCGGGGGTTGTCGCCCACGGCCTGCCCGTCTCGCCCCACGTAGCCGTCCTTGCCGCCGGCCACGACCACGATCGCGGCGTCCTGGCCGACGTTGCGCATGCCCCGGTGGGTGGACGGGTCGACCCGCGCCATCCCGCCGGCGCCGACGACGTGTGTGTCGCCGTCTCCGAAGCGGAACTCCACCCGGCCCTGGTGCACGAAGTACGTCTCCTCCTGCTCCTCGTGGAAGTGCAGTCCGGTCGCGTATCCCGGGGGCAGCACGACGGCGTTGATGCCGAACGCGGTCACTCCGAGCTCGCGGCGGACCTTGCGAAACCCGTAGCCCTCGCCCATGGCGTCCAGGTGGGACACCGCATAGCCGTCACGGGCGGGCGGGGTCTGCTCCTCGTCGCTCATCAGAAGGGGCTGCATGGTATCTGCCAACGCCCGATTGCGGCATGCCGGGACGGGCGGGAGGGGGCATACTAGGCCGGTGACCTCAGCGCTCCTATCAGAGGCGCTCGCTCCCCTGCGCCAGAACCCGCAGCGCACCGCGGTCATGTTCGACATCGACGGGACGCTGGCGCCGATCGTGGAGCACGCCTCCGATGCCCACGTCCCGGAGTCGACCCGGCAGCTGCTGATCGCCGTCGCGCGCAGCTACGGCCTCGTCGGCTGCGTCACCGGGCGGCGCGCCTCCGAGGCGCGGGCCATGGTCTCGATCGGCTCGATCAACTACGTCGGGTCCCACGGCGTCGAGCTCCTGCGGGCGGGCTGGACCGAGGCCGTGCTCGACCCCGGGGTCGCCGACTGGATCCGGCGGATCCACGATTTCGGCCGCGAGAGCGACACCGCGGACACCCGCAAGCGGCGCGTCCGGCTCGAGGACAAGGGCCCGATCGTCGCCTTCCACTGGCGCGGGGCCCCCGACGAGGACGCCGCCAAGGCAGCCGTCGACGCCATCGCCGAGCGCGCCCAGGCGGCGGGCCTGCGCACCCACTGGGGCCGCAAGGTGCTCGAGGTCCGGCCGCCGGTCAAGATCGACAAGGGCGTCCGGGGTCATCCGCCTGCTCGACGAGGTCGGCCCCGACATCGAGATGGCACTGTATGTGGGGGATGACACGACCGATATCGACGCGTTCCGCGCCCTCGGCTCCACTGGTCGAGGAGGGCCGCCTGGAGCGGGCGGTGCGGGTCGGAGTCCAGTCCGACGAGGGCCCATCGGAGATCCAGGCCGAGGCCGACTTCGTCGTGGACGGGACCGAGGGCGTGCGCGAGCTGCTGGCCCTGCTCAGCGGTGAGTGAGCGCCGGTGAGGTTCGCTGAGTTCCTGCGCACCACCGTCCTGATCAGCGCGGCGGCGGCGAGCGCCCTGGCCGCGGTGACGCTGGCCGGGCGCCGTGGGCGGCGAGCATCCGCTCGTCGTCCCGATCGCCGCCGGCTGGTGGGTGGTGGCGGGCGTGGCCGGCCTGTGGCTCGGCCGGCGCGCCGAGACCTCCTCGCCGATCGCCACGCTGCTGGCCAGCGCGCGCAGCCAGCCCTCCCTGCCCGAGGTCAACCCGCGCGCGCGTCGTCCTCAACCGCCTGTGGCCGCTGCTGTTCTCGACGCTCGGCGCCGGCGCGCTGGGGGTGATCCTGCCGCAGGTCCCGGCGGTCGCGGCCGGCTTCGCCGTCATCTGGGCGCTGGCCTGGCGGCGCCAGTCACGCGCGGTGACGGCGATCGAGGAGCGCGACGGCGCGCGCTTCTACGTCGAGCGCACGTCGCCGCTGCGGCCCATCCAGCTGGTGCGCACCCCCGGCTTTCGCACGAACCTCATGGAGCTCAACGGCTCGTCCTCGTCGCGGTCGGTCCGCCCGCAGGTCTGAGCCGCCATGGCCGTGCCGGGCCCGGACGGGGCCGCCGATGTCCTCATCGTCTCCGTCGGCGCCACCACCGGGTGGCGCGCGGCGGCGCGCGAGCTGGGCGCGGCGTTTGCAGCCGCCGGCGCGCGCACGGTGACCGTCGACACCGGGCCGGTGCCGCGAGGTGCGCACCTTCATGCTCACCGATCTCGTCCAGGCGCGTGGCGGCGCGCCGGGCCGCCGCGCGCGGGATCGCCGCCCACCGGCCGCGGGCGGTCGTCTACTGCTCGATCACCGCCGCGCTGCTGTGGCCGGGGCCCGGGGTCATCTGGCTGGACGCGATGGCGGCCGAGAACCGCCCCGGGCGCCACGGGGTGTGGCAGCGCGCGGTCGAGGGGCGGCGGCTGGCCCGTGCGCCGCTGGTGCTGACGATGGCGCCGGACTCGCTGGCGCCGCTGCGCCGGCGCGCCGCACGGGCGGCCGCGCCCCGGTGTGTCGTGCCGGTGGCGGTGCAGAGCTCCGGGCGCGCCCGGCGGCGGTGCGCGACATCGACGTCGTCGCCTACGCCGCCGACCCGGTCAAGCGGCGGCTGGACTTCATCCTGGAGACGTGGCAGCGGGCCCGCCGGGGCGACGAGACGCTGGTGGTGACCGGGATCGACCGGGTCGCCGACGTGCCGGGGGTGCGCTTCACCGGGCGCCTGCCCCCCGACGAGTTCCGCGCGCTGTTGCGGCGCGCGCGGGTGTTCGTCGCCGCCTCGCGGCGCGAGGACTTCGGCATCGCCCAGCTCGAGGCGCTGGCCGACGGCGCCATGCTCGTCACCACGCCCGCGCCCGGGCCCGTATCCGGCGCTGGCGCTGGCCCGGGAGCTCGATCCCGCGGCTGGTGGCCGAGGACCTCGCGCCCGCGCTGCGGGCCGCGCTGGACGACCCCGCGCTCGGCTACGCCGCGCGGGCCGCGGAGCTGGTGGCGCCGTTCAGCCGCGAAGCGGTGGCCGCAACGCTCAGCCAACACGTTTTGCCGCGTTTGCTGCCAGGATGGGGCCCGTGATCGCGCCAGGAGCCATCCCCAGCCCGGCGTCGAACGGCTTCAGCATCGGGCCGTTCTTCTTTCACGCCTACGGGATCTGTTACGTGTTCGCGGTCGCGGCGGCGATCTACATCTCGCGCCGGCGCTGGCGCCGCGTCGGGGGGGACCCGGAGCTCTGCTACGAGATCGCGATGTGGGCGTTCCCGGCCGGGCTGATCGGCGGGCGGATCTACTTCGACATCACCACGCCCAGTCAGATCCCCGACCACTGGTGGGGGATCTTCGCGATCTGGCAGGGCGGCCTGGGCATCTGGGGCGGCATCGCCGCCGGCGTCGCCGTGGGCCTGTGGGTCGCCCACCGCCGGCTGGGCCACGACGACCTGCTGCGCTTCATGGACGCCGCGGCGCCGGGGCTGCTCGTGGCCCAGGCGATCGGGCGGATCGGCAACTACTTCAACCAGGAGCTGTTCGGGGCGCCGTCGTCGCTGCCCTGGGCGCTGAAGATCTCTCGCGCCCACCGGCCGCCGGGCTACCTCCACGTGCCCACGTTCGAGCCCACCTTCCTCTACGAGCTCATCTGGAACCTGGCGGCTGGCGGCGTTCCTGGTGTGGCTCGGCGCGCGGCGCAAGGTCCGGGCGCCCGGCCTGTTCGCGCTGTACGTGGCCGGCTACTCGGGCTTTCGCATCTTCGAGGAGACCCAGCGGATCGACTACTCCAACCACTTCCTGGGGCTGCGGCTCAACTTCTTCGTCGCCGGCGTGCTCTGCCTGATCGGGCTGCTGTGGTTCGTGGCGCTCCAGCAGGGGTGGCGCGGGTGGGGGGTCGACCCGGCCGAGGTCGTCCCCGAGAGCGCGCGGGCTGCGGGTCCGACGCGGGGGCTGGGGTTCCCGCGGGCTGCGGCGGCGACTTCGGGCGGCTCGGGCGGTGCGGGACGTTCGGGCGCTTCTGGGGGTACGTCACGTCGGCCGCCACCGCCGCCCCGGAAGGGGTCGGCGCGTTCCCGGCGACACTGACGCTGGTCAAAGGGCGGCTTAGGAGGAGGGGGTGTGGGCGGTCGGAGCGTTCGCGGTGGCCTTGGGACGGGGCCTGGGAGATAAGCGCGCTCAGAGCGCGCTTATCTCCCAGAACCCCCTGCAAAGTCGGCTATTTACGCTCCGTCCGCCCTTCCCAAGCCATGCCGTTCGAGGCTCGCCTGTGCCCCAAAAAACCCCGAACCCCTACAAGCAACATCAGCCGCCAGAGCGCGCCCGGGGCCGCAGAGCAGCCACCTCGTCCCACGGCCGCGTGTTGACCACCGCCTCGGGCCCCAGCCACGCCCGCCGCGCGGTGGCCACCCCGTAGCGGGCCACCTCGAACCCACCCACCCGGTGCGCGTCGCAGTTGATGACGATCGGGATCCCCGCCTGGGCCGCGGCGCGGGCGTTGACCTCGTTCATGTCGCGCCGGTCCGGGCTGGAGTTGATCTCCAGCAGCGTCCCGGTCTCGCGCGCCGCGGCCACGATCGCCGGGAAGTCGAAGTGGTACGGCGGGCGGCGCTCGATCTTGCGGCCCGAGAGGTGCCCGATGACGTCGACCAGAGGGTTGGAGATCGCGCGCACGATCCGCGCCGTCATCGTGGCCGCGTCCATCTGGAAGGAGGAGTGGACCGATGCCACCACCCAGTCGAGCTCGGCGAGGGTCGCGTCGTCGTAGTCCAGCGAGCCGTCGGGGAGGATGTTGACCTCCGAGCCGGCCAGCAGCGTGATCCCGCCGACGGCGGCGGTCCCCGAGAGCTCGCGGATCCGGGCGACGTGCTCGGACAGCTGCGCCGCCTCGATGCGCACCGCCACCGACGTCGAGTGGTCGGTGATGGCCAGGTACTCGTAGCCCGCGTCGCGGGCGGCCAGCGCCATCTCCTCGATCGAGGCGGTCCCGTCCGATGCGGTGGTGTGGCTGTGCAGGTCGCCGCGCAGGTCATCGACGGTGACCAGGGACGGCAGCCCGCCCTTGGCCGCCGCGTCGAGCTCACCGCGGTTCTCGCGCAGCTCGGGCTCGATGTACTCGAGTCCCAGCAGCGCGTAGACCTCCTCCTCGCGCTCGCAGCGATGGGTCTCGCCGGTGCTGTCGTCGAGCACGCCGTACTCGGAGACGTGCATCCCCTTGCGCACCGCCGCCTCGCGCAGCGCCATGTTGTGCTGCTTGGAGCCGGTGAAGTGCTGCAGCAGGTTGCCGAACTGGTCGGGCGCGACGATCCGCACGTCCACCTTGAGCCCCGTATGGGTCCGCAGCCGCACGCCCGAGTCGCTCGGGGCCTGGGCCGCCTCCACCAGCTCCAGCTCGGCGGCGGCGCGCGCCAGCGCGAGCGGATCCGAAGCGGTGGCGATGATGTCGAGGTCCTTGACGCTGTCGGTCATCCGCCGGGCCGAGCCGGCCAGCTCGACGCGCTCGGCGGCCGGGTGGGCGCGCAGACGCGCCGAGCAGCTGCTCGCCGACGGCCAGCGCGCGGTTGAGCACGACGCGCCGGCCGCCGCCGTTGCCCTCGGCGTCCTCGGCCCGCCGGGCGGCGATCGACGGCCAGGATGCTCTCCTCCGCCTTGGGGCCGAAAGCCCTTGAGCGCGCGGATCTGCTGGGACGAGGCGGCCGCCTCCAGGGCGTCGAGCGAGTCGATGGAGAGCTCCTCGAACAGCCGCCGCGCCCGCTTGGGGCCCAGGCCGGGGAGCCGCGTGATCTGCAGCAGCCCGACCGGGAACTTGGCGCGCAGCTTGACCGCCGCCGGGATGTCGCCGTCGTCGGCCAGGGCCAGGATCTTCTCCTGGATGATCGCGCCGACGCCCGGCAGTTCGGTGGCACGACCCTCGCGGGCCAGCGCGGTCACCGACACCGAGGCGTCGCGCACGGCCTTGGCGGCGTTGCGGTAGGCCACGATCCGGTGGATGACCGCGCCGTCGAGCTCGTAGAGGTCGCCCAGCTCGTCCAGCGCCGCTGCGATCTCCGAGTTCGTGGGGTCCGCCATCGCTATTAGCCTAGCTTCGCGGCAGCGCTATACTTTTTGAAGTAAACCGACAAGGAGACCGAGATGGCAGGCGCTGTGACAGATGTGACCGACAACAACTTCCAGGCCGAGGTCGTCGAGTCGGACGTCCCGGTCCTCGTCGACTTCTGGGCGCCGTGGTGCGGTCCGTGCCGCCGGGTCTCTCCCGTCGTGGAGGAGATCGCCTCCGAGCGCGGCGACGCGCTGAAGGTGGTCAAGCTCAACATCGACGAGAACCAGCAGACCGCCGTCAAGTTCAACGTCATGTCGATCCCGACGCTGATGCTGTTCAAGCACGGCGAGGTCGCCAAGACGGTGATCGGGGCCTACCCCAAGCGCAAGATCGAAGAGGAGCTCGAGCCGGCGCTGGCCTAGCCGGCGAGGGCGACGCCGATCCGCAGGGGCCGGTCATCGATCATCGACCGGCTCGCCTCCAGCGGCTCGTAGCTCGACCTGCGTGGCCAGCGTCTCGTCGGCGATGTAGGCCTCGTGGGCGCGGGCGGCGTCCGAGCAGCTCGGAGTCGCCGTCGAGCGTGAGGAGGATGCGGTCTGAGACCTGCGAGGCCGGCGGCCTGGCGGCGCGTTCTGCACGCGCGCGCACGATGTCGCGCGCCCATCCCTCGATGCGCAGCGGCGTCGTCGATCTCGATCTCCAGGGCCACGGCGTGGGACCCCTCGCGCTCGACCTGATAGCCCTCGAGCGGCTTCATGCTGATGAGCAGGTCCTCGGCGGCCGAGCGCGTGCTCGCCGCCGCCGACGGTGATCGCCACGGTGGCGCCCCTCGCGCAGCGCCGTGGCGACGTGGCGCCGGGTCCAGCCCGGCGACCGCGGCCGCCACCATCGGCATCTGCTTGCCGAAGCGGGGCCCCAGCGTGCGGTAGTTGGGCTTGATCTCGATCTGGCCCAGCTCGTCGGCCTCGGAGACGAAGCGCAGCTCGTGGACGTTGAGCTCGTCGCGGACGATGTCCTCCAGCCGCTCGATCGCCTCGCGCTCGTGGCCGGTGGCGACGATCACCGCTGCCCGCAGCGGCTGGCGGATCTTGATCTTGGCCTGCGCGCGCGCCGCCAGCCCCAGCCTGAACGGTCTGGCGGGCGACCTCCATCGCCTGCTCGAGCTCTGCGTCGCGCGCCCCGGGGGCCGGGAAGTCGCACAGGTGCACGCTGGGCTCACCGCCGTCGAGGTTGTCGTAGAGCTCGTCGGCGATGAACGGGCAGAAGGGCGCCAGCAGCTGCGCCACCGTCACCAGGCAGTGGCGCAGCGTGGCGAAGGCCGCCGGGTCGCCGTCCCAGAAGCGCCGCCGCGAGCGGCGCACGTACCAGTTGGAGAGCTCGTCGACGAACGTCTGGATGGCGCGGCCCGCCAGTGGTGGCGTCGAAGTCGTCGAGCCGGTCGCGGACGATCTCCACGGTCTCCTGCAGCCGCGACAGGGCCCAGCGGTCCAGGTCGCTCGTGGCCGCCGGCGCGCTCGGCGCCCGGCGCGACGCCATTGGCGTTGGCGTAGAGCACGTAGAAGCCGTAGGTGTTCCAGAGCTGGAGCATGAACTGGCGCACCGCCTCGCCGATCGTCTCCAGCGAGAAGCGGTAGCCGTCCCACGGCTGCTTGGAGGTGAAGAAGTACCAGCGCAGCGCGTCGGCGCCGTAGCGGTCGATGACGTCCCACGGCTCCACGGTGTTGCCCACCGACTTGGACATCTTGCGGCCGTCCTCGTCGAGGATGAGGCCCGAGGCACACGACGTTCTTGAACGAGGACTGTCGAACAGCAGCGTGGCGATGGCGAGCAGCGAGTAGAACCACCCGCGGGTCTGGTCCAGCGCCTCGCAGATGAAGTCGGCGGGGAAGCGCTGCTCGAAGTGGTCGAGGTTGTGGTGCGGGGCCTGGAACTGGGCGAAGGGCATCGACCCGGAGTCAAACCAGACGTCGATGACCTCGGGGACGCGGTGCATGTCCCCGCCGCAGTTGTCGCAGGTCAGGACGACGTCGTCGACGTAAGGGCCGGTGCGGGTCCTCGAGCTTGACGCCCGACTCGCGCTCGAGCTCGGCCAGCGAGCCCATCACCTTCATGCAGCCGTGGGCGCAGCGCCACACGGGCAGCGGCGTGCCCCAGTAGCGCTCGCGCGAGAGCGCCCAGTCGACGTTGCCCTCCAGCCAGTTGCCGAAGCGCCCGTGCTTGACGTGCTCGGGGTGCCAGTTGACGGCCTCGTTGGAGGCCAGCAGGCGGTCCTTGATCTGGCTGGTGGCGATGTACCAGGACGGCTTGGCGTAGTAGAGCAGCGGCGTGTTGCAGCGCCAGCAGTGCGGATAGGAGTGCTCGTAGTCGCTCGGAGCGCAGCAGCCGGCCGCGGGCGCGCAGGTCCTCGATGAGGTCGGGGTCGGCGTCCTTGACCCAGCGCCCGGCGTAGGGGCCGATCCGCTCGTCGTAGGTGCCGTCGAGCCGGACGGGGTTGACCACGGTCAGCCCCTCCTGCTCGCCCAGGCGGAAGTCATCCTCGCCGAAGGCGATCGCGGTGTGCACCAGCCCGGTGCCGTCGGCGGCGGTGACGAAGTCGGCGGGCAGGACGGTGTGGCCCTTGGGGCCGTAGGCCTCGGCGGCGATGAACCGAACGGCGGCTCATACGCGGTGCCGACCAGGGCGGCGCCGGGGAAGCTCTCGAGCACCTCGGCGTCCTCGCCCAGGACCTTCTCGACGAGCTCGGAGGCCAGGATCGCGACCGTGCGGCCGCCGTCATAGCGGGCCCGGACGTAGGTCAGCTCGGGGTGGACGGCGACGGCGGCGTTGGAGACCAGCGTCCACGGGGTCGTCGTCCACACCAGCAGCTCGTCGCCCTCGTGCGCCGGGCCCGCTGCGCCGGGAGCGCGCGTGACCGGGAGGCGGACGTAGACCGAGGGGTCCACGACGTCCTGGTAGGCGCCCGGCTGGCCGAGCTCGTGGCTGGACAGCGTGACCTGGTCGCGCGGGCAGTAGGGGACGACCTTGAGCTTCTCGTAGAGCAGGCCCTTCTCGTGGATCGTCTTCAGCGCCCACCACACCGACTCCACGTAGCTGGGGTCAAGCGTGCGATAGGCGTCGTCGAGGTCGACCCAGAAGCCGATCCGCTCGGTCAGGCGGTTCCACTCGGCGACGTGGCTGAGCACCTTCTCGCGGCACTTGGCGTTGAACTCCGCGATCCCGTAGCGCTCGATGTCGTCCTTGGAGGTGAAGCCGAGCTCGGCCTCGAGCGCCAGCTCGACGGGCAGGCCGTGGCAGTCCCAGCCGGCCTTGCGCTCGACGTAGTGCCCGGTCATCGTCCGGTAGCGGGGGAAGATGTCCTTGAACACCCGGCTGAGCACGTGGTGGGTGGCCGGGGGGCCGTTGGCCGTGGGCGGGCCCTCGTAGAAGCCCCACTGGGGCGCGCCCGCGCGCCGACGCACCGACTCGGCGAACACGTCGCGCTCGCGCCAGCGCTCCAGCACCGCCTCCTCCAGCTGCGGGAAGGAGGCGTGCGGATCGACCGGGCGGTGCGGGCTGCTCATGGGCGGGGGATTCTAGGAAGCCCCGGCCGCCGGAACCGGCTGCCAAAGGCGCGCTAGGCCCCGGCGCGGGCGCGGTGGATCGCGCGCCACCGCCGGCGCCGGGCCGCGCACCGGGCGTGCCGCCGGCTGCTCGAGGCGGGAGAGGAGCGCGTCGCGAGCTGCCACCGGGTTGTCGCCGAGGCGGAAGACCGTGCTGGCCCCGGTGTCCGGGCACCGCGCTGCGGTAGTCGAAGACGACGACCTCGCGCACGATCGAGCGCACCGCGTAGACCAGGCGGCCGATCGAGTCCAGCGAGACGCGGCGTCCGGTGAGGATCACCGCCGACGGGTTGAGTGCCCGCAGGGCTCGGCCCAGCCGGGTGAGCTCGATGGACGGGGTGAGCGCCAGCGTGCGCAGGCCCGCGCGGCGCAGGATCACCTCGAGCGCCTGGGCGTGGATGGCGTCGAGGTCGCACGGGGACGGACGCGTCGAAGATCATGACGCCGTCGCGGCGACGTGGCCGGCGGGGCGAGACGACGCTGCGCCGACAGCCATCCGGCGGCGTGGCGCCACGCGAACTCGTACTCGGCGCTGCTGGCGCCCGGGCTCGAACAGGGTGGTGAGGGCGTCGAGCAGGACCTCCTCGATGGTGCGCTCGACCGAGCGCAGCCCGAGGCTCTCCTCCAGCAGACGGTTGGCGCCGTCCTCGTCAAAGCTCGTGAAGGTGCCGGTGAGGCGAGACGGGGTGGACGGGCCCTCGCCGCGCTCCCGGGCCAGCGAGATCGCCGACGAGACGTTGTGGGTCTCCGCCAGGGTGAGGCGCAGGGCTTCGATCTCGGTCAGGGAGTACTGGCGGTGGCCCCCGGCCGAGCGTTGGGGCTTGGGGAAGCCATAGCGGCGTTCCCAGCTGCGCAGCGTGTTCGGGCTGATCCCGAGCATGACCGCGGCCGCATTCGTCCGGATTCCGTTCATAGAGGGAGTTATTTCGATACGTTGGGAGAGATAAGCAAGGATCGCAACGTTGGCTGCACTTTGGCCGCTTTCGTGCGGCGCGCAGGAGTCCGGCGGCGGCCGTCGTATGCGCGCCGGTCGCACCGACCGGGCATCAACCGAGCTCGTCGGCCGGGCACGCTCGCGGCCGAAAGCGCCCGCGAGGCGGACGGATGGTGGAAATGTCCTGCAACCCGGATGTCACCCTGCTGACACACCCCACCGCGCACTATCAGCCCTCGGGGGGCGGCGAGGTGGGCTGCGGAGAGTGCGGCCAGCGCTCAGGCGCTGGCGCTGCGGCGGCGGCGCGACGTGAGTGCTTTTGCTCGGCGGAGCCACCACGGCGAGCAGTTCGCCCTCGATCAGCTCCAGGATCCGGCGCTGGGCTGCCCCGGAGCCCGGAGGCAGGTTGCGCGTGCCGGTGCTCCGCACCCGCCCGCGATCGGAGCCGCGCCGGTAGACGGCCACCGGGACGGCGCCGCCGGCGAGGCGGATGGCGTAGGCCCAGCGGGCCACGGCGTCGTCATCCAGGTGGGATCCGGCGACGACCACGAGGTTGGGGCGATGGACCGCGACGGCGTCGCCGATGCCGGCCACGCCACGAGCCGACAGGCTGAGCACGTCGATGCCGGCGCGGACGCAGAACAGCTCGAGCGCGCGCAGATAGGGCGCGTCGGGGTCGAGCTCATCGCGCGTGGCGTCGCCGAATACGATGGATACGGGCCGTACGGGGGGCGGCGACAGCCGCGTGGCGCGCCGCAGCCAGTCGGCCGCCCAATGCGAGGCAAATGCCCACGCCGCCGATTCGCTTCCGTAGCGGCGTAGGATCTCGTCCAGGGTGGGGAGCAGGACCTCTTCGACCGAGCGCTCAACCGTCCGGAGCGCCAGAGCCGCCTCGATTGCGGCGTCTGCCCGTTCGCCCTCATACGAGACGAGCGCGCCCACCAGCGAGTTCGCGTCGGCCGCCAGGCCTTCACGCGCGCGGGAGACAGCGGAGGAGATGGACAGGCCCTCCTGGAGCGCATCGCGCAGCGCGGCGATCTCGCCGTGCGTGAAGAGGCGGTGCTTGCCGGGCGAGCGCTGCGGCTTGGGAAAGCCGAACCGGCGCTCCCACGCCCGCAGGGTGTTGGGGCTCACGTTTAGCAACGCGGCCGCTTCGCTGGTCTTCAGATAGCGCACTTGATCAGAAAGGTGGCCCGGAACGTTGCGGAATACCCCCGGTACATTTAAAATTGCACGAGTTACCAACCAAAAATCTGTGCAAAGCGTACGGGAACTTGCGTCCATTTTGACGCAGTTTGGGAGATGCGCAAGGTACAGACCGCGACCGGAAGGACCGTCCAGAGCCTTGCACGTGCCGTTGCATCAGCTCAGCGCCCCGGGCATAAGTGCGTGGCTGCCTTTCGGTCTCGACGTCTTGGAGGGAGGGAACATGGCCTGGCGCACTGGCTCATGATTCTGTGATTCAACGCTGGTAGCGCGTCGTTTTTCACGCTACCGTCCATAAAATGCTCCGCGGACGCGCGGGACTCGTTCTGGGTGATCGCTGGCGGGACCCGCTGGCGTGGCTTTTGAGCCTCGCCAGCCTCGCGGCCGGTGGAGTTGTGATCGCGCTCAGTCGGCCCGATCCGGTCAACTCTCTCAGCGTGATCTTCGGCATTGCCGCGGTCGGCGCGGGCCTCACGGTGGCCCGCGACCCAGAGGACAACTCGATTACGGGCTCGTTCATCGTGAGCGTGCTCGCGGCGGCGTTCCTCGGGCCTGCCTCCGCCGCGGCGGTCATCGTCATCGCGGAGTTGACCGCGACAGCGCGGCTGAAGACGCGATGGCGGTCAGTGGTGCTCAACAACCTGCCCGCGGCCGTCCTGGGCGCGGTGTTGGCCGCCGTCGTGATCCGGACGCTGAACTCCAAGCCGGCGGACACCGCGAGCTTCTACATCGCGGTGGCGCTGGGAGGCGCGACCGTACTCGTGGTGAGCTTCGCCATGTTCGCGGTGCTGCGTCGGCTGGTGTACCCGTCCGCACAGCAATTCGGTCTCGACACGATGCTGACGTTCCTGCCCAGCGGAGGCATTGAGCATTCTTGTCGCGGTCGCCGGGGTGAGCATCAACTTCAAGGTCGGCAACGGCGGGATCGCGTTCGCGCTGGCGGCGGTATTCGCCTTCTCGTACATGGCTCATCTGCTCAATCAGTCGCGCCAGCGGGCCCAGCAATACGTCTCGCTTTCGTGGGGTGTGCTGGCGGGCCTGATGCGGTCGCTCGACATCCGCGACCAGCGCGCCGCGCGCCATTCGGCCGCGGTGGCGCGGTTCGCTCGCGACATCGCCAAGGCGGTCGGCATGGGCGAGGCCGAGTGCGAGCTGGCCCACACTGCGGGGCTGCTGCACGACATCGGCCGCTTCGCGCTGTCAGACCGGGTCGCGGAGCGCGGGCGCACGCTCACCGACGAGGACTGGGTGGCGATCCAGCGCCATCCCGAGCTCGGCGCCGACATGCTGCGCGACCTCGGGATGTACGGACCGGTGGCCGAGATCGTGCTCGCGCACCACGAGCGGATCGACGGCCGCGGCTATCCCACGGGCCTGGGCGAGGACCAGATCCCCGAGATCGCCAAGATCATCTCGGTGGCCGAGGTCTACGACACGCTCACGGCGTCAGACACCTACCGGACGCAGATGAGCTCGTTCGAGGCTCTCAACGAGCTGCGGCGGGTGGCGGGCAGCCAGGTGGACTCCCACTACGTGGAGGTTCTGGCCGGGTTGCTCAGCGGCGAGGGCGTGGAGTACCGCCATGCGGACATGGCGGACTTCGACGCGGAGCTCGACATGGAGCGCCGCATCAACCAGGCCGGCGCCGGCGGCTGACCGGCGCCCGTCCCGGCCTCCCGACGAGAGCTCCAGGACAGGGCAGACGCCGGTACACACCGACAGTGCCTTCGCTGCGCCGCACCATGTGACGCGACCGCCGGCAAACGGTCGCATCGGTGCGGCTGGTGTGGCTATAGAGGGCGGGCCGGCGGGGGGCCGGTCGGGTCCGCCTGAATGGTTCAGGGGGCCGGGGGTGTTCAGCCGACCTGACGGCCAAGCATGGGATCGGAGCTCTGCTGCTCCAGCGAGCCGACGAACTTGTCGATCTGCTCTTGGCTGAAGCGCCGCTGTCCTCCCGGCGTACGGTAGGACTGCAGATAGCCCATGTCCGACCAACGTCGGATCGTTCCCAGCGAGACGCCAAGCGCCTGAGCTGCCTGTGATGTGGACAGGCCCAGCGGGCTTCCGTGGATTTGCCTCATAGCTCCATTTCAGCGCTATTTGCGCAGTGATAATCAGGCAAGCACAGCAATTGCACAACCTTTTAACGGCAAATCATGTCGTTGCCGCCTTGATGATCCAAAACTCGGTCATAAGGCGGAGGTGGCACGTCAACAAAGGTACCCACCAATCCTCATTACGGATCATCGGGTGGACGTCTGATCGAGCCCGGGGATGGCACGATCTATCCCGTGCGCCTTCGGCTCTATCACCATCAGGACGGCGCGCGGGTTGCCTACCGGGAGACCGGGGCGGGCCCCGCGCTGGTCCTGCTGCACTCGCTGGGCCTGTCGCATCGCGAATGGGAGCCGATCGTGGCGCCGCTGGCCACGCGCTTTCGTCTCCTGCTCCCCGACCTGCCGCTGCACGGCGACTCCGAGGACCGGCCGCGGCACCCCTACTCGCCCGACTGGCTCGCCGATGTCATCTCCGGGTTCTGTCGCGAGGCCGGCGGCCCGCGATGCATCGTGGCCGGCCACGACCTCGGAGCCGAGCTCGCGCTGCTGGCGGTGAGCACCGGCCGGCTGGAGCCCAGTCGCCTCGTACTCATGCCCAATCGGCTGCACCGCCGCGACGAGTTCGGCGCCAAGCGAGCGGCGTGGCGGCTGTCCTGCCGGGTGGCGGCGCTCCCCGGCCTGGACCGGGTGATGGCCCGTGGGGCCAAGCTCGTCTTCCGCCCGGCGGTGGGGGAGCGGCTCTCGCTCCAGGGCAACTCGGCGGCACGCGATCTCATCCGCCACGCCTTCGCCGACGTCGGCGGCAACGGCAACCGCGCACGGTCGTGGGCCAAGTTCGCCCGGCGCTGGCCGGTGGAGGCCCAGACCCAGCTGCTCGACGCCTACCCCGAGATGCACATGCCCGTCCTGCTGCTGTGGGCCGAGGAGGATCTGGCCCACCCGTTGGAGGCGGCCGCCGAGGCCCTGGACCTGCTCCCGGAGGCCCAGCTGCGCACGCTGCCGCAGACGGGCTTCCTCATCGCCTACGACGATCCCGTGGCGGTGGCGCGCGAGCTGATCTCGTTCTGCGGCTGACGGTTGGCGGGCTGACGCCACGCGCGTGGGATCCGGCCCCCACCCGCCCCCACCCACCCGAGCGCTAGCGTTCGTCGCGATAGCGCGCGAACGAACGAGATGTGTGAAAGGACGTCATGACCCTGCAGGAGAAAGACCAGCTTTGGGGCGGCGAGACGACCAAGGCAGTCGCCAACTTCCCGGTCTCGGGCGAGACCGTCCCCGTGCCGGTCGTCCGCTGGCTGGCTCAGATCAAGGCCGCCGCCGCTCGGGTCAACGCTGAGCTCGACCTCCTCGAGCCCGAGCTCGCCGAGCGGATCGCCACCGCGGCCGACCGCGTCGCCGCCGGCGAGTTCGACGACCAGTTCCCCATCGACGTCTTCCAGACCGGCTCGGGAACCTCGACGAACATGAACGCCAACGAGGTCATCGCCAACCTCGCCAACGACAACGAGCCCGCCGACGCGGCTCACCCCAACGACCACGTCAACATGGGCCAGTCGTCCAACGACGTGTTCCCGTCGGCGGTCCATCTCGCCGCGCTGGATCTCACCGAGCACGAGCTGCTGCCGGCGATCGAGCGCCTCGAGGCGTCCTTCCAAGCCAAGGCCGAGGCCTTCCACGACATCGTCAAGGCCGGGCGCACGCATCTGATGGATGCGGTGCCGGTCACCCTCGGGCAGGAGTTCTCCGGCTACGCCGCGCAGATGCGCCTCGGCGCACGGCGAGTGCGCAACGCGCTGCCCCAGGTCGCGCAGATCCCGCTGGGCGGGACCGCGACCGGCACCGGGCTCAACACCCACCAGGAGTTCGCCACCCGCGTGCGGGCGCGCCTGACCGAGAAGACCGGCCTGGAGATCCGCGCGCCCGAGGACCCGTTCGAGGCCCAGGGCAACCGCGACGCCCTCGTCGAGCTGTCGGGCGCGCTGAAGGTGGTGGCCGTCTCGCTCACCAAGATCGCCAATGACCTGGCGCTGATGGGCTCCGGACCGCGTGCCGGGATCGGCGAGCTGCTTCTCCCCGAGCTCCAGAAGGGCTCCTCGATCATGCCCGGCAAGGTCAACCCGGTCATCCCGGAGGTCGTGCTCCAGGTCTCCGCCCAGGTGATCGGCAACGACACCGCCATCACCATCGGTGGCCTGGAGGGCAATTTCGAGCTCAACGTCCGGGTGCCGCTCATCGCCCGCAACCTCCTGCAGTCCATCGGCCTGCTGGCAGCGACGGCGAAGATCTTCGCCGAGAAGTGCGTCGACGGCATCCAGGCCAACGAGGACGGCGCGCACCGGTCCGCCGAGTCGACGCTGGCCGCCGCGACCGCGCTCAACCCCCACATCGGCTACGACAAGGCGGCCGAGATCGTCAAGGAGGCCGCCACGTCGGGCCGGATGCTCCGCGAGGTCGCCTACGAGAAGGGCGTGGACGAGGAGACCTACAACAAGGCGATGGACCTACGGGCCATGGCCCGTGGCAACACATAATCGTCTTCGTGGGTTGACAGACCGCCGCAAAATCGCCGGGTAGCGGCGATCCGTTGCAACCTTCGTGAAGCTGCACGCGCGTGTGTTGTCGCGTGATTGAATCCCGCCGCGTTTTGGAGCGGCGCGGAGCGCCTGAGGTGCGTCGCAACTCCTCAGGGCGGCTCGCCCGGCCATGTCGGCCGGGCGAGCCGCAGCCGTTAAGGGTGGGCGCGCGCGTCAGGTGGCGACGGTCTCGGCGCCGAGCTCGCGCGAGATGGCGACGTCCACCGAGTAGTCGATCGGGACGACGATCACCGAGGGCACGTCGAGGGTGAGCGCGTGGCCCAGCCGCTGGGAGAACTCGTCGGCGCTGGCGCAGCGCCAGGCGGGTGCGCCGAAAGCCTCGGCGAGCTTGACGAAGTCCGGATTGCCGAAGTCCACGCCGAAATGGCGGCCGAACTTCTTGTCCTGCTTCCACACGATCGACCCGTACTGGCCGTTCTCCCAGATCACGTTGACCACCGCCGTCTTGAGGCGCACGGCGGTCTCGAGCTCCTGGCAGTTCATGAGAAAGCCCCCGTCGCCCGAGACTGTGACGACGTGGCGATGGGGGTCCACCAGTTTGGCCGCGATGCCCGTCGGCAGCGCGAATCCCATCCCGGCCAGCCCGTTGGCGATCAGCACCGTTCCCGGCTCGTGCGCCGGGAACATCCGGCCGATCCACAGCTTGTGCAGCCCGACGTCGGAGACCAGCACATCGCTGCGCCCCATGCGCCTGACGGATGTCTGACAGCACGCGGGGCGGGCGCATCGGGAACTGGTCGTCGTCGCGGGCGTCGCGCAGCGCACCCGACACGAGGTGGCGCAGCCGGTCAAACCCGGCCCCGCCCGTGCCGGCGTTCTTGCGGCTGCAGCCCGCCGCCAATCGCGCCAGGACGTGGGCGATGTCGCCGATCAGCTCGACCTCGGGCATGAAGAACTCGTCGATCTCGGCGGCGACGGTGTCGATCACCACGATCTCCTTGTTGGCGTGCGGGTTCCAGTGCTCGGGCTTGTGCTCGACGAGGTCGTAGCCGACGGCGATGACCACGTCGGCCTCCTCGAAGCCGGCCAGCTCGTAGTCGCGGGCCTGGAGCCCGACGGTGCCGAGCGCGTGCGGGTCCTCGTAGTCGAGCAGCCCCTTGGCCATGAACGTCTCGGCCACCGGGATCCCCGTGGTGTGCACGAACGCGCGCAGCGCCCGGCTGGCGTGGGTGCGGATCGCGCCGTTGCCGGCGAGGATGACCGGGCGCTCGGCGGCCATGATCACCTCGGTGGCACGCTGGAGCTCCTTCATGCCCGGCTCGGGCTGTACGGGGGCGTGGCGGGGAAGCGGCGAGGCTTCCAGCGGGCGCATCATCACGTCCTCGGGCAACTCCAGGTGGGTGGAACCGGGCTTCTCCGATTCGGCCACCTTGAACGCCTTGCGAACCACTTCCGGGACGATTTCGGGGCTCGAAACCCGTGCATTCCACTTCACGACCGGGCGCATGATCGCGAGCAGGTCGATGTACTGGTGTGACTCCTTGTGCATCCGCTCCAGATCAGACTGGCCGGTCAGCGCGACCAGCGGGGCACGATCCAGGAAGGCGTCGGCGACCGCGGTCACCAGATTGGTCGCCCCCGGGCCCAGCGTGCCCAGGCACACCCCGGCGCGCCCGGTCAGCCGCCCGTAGGCGTCGGCCATGTAGGCGCCGCCCTGCTCATGCCGGACGGGGACAAAGTCGATAGAGGAGTCAGCGAGGGATTCGTTGAGGTCCAGCGTCTCCTCGCCCGGGATCCCGAACACGTACTTGACGCCCTCTGCCTCCAAGCATTCGACGAAGACATCTGACGCCTTGCGCTCGCTCACGATCCCACCCTATCTATCCGCTCCGTTCGGCGGCCTAAACCCCGCGTCGCGCCGGCGGGCTGGCGCGTGCGCGCGCTGCGCGCGGTGCTGGCCGCCGTCGGTCCTGCTGGCCGGATTCAGCGCTGCGGCACGCGCCGCCGGCACCTTCTACATCCGCGGTGGCGGGGATGGCCACGGCATCGGGATGAGCCAGTACGGCGCCTACGGTTACGCGCTGCACGGTGCCGGCTACGAGGCCATCCTGGCCCACTACTACCAGGGCACCGCGCTGGCCACCACCGACCCGCGCCAGACCGTCCGGGTCCTGCTGGCCACCGGGCGGGCGTCGTCGTTCAGCGGGGCCACCGGTGTGTTCGGGTCCTCGACGCGCCTGGCGCCGAGCGCCACCTACACCGTCAAGGCGGCGGGGGCCAAGCTGACGATCACGACCGCTGCGGGCAGGTCGCTGGGCACGTTCGCGGCGCCGCTCACGGTCACGGCCGCCACCGGCCCCATGGTGGTGGCCGGTCTGGGGAGCTATCGCGGCTCGCTGCAGTTCTCCCCCGCCGGCGGCGCCGCCGTCCAGACCGTCGACGTGGTCGGCCTCGACGACTACGTGCGCGGCGTCGTGGCCGCCGAGATGCCGTCGAGCTGGGCCACCGCGGCACTCGAGGCCCAGGCCGTCGCCGCGCGGACCTACGCGATCACGACCACCGTCGAGCGGCAACGGCTACGACCTCTACTCCGACACCCGCTCACAGATGTACGGCGGCGTGAAGGCCGAGACGGCCTCCACCGACGCCGCGGTCGCCGCCACGAGCGGCCAGATCGTCACCTACGACGGCAGGCCCGCCGTCACCTACTTCTTCGCCTCCTCGGGCGGCTACACCGAGAGCATCCAGAACGTCTGGGCCGGCGCGGCGGCGGAGCCCTGGCTGCGCGGTGTCCCCGATCCCTACGACAACGCCGGCCAGAACCCGTACCACAGCTGGGGCTCGCAGATGAGCCTGGCCGCGGCCGCCCGCAAGCTCGGGCGCCTGGTCAGGGGCAGCCTCGTCGGCATCGCGGTGACGCGCCACGGCGTCTCGCCGCGGATCGTGCAGGCGCAGGTCGTCGGCACGCGCGGGACCACGAGCGTCAGCGGCACCCAGCTCCAGGGCATCTTCGGCCTCAGCGACACCTGGGCCACGTTCACGAGCATCACCACCACCGACCCGCTGGGCAAGCTCAGCGGGACCGTGTTCCCGGTGCCCGCCGGCGGCGTGGTGACGATCCAGTCCGAGGCCGCGGGGGCGTGGCGCACCGTGGGCCAGGCCCCGGTGGCGGCCAACGGCGCCTACAGCACCCAGGTTCCCTCGGGCCGGTACCGGGTCGCCGACGGGACCATCGACGGCCCCGCCGTCACCGTTCCCTGAGGGCGCCACGCCGGCCGGTTGACCGGGATGGGCGTCCGCTGGGACACTCGGATGCGATGAAGCGAATCGCCGTCTGCGTGTGTGCTGCCGTCGCGGCCCTCCTGGCCTGGGGCGCCGGCCCATCGCCGGCGATCGTGGCGCCGTCTCCCGCCGCGGCAACGTTCTCGGGCGCGATCACATCGGCCACCGGGCGCTACGCCGGGGCTTACGGCCACGTCTCCATCCGCGACACGGCCCCTGTCTCGCAGCGGTCGGGCCAGCTGAGCTTCACCGGGCGCGTCTGCCACGGCGCTCGTCACTGCCTGGCCCTGAGCGGCCGGCCCAGCGGCTCGTTCACGCTCAAGGGCCATCCCATCCCCGACGCCGGCTACACGTTCACGGTGCGCGGCGCCGGGCGGGTCGCGCCACTCGGACAGGTCAGGATCAGCGGGCTGCTCCAGGTTCCCGGCTTCGTCGCCTGCGGCCGCCAGACGATGACGCTCACGCTGATCGGGTCCCGGGGGCAGGTGAAGATCACCGCCGAGACGCCGGTGCGGTGCGTCGGCGGCCCGCCGGACTGAGATCAGCTCCGCCGGATAGCCTCCCGGAGGTGCCCGGTCCGCTGCTGGCCATCGACGGCCCCTTCGTCCTGTATCGCTCGTTCTTCGCGCTCCCGGACTCGATCACCGACGGCGACGGCCACGCCGTCAACGCGCTGCTGGGCGCGGTCAACCTGATCCTGCGGATCGCCGCCGACTGCCGCCCGCGGGCGATCGTCGTCTGCTTCGGCGCGGAGGCGGCCGCCTACCGGACCGAGCTGTATCCCGCCTACCATGCCGACCGCCCGCCAGTGCCCGACGCGCTGGACTGGCAGTTCCAGCACGCCCCCGAGCTGTTTGCCGCCTTCGGCTGGACCACGGCGACCTCGGATGACCTGGAGGCCGACGATCTGCTGGGCGCGTTTGCCGAAGCCGAGGTCGACGCCGGCGGGCGGGCGCTGATCATGACCGGCGACCGCGACATGTATCAGTGCGCCGGCGAGAAGGTCAGCGTCGTCTACCTCAAGCAGCGCTCGGCGGGCTTTGACGAGGTCGACCCCGAGGAGGTCCACCGCCGCTACGGCGTGGTCCCGAGCCTCGTCCCCGACTTCATCGCCCTGCGCGGGGACCCCTCCGACGGGCTCCCCGGCGCGCCCGGGATCGGCCCCAAGACCGCGGCCGAGCTGCTCGACCGCTACGGCTCGCTGGAGGCGGCGATCGCCGGCGCCGACCAGGAGCGCCCCCGCGTAGCCGCCGCGCTGCGCGACAACGCCGACGAGCTCATGGCCTTCCGCGACATCGCCACCCTGCGCGCCGCGGAGGTCGCCCTCCCCGAGGACGCCGAGACCAACCTGGCCGGCGGCGCCGGCGCCGCGCGGGGGCTGGGGATGAACCGGCTGGCCGAGCGCCTGGAGAACGCCGCCTCGCTCGCGGACCTCTAAGGCGTGAACTTGACCGTGATCACGTCGCCGTCGGCCACCACGTAGTCGCGGCCCTCCAGGCGCAGCGTGCCCCGGTCCCGCGCGCCGGCATAGCCGCCGGCGTCGCGCAGGGCGTCCCAGGAGACCACCTCGGCGCGGACGAACCCCTTCTGGATGTCGGAGTGGATCAGCCCCGCGGCGTGCCACACCGAGAGCCCCCGGCGCAGGTGCCAGGACTGGGCCGGCTTGTCCTCGCCGGCGGTGAAGAAGGCGACGAGGTGCAGCAGCGAGAAGGCCCCGCGCACCACGGTCTGCAGGCCGGATTCGGCCAGGCCGAGGTCGTCGCGCATGGCGGCGGCGTCCTCGTCGGAGAGCTCGCCCAGCTCGGCCTCCAGCCGTGCGGAGACGGCCACCGCCTCGGCGCCCTGGGCCGCGGCGTGGGCGGCGATGTCCGGCGGCACCTCGCCGCTGCCCTCCTCGACGTTGGCCACGAACAGCACCGGCTTGGCCGTCAGCGGCGAGAGCAGGCTCATCGCGTCGGGCGCATCGGCCGGGGGTGGGACGGTGCGGGCGGGCCGGCCGGCCTGCAGGGCCTCGATGACCCTGCCCAGCCACTCGGCCTCGGCGACGGCGTGGCGGTCGCCGCCGCGCGCGGTGCGGACCACGCGGTCGCGCCGGCGCTCGGCCTGCTCGAGGTCGGCGTAGACCAGCTCGGTCTCGATCGTCTCGATGTCGGCCATCGGGTCGACGCGGCCCTCGGGGTGCACGACGCTGTCGTCGGTATGGGCGCGCACGACGTGGACGATCGCGTCGGTCTCGCGGATGTTGGCCAGGAACTGGTTGCCCAGCCCCTCGCCGCGGTGCGCGCCCGCGACCAGGCCGGCGATGTCGTGAAAGGCGATCGTGTCGGGCACGATCTTGGAGGCGCCGACGATCTCGGCGACCGTGTTCAGCCGCTCGTCCTGCACGGGCACAATCGCCACGTTGGGCTCGATCGTGGTGAAGGGGTAGTTCGCCGCCTCGGCCGCGACGCCGGTCAACGCGGTGAAGAGGGAGGACTTGCCGGCGTTCGGCATGCCCACGATCCCGACCTTCATCGGCACGGCGTGCCACCTCCGGTGGCAGCGGACCCGAGCGCCGTGCCCAGCAGCGCTCCGGCGACCACGTCTGAGGGGTAGTGCACGCCGAGGTAGGGCCGGCTGAGGGCGAACGCGACCGCGGCGCCGTAGAGGGCGACGGGCGAGACCAGCCCCCCGAAGCCCCGGGCCGCCGCAAACGAGGTGGTGGCGTGGGCGCTGGGGAACGACAGCGCCGAGACGACCGGCGACAGCGCGGGCAGGCCGTCGAGCTCCGGGCGCGGCCGGCGCACGGCCAGCTTGACCGCATAGTTCAGCGCGTAGGCTGCGGCGACCACCCCGGTGCCGCGCAGCCACCGCCCCCGCCGGCCCGGGTCCAGGGCGGCTCCGCCCGCCCCCAGGGCCAGCCAGCAGGCCGCGTGCTCGCCCAGGCGCGAGTAGACGAGGATCGCCCGCTCACGCCGCGGCCCGTGACCGCAGGTGCGGGCGGCCACGAGCAGGCGGCGATCGAGCGCACTAAGCATCGGCATGCGCCCTGACTCTACGAAGCAGCAGCCCTCCGCTGGCGGACGGCCGCGATAGTCCTATCTGGTGGCGGCGATCAACCTGGAGCGGCTGGTCATCGACGCCGACCGCGCCGTGGGCGACGGCGTGCGTATAGGCGGCGGCGTCCGGGCACGCTGAGGGCGATCGTGCGCACTCCGTCACCGTGGCGCTGTGCAATGATCCGGAGGTTGCAGCGGCTTCTCAAGGCCGGCACGTTGTGTTGCTGCCGTTGTTTGACCGTTTATGGACGCTACGGACCGAAGAATCGTTGCGCTACTGCGCGAGAACGCGCGCCGGTCGTTCTCGGATATCGGAAACCATGTACACCTGTCGGCGCCGGCGGTCAAGCGCCGCCTTGACCGGCTGGAGCGCGACGGCGTGGTCCTGGGCTACACCGCAGTCGTCGATCCCGAGGCGTTCGGCTGGCACGCGGAGGCATTCGTCGACCTCTACTGCGAGGGCAACATGCCCGGCTCGGCCATTAAGCAGGCCGTCCAGAAGGAGTCGGGCGTCGTCTCGGCCCACACGGTGGCGGGCGAGGCCAGCGCGCTGCTGCACGTGATGGCCGAGGACACCAAGGGCCTGGAGTTGGCGCTGGAGCGCATCCGTGCCACCCAGGGTGTGATCCGCACGGTCACCGAGGTCGTCCTCTCGACCCTGTTCACACGATGAGGCGGCCCTATCCCGAGGGGCGCCCGCCCTCCATTCGTGACTTCATGGCCTTCGAGGAGCACGTGCGCAACGCCCGTGCCCACCGGGGCCAGGAGGTGCCGCCGGCGTGGTACGAGATCCCGGTCTTCTACTTCACCAACCCGGGCGCCGTCTACTCCGACGGCGACGACATCCCCATGCCGTCCGACACCCAGATGCTCGACTACGAGCTGGAGCTGGCCTGCGTGATCGGCGCCGACGGGCGGCCCGAGGGCTTCACGGTCATGAACGACTTCTCCGCCCGCGACCTCCAGCGCCTGGAGATGCAGGTGGGGCTGGGGCCCGCCAAGGGCAAGGACTTCGCCACCGCGATGGGACCGGTCCTGGTCTCCCCCGACGAGCTGCCCGCCGATCTGGACATGCGCGCCATCGCCCGCGTCAACGGCGAGGTGCGGACCGACAGCCGCACCGGGGGCATCCACCACTCGTGGGAGAAGCTGTTGGCGACAGCGGCGCGCAACACCCCCGGTCTGATCGCCGGGGAGGTGATCGGCTCAGGGACGGTCGGCCGCGGCTGCATCCTCGAGCACGGCGACGGGCGCTGGCTTCAGCGTGGCGACGAGATCGAGCTGGAGATCGAGGGAATCGGGATCCTGCGCAACCGGATCATCTAGGCCGCCCGCCCGCCCGGGCGGCGGGTCAGCCGCCGAAGCCGACCCGGTGGGCCTCGGTGTCGACGAGCACGTAGACGACCTTCCCCAGGTCGAGCGAGACGTCTCCGTCCTCGGCCTTGAGGCTGTGCCACCCGGTGTTGCCGAGCGCCTCACGCAGCTTCTCCAGCTGCTTGGGCGCGACCCGGGCTGAGAGCACCGGGCCGCCGAGGAAGCCGATGTTGATCTTCTGGGGCTTGTCGTCGTCTGACACTTAGTGCTCCTCCGCTGGCTGCACGATCTCGGTGAGGACTCCGCCCGTCGAGGCGGGGTGAAGGAAGGCCACCCGCGAGCCGCGGATCCCGGTGCGCGGCACGTCGTCGATGAGGCGCATGCCGGCCGCGGCGCACGCGTCGAGCGCGGCCTGCACCGACTCGACGCGGTAGGCGACGTGATGGAGCCCCGGCCCCCGGCGGCTCAGGAACTTGCCGACCGCGGTGTCGGGCCCGAGCGGCTGGAGCAGCTCCACGTGGCTGTCGCCGACGTCGAGCAGCGCCGCGTCCACGCCCTGCTCCGACACGGTCTCGCGGTGGACGAGTGGCATGCCGAGCTGGTCGCGGTAGAGCGCGAGCGCGTCGTCGATGCTCTCGACGGCAACGCCGACATGGTCGATCGCGGACAGCATGGCGCCGCCGAGCATATCGGTCGGCTGCGGCGGCCCTAGCGCTCGCTGCGGCAGCGTCGGCTCGACCGGCGTCTCGGTGGAGGCCGCGGCCAGACCCAGGTGGATGCCGGCGCGGCGGTCCGGTGTGGTGACCGTGGTGCCGGCCATGATCCGGTCGATCTCGTCGCGCTCGAGCACCTCGTCGGTGAGGAGCGCGTCGGCGAGCTTGTCGAGCTGAACCCGGTGGGTGCGCAGCAGCTCCTGGGCGGCGCGGAAGGCCTCGTCGGCGAGCTCGCGGACCTCCTCGTCGCGGACCCGGCGGGTCGACTCGGAGAGCATCTCGGAGTTGACGCGCAGGGAGGTGAAGCCGGTGCCCATCGCGTAGTCGTGGATCATCGCGTAGGCGATGTCGGCCACGCGGCGCAGGTCGTCGGTGGCGCCGTTGGTGACCGATCCGAACACCAGCGACTCCGCCGCGCGGCCGCCCAGGAGCATGGTCATCATGTCCACCAGCTCGGCGCGGGTGCGCAGGTAGCGGTCCTCGGCGGGCAGGTTGAGCGTGTAGCCCAGCGCCCGGCCGCGGGGGATGATCGAGACCCGGTGGACCGCGTCGACGGAGGGCAGCAGCTCGGCGACGAGCGCGTGACCGGCCTCGTGGAAGGCCACGACGCGCCGCTCGCGGTCGTTGAGGCGCCGTCGCGACTGCATGCCGGCGACGACGCGCTCGAGCGCCTGGTCGAAGTCGACGCCGTCGATCGTGTCGTGGCCGCGCCGGGCGGCGTTGATGGCGGCCTCGTTGCAGATGTTGGCCAGGTCGGCGCCGGTGAGCCCGGCGGTCTGGCGGGCCAGGATCGAGAAGTCGACCGTGTCGGCCACCGGCTTCTGGCGCGAGTGGACCTCGAGGATGCGCTCGCGCCCGGTCACGTCGGGCGGCGAGACGAAGATGTGGCGGTCGAAGCGGCCGGGGCGCAGCAGCGCCGGGTCGAGCTTCTCCAGCAGGTTGGAGGCGGCGATGACGACGACGTCCTTCATGCCGTCGAAGCCGTCCATCTCCACCAGGAGCTGGTTGAGCGTCTGGTCGTACTCGCGGTTGGCCGCGCCGCCGGAGCGCGCAGTGCCGACGGCGTCGAGCTCGTCGATGAAGATGATCGCGGGAGCGTGCTTGCGCGCCTCCTTGAACAGGCGGCGGATCCGGGCCGAGCCCAGGCCGGCGAACATCTCGACGAACGACGAGGCCGACTGGGAGAAGAACGTCGCGCCCGACTCGTGGGCGACGGCCTTGGCCAGCAGGGTCTTCCCCGTCCCGGGCGGTCCGTGCAGCAGGACCCCGGCGGGGAGGTGCGCGCCCAGGTTGCGGAAACGCTTGGCGTCGCGCATGTAGTCGACGATCTCGCGCAGCTCCGCCTTGGCCTCCTCGGCGCCGGCGATGTCGTCCCAGGCGATGGGCGGGGTCGTCTCGGGGCGGATCTCGGCGGGCTTGGTCCGCGGGACCAGCCGCATCGTCATGAACACCAGGACGACGAGCAGCCCCATGAAGATCAACGGGGCCCAGTCGTGGACCCAGGTGATGAGGTCAGGTTCGCCGAGAAACGTGCCGGTCAGGAACATGCGCTGTCGGATTATCGGTTGGGGAGCGTCGTTTCTGCGCGCGCATGGACGAATTGGCCGGTGACCTGTAAAACGTGGCAAAGCGCAGAACGGGCGTCGGATTTGCCCCAAAAACCATCTCCTACATGGTTTTCGTGCCAAAGTCGGCGGCGCCGCACGGGTTGGCCCGTATTCCAGGTTGGTAGCCCGCCGCGGGGCAGCCGAGCGGCTACAGGACGCGCTCGAGCTTGGGGTTGGGCGCGTAGGCCCGGCCGACCTTGGCGCACGGCTGGCCGTCGAGCAGCACGATGTCGGCGGTGAAGTCGTTCTGGCCGCGGATGAGCGAGGAGCCGACGCCGTAGGCGTCGACCGCCACGTCGGCGGCCTCGAACTCGCGGATGCGGGAGGCGGTGAAGCCGCCGCTGACGACGATCTTGACGTCGGAGAAGCCGGCGCCGTCGAGCGCCCCGCGGACCTTCTCCACCAGGCGCGGGTTCACGCCGGTGGGCTTGAAGGCGCCCATCTCGCCCCACAGCGAGCGGTCGACGAGCAGTTCGGAGGTGTCCAGGCGCACGCCCCACAGCTTGCCCTGCAGCGCCTCGGCCACCTCGAGGGCGGTGGTCACCGAGTCGTTGACGAAGTCCACGAGCACGGTGATGTTCATGTCGCTGTGGAAGTGCTCGGCGAACTTCACCGCGGCCTTCACGGTGTCGCCTCCGTAGGCGGCGATCAGCCCATGGGGGACGGTGCCGATCCCGCGGCCGCCCCACCAGGACGCCTGGGCATCGGTGGAGACGCCGATGGCGCCGGCCACGTGGGCGCTCCAGCCGTCGCCGGTCTGGACCAGCCAGTGGTCGTGGCGGGCGGGGAAGTAGAAGATCTGCTTGCCGCGGGCGGCCTCCACGACCTCGGCGACGTTGCGCATGATGAGCGAGCGGCGGGCCAGGGAGCCGAGGTAGACGGTCTCCAGGTGGGCGAAGACGGAGTAGTCACCCTCGATCGTCATCACCGTCTCGCGGGGGGCGATGCGGTCACCCTCCTTGAGCGCGTGGACCTGGAGGCGGTCCCAGCCCGCGATCCACTCGCCGCCCTCGTAGTGACCCGCGCAGGTCTTGAGCACCGCGATGGCCTCATCGATGCCGCCGAGGATCGAGTCCTCCTTCTGGAAGACCTGCATCGTCACGTGGGGGTGCTCGCCCTCGGACTCCAGCAGCGACTTGGTGAGCACGAAGTACGCGTCGGAGTAGTAGCCGTCACGGATGCGGTCGACCGGCAGCCGGAAGATCGCGGGGTCGAGGCGGTTGAAGACCTGCGTGGAGATGCGCAGAGTCTATTGAGGGTGGTACGCTCGTCCGCGCGATGCTCAGCATCCCACGCCACTGACGCCGGTCCCCCTCGCGAGCGCCGCGGCCGCCTGACGGCCGCCTGCCGCCCGCCTCGTCGTTCCCCCCGTTCAGTGAGTGTGTGTCATGAGGCAGTACCTGCGCGTTCTGCGCTACAGAGACTTCAAGTTCCTCTTCCTCGGCCAGTCGGCGAGCGCCGTCGGCGATCAGGTCGTGATCGTCGCGCTGGCGCTGTACATCACCCAGCGCACGGGCTCGCCCACCGATCTGGGCCTCGTGCTGGCTGCGCAGTCGCTGCCGCTCATCGCGCTCGTCCTGTTCGGCGGGGTGTGGGCCGATCGCCTGCCGCGCCATCGCATCATGACCGCCGCCGACTACGCGCGGGCGCTCCTGCACGGCGTGCTGGCGGCGTCGATCGTGCTCGGCGGCGCGAGCGTGGTGGAGATGATCGTCATCGAGGCCCTGTTCGGCGCGGCCCGGGCGTTCTTTCAGCCGGCCTACTCGGGCCTGCTTCCCCAGACGATCCCCGACCCGCTGGCCCAGGACGCCCGCGCCCTGTCCTCGATGACCGAGAACCTGGCCATCCTCATCGGGCCGGCGCTGGGGGCCGTCATGGTCCTCACGGTCGGCGCCGGCGCGGCGTTCGCCCTGGACGCGGCCACCTTCCTGCTCAGCGCCGAGCTGCTGCGCCGCATCCGGCCGCGCGCACGGGGCGACGCGCCGGCGCGGGGCACGACCGTCATCGCCGACCTGCGCGCCGGCTGGCGCGAGGTGCGCTCGCGCACGTGGGTGTGGGCGACGATCGCCGCGTTCGCCGTCGCGGTCCTGTGCGCCTACGCGCAGTGGTACGCGCTGGCGCCGCTGGTCTCCCGTGAGGTGTATGGCTCCGCGGGGGTGTTCGGCCTGCTGGAGAGCGTGGCCGGCGCCGGCGCCGTCGTCGGCGCGCTGCTCGGCATCCGCTGGCGGCCGCGCCGGCCGATGGTCGTCGGCCTGCTGCTGACGCTCCTGTGGCCGATCCAGTCGCTGGCCTTCGCCGCCGCGGCACCGCTCGCCGTGGTGGTCGTGCTGTCGTTCGGGGCGGGCCTGGGCTTCACGCTGTTCGAGGTGTGGTGGGCGACCGCGCTCGTGCGCCACATCCCGCCGCAGGCCCTGTCGCGGGTGAGCGCCTATGACTGGATGGGGTCGCTGGCCCTGCTGCCGCTGGGCTTTGCCATCGCCGGTCCGCTGGCGGCGGCGCTGGGCGCGCGCACGGTGCTCGCGGTGGGCGCCGCCGTCGCGCTGGCGATGCTGGCTGCTGGCGATGGTGCCGCGCGGCACGCGCCGGCTCGTCGACGACGGCTCAGCCGAGCAGGTCGCCGATGATGTCGCGGTAGAACGCGGTGGCGAAGCCGAGATCGCGGACGTCGATCCGCTCGTCGGCGTTATGCATAAGCGGGGCGGCCTCTAGCATCGGCTGGTGGCGCTGGGGGAAGAACCCGTAGGCCACGCATTCGGGGAACGCCTGTCGAAACCAGCGTGAGTCTGAGAAGCCGGGGAGGATGACCGGGACGGTGCCCGCCCCCGGATCGTTGGCGGTGATCCACCGGTCGATCGCGGTCATCAGCGGGCTCTCGGGCGAGGAGCTGTTGCCCACCACCTGCTCGGTGAAGTCGATGCGCAGCTGGTCGGAGGGCTCGCCGAGGACCTGGTGGATCCGCCGCCAGACCGCGTCCTCGCCCAGGCCCGGGGGCACCCGGCAGTCGATCCGGACCTGCGCCCGCGAGGGAATGACGTTCATCTTCGTCGAGGCGCTCGTCATCGTCGGTGTCGAGCGTCACCCCGAACATCGGCTCCATCAGCGTGCGCAGGCGCGGCTCCTCGGCCTCGATCCGGGCCAGCGCCGCCGACGGGTCCCCCGGATCCTCGCCCAGGGCGCGCAACATCGCCGCGGGAGCGTCGGTGACCTCGAAGCCCTCCGGCTGCCGGGCCAGCGCCGTGAGCACCGGGGCGAGCTTGAGCAGCGCGTTGTCACCCAGACGCGGCATCGAGGCGTGGCCGGCGGTCCCCAGCGCGGTCACGTTGAAGCGGAAGATCCCCTTCTCGGCACAGCACACGCCGTAGCGGCGGCTGCCGCCGTACTCGAACACCTCACCGGCGCCCTCGTTGAGCAGCCAGTCGCAGCGGACCTTGTCGGGGTGGGTGTCGGTCAGCCAGTGGGCGCCGACATCGCCGCCGGTCTCCTCGTCGGACACGAACACGAGCTTCAGCGCCCCGGAGGCCGGACGCCATCCCTCCCGGGCCAGGCTGACGGCGGCGACGGCCTCGGCCGCCACCTGGTTCTTCATGTCCAGCGCCCCCCGGCCCCAGACGAAGCCGTCAGACTCGTCGCCCGACCAGGGATCGTGGCGCCACTCCGAGGCGTCGGCCAGGACCGTGTCGACATGGCCCAGCAGGACGAGGACGGGCCCGTCGCCGGGGCCGTCGAGGGTGGCGACCAGGTTGGGGCGCTCGGGCTCGGCGGCGAGGACCTCGGTGTCAAAGCCGGCCTGGCTGAGGTAGCGCTCGAGGTGCTCGATCGCCGCCCGTTCATTGCCCGGCGGATTGACGGTGTCGAAGCGGATCAGCTCCTGGAGCAGCGTGACGCTCTGGCGCTCAAGGTCGTTGGACGTCATCGTGGAGGACCAGGGTATCGGCGTAGGATGCGCGCGGTGCCCGGCGCCCCCGACGACCTCGCCCTCGCCCTGGAGCTGGCCGATGTCGCCGACGCGATCACCATGGCCCGCTTCCGCGCCGAGGATCTGGTGGTCGAGACCAAGCCCGACCTGACCCCGGTCTCGGAGGCCGACCGCGCCGTCGAGCAGGCGATGCGCGCGCACCTGGCTTCCCGGCGCCCGGAGGACACGGTGTTCGGCGAGGAGTACGGCGGGGGCGACCAGCCGGGGGGAAGCGATCCCCACCCACCCCTGCACCCACCCGCGCGGCGGTGGATCGTCGACCCGATCGACGGGACCAAGGGCTATGTCCGCGGGATGCAGGTGTGGGCCACCTTGCTGGCCCTCGAGCAGGACGGGGAGATGGTGGTCGGCGTCGTCTCGGCGCCGTCGCTGGGCCGGCGCTGGTGGGCGGCGCGCGGCGCCGGGGCCTTCACCACCGACGTGCCCGCGGGGGAGCCGCGCCGGATGCGCGTCTCGGGGATCCGGGGGCTCCAGGACGCCCAGATGTGCTTCGGCGGCTTTGAGGAGTGGCGGCAGACCGAACGCCTGACGGTGCTCCTCGCGCTGAGCGAGCGCTGTTGGCGCACCCGTGGCTATGGAGACTTCTGGCAGTACATGCTCGTCGCCGAGGGCGCCGCCGAGATCGCGCTTGACCCGGCCGTCGCGCTCTGGGACGTTGCCGCGCCGATGGTCATCGTCCAGGAGGCCGGCGGCCGCTTCACCGACTTCGGCGGCAGCGCGACCGCGGCGGGCGGCGACGGGATTGCCTCAAACGGCCTCGTCCACGAGGCGGCGCGCCAGATCCTCGCCGGCTGACCGCCGGGTGGTGGGGTCCGGGTGGGTGGGGTCCGAGTCCCGTTCATACTCAGGTCATGGAACGACTGTTCGGCGAAGAGGTCGCGCCGGGGGCCCCGGAGTCCGACGCCGCGCCGCCCGAAAACACCGCCGGGGCCGAGGTGCCCCTGGCCACCCGGATGCGCCCGACCACGCTCGACGAGCTCGTGGGGCAGGAGCGGCTGCTGGCGTCGGGCTCGGCGCTGCGCCGCGCGATCGAGGAGGGCCACCCCCACTCGATGATCCTGCATGGGCCGCCCGGGTCGGGCAAGACGACGCTGGCCCGCCTGGTGGCCCACGCCTCCGACGCCGCGCTGGAGGAGGAGAGCGCGGTGGCGGCGGGCCGAGCCGAAGTCCGCGCGGTGATCGAGCGCGCCCGCGAGCGCCTGCGCGGCGGCCGGCGCACCGTGTTCTTCCTGGATGAGATCCATCGCTTCAACAAGGCCCAGCAGGACGCGCTGCTGCCCGCCGTCGAGGACGGGGTGATCACGCTGATCGGGGCCACCACCGAGAACCCGTATTTCGAGGTCAACTCGGCGCTCATCTCGCGGACCCACCTCTACCAGCTCGACGCGCTCGGCCCGGCGGCCGTCCGCACGCTGCTGGACCGCGCGGTGGCGGCGGGCCACTGCGGGCCGCCGGAGGATGTCGACGAGGACGCACTGGAGTTCCTGGCCGAGCGTTCGGGCGGGGATGCGCGCACGGCGCTCAACGCCCTGGAGCTCGCCTGCGAGGCGGCCGGCGAGGGCAACAAGGTCACGCTGGGCCACGCCGAGGACGCGCTGCAGCGCCGTGCCCTGCTCTATGACCGCCAGGCCGACAACCACTACGACACGATCTCGGCGTGGATCAAGGCCACCCGGGGCTCGGATCCCGACGCCTCGCTCTACTACCTGGCGGTGATGCTGGAGGGCGGCGAGGACCCGCGCTTCATCGTGCGCCGGATGGTCATCCTCGCCTCCGAGGACATCGGCAACGCCGACCCCCAGGCGCTGTCGGTCGCCACCGCGGCCGCCGCCGCCGTCGAGCACGTGGGCCTGCCCGAGGCCCAGTTCGCGCTGGCCCAGGCCGCCATCTACCTGTCGCTGGCCCCCAAGTCAGACGCGGCCAAGCGGTCGGTGCTCGCGGCGCGCGACTACATCGCCCAGCACGGCGCCGTCGCGCCGCCGGCGTACCTGCGCTCCTCCACCCGCAGCGACGGCGGCTACGACAACCCGCACCGCCGGCCGGGCCATTTCAGCCCACAGGAGCTGCTGCCCGACCCGGCCATCGGGACGCGCTTCTACCAGCCCGACGACGCCGAGGCCGCCCTGCGCGAGCGCCTGGCCCAGATCCGGCGTGGTCGCGGTCGTGCAGACCCTGCGCAATAGCTGGTAATCCGTGCTTTTGCCGTCATCGCGGGCGCCCATGCGCGGTCGCCGGTCCGGTGAAACTACTAGCCTGTAGGAAATGGTCGAACATCCTGAACCCGGGGCCCTGCTCGCCCGGTATCACCCGCTGCCGCGCGGTCCTCGCGTGTGCCTGCGCCTCGTGCGCCGGCGTGACCTGACCGCGATCGCGGACCTGTACGCGCGCCAGGGGATCACGGTGCACGAGCTGGCCCTGGCGCGGCTGGTCAGCTTTGACCTGCTCAACATGCTGGTGCTGTGCGCCACCGCGCTGATCGACGCCCGGGAGACCGTGCTGGGGGTGGGGGCCATCGAGCTGGGCCGTCCCACGGAGCCGACGCTCGTGGTGGTCGACGAGGACCAGACCGACGGTCTTGACGAGCTGCTCTCCGGCGCGCTGGTGGCCCACGCCACGGCGCTCGCGGACGCTCGCGCCGCCTGATCAGCGGCCCGCGCACCCACGCGACGCCGGTACGCTCAGCCCATGACCGCCACCGCCGCCGCCTCCGCCACCGCCCAGCTTGAGTCCTTCAACCCCGCCACCGGCGCCTCGCTCGGCGCGGTGACCGTGACCGCGCCGGAGGACGTGCCCGCGGTCGTCGCCGGCATCGCCAAGGTGCAGCCGTTCTGGGCCCAGCTCACCCTGCGCGACCGCGCCCGGTACCTGGAGCGGGCCGGTCAGGTGCTCATCGACGAGTCCGACGAGATCCGCGACCTCATCGCTGCCGAGCAGGGCAAGCCGCGCAACGAGGCGTTTGCGATGGAGGTACTCCCGACCATCGATGCGCTGCACTGGATCGCGGGCGAGGGCCAGCGCATCCTGGCCGACGAGTCGGTCCCGATGCCCCAGCTGTTCCTCAAGACCAAGCAGACGTCGTTCACCTACGAGCCGCTCGGCGTCATCGGGGTCATCTCCCCGTGGAACTACCCGTGGAGCATCCCCTTCGGAGAGGTGGCGCTGGCGCTGATGGCCGGCAACGGCGTGGTGCTCAAGCCGGCGTCGCTCACGCCGCTCATCGGACAGCGGATCGCGCAGGTGTTCGAGCGCGCCGGCGTGCCCGAGGGGCTCATCCGCGTCGTGCACGGTCCCGGCACCGGCGCGGCCGTGGTGTCATCCGAGGTCGCCAAGGTGTTCTTCACCGGGTCGGTCGAGACCGGCCGCGGCGTGGGCGAGGAGTGCGCCCGGCGCCTGAAGGGCTCGGTGCTGGAGCTCGGGGGCAAGGACCCGATGATCGTGCTCGGCGACGCCAAGCTCGACCACGCCGTCGCCGGCGCGCTGTGGGGTGGCTTTGCCAATGCCGGCCAGACCTGCTCGGGAATCGAGCGCGTCTACGTCATGCGCGAGGTGGCCGACCGGTTCATCGCCGACGTCGTGCGCGGCGCGCAGGCGCTGCGGGTGGGCGATCCGATGAGCTGGGACACGGAGATCGGGCCGATGGTCTCCCGCGAGCAGTTCGAGATCGTCCGCGAGCTCGTCGACGACGCCGTCGCCGCCGGCGCCACGCTGCACTGCGGCGGCCCCGTGCAGGCGCCCCCGGCGCCTGGGTTGACCGGCGACTTCTATGCCCCGGCCGTCCTGACCGGCGTCACCCCCGACATGCGGATCATGCGCGAGGAGATCTTCGGGCCGGTGCTGCCCATCGTCGCCGTCGACTCCGAGGACGAGGCGCTGGCCCTGGCCAACGACTCGGAGTTCGGCCTGGGCGCGTCGGTGTGGACGTCGGACCGCGGCAAGGGCGAGCGGATCGCCCGGGAGCTCGAGTCCGGCATGGTCTGGATCAACGACCATATGTTCAGCCACGGGGCCTGCCAGTGCGCGTGGGGCGGGGTCAAGGAGTCCGGCCTGGGCCGAACCCATTCCAAGTTCGGCCTCTATGAGTGCGTCAACGTGAAGCTGCGCGTGTGGGAGCCCTCGGCGATCCGCAACCCGTGGTGGCATCCCTACGACGAGACGCTGGGCATGGCGCTGCGCCAGACCGCCAAGGTGCTCTACGGCCGGCCCTCCATCCGGGCCGCCGCCCTGCGCGACGGGGCGGTCCCGCTGTTGCGCCTGGGCGGACGGCTGGCCAAGGACGCGATCCGGCGGGGCGGGTGACCGGCCGGCGCGCTGCGGACGGTGACTAGGCTTTAACCATGCCCGCACAGGCCTACAGCGGCAAGGAGTGCGTCTGCCAGTTCCGCAAGGGGATCTGCGATCAGAGCTGCGTGCGCGACATGCTCGACACGCCGTTCTACATCGCCTGCCTGCGCCTGAAGGGCCGCCGGTGCCTGGTCGTGGGCGGCGGCGACATCGGCCTGGAGAAGGTCGAGGGGCTGCTGGCCTGCGACGCCGACGTCACGCTCGTCGCGCCCGACGCGCACCCGGCGCTGCGCGAGCTGGCCGATGAGGGGTCGATCCGCTGGGAGCGCCGTGAATATAAGTCGAGCGACCTCGACGGCTGCCTGATCGCGATCGCCGCCACTGACAACACCGACGTCAACATCCGCGTGTTCGACGACGCCGAGGGCCGCGCGATGCTCGTCAACGTCGTCGACGTCCCGCCGCTGTGCAACTTCATCCTGCCGGCGATCGTGCGCACCGGCCCGCTGGCGGTGGCGATCTCGACCGCCGGCGCCTCGCCGGCGCTGGCCAAGCGGATGAAGCGCGAGATCTCCGAGCTCTTCGGCGAGCCCTACGCGGACCTCGCGGTCCTGCTCAACGACGCTCGCGGCTGGGCCAAGGGCACCCTGCCCACCTACCAGGACCGCAAGGAGTTCTTCGAGTCGATCGTCAACGGCGACCCGGACCCCATCGAGCTGCTGCGCGGCGGGCAGGCCGCGCGCGTCCGGGACCTGATCGAGGCCGCCCAGCGGGCCCACGCGCCGGTTGCCGGGTGACCGGGGACCGCCCGGCGCCCATGAGCGAGCTCACCCATCTCGACGCCGCCGGCCAGGCCAGCATGGTCGACGTCTCCGACAAGCCCGCGACCGAGCGGCGCGCCCGCGCGCGGGCGCTCGTGCGGGTCTCCCCCGAGACGGCGGCCAAGGTCCGCGACGGCAATGCGCCCAAGGGCGACGTCATCGGGGTGGCGCGGATCGCCGGGATCCAGGCGGCCAAGCGGACCTCCGACCTGATTCCCCTCTGCCACCCGCTGGCCCTGTCCTACGTCGGCGTCGAGGGCGCCATCGACGTGGAGGCGGGGGAGATCGAGCTCATCGCGGAGGCGCGCACCACCGGTCCCACCGGCGTGGAGATGGAGGCCCTGACGGCGGCCTCGGTGGCGGCGCTGACCGTCTACGACATGGTCAAGGGCGTCGAGCGCGGCGCCGAGATCGCGGGCGTGGTCCTGCTCGAGAAGGCCGGCGGGCGCTCGGGACACTGGCAGCGCTAGTGGCCGTTCGCACAAACCCCTAGCGGGGCGGCGCCCCTCCCCGGCGGCGCCCACCTATGCTCCGCCTGAGTCATGAAGACCGCGATTCTCACCGTGTCCACATCGGTCGCCGCCGGCGAGACGGAGGATCGCTCGGGCGCGGCCCTGGCCGAGTACGCCCAGGCCGCGGGGGCCGAGGTCATCGCGCGCGACGTCGTGCCCGATGATCAGGAGGCGATCGAGGACTGGCTGCGCCGCCAGGCCGCCGACGGCGCTTCGCTCATCTTCACGACCGGCGGCACCGGGCTCACCGACGACGACGTCACCCCGGAGGCGACCGAGGCCGTGATCGAGCGGGCTGGCGCCGGGCTTCGCCGAGGCGATGCGCGCCGAGGCGGTGCGACACACCCCGATGGGCATCCTGACGCGGGGTGTCTCCGGGATCGCCGGCCGCTCCCTGATCATCAACTTCCCGGGCAATCCGAAGGCGATCGGCGAGCTCTTCCCGGTGATCGCGCCGACGCTCCAGCACGTCGTCGCGACGCTGCAACGTGAGCGTGGTCAGCGGACCCCCGGCCATTGAGCTGATCGGGCTCGCCCGCCACTTCGGCGAGCGGACCGCTCTGCGCGATGTCTCACTGACGGTCGCCGCCGGCGCCACGCTGGCCGTGCTGGGGCGCAACGGGGCGGGCAAGACGACGCTGCTGCGGATCCTGGCCTCGCTGCTGCGCCCGCACGAGGGCCAGGTCCAGCTGTTCGGCGAGCCGCTGCCCGCCCGCGCCCACGTCGTCCGCGGGCAGCTCGGACTGCTGGGCCACGAGCCGCTGCTCTACCGCGACCTGACCGGGCGCGAGAACCTCCAGTACCACGCGCGCCTGCACCGGATCGAGCCCGAGCGCGTCCAGGAGGTCCTGGAGGCGGTGCAGATGGAGCGCCGGGCAGTCGGATCCGATCCGCCTGCTGTCGCGGGGCATGATCCAGCGCCTGGCCGTGGCCCGGGCGGTGCTGCACCGTCCGCGCCTGCTGCTGCTCGACGAGCCGCGGGCCAATCTCGACCCCGCCGCCTCGGAGCTGATCGAGCCGCTCATCGGCCGCGCGAGCGGCTGCACCCGGGTGCTGACCAGCCATGATCCGCGGGCGGCGCTGGCCGAGGCCGACGTCGTGCTCGCGCTCAAGGACGGCCGACCGGCGTTCGTGGGCGAGCCCGCGCAGTTCGGGGATGAGCTCCTGGAGGCGCTGTACGCATGAGGACCGCGGTGGTCGTGCTCCGCAAGGACCTGCGCCTGGAGATGCGCACCTTCGAGACCGTCCCGGCGATGGTGCTGTTCGCGCTCGTGACCTTCGTCATCTTCCACTTCGGGCTCAACCGCGCGACGATCGACGGCCAGCTCGCCGCCGGGGTGCTGGTGGTCACGCTGCTCTTCGCCGCGATGCTGGGGGTCAACCGCCTGTTCGTGGCCGAGCGCGAGCAGGGGGGCTTCGACGCCTTTCTGCTGGCCCCGGTCGATCGCACCGCCATGCTGGTGGCCAAGTCGACCGCCCTCTTCCTGTTCCTGGTGGTGCTCGAGATCGTGGCCGTGCCGGCGTTCGGCCTGTTCCTGCTGGGGCCGCCCCTGGGCCACGCGCTCCCCGGGCTCATCCTGCTGCTGGCGCTGGCCAACCTGGCCCTGGCGGTGATCGGGACCTTCGTCTCCGCGATCGCGGTCCACACCCGGGCCCGCGACCTGATCGGGCCGATGCTGGGTCTCCCGCTGCTCGTCCCGGCCCTGATCGCCACCGCGCGGGCGGCCGGTCCGCTGCTCGCCGCCGTGCATCCGTCGTCGGCGCCGCCAGGGAAGTGGCTGCTGATCCTGGCTCTTTATGATGTGGTGTTCGGACTGATCGCGTACGCGGTGTTCGACTTCCTCCTGGAGGACTAGGCATTTCCACCACCTACGGCAAAGGCCTGCGCACTCTCTCGCTGGCCACCATGGTCACCCTCGGCGCCGCGCTGGTGCTCGTGTTCTTCTATGCGCCGATCGACGCCGGCCAGGGCTTCGTGCAGAAGATCTTCTACATCCACGTGCCGCTGGCCATCGTGTCGCTGGGCGGGTTCATCTTCGGGGGCGTGCTGGCCATCGGCTACCTGCGCACCGGCGACCGGGCGTGGGACATGCGCTCCTACGTCGCCATCCACATGGCGCTGATCTTCGGCGTGGGCGGCCTCATCACCGGCTCGATCTGGGCCAAGGCCTCCTGGGGTCACTGGTGGGTGTGGAACGAGCCGACGCTCGTCTCATTCCTCATCGTGCTGCTGTTGTTCGCCACCTACCAGCCCCTGCGCTTCTCGATCGAGGATCCCGAGCGCCAGTCGCGCTACGCCAGCGTGTTCGCCGTGGTCGCGGGCGCCTTCGTGCCCCTCAACTATCTGGCCGTTTCGCTGGCCACGGCGTACGTGCACCCTCGCGTCCTGACGCTGAACAGCGCCAATCTGCCGGCCTCGATGGGCCTGGTCTTCGTGGTCGCGCTGGTGGGCATCACGCTGCTCTACGTCACGCTGTGGAAGTTCGAGATGGCGGCCAAGAACGCCCGCTCCCAGGTGCGCCGGCTGCGCCGCACCCTGCTCGGCGATGACGCCATCCGGCCCGTCGGACGCAGCGCCGCGCCATCATGAGCCTGGTGATCGCCTCCGCTCCCGCGCTTCCGCTGGGCACGTCGGGCAAATACGTCGCCGCGGCGTACATCGTCTTCGTCGTCCTCATCCTCGCCTACGTGGCGATCATGGCCATCCGCGCCCAGCGTCTCGAGCGCGAGCTGGACGAGCTGCGCCGCGACGTCGAGGCCGCCAGGGCCGCGGGCGCTCCCGCCGCCGACCGCGAGCCGGAGGCGGTCGCGTGAGCGAGCTCCTCGCCATCGGCGTCTCGCACAAGACCGCGCCGGTCGAGGTGCGCGAGCGCCTGGCCCTGCCCGAGGCCCGGGCCACCGAGTTCCTGCGCGACCTGCGGGGCGGTGCCGAGGTCCAGGAGGCCGTGGCCGTGTCGACCTGCAATCGCACCGAGCTCTACCTCGTCGTCGGCGATCCGGTCGAGGCCGAGTCGACCGTGCTGACGATGCTCGCCCGCCAGGCGGGGATCCGCCCCACCGAGCTGGCCGGCGCCATCTACTCGCACCGCAACTGCGACGCGGCACGGCATCTCTACCGCGTGGTCTCGGGCCTGGAGTCGATGCTCGTCGGCGAGGCCGAGATCCAGGGCCAGGTCAAGCGCGCCTACGAGACCGCGCTGACCAGGGAGACCACCGGCCCGCTGACCAACCGCCTCTTCGGGGCGGCGCTGGCCACCGGCAAGCGCGTGCGCACCGAGACGGCCATCGGCGAGGGCCAGCTCAGCCTTCCCGGGGCGGCGGTGGCGCTGGCGCGCGAGCACCTCGGCGCTCTGAATGGCCGGCGCGTGGTCATCATCGGCACCGGCGAGACGAGTGAGCTGACCGGGCGCGCGCTGGCCGACAGCGGCGCGGTCACGGTGTTCGTCGCCAACCGCCGGCGCGACCGTGCCCTCAGCCTGGCCCGTCGCTACCACGGCACCAGCATCCGCCTCGACGAGCTGCCCGAGGCGCTCATGTCCACCGACATCGTCGTCGCCGCCACCGCGTCGCCGCACCTGCTCCTGGAGGTCCGGGAGATCGCCGACGTGATGCGAGCGCGGGAGGGCCGGCCGCTGCTGCTCGTCGACCTCGCCGTCCCCCGCGACATCGACGACGCCTGCGCGGGCCTGGAGGGCGTGACCCTGTTCGACATCGACGACCTCCAGGCGATCGCCACGCGCAACCGCAAGGTCCGCCAGGCCGAGGCGCGGCGCGCCGAGGGGATCATCGAGGAGGAGATCGGGAAGTTCGCGACCTGGCTCGGTTCGCTCGAGGTCCTGCCCACGCTGGCGGCCCTGCGCGTCCGCGCCGCTCAGATCGCCGGCCAGGTGGTCGAGGAGAACCGCGGCAAGTGGGAGTCGGCCTCGCCGCGCGACCTGGAGCGGATCGACGCGGTCGCTCGCGCCGTGGTCAACCGCCTGCTGCACGAGCCCACCCTGCAGATGAAGGCGATGCACGATGACCGCGTGCATGCCCGGATGGCGGTCATCCGCGACCTGTTCGGACTCACCGTGGAAGAGGGCGTCCCCTCCGGCGATGAGCTCGACGCCGCACTGGCGGGAGACGAGGCCGACGTCGCGGTGGGAGGGGCCGAGATCCACGCGCTGCCCGTTCGGGCCATCCGCCCCCAGCGACCCCTCTGATGCGCGTCGGCACACGCGGCAGCACGCTCGCCCTGGTGCAGGCGCGCTGGGTGGCCGAGCGGCTGGGGCCGGGCGTCGAGGTGGTGGAGATCACCACGCTCGGCGATCGCGGCGCCGCCGTCAACGACAAGTCGCGCTGGGTCTCAGAGCTCGAGCGCGCCCTGCTCGACGGGCGCATCGACATCGCCGTGCACTCCGCCAAGGACGTTCCCACCGAGCTGCCCGACGGGCTGGAGCTGGTGGCCGTCCCCGAGCGCGCCGAGGCCCGCGACGTCATCTGCGGGGTGGCCGCGCTGGCCGCGCTGGCGCCGGGCGGCCGGGTCGGCACCAGCAGCCTGCGCCGCGCCGCCCAGGTGCACGCCGTGCGCGAGGATCTGGAGGTGCGCGAGCTGCGCGGCAACGTCGACACCCGGCTGCGCAAGCTTGCTGCCGGCGAGGTCGACGCGCTCATCCTGGCCGCCGCGGGCCTGGACCGCCTGGGCCGCGGGAACGAGGCCGGCGGGCTGATCGAGGAGTTCGTCCCGGCGGCGGGGCAGGGCGCGCTGGCGCTGGAGGCTCGGTCGGGCGCGATCGCGGCCGACCGGCTGTCCGCCGTCAGCGACCCTGAGGCGACGGCGTGCGTGACCGCCGAGCGCGAGCTCGTCCATGCCCTGGGCGCCTCCTGCAACACGCCGGTGGGCGCCCATGCCCGGGCGAGGGGCGACGGCCGCCTCACGCTCACGGCGTGGGTGGGCCTGCCCGACGGCTCGGCGTGGCTGCGCGACGAGGTCACCGGGTCAGCGCCGGCGGTCGCCATGGCCTGTGCTGAGCGGATGCTGGCGGCGGGGGCCGCCGAGCTGCTGCGCCAAGCGGAGGCGGAGAGCCCTACGGTGCCGGCATGACCGTCTACCTGGTGGGCGCGGGGCCGGGCGATCCGGGCCTGCTGACCGCGCGCGCGCTCGAGCTGATCGCCAGCGCCGACGTCATCGTCCACGACCGCCTCATCCCGGCCTCCGCGCTTGACGGTGCCCGCGCCGACGCCGAGCTGCTCTACGCCGGCAAGGAGGGAGGCGGCCCGTCGGCGTCCCAGGAGGAGATCGAGGCGCTGCTGCTCGAGCACGGGGCGGCCGGTCGCGAGGTCGTCCGGCTCAAGGGCGGGGACCCGTTCGTGTTCGGGCGCGGGGGCGAGGAGGCCGAGCGGCTGCGCGCCGCCGGCATCGCCTTCGAGGTCGTCCCCGGCATCACCGCCGGCGTGGCTGCATCCGCCTACGCGGGCATCCCCGTCACCCACCGCGACGCCGCCAGCGCGGTGGCGTTCGTCACCGGCCACGAGGACCCGGCCAAGTTCGGGGTGGGCGGGGACGGGTTATCGCTGGACTGGGCCGCGCTGGCGCGCTTCCCCGGGACGCTCGTGGTCTACATGGGCGTGCGGCGCCTGGAGGCGATCGCGCGCGAGCTGATGGCGGGCGGGCGCTCGGGCACCGAGCCCGTCGCGGTCATCCAGCGCGGCACGCTCCCCGACCAGCGCGTGGTCAGCGGGACGCTTGAGACGATCGCCGGCGCCGCCGCTGCCGCCGGAGTGAAGGCTCCCGCGATCTCGGTGTTCGGGCCGGTGGCGGCGCTGCGTTCGGAGCTCGCCTGGTTCGAGTCGCGGCCGCTGGGCGGACGGACCGTGGCGGTCACCCGGGCGCGGGCCCAGGCCAGCGGTTTGGCGGCGCGGTTGCGCGGCCTCGGCGCCGCCGTCGTCGAGGCGCCCGCGATCCGCATCCAGGAGCTTGAGGGCCCCGCCCCCGAGCTCGCCCGCTACGACCTCGTCTGCCTGACCAGCCCCAACGGGGTGCGGCTGCTCTTTGACCGCCTACACCGCGCCGGCCTCGACGCCCGCGCCTTCGGCGGGGGCGGGGCGCGCATCGCCGCGATCGGGCCCGGGACGGCGGCGGCGCTGCGCGAGCACGGCCTCATCGCCGACGTCGTGCCCGAGCGGTTCGTGGCCGAGGGCCTGGTCGAGGCGCTCGCCGACGTGCCGGTCTCGCGGGCGCTCATCGCCCGCGCGGCGCACGCCCGCGACGTGCTCCCCGATGCGCTGCGCGAGCGCGGCGCCGAGGTCGACGTGCTGGAGCTCTATGAGACGGTGGCCGAGCCGATGTCTGACCGCCAGCGCGAGGCCGTGACCGGGGCGGACTACGTGACGTTCACCTCCGCCTCGACGGTGCGCTTCTTCTTCGCCTCGCTGGAGGGAGCCGTGCCCGAGCGCGTCCGGCTGGTGAGCATCGGGCCGGTGACGAGCCAGACGCTGCGCGAGCACGGCCGCGAGCCCGATGTCGAGGCCGCCCGCCACGACATCGACGGGCTCGTCAGTGCGCTGGTGGAGGATGTGACCTCAGCCTGATGCCCAGCACGCGACAGCAGTCACCGGTCATCACCTTCCTGTCCGATTACGGCTTGGCCGATGACTTCGTCGGCATCTGCCACGGCGTCATGGCCGGCGCGTGCCCGCAGGCCCGGATCATCGACCTCACCCACGGGATCGCGCGCCACGACGTCCGCTCCGGCGCGATCGTGCTCGCCGAGGCGATCCCCTACATGCCGGTGGGTGTCCACCTGGCCGTCGTGGACCCCGACGTCGGCGCGCAGCGGCGCGCCGTGGCGCTCCGAACCGGGGACGGCCGCCGGTTCGTGGGCCCCGACAACGGCCTGCTGACCTTGGCCACCGAGGTGGCGGGCGGGATCCTGGAGGTGGTCGACATCGCCCAGAGCTCGTTCCGGCTCAAGCCCGTCTCGGCGACGTTCCACGGGCGCGACATCTTCGCGCCGGTCGCCGCCGCGCTCGCCGGCGGCGCGACGTTGACCGATGCCGGCGCCCCCATGGATGCGTCGGACCTCGTCGTGGTCAGCCTGCCGGCGTCGCAGATCCGCGACGGGGCCGTGGTGGCCCACGTGCGCTACGTGGACCGCTTCGGCAACCTCCAGCTCAACGTGGGCCATGGGGATCTGGCGCAGTCGGGTCTCAGGCTCGGGCGCGCCGCGACGATCGAGCCCGGCGACGGCAGCGCCCATCCCGTCCATTACGTGCGGACGTTCGCCGATGCGGTCCCCGACGAGCTCCTGCTCTATGAGGACGCACAGCGTCGCCTGGCCATCGCCGTCAATCACGGTGACGCCGCCAAGCGCCTGGGCCTGGCCGTGGACGACGAGCTGCGCATCCGGCCCGGATGAGCGCCACCGCGCCGTTCGGCACGCCCCGGCTTCACCTCCGCCTGACCGACTCGACCAGCACCCGTGCGCGGGAGCTGGCGGCCGCCGGGGCCCCGCACGGCACGCTCGTCACGGCGGCCGAGCAGAGCGCGGGCCGGGGGCGCCAAGGGCGCAGCTGGACCGCGCCCGCCGGGCGGTCGCTGCTGTGCTCGGTCGTCGTCCGTGACCCGCCGCCGCTGATGTCGCTGCTCGCGGGGGTGGCGACCGCTGAGGCGGTCGGTCCCGACGCGCAGCTCAAGTGGCCCAACGACGTCTATCTGGACAGGCGAAAGGTCGCCGGCATCCTCGTGGAGGGGCGGCCCCAGGAGGGATGGGGGATCATCGGCGTCGGCGTGAACGTCGCCGTTGCGCCCGACGGATTCCCCCGGGAGCTGGCCGACCGGGCGGGGACGCTCGGCCTCGGGCCCGAGGCGATCGAGCCGCTGCTGGCGCGGCTCCTGGCCGGGCTGGAGCGCTGGCTGGCGGCGCCCACGGCCGAGATGCTCGACGCCGTGCGCGCGCGTGACGCGCTCCTGGGCCAGACGGTCACGTGGGCCGGCGGCACCGCCCACGGCGCGGGGATCGACGAGCACGGGCGGCTGTTGGTGGACACCGATGCCGGTCGTCAGGCGCTCAACGCCGGCGAGGTGCACCTCGGCGGGCTGGGCCCTGCCGGGCGATGAGACGGGTCGGGCCCGCGTCCTGCCGTCTATGGGCGGGACGCGGGCCCGGGTCCGGCGTGTCTGTGCTCTAGGCGATCAGTCGTGCATCCGAGGATCGACGAACACGTCGTCGATCTGCGAGCTACCGGTGAGCGCCGTGAAGCGAACCGCCATGGGGATCGTGCCCCCGTGGAGCAGACCCGTCAGGACCGAGGCGGTGAGCATCGGCGCTGACGGACCCCACTTGGCGGAGAGCGCGACGGTTCCGACCGGAACCGCCACGGGGATTCCCAGCAGCGGCTTGTAGACGACCGACACGAGGACGATCGAGAGCAAGCCATTGTTGCGCGCGAAGAAACGAAAGATCGGATAGGCCGCGTCCACACACGTGAACGGCGACGTCACCGATGCCCCCGCGGGCAGGGAGACCGACGACGCTCCGACAGAGCCGGTGGCGCCGAAGGACTCACTCCCGCTCACGATGCTGGCACCGTGGCCGAGAGCCCACCCCGACGCTCCGTTCTCGAAGGAACCCCCCGGAATGAGCTTGTACTCGTTGGAGTCGTTCCACTGCGAAAAGGGCTGCGAGAGCGCAGCACTGTCGCAGGCGTCGGTGGTGATGAGTGCCGCCCGGGCCGGAGCACCGGACAGCACAGCAATCCCGAGGGCCGAGATGACGGCGCCCACGAGACGGGTATGGCGGCTGAAAAGGCCCTGCAACATGTGTACGCACCTTCCGTGGTGTGCACTGGCAGCCGAGCTATCTCCACGAGACCTCTAGCTTTGCGTCCCTGGCTCACACCAGGTTTGCCCTTTTCAGTTGTTGGTTGAACGAGACGGGCATCGGCCGTTCGACCACTTGGCCCATTTCTTTAGCCATTTGCTGGACGCATGTCCGACGGCCTGCCCGTCCTTCCTGCGCGCGATGTCTAAGGGCTGTGGGCGTCAGCGCCGATACGTGCGCGCAGGCCTCATATCAGCCCTGCCCTCATGATGACCAAAGACCCCACTCTGGAAGAGCAGCAGTTCCTGGCCCAGACGCGCCGCCGCGCCGAGGCCAACAAGGCGCGGCGCGAGCTGCGCGTCGAGCACCTGCTCAACTTCGCCTTCATCGCCGCGGTCGCGGCGCTGTTCGTGCTGCCCTCCCCACAGCCCTGGAACCCGGTGGGGGCGGGTCTGGCGGTGATCGTCATGTCCGCGGCGGTCCGGGTCCGCTTTGACACCCCGTTCGGCTTCACCGTCGCCAGCCAGATCGGCTTCGTGCCGATGCTCTTCGTCATCCCGACGGCATTCGTCCCGCTTGCCGTCTCGGCGGTCCTGGCGACCCAGATCCTCCCGGGCGTGCTCGCCCGCCGGGTCGCGCCGGTCAGGCTTCTGCGCAGTCTGTCCAACGCCTGGTTCGCCGTCGGTCCGGCGCTCGTGTTCGCCATCGCCGATGTCCGGCCCGACAGCGCCGGGCCGGTGCTCCTGCTGACCGCCCTCGCCGCCCAGTTCGCGGGCGACTTCGCCGCCTCCGCCGTCTACATCCGCGCCACCAGCGGCGTGAGCGTGCGCTCACAGCTGCGCGGGAGTCTCTGGGTCTACGCGATCGACGCCGGCCTGTCGGGGATCGCCCTCGTCGCCGCCGAGGAGCTGCATGCGGCGCCCTACGCGGTCCTCGCGCTGGTGCCGCTACTCGGTCTGCTGAAGATGTTCGCCGAGGAGCGCCAGGCGCGGCTGGCCAAGCTGCTCGAGCTCAACGAGACCTACCTCGGGACCGCGCTGCTCCTGGGCGACGTGATCGCCGCCGACGACAACTACACCGGCGAGCACTCCCAGGGCGTGGTCGGACTGGCGCTGGCGGTGGGCGACGCGCTCGGATTGGATCCCGAGCGCCGGCGCAACCTCGAGTTCGGCGCGATGCTGCATGACGTCGGCAAGATCACCATCCCCAAGGAGATCATCAACAAGCCCGGCAAGCTCGATCCCCAAGAGTGGGAGATCGTCAAGACCCACCCGGCGGAGGGCCAGCGGATGCTCAAGCGCGTCGGCGGATTCATGACCGAGGTCGGCAAGATCGTCCGCGCGCATCACGAGCGCTGGGACGGCGGTGGGTACCCCGATCGCCTGGCCGGCGAGGCGATCCCGCTCGAGGCCCGGATCATCACCTGTTGTGACTCCTGGAGCGCGATGCGCACCGACCGCCCCTACCGCGACGCGATGTCCTATGAAGCGGCCGCCGAGCAGATGATCATCAACGCCGGCTCGCAGTTCGACCCCACGGTGGTCGAGGCGATGCTCCCGGTCGTCGCTGCCAGCGACGGGCCCTCGGCGGCACCCGACCGCGCCGAGTCCGACGCGGTGATGGCGTCGGTCGGCCAGCTCGCGTCCGCGGCGGCGCAGCTCGCCGTCCCCGCCGGCCGCTGAGCGTGCCTCCAGCTGACGGTCCCGCCGCGAGCCGAGGGTGGCTCAGGCGGCCTCCTCGGCGTCCTGGGCCGGTCGCGCCCGCGTGCGGCGCTTGGGCTTGATCTGATCGAGCGTGCCCTCGGCGGGCTCGGCCTCCGCCGCGGCCTTGACGGCGTCGGCGGCGGCCTCCACGGCCTCGGCGGACTTCGCCGTCTTCGCCGACTTGGTCGCGGGCTTCTTGCGCGGAGCGCGGGTGCGGCGCTTGGGGGCGGGCTTCGCCGGCTCGTCCTCGGCCTCGGCGGCGGGCTCGGCCTTCCCGGGCGGCTCGCGCTCGGCCTCGGGCTCGGCCTCGGGCTCGGCCTCGGGCGGGGGATCCTCGTCGTCGTCGGTGTCATCGAGATCGGAGTCGCCGTCGTCATCGTCGTCGACGTCGACGTCGCGCCCGGCGGCGGTGTCGAGCTCACGATCCTCGTCGTCCTCGTCGTCGCGCTCATCGGCCTCCGCGGCCACATCGAGCTCATCGGGATCGGCCGTCGTCAGCGTCCGGCCCCGCGTCGCGGCGGCGCCGTTGGCGTCCGCACCCGCAGCCGCGCCGGTCTTGCGCCGCCGGCGCTTGGAGCCGCGCCGGCCCTTGGGGAAGTTGCGCAGCAGCTCGCGGGCGAGGGCGGCCGGCTTGCGGGCCATCCGCGTGCGGGCCCCGCGCAGCGCCTCCTCGGCCTCGGGAGTGTGGGCCAGCGCCGCGGCGAGCAGGGCCGCCGACAAGCGGCGGTCCTCCTTGCGGCTGGCGTGCACGAGCCGCCTGGCATTGCGCGCGTGCGCCGACCCGGACGAGTTGACGAGCAGGCCGAGCAGCCGCTTGGTCTCGGGCCAGCGCTGCACGGCGTACTCCTCGTGGACCTCACGTGTGTACTCCGCCATGCGCCAGATCCACGCGTTGGCCTGGTCGCGACGACCGATGCGCCGCTCGGCCAGCGCCTGGAGCATGATCTTCACGCCCTCGCGGCGCTCGTCGCGCGGCCAGGCGCCCATGATGTCGATGGCGGTGTCGAAGGCCTCGGCGTCGCGGCTGGCGGCGATCTCCTGGAGCGCCCGCAGCCGGAGCTGCGCGTTGCGGTTGCGCTGGACCGCGGTGATCAGGAAGCGGCGCTTGAGCTCACCGCCGCGATCGAAGTGCAGCATCGCCTTGGCACGCCGCCAGCCATTGGGCGCCACGCGGGCTCCCGCGAGCGCGGCCCACACGTGCTGTTCGCCGTAGTCCAGGTGCTCGACGGCGATGCGCCACAGCTCGCGCTCGAAGACCTCGGCGCGCCGCTCGTGATCCGGCGTCACCGGCAGCACCCGCCGCTCCACCCGCACGCGCCGGCCACGCCCGCGCCGCACCGGGCCGACGACGATGGCGCCGCCGCGGTAGACGTCGCGGTCAAGCAGGGAGTGCAGGGTGACGACGGGGTCGTCGTGCTTGGTCGCGGGATGCACGAAGTCGATGACGATCCCGGCCTCCTTGCCGGGATGGCGCCGGGTCACGCGGCCCACGCGCTGCTGGTAGATGCGCTTGGACGCGGTGGGGGCCAGGTGCATGCAGATCGTGGCCCGGGGGCTGTTCCAGCCCTCGGCCAGCAGCTGGGCGTTGATGAGCACGTCGATCTTGCCCGATTCGTAGTCGGCCAGGATCCGGGCCAGCTCGCGCTTGGGCGTCTCACCCGAGACGCCCATGGCCTTGATCCCCAGATCGCGGAAGGCCTGGGCGACGTTGTAGGCGTGCTTGACGCCGGCGGCGTAGACGACGCCGGGGACCCCGTTGAAGCGCGTCTTGTACAGGTCGGCGATAGCGAGGTTGAACGGGGTCTGGTCCAGCAGTTGGGCCAGCATCTCCTGGTCGAACTCGGTGTCCACCTCGCCGCGGCGCAGCGGGACCTTGGCGATCGTGCGCACGCCCGGACCGGGCGGGATGCGGATGCAGCGCAGCGGCGAGATCACGCCGCGGCGCGCCGCCTGGGCGAGGTCGAAGCGGCTGGTCTGGGTGGGGAAGAGGTCGGTGACGTGGCGGGCGATCAGCGCGCCGGTGGCCGTCATGCCGATGAAGATCGGGCCTGACCAGGCGCGGATCGCGGCCGAGGTCTTCTCGCCCAGCGCGGTGTGCGCCTCGTCGCAGATGACGATCGTGTAGGCGTCGGAGACCCGCCCGGCGTTGCGCACGAACCATTGGTAGGTCTCGACGGTGACCGGCCCGTTGGACGCGTCGTGGCCATCGAGCAGCGGCCCGCTGATCCGGTCGCGGTAGCCGCGGTCGCGCAGCTCGCCGTGGAACTGGTCGACGAGGTTGCGGCGGTGGGTGAGGATCAGGACGCCGCCGGTGCGCGACGCCTCGACGAAGCCCAGCGCGGCGACGGTCTTGCCTGCGCCGGTGGCGTGCTCAAACCAGAAACGCTTGGCGGCGTTGGGGTCCTCGGGCTGCTCCTCGAGCTGGGCGTCGGCCTCGCGTTCGTCCTGCCAGTCCTGAGGCTCCTCGTCCTCGGGCTCCTCCTCGGGCGCCTCGTCCTGGTCCTCGTCCTCGTCGTCGAGGTCGTCGAGGTCGTCGAGGTCCTCGTCCTCGTCCTCGTCGTCCTCGATCCGATCGAGCTCGGCGGTCTCTGGGCGCGCCACGACGTCCTCAAGGACCACGCCGTTGGCCCCCGCGCCGTTGGCTCCCGCGCCGTTGGCCCCCGCGCCGTTGGCGGGCTGGCTCTCGGCCAGCAGGGCGGTGAGCGTTCCCGACAGCGCGTCGACCTGGTGGGCGGAGAGGACGGTGCCGTCGACGAGGCGGGGCTCCTCCTCGGAGAGGAGCCGCTCCAGGCCGAGCAGCAGCGAGAACTGGCGCCGCCAGGCGACCGACGGCGTCTTGTTGCCGGCATCGACCTCGGCGACGGCAGCGTCCAGCGCACGGCGGCGCGCGGACCCTGGCGCCAGGGCCTCCTCGAGCGATTCGCCTTCATACACGAAGCGCTCGTGAGTCAGCAACTCGGCGCGCGCGATCGCGTCAGGACTAGGAAAGGGGGTGGGCATCACCCATCAGTGGTTGAAGCGGTTGCGTCAGGATGAGCGAGCCGCGGCAATGAAGTCGTGGCGGCTCAGCCAGTCTCAGCACGAGGCCGAGCACAGCGAAGTTCCTCAGAAGCGTCCCCCCGGCCTCGTACCCGAAGGATAACGGTTATTTAAGCAGATCTAACGGACTGCCCGTAATGCCACGCCCTGAGCGGGTTTGCGGCGACCACCAGCGGGGGCGTATGGCAACCTTGTCCACTGTGAGCCCGCGCAAGAGATTGGCAGCGCTGGTGGTGCTCTTGGTGGCACTCGTCGCGGTTGCGGTCGTGGTGGTGGGGCCCAAGACGAGCACGCCGCACAGTGCGAACCTGTCCAAGTCCGCCGTTTCCTCCGCGCTGGCCGGCTCGCCCGCCGTGCTGGCCTCGCTGCACGCGCAGGGCAACCAGCTGCTCTCCGGGGGCCCGGCGGCGTTCAAGGCCCGCCTGAAGGCGCTGCGGGGCCATCCGGTGGTGGTCAACGAATGGGCCTCCTGGTGCGAGCCCTGCCAGAGCGAGTTCCCGGTCTTTCAACGCGTCGCCGTGCACGACGGGCGTCACGTGGCGTTCATCGGCCTCGACAGCAAGGACATCAACGCCGCGGCCGCCTCGTTCCTTCGCCGCTTCCCCGTCAGCTATCCCAGCTACGTGGACCCCTCCCAGCGCATCGGGAGCGTGTTGCAGGCGGTGGCCGTGATCCCCCAGACCATCTACATCAACGCCCGCGGCAAGCAGGTCTTCACCCACGCCGGACCCTACGAGACCACCGCGTCCCTGGAGAACGACATCCGGCGCTACGCGCTGCAATGACCGACGTGCTCACCTACGAAGTGCGCCGGGTGCGCGGCGACGCGGAGATGGCCGCCGCCCTGGCCCTGCGCCACGATGTCTTCTGCGTCGAGCAGGGCGTGCCCGTCTACGAGGAGCTCGACGGCCGCGACGGCGAGGGGGTGCACCTCGTCGCCGTCTCCAACGGCACCCTGCTGGCCACGTGCCGGCTGCTCTTCGTCGGGCCCACGGTCCAGTTCAGCCGCCTCGCCGTGCGCGAGTCGGCCCGGCGCCAGGGGATCGCCTCGGCGCTGCTCGCGCTCGCCGACGAGGAGACCCGAGCCGGCGGCGCGCGCCGCCTCGTGCTCCACGCCCAGACCTACGCGCGCTCGCTCTATGAAGCCGCCGGCTATGAGCCCCGCGGGCGGATCTTCATGGAGGCCGGGATCGAGCACATCGCCATGGAGAAGCACGTCTCCTGAGCACGGTGCCCCGGGACCTGGCTCGCTAGCGTCCCCGCGGTGCCTGAGATCCGCATCGACCCGGTGACCGGTCAGCGCGCGCTCCTGGCCGAGGTGCGCGCGGGGCGCCCGGGGAGCGGTCTCGACGGCGACGACGCCCAGCGCCCGGCCGGCGAGACCGAGGATCCGTTCGCCGAGGGCAACGAGGCGTCCACGCCGCCCGAGCTCTACGCGATCCGCCCCGACGGCAGCGCCCCCGACACGCCGGGCTGGCGGGTGCGGGTGGTGCCCAACCGCTACCCGGCGCTGGACCCCGGCGCCGAGGACCCGCCGCCGTCCGAGAACCCGGACCTGTTCTGGAGCGGGCCGGCGCGTGGGGCCCACGAGGTGATCGTCAACGCGCCCGAGCCGGTCGCCTCGCTGGCCGACCTCGATCCGGCGCAGGTGGCGCTGGCCGCCGACGTCTGGCGCGAGCGGATGCGCGCCCATGCCGACGCGGCGTGCCTGCACCTGATGGTCAACGAGGGGCGGGGCGCCGGAGCGTCGGTCGCCCACACCCACGCGCAGCTGTTCGCGCTGGACTTCGTGCCGGCCGCGATCGCGCGCGAGCGGGAGCGCTTTGGCGCCTACGCGACGCGGACGATGGGCGGCAACCTGCTCGGCGACCTGCTCCAGCAGGAGGTCCGCCGGCGCGAGCGGATCGTCGCCATCGATTCCGAGGCCGTCCTGCTGGCTGCCTGGGCGGCACGGGTGCCCTACCAGCTGATGATCATCCCGCGCCGCCCCCGGATGCGTTTCGAGGAGGACGGCCCCACGGCCTCGGCCCTGCTCCACGACGCGCTCACGCGACTGCGGCGACGCCTGGGGCAGGACGCCGCCGTCAACCTGTGGGTGCGCACCGCGCCCCGGGGGGCTGAGCAATTCTGCTGGCGCATCGACATCGTGCCCCGGCTCACGCACCAGGCGGGCTTCGAGCTCGGCACCGGCGTGGGCCTGAACATCGTCGCCCCCGAGCAGGCGGCGGCCGAGCTGCGCGACGCGTGAGAGCTTTGGTGCAGCGCGTCAGCCGCGCCTCGGTCGAGGTCGACGGCGACCGGGTGGCCGAGATCGGCCCGGGGCTCCTGGTCCTGCTCGGCGTGACCCACGACGACACCGAGTCCGAGGCGCGGTGGCTGGCCGACAAGGTCCGCGCCCTCCGAGTCTTCCCCGACGCGGACGGGCGCATGAACGAGCCGCTGGGCGAGCGGGAGATCCTCTGCGTCAGCCAGTTCACGCTCTACGGCGATGCGCGCAAGGGCAACCGCCCCAGCTACGTCGCCGCCGCCCCGCCGGAGCTGGCCGAGCCCCTGTACGAGCGCTTCTGCGCGCTGATCGGCGCCCGGCGCGGGGTGTTCGGCGCGCACATGGCGGTGGCGCTCGTCAACGACGGCCCGGTGACGCTGCTCCTGGAAACCCGATAATGGCCGTGTGTCCAGCGACTGCGTCCAGCCGTGAGGGATCCACGCGACGCCCTCACCGCGGCCCGGGAGGCGGCGCGCGACACGGCCGGTGACGCGGCCGAGCCCCTCGCCCCGTGGGACGAGGACACGCCTGTCGAGTCGGCCCGTCGCCTGGCGCGATGGGCGATCATCGAGCCCGACGCCGCGCAGGTCTACTCGACGCGCCGGTACGGCCGGCCGATCACCGCCGTCAAGCGAGGCCTGGTCCTGCTGCTGCGCCAGTACATTGGCCAGGTCTCAGCCCAGCAGAGCCGCTTCAACGCCCAGGTCGCCGCTCACGTCGTGCGTCTGGAGGAGCGCGTGGCCGAGCTCGAGCGCGCCGCCGAGCTCGAGCGCGCCGCCGAGCTCGAGCGCGCCGCCGACGAGGGGCGCGGCGACGGCTCAGCGCAGTGAGGGTGGACCAGATCCTGTGTGCGGCCGGACCGGTTGACGCCGTCACCAACCAGGCCGTGGCCTACCGCCGGCTGTTCGAGCGCTGGGGCTGGTCAGGCCAGGATTACGCCCCCGTCACCGCCGCCGGGCTGGCGCCCGGTCACATCGCGCCGCTGCACCAGCTGCGCCCCGGTCAAGCCGAGCGGGTGGTGGTCCACTACTCCGGCTACGCGCCCGGGCTGGAGCAGCTGGTTGAGCGCTGCCCGCAGACCCTGCTGGTCTCCCACAACATCACCCCGCCGCGCTACTTCTGGAGCCACGATCCCGCCGAGGCGGTGCGCTGCCAGCTCGCCGTCGACCAGCTCGCGCGGCTCGCCGCCGTGGTGTGCGGGCTGGCCGGGGTCTCCCAGCTACAACGCCGGTCAGCTCCGGGAGCTGTCGGGCCGCGAGCCCCAGGTCATCCCGATCCTGTTCGATCGAGGCGCGCTGCCGGCGGCCGAGCGCAACGGCGGGGCGCCGCCACCGGCGGTCCTGTTCGTCGGCCGGCTGGTCCCGCACAAGCGCCAGGACCTGGTCATCCGCGCCGTCGCCCGGTGGCGCCAGGCGGCGCCCGGCGGCCGTCTGGCCCTGGTGGGCACGCCGCTGTCGGCCGAGTTCGCGGGGTCGCTGGAGCGCCTGGCCGGCGAGCTCGCCCCCGGCGCGGTCTCGTTTGAGAGCGCGCTGAGCGCGCCGGAGCTGTGGCGCCGCTACCGGGACGCCGGCGCGTTCGTCTGCCTCTCGGAGCACGAGGGCTTCTGCATCCCGCTGCTCGAGGCGTTTCACTTCGGGCTGCCGGTCGTCGCGCGTGACGCGGGGGCGGTGGGCGAGGTGGTCGCCGACGCCGGCGTGCTGCTGGCCGACACCGACGGGGTGGCCGTCGTGGCCGAGCTGCTCTCGATCGTGATGTCGGATGCCGAGCTGCGCACCGAGCTGGCCCGGCGCGGGGAGGAGCGGCTGGCCGCCTATGACTTCGCGCGCACCGCACAGCTCGTGCGCGCCGGCGTCGAGGAGCTGGCCGCCGCGTGATGCGCGTCCGCCACTGGCTGGGTCGAGCCGGGCTCAACCGCTCGACGTTGATCCGCCGCCTGGTCCGGCTCGGCCATCCGCGCCTGCGCGAACTGCGCGCCCAGGCGGTCGGCGGGCGGGGGCCACGGGCGCTGGCCTTGCGCGCGCTGGTGCGCTGGCTGGAGACCGGGGTGCTGCGCGTGCCGCAGGGCTACGCCGGCGGGTTGGCCTTCGACATGCGGTGGCTGCCGATCTCACACGCGCACCTCGGCTCGATCGCCGGCGGCAACCTGGAGAGCGCGGTGCAGGAGGCGATGGTCCGGCACCTCGGGCACGGCGGCGTCTTCTATGACATCGGCGCCAATCTGGGCTTCTTCTCCCTGCTGGCGGCGCACCTCTCGGGCCTGGAGGCGGGGCGGGTGGTCGCGTTCGAGCCCGCGCCCGACAACGCCGAGGCGATCCGGGTCAATGCGGCGCTCAACCGGGTGTCCAACGTCGAGGTGATCTGCGCCGCGGTGGCCGACCGCTCGGGCGCGGGCCGTCTGCAGATCGTCGATGACCAGAGCTGGTCAAAGCTCGTTCAGTTCGGCGCGCACCCCTTCACCGAGCGGGTCATCGACGTCGAGATGCGTGGCCATCGACGAGCTGGTGAGCGCCGGTCGTGTGCCCCCGCCACGGTGGTCAAGATCGATGTCGAGGGCGCGGAGCTGGAGGTGCTGGCCGGCATGCGCGAGACGATCGCCGCCCATCAGCCCGCGATCATCTGCGAGCTGCACGACACTCACGCGGCGTTCGTCGCCGCGATGGGCGCGTGCGGGTACCGGGTGATCAACCTCGAGGGCACGATCCCGATGGGCGACGCCGGCGCCTCGGCCCATGCGCTGGCGCTCCCGGCGCTTGACCCGGGCGATTAGCTCAGGTCGGCTGCAGGCCCGCCCGCGCGAACAGGTCGCGGTCGTTGGTGATGACAGCGCTGACCCCGAGCGCGTGGAGCGACAGCAGCCGCTGTGCGTCGTCCACCGTCCAGACGTAGAGCTCCCCGCCGGCGCCGCGCACCGCCTGCACCAGCGCGGGCGTGACGACGCCCCAGTGGGCCATGATCGCGTCGGCCAGGCCGCCGCGCACCGCACGCGCCGCCTGCCGGGGCAGCACCCGGCGCAGGTAGGCCAGCATCACGTAGGCGGCGGGCCGGGTCAGGGGATTGGAGAGGTAGTCGCGCCGGGCCTTGGGGACCGAGAGCCCCAGGCGCAGCTCGGGAGCCTCCGTGCGCAGGACGCGCAGGCTGGTGGCCTCCATCGTGGAGACGAGCGTGCGGCCGACGAGGTCCAGCGAGCGCAGCGTGTCGAGCACCGCCCGCTCGTAGCCGGTGCCCTTGATGTCGACGTTGAGCTCGACGCTCTCGGGCAACAGATCGCGCAGCGCGGTGAGGGCGGCGGCGAAGCGCACCGGCCGCGGGTGATCGAGCTCATGGGGGGAATGGGCGACGATGAGCTCATCGCCGCGGGCCAGGACGTCGAGCTCGACCATGTCCCATGCGGCCCCGGCCAGCCGCGCGGGCAGCTGGTCCAGATCAGCGCCGGCCTTGATGATGCTGTGGCCGACGCGGCGGCACCGGCGGTCCTCGGCGCTCATCGCGGGTTGAAGCCCACGCCGGTGTAGATGCGGTCAAAGCGGCGCTGGGTGCAGGTGTCGGGTCCGGGCACGCCTGGATTCTCGCGATACAGGCGGTAGCCGGCGTTGCGCCGCAGGACCGGGCCGACGGCGTCGGCGGGCCTGCCCGTGGGGATGGTGGCCACGATGTAGTCGGCCTTGCGTCCGAGCATCACGTGGGGATAGTCGGTGTCCAGCAGCGGGATCTGCGAGCACAGGCGGTGCGAGGCCAGGAAGTAGGCCCCCCACAGCTCGTCGGGCGGCCACATGTCCAGGCGGATCGAGGCGCTGCGGGGCAGCGAGCGGGCCCAGTCCGAGAGCTGGATCGTCGCCTGTGGCAGCTGCGAGCCGGTGGCATCAAGCTCGGCGACGACGCTGCCCGCGGTCGCCACCACCAGCAGCGCGAGCAGCGCCGGGCCCCAGCGGCGCAGACTGGCCGCGCCCGCGGCGGCCATGACCATGCACGAGCGGCCCGACGAAGGCCAGCAGCTTGAAGTGGAAGTAGTAGCCGAACGCGCGATGGCGCAGGTAGATGGCCAGCAGGACGCCGATCGCCATCAGGCCGCCGAGCCCGAGCGCCAGCGACCGGCCCGAGCGGCGCAGGCCATAGGCGGCCAGGCCGAACACCACCACCGTCGCGGGGAGGAAGACCAGCGAGCCCGGGCAGCGAGACGAAGTAGTTGAACGGGATGAAGCCCGGCAGGTCCCCGCCCAGGCCTGGAGCGAGTGGCCGGGAGCCAGGACCTTGACCGCGCCCGCGACCTTCTGCCCGACGCCGATCGCCGGCACGACCAGCAGCGCACACACGGGGATCAGCCACAGCAGGCTGCGGCGGCGGTGGGCGCGGTCATACAGCTGGCGCGGGTGGAACACGGGCTCGCCGGCGCGCAGCTTGCGCCGCCATTCGCGCCACACGAACACGGCGATCGGCACCGCCGGGATCGGCGCCGCCAGCGGGTAGGCGAACACCAGCACCAGCGCGAACATCGCGAGCAGGACGCGCCGTCGCCTGGCGCTGGCGCCGCCCCAGGCCCGGCTGGACCACCCACCACCCGAGCACGAGCGTGAACGGCATGGCGAAGAAGCCCCAGGTCTGGTTGAAGTACGGGTTGAGGATCGTGTGCAGCGCCTCGCGGTCCAGCCCGGCCACGACCATCGCGATGAGCGCCGCGGCCACCGGAGCGCGGAGCACGTCGCGCGCGACCAGGAACATGCCCACCGCCGCGAGCCCCAGCATGGCCGCCGCCAGCGTCGCCAGCACCTGCCAGGTGGCCAGCCCCGACAGCGACGAGACCGCCGCGAACGCGTAGTAGATCGGGTACTTGGACTGCCATGTCGGCGGCATCTGGTTGATCGGCTGAGACACGTCGACGCCGGTCGGATAGGCGTGCTTGAGGAACTGGGCGGTGCCGGCAGCCACGTGGGCGTCCGAGCCGGTGCCGATCGGGGCGGCGTAGTGCTGGACCAGCAGCATCGGCACCAGCGCGACGAACGTCACCACCGCGGCCAGCAGCACCGGCCATCCGAGCGTGCCGAGGTTCAGCCGCGGCCAGCCGCGGCGGCGCACGGCGACGGCGCCGAGCACCAGGCCGCCGGCCAGCACGAGGGGCAGCGCGACCGCGTAGGGGACGTGGGCGAAGCCGAGCACGGTGAGCGCGAGCCCGACCGCGCAGGCGCCCGTCGGCAGCACCCACAGCGGCTCGCAGGCGCGCAGGGCGATCGGGGAGCAGCAGGCGGACCAGCCCGAAGCCGCCGACGCCGAACAGGACGACGGTCGCCGCCAGCGCGCGCAGAGCGTCGGGCACGGCGGAGAACGCCTCATGGCGGGGCTTGGCGTTGGCGTGCCAGGCGAGCGCCAGCAGCGCGACGGCCAGCACGAGCAGGAGCAGCCGCCGGCCGGCGGGTGGGCGGGATCGGTCCCGCCAGCCGGCTCAGCGGGTGCGCTGCGGCTGTTGCTTTGACTCGGCCAGGACCCGGGAGAGGAAGACCGGATTGCCGATCAGGTACCGGCGCCACATCCTGCGAGGCTCGATCGCGAGTCTGAATATCCATTCGAGTCCGTTGTCGGCCAGCCACCGGGGGGCACGCGGCGTGTGACCGGAGACGTAGTCAAAGAGCGCGCCCACCGTCCACACGACGGCCCCGCCGAGCTGGTCAGCGTATCGGTCGGCCCACAGCTCCTGCTTGGGCGTGCTCATTCCCACCAGCACGATCTGCGGCCGCCGGGCGACGATGTCCTCGATGACGCGCTCGGCGTGGGGGGTGCCGATCTCGAAGTAGCCGTGGTGGGCGCCGACGACGTCGAGCTGCGGGTAGAAGCGCCGCAGGCGGGCCGCCGCCTCCTGGGCCGTCGGCGGCTCTGACCCGAGCAGGTAGATCGAGCGTCCCGACAGCTCGCACAGCGCGGCCAGGTCCCAGATCCAGTCGGCGCCGGTCATGCGGTGGGGCACGTCGAGATGGAGGGCGCGGGCGGCGAGCCTGACGCCGTAGCCGTCGCAGTAGACGAGGTCGGCGCGGCGCAGGGCGTCGCCCAGGCGCGGGGTGACGCGGGAGCGGTTGACGACGTGGGCGTTGACGTACATCACCCGCCGCGTGCGCCCCTCGCCGGCCCAGCCGGCGACGGTGGCGAGCAGCTCCACGGGCGGCCCCAGGTCGATCGGGATGTCGAAGATCGACGACGACGGGCGGGGCAGGGCGAGGCAGCCCGCGGGCGGGCCTTCGAGCGGCTCGCGGAAGACGGGCACGGACACCTTGGGCGCATCCTACGCCTTCGCCCCGGGTCCTGATGCAGAAATTTGGTGTGAGGATGGCGGCACTGAGCGACAATGCCCCGGTCATGGGGCCGATCGTCATCGATGCGCGCGACGCGGCCGGGCCGGTGCTTCGCGGGTGGGGTCGCTACACCCGTGAGCTCGTCTCGGCGCTCGGGGCCGGGGGCCGGGGCGGGTTGCCGATCGTCGCCGTGACGGACCGGGGCGCGGCCGGCGTGCTGGGGCGGCTGGGGCCCGAGTTGGTCTTCGAGCAGCTGTGGCTGCCGGCGGCGCTGCGCGCGCGGCGGGGCGGCCCTGGTCCACGCGCCCAACTGCTTTTTGCCGCTGGTCCGGCCGTGTCCGGGCGTGGTCACGATCCACGATCTGGCCTTCGAGGCGTGGCCCGCGGACTTCGCGCCCCGCACCCGGGCCAAGTACCGCGTGCTGGCGCGGGCGGCGGCCCGCTCGGCGCAGCGGGTCATCTGCCCGTCGCAGTTCACCGCCGGCGATGTCTGCCGGCGCTACGGGGTCGACGCCGCGAAGGTCCGGGTGATCCCGGAGGCGCCGGCGCTGGGGGTGGGCGGCGGCCCGGCGCGGACGGCCGGCTCCGAGGCGGTGGCTGCCGGGGCGCGGCCGCCGGCCCCGAGGCGGCGGAGCCGTACGTGCTCGCGGTGGGCGACCTGCGCGCCAAGAAGAATCTGGCCGCACTGGTGAGCGCCTTCGTCGCCGCGCGGGCGCCGGGGCGGGCTCCCGCACCGGCTCGTGCTGGCCGGGGTCGACGCCGGCGAGGGGCCGCGGCTGGCCGCGCTGGCCGGCGATGCGCCCGTGACGCTCACCGGCTACGTCTCCGACGCCGCCGGCACGACGCCCTGCTCTCGGGGCCGAGCTGGTCGTGCACCCCAGCCTGTACGAGGGCTTCGGGCTCGTGGTGCTGGAGGCGATGGCGCGCGGCACGCCCGTGCTCGCCGCCCGGGCCGGCGCGCTGCCCGAGACCGGCGGCGACGCCGCCGCCTACTTTGACCCGCAGGACCCGGGTGACCTGGAGCGCCGGCTTGGCGCGCTGTTGGGTGACGCGGCGTGGCGGCGGGACTGGCGCGCCGCGGCGCTCTGAGCTGCGCACACGCTGGGCGGGTTCAGCTGGGAGCGCGACGGCGGCCGAGACCGCCGCGCGGTCTACGCCGCGAACTTCCGCTCGTGCAGGCGGCCCCCGGACGGCGGGTCGACCTCGCAAAATCGGCCCGGCAGACGGCTGCACTCCAACTCGAGTCGCGCGGGTCCGCAGCCCCAACCGCCACCCGGCGCGCGTCAGGCCCGCGCCACCCGCGGCAGCCGCCTGTCGCGGATCGTGATCCGGGCGCGCTCGCGCTTCCAGCCGCGGGCGGTGAAGGTGATCGTCAGGACGTCGCCGGCACGGTAGCGGTGGCCCGCCAGGTGCTGAGGAGCCGGTGCACGCCCTTGGGGCCGGCGGCGCTGCAGCTTCGCCGGCCGCCCGCAGCCGCGGCCCTTGCAGGACACCGTCAGCCGGGTGCCGTGCGGGAAGCGCCCGATCCGCGTCAGTCGAAGCGTGGTGGTGGCAAAGCGCCAGGTCCACTTCATCAGCAGCTTGATCTTGAGCGCGTGCCTGGCCCGGGGGGTGGGGATGGGAGTTGGCTGCGGGGTGGGCTGGACCGGGGGCGCGGGCGGAGGCGGTGAGGCGATCGTCTCGGTGACCTGGCCGTTGGCGTAGCACGCGGTAGTTGGAGCGTGGTGCCGGGATAGATGGCCCACGGGGCGCCGCCGTGCTCGAAGCCGCCGTTCGCCCGCCAGTGACTCGTCGACGTTGACATCGTCCATCTCGGTCGTGGGCGCGCCGGGCTTGGGATAGAGCTGGACGCGGAGGTTGGTGTGGCTCCCGGTGGCCTCGACGCACGCCTGGACCGGCGACCAGTTGGCTCCGTTGCCCAGGCCGGCGTAGGCGGTGGAGCCGCTCTCGTGGGCGCGCGCCGCCGGTGAGCCACAGCGCGAACGTGCCCGCCGCGCCCGTGGCCGGGTATTCCGTCCTCAGCTCGGCGGACCCGCAGACGGTCTGGCCCGCGGAGGTCTTGAGCGGGATGTCCTGGATGATCCCGCCGCCGCCGGAGGCGGTGTTGGTGGCGGCGAAGTGCGTGCCGGCGTACGCGGGCGGCGCGCCGGGGGCGTTGGCGTAGACGACGTAGTTGGACTTGGTGCCCGGGAAGATCGCCCACGGACGCGCCGCCGTTCTCGAAGCCGCCGTTGACCGCGAGCGACTCGTCGACGTTGACGTCGTCGATCTCCACGGTCGGCGACCCGACCGCCGGATAGAACTGGACGCGCAGGGTGGTGTGGGTGCCGGTGGCCTCGGTGCAGGTCTGGACCAGCGACCAGTTGCTCGCCGTCAGACAGGCCGCTGTAGCGGACGCTCGAGCCGTCATGGGTGGAGGTGCCCGTCAGCCACAGCGCAAAGCCGCCCGACGCGCCCGTGCTCGGGTACTCGGTGCGCACGCGGGCCGAGCCGCACACGGTCTGGCCCGCGGTGGTCTTCAGGGGGACATCCTCGATGAGCCCGCCCCCGCTCGACGACGTGTTGGTGGCGGCGAAGTGCGTGCCGGCGTAGGCCGGCGGGGCTCCGGGGGCGTTGGCGTAGACGACGTAGTTGGACTTGGTGCCCGGGTAGGGCTGCCAGGGCCCGCAGCCGTCCTCGAAGCCGCCGTTGGCGGCCAGCGAGACGTTGACGTTGACGTCGTCGACCTCGGTCGTGGGCGAGCCCGGCGTGGGGTAGAGCTGGATGCGCAGTGAGCTGTGGCTGCCGGTGGCCTCCACGCACGTCTGGGCCTGGGTCCAGTTGCCGAGGTTGCCCAGGCCGCCGTAGGCGGTGGCCCCGGCGTTGACCGCCGAGGTGCCGCGCAGGTAGAGCGAGAACGTGCCCGCGGCGCCGGTGGCGGGCAGCTGCGTGCGCAGCCAGGCCGACGCGCAGACGAGCTGGCCGGCGGACGTGTTGAGCGCGACGTCCTGGTAGATGCCGCCGCCCGAGGACGTCGTGTTGGTGGCGCCGTAGTGGCCTCCGCTGTGCGCGGTCTCGACGAGCACCGTGTCGGCCTGATGTGCGGGCGGGGCGGCCACGGGCAGGCTCGGCGGCGGCGGCCGGCGCGCAGAGCGCCAGCGCGAGAACGGTCCCCACCGCGCGCGTCCTCATGTGCACCCGAGATGATCCCACAGCGCGCGCGTCCGCAGGTTGCGTCCCACCGCGCGCAGGAGCCCACAGCCGAGGGTACCCAGGCTGACCGAAGGGCGGTGATTGCATACTCGCCGCGTGCAGGTCACGGTCCTCATCCTCAGCGTCGACGAGGCGCCCATGCTGGAGCGCTCGCTGCCCGCCGCCGTCGGCCCAGGAACCGCGCCCGGACGTGGTGGTGGTCGACAACGCGTCGTCGGACGCGACGGCCGGGATGGCCGGGCGCCACGGGGCCGCCGCATGCGGCTGCGAGCCCCGGCCGCAGCTATGCCGCCGCCGATCAACGAGGCGATCGCCGCAGACCGGGGGCGACGCCGTGCTGCTGCTCAACGCGGACTGCTTCCTGGCGCCCGGCTTCCTGGCGGCGGCGACGGCGCGCCTGGCCGCGCCGGGCGTGGGCGCGGTGGCGCCGAAGCTGGTGCGCGTCGCCGGCCCGCAGGGCGCCCGGCCGCTGGGCCAGATCGACACCGCGGGCATGGTCATCGACCGCCGGCGCAAGAACGGCCTCGTCGGCCACGGCCGGCCCCGCGGGCGCCTACGCGCTGCGGGCGCCGGCGTTCGGCGCCGACGGCGCGGCCGCGCTCTATCGCCGCGAGACGCTCACCGACTGCGCCCTGGACGGCCGCGAGGTGCTCGACGAGGACATGGAGCTGTGGGCCTCGGACGCCGACCTGGCCTGGCGCGCGCAGCTACTGGGCTGGAGCACCGTCTACGAGCCCGCCGCGGTGGCCGAGCACGTGCGCACCTACAGCCCGTCGACGCGCGCGCAGATGAGCGAGGCCGACCGGCGGCTGCAGTTCCGCAACCGCTACCTGATGATCCTCAAGAACGACACGCCGGCGCGCTGCTGCGCGACCTGCCGTGGGTGGCGAGCTACGAGCTGGTGGCGCTCGGTCATGTCCTGTTGCGCGAGCGCCACCTGCTCGCGGGTACCGCGAGGCCTGGGCGCTGCGCCACGGGGCGTGGCGCCGGCGCCGGCTCGTTCAGGGGCGCCGGCGGGTGCGCGCGGCGCCGTTCGGGCTGCGCCCGCCGGTCTGAGGCGCGGCTCTGACGGCGCCGCGGCCCGGCGTCGGGCGCAGCAGGGCCCGCTCGTAGACCTCCCAGGTGGCCGCGCGCGACGTCGTCCCAGCTCCACTGGGGCGGCGGCGGCGCCGGGCGTGAGAGCGCCCTCGGCGTGGCGGACGAGCCCGTCGAGGTCGTCGACGTCGGTGAGCGTGATGCGGTCGGCCAGCACCTCGCGCAGGGCGGGGACGTCGCACGCCGCCACGGGGGTGCCGCAGGCCAGCGCCTCGACCGGGGGCAGCCCGAAGCCCTCCTCGTCGGAGGGGAAGACGAGCGCGTGGGCGCCGCTGTAGATCGCGGCGAGCTCGTCGTCGGGGACCGCGCCGGTGAGCTGCACCCCGGCCAGCTCCTGGGCCCAGCGGCTCACCGGCCCGACGAGGACGAGCGGCATGGTGCGGCCGGCGCGGGCGAGCGCCGCCACCCGCTTGCGCGGGTCGGGCGTGCGCAGGTGCCGACCCAGAGCAGGTACTGGTCGGGGAGGCCGTAGCGCTCGCGAACCGCCGCGATCTCATCGGCGGGCCGGCACCAGAACGGCGGCGCCGCCGCCTCGGGGATCACCACGATCCGCTGGGCGGGGATGCCCAGGGCGTCCGGATCGCGTCGTCGGCGACCGCCTGGGTGGGCACGATCACCAGCGTCGCGCGCTGGACGGCCAGGTAGCGCAGCTTGAAGCGCAGGCCGGTGCGCAGGTAGTCGCCGCGGACGCTTGAGCGGGACGAGATCATGGAGCGTCACGACCGAGGGCACGGGCGGGCGCAGCGGCGCGCCCTCGATCCACGGCGAGTGAAAGACGTCGCCACGCCGCGGGTCCTGGCTCTCGACGATCTCGCCGCGCGGGGTCTGGGTCAGCGCCTCCAGCAGGCAGCTGCGCGTAGCGGCCGATCCCGTGCCACACGGGCGCGGGCCGGCTGTCGAAGGCGAGCTTCATGCCGTCAGCAGCCGCTCGACGCGCTCGGCGTAGCGGTCAGAGTCAAAGCGCCGCGCCCGCTCGCGGGCGGCCGTGCCCATCCGGTCGCGGTCGCGCAGGACCTCCAGCACCGCGGCGGCCAGGGCCTCCGGGATCGCCCGGCGCCACCAGCCTGCCCGGTGACGCCGTCGTGGACGACCTCGGCAGGCCGCCGACGCGGGTGGCGACGACGGGCGTGCCGACGGCCATCGCCTCGGCCAGGACCGTCCCGAACGGCTCCTCGTGGGAGGGCAGGACGAGCACGTCGAGGTGGCGCATCAGGCCCGGCGCGTTGGCCACCCAGCCGTAGTGCTCGACCTCGCGCGAACCGGTGACTGCCGCCGTGTACGCCGGGTCGCTGCCGTAGGGATCGTCGCCGACCACCATCACCCGCGCACCCGGAGCGCCGGCGCGGATCGCCGGCGCCGCCCGGACGAGGTCCAGCGTTCCCTTGCGCGGCTCGATCCGGCCGACGAAGCCCACGACCGGCGCGCCGTCGGGCGTCCATGGCGGCGCCACCGCGCGGCAGGGTCGGCATCGACCGGCCCATAGACGACGTGGGATGCCATCGATCCGAGCCGCTCGGCGACCGCGCCGCGACGCGGCCAGAACGACGTCGGCCAGGCGCCAGATGCGCGGGACGCGCGTGACGAGGTCATGGACATGCAGGACGCGCCGGGCGCGCGCGCCGGCCAGCGCCGGCAGCAGGCGCGCCGCAGACGGTGCCGTTGAGATAGACGACATCGGCTGCGCCGGCCAGCCGGCGGGCTCGTGGCCAGGACGCCAGCGCACGCGCGCCGGCGTCCGCGGCCAGGCCGCCGACGGGCAGGGACAGGCACCGATCCGCCGCCGACTCTCCCGCGGCGCGCAGCGGACCGTCCCCGGGCGTGGCCAGCGTCACGTCCCAGCCCCGCTCGCGCAGACGCGTCAACAGCCGCAGCAGCGTCGTCTCGGCGCCGCCGGGGTGCGTCACGGCGGCCACGGCGAGGAGGCGCCGCGCGCCGCGGGAATCGCCGGTCAGCGGCGGGGCCGAGGTGACAGGGTCCGATTCGCTGACCGTGGCGGTGGGCATGAGCTGGACTTCGGTGTTCCCCGCGCGGCACTGTATCCCGGCGGCGCCGCGCGTGTCCAGTCGTCGGCAGCCAGCGACGGCGCACCGGTACGTTCACGTGGTGCAGGAGTACTACGACGAGCTGTGGGAGCGCCTGCCGGCGGACCTCGATCCTCCCGATCTCGCCGCGCGGCGGCGGTTCGCGCTGGCCGGCGTGTCCGCGCGGGGAACGGGTGCTGGATCTCGGCTGCGGCACGGGCGATCTCGCGGCGGACCTCGCCGCGCGCCGGTGCGCAGGTGACCGCCGCCGACGTCGCGCGAGGCGGCGCTGGCCCGCGCGCGCGGGCGCCACCCCGAGCTGGACCTCCTGCTCGTGCCGATCGACGGGGCCGCTGCCGTTCGACGACGGCGCCTTTGACGGGTCTGGTCCAGCGAGGTGATCGAGCACGTGGCCGACACCGCGCGCTGGCTCTCCGAGGTGCGCCGGGTCCTCGTGCCGCGGGGCCGCCTGCTGCTGACCACGCCCAGCCATGGGCGGCTGCGCCTGCTCGCTCGGCGGGATCGAGCGCTTACTCGGAGCCGCTGGGCGACCATCTGCACCTGTACACGGCGCGCTCACTGCGGGCGCTGCTGCGCGACTTCGGCTTCGGTGACGTCGAGGTGCGCGGGCGCGGCCGGGCTCCCGCTGGCGCGCCGCCTGCTGCTGGCCCGGCGCGGTGCGCTGACCGTGCGGGTCGCTCATCGACGCCACCTATGCGCGGCGCGCGCCCCACTCGGGAACCGCGCGTGTACGTCGATCGCCTGGTCGCGGCGCTCCGGGCGCTCCCGGATGACACCGTGCACACCGTGGCCGACGAGCGCCGGCACCCGCCGGGCGGGGGCGGGCTCGGAGCGCCGCCAACGCGCTGGAGGATCAGCGCTGGACGCAGTCGAGCTGCCGCGACGGGCCCGTGCGGCCGGCGCCGACCTCATCCACCACCCGCTCCCGGCGCACGCCTACGCGCCCGGCACGCCCCGCAGATCGATCACCGTCCACGACCTCGCCTTCGAGCTCGCTGCCGGCCGACTTCTCGCCCGCCTACCGCCGCTACGCGCACGTCGCCCACCGCCTCGCCGCGCGCCGGCGCCGCCGCCGTCGTGTGCGTGAGCCGGGCGACGGCCGCGTGATGTCATCGCGCCGGTGGGGCGTCCCGCGCAGCGCATCGTCGTGGCGCCGCACGGTCCCGGCCAGGAGCTGACCCCAGGCCCGCGCCGAGCGCCCGCGGCACTTCCTCTACGTCGGCGACGACGAGCCGCGCAAGAACGTGGCGGGCGCTGCTCGAGGCCTACCGCCGCTACGCGGCCGTCGGCGCCGCGACCGCTCAGCCTCATGCTGGCCGGCGCGGCCCGCGCCGAGGCCCCCGGGGTGCTCATCGAACCCGAGCCCCAGCCCGCAGCGGCTCTGCGAGCTGCATGCCGGCGCGGCCGCGCTCGTGCACCCCGCGCTGCACGAGGGGTTCGGGCTCACGCGCACTGGAGGCGATGGCGCTCGGCACGCCGGTGATCGCCGCGCCGTCGCCTGGGATCGCCGAGGTGTGCGGCGACGCGGCCCGCTACGCCGACCCGGCCGACCCGGCTGCGCTCGCCGGCGCGCTCAGCGCCGTCGGCGGCAGCGAGGCCCTGCGGCGTGACCTGTCCGAGCGCGGCCGCGCGCCGCGCCGCACTGTTTTCCTGGCAGTCGTCTGCGCGCGAGCACGTGAAGGCATACTCTCGGCTGCTGATGACGCTGCTCGGCGCCCGATGAAGATCGCGATCCTCGGCACGCGGGGCATCCCGGCCGCCTACAGCGGCTTTGAGACCGCCGCCGAGGAGCTGGCCAGCCGGTTGTCGCAGCGGGGCCACGACGTGATCGTCTACTGCCGCCCGCACGTCGTCGACCGCAAGCTCGCCGCCTACAAGGGGGCGCGCCTGGTCCACCTCCCGACGATCCAGAACAAGTACCTGGACACGTTCGTCCACACGCTCCTGTCGGCCTGGCACGCGGCTCGCGTCACCCGCCCCGACGTGGCGCTGTTCTTCATCGCCGGCAACTCGCCGCTGTGCCGGATCACGCGCGGCGGCTGGCATCCCGACGCTCATCAACATCGACGGGCTGGACTCCGACCGCGAGAAGTGGCCGGCGCCGGCCAAGACCTATCTGCGCTTCGCCGAGCGGGCCGCGCCGCGCTTCGCCGACCGGGCCATCACCGACAGCCACACGGTGGCGGCCACGTTCGAGCGCCGCTACGGGCGGCGGATCGGCGTGGTCCCCTACGGCGTCGCGGACCCGGGCCACGCCGGCCGCCAGGCGCTGGACGAGCTCGGGCTGGAGCCCCGGCGCTACATCCTGTTCGTGGGCCGGCTGGAGCCCGAGAACAACCCTCACCTGCTGGTCGAGGCGTTCTCGCGGATCGACAGCTTGAGGGCGCGGGGAATGAAGCTCGTCATCGTCGGAGGCGCGCCGTACGCCGGCGAGTACATCCGGCAGGTGCGCCGGACCGCCGACCCGCGGGTGGTGTTCCCGGGCTACGTCTTCGGGCGACGCTACTGGGAGCTCCAGCGCCACGCCTATCTGTTCTGCGCCCCCACCGGCGTCGGGGGCACCCACCCGGTGATCCTCGAGGCGATGGCCGCCGGCAACTGCGTGCTGGTCAACGACCACCCGCCCAACGCCGAGACGGTCGGCGACGCCGGGATCTACTTCTCAGGCCGGGCGGGCGTGAGCTCCCTCTCCGAGCAGCTGCGCCGGCTGCTCGACGACGAGCCGCTGGTCGCCGAGTACCGAGAGCGGGCCCGGCGCCGCGCCACCGAGTTCTCGTGGGACGCCGTGGCCGATCAGTACGAGCGGCTGCTCACCGATGTGTACGAGGCCGCGCGCCCGGGCGCGTTGCCCGACGCGCTGCTCGAGCCCGGCGTTGCGCTCGTGAGTTGACGCGGGCTGCCCGCTGCGCGATCTGCGCCTTGGCTTGGATGATGGCGGCGTTCGCCGCCAGCCTGGTCGTGTCGACCGGCTGATTGAGGGCGAACACCTGGGCCATTTCCAGGAGCGCATCTTCGTCGCGCCCGGTGGCGAGGTCCAGCTGCCCCAGCCACAGCCACGACTCCGGGTTCTCCGGCTGAAGCTGTGTGGCCTTCACCAGCTCGGTGCGTGCGGCGCCCGGCCTGCCGGCCCGCTGGTAGAGGACGGAGAGCAGGTACAGCGGCTCGATCGAGAGGGGATCGCGGCTGGCTGCCGTCCGGGCGCTGGCAAAGGCGGTGGCCGGGTGGTTCTCGGCGTCGGCCATCGCCTGGGCGGAACGTAGGGGCTGCCACATCACCCAGGCGCCGATCAGCGCCACCGCCGCCAGCCCGGTGACGACGGCGCCCGCCCCCGGCCGCTCCAGAACCGAGACGCGCCCGGCCGCGCGCCGGCCTACCGGTGCCGTCAGCGGCCCGCGGCCGGCCAGCCAGCCGGCGCACAGGAGCACCGGGACCGTCACGCCGGGGAAGTAGAAGGTGAAATCCAGGGCGGACTGGATCCCGAAGGCGACGACGACGATCGCCAGCGCCACCAGTCCCCGTCGCTCGCTCGCCTGTGCGCAGGTCAGCGACCGCCAACGTGCGCCGAGCGCCAATGGGCGCGCCGCCGCGCGGCACCAGGCGGCCAGCAGGCCCAAAGTGAGGACGATGCCGATCAGTCCCAGGTCCGCGAAGGTCTGGACCAGGTAGCTGTGCGCCTGGTCGGCCTTGGCGGTGCTGGTGGTGTAGCGCAGGCGCGCGATGCCGTATCCGAGCTCGCCGACGCCCTTGAGCAGCGCCTGGGAGCCGACCGTCAGGCCCTGGTGCCAATACAGCGGCCGGCTGGAGCCGAGCTCCGCGATGCGGCTCGGGGTGTCGTGGACGACGCTGTGCGACGAGGTCAGCGACTGCCAGGCGTGGGAGACCTGGCCGGACAGGCCGCGGCTGGACGCCGCCAGCGCGACCACGGCCGCGACCGGGACCAGGGCCACGCCGACGATGAGGACGGCGCCGATGCGCCGGCGCACCGCCTCGTCGATTTCCACGCGGTCCATGGCCAGCGCTTGCCGCCACGCCCGCGATCGCGATCACGACGAGCACGCCCAGCACGACCGGGCCGAAGGCGTGGCCGGCGGCGGTCTGCGCCGCCGGGGCGACGTCGTTGGCGGTGAGGCCGTGGCTGTGCAGCGCCACCACCAGGATCGGGATCGCACCGAGCCCGCCCAGCCCCAGCATGAGCGCGGCGCGCAGGCGCAGGGGGACGAAGGCCAGCCACGCCGCCACGGCGATGACGCCGACGAGCAGCGCCGAGCGCGAACCCGAGAGGACGATGACGCTGACCATGAGCGTGATCGCGGGCACGCTGAGGCCCCGCAGCCAGCGCGAGCCCGATCGCCGGGTACGCCACCCAGAGCGCCGGCGCCAACCCCAGCGCGCCGCTGACGCCGACGGCGTTCCAGTAGCCGAACGGCGCCTGGAGCCGCCCATACCGGTTGGCCGGGGCCAGCGAGTCGGGGAACACCTTGGCCAGCAGCGCGTAGGCGCAGATGGCGGTCATCGCCGTGGCGATCCCGCCGACCAGCGCGGCCCAGCGCCCCGGCGCCAGCCGGCCCAGCGCGACCGCCCCGCCGAACACGCACAGGTACGACAGCAGCTGGTTGGCGCCGAACCACGACCAGTCGGGCTGCACCGACCAGATGATCGACAGCGCCGCGAACGCGGTGAAGGCGGCGAACAGCGCGACGGCGGGCGCGCCCCAGGCCGGGCCACGGCCGCCCACCAGGACCACGGCGACCCACGCGCCAACCCCCAGGAAGGTGAGCGCGATCTCCGACCACGTGTTCGGCCCGGTCACCGTCTGCACGATGCTGCTAGCTGGTGAGGAACACGAGCGCCACCAGGGCGGCCGCCACACCCAACCCGGCGACGAGGTCGCCGGTCAGCGCACTCGAGGCAGTCCGGCGCGAGGAAGGCGCCGGCGCTCCTTCCCCGGCGCCGCGTGGCGCCGGCGCAAGAGTCGACACGGGGGCGGAGGCTAGCAATCGGGTTCTCGGGTCATCGGCCATGGCAACCGTGCCTAACCTGGCGCCCGCGCGATCAACATCAGCGTGTGGCCGAAGCGCGCGGCCCGCGGGCGCGCGCCGATCTCGTCCAGCGGCCACAGCGTGCGCTGGACGGCGCCGGCCAGCCGCCGCCACGTGTAGGTGACGGCGTAGAGTCGCGGCGCCAGCCCCACCGCCCGCGCCTCGGCGACCAGGCGACGCGGTGAGAGCGGGACGTCATCGGGCGTCCCGTGCACCCGGGTGGCCACGCCGGTCCGGTTGGCCAGCGCCAGTGCGGCACCGACCGGATGCCACAGCCCCGGCTCGATGGCCACGAGCGCGCCGCCGGGACGCAGGAGCTGCGCCGCCTCCTCAAAGCACGGACCCAGCGGTCCCTGGAAGACGAGGTGGTGGAGCACCAGCCGGTAGAGCACGACGTCAAAGGACCGCGGGCGTGAGTCCGAACCGGCCGGCGTAGCCGACGACACCCTCGTCGGCGCGACCGGTCTCCAGCACGCCCGCCACCTTGGCCGGGTCAGCGTCGGCGCCGACCAGACGGAAGGCCGGCGCGGGGAACAGGTGGCGGCCGGGATGCCAGCCGCACCCCACCGACAGGGCGTCGCCGCGGTGAAGCCCGAGGTCGCGATCCAGCAGCGTCCCTTCGCGCTCCATCATGTGGCGGTAGTTGAGCTCGAGCGTGGAGCGGCCGGCTGTGGCGGTCCAGGAGATTGTCGGCCTCATAGGGCGCCGACGCGGCGGGGCGACGGCGTCAGCCACGGAGCGCGTCCGCGTAGGCGGCAACGGTCTCCGTGCCGCAGCGCTGCCAGGTGAACTCCCGGGCGACGGTCTCGCGTGCCGCCCGGCGAAGCGCGCCCAGCGCTGCTCATCGCCCAGGAGCGCGTCGATCCGATCGGCCAGGGCCCGCGGCTGGCCGGGTGCGACGAGCTCGATGCCGCCGCCGCCGCGGCGATCTCCTCGGGGCCGTCCTCACCCCGGCGCCGATCGCCGGTACGCCCGCCGGCCATGGCCTCCACGTAGGAGACCCCGAACGCCTCGGCGACGCTGGGGAGCACGAACAGCGTCGCGCGCGCGGGCCATCGGCCACCGCCTCGTCGGGGGCGAGCCGGCCGCGGCAGCTCCACCCGGTCGGCGACGCCGCGGGCGACGGCCAGCTCGCGCAGCGCTCGCGCTCGGGGCCGTCACCGACGATCACGTAGCGCAGCGCCGGCCGGCGCTCGCGCAGCAGCGCGACCGCCTCGATCACATCGGCGTGGCGCTTGCGCGCGATGAGGTTGCCGACCGTGACCAGCGTCGGGGACGGCCGGGGGATTCGCGGCGCTGGCCGGCAGGTCGGTCCCCGAGGTGCACGACGCGCGTGCGCGCCGCCCCGCGCTCCACGCAGCGCCGGGCCGTGCCCGCGCTGTTGGCCAGCACCAGCCGCGCATGGGCCAGCGTCGCGGCGGACGGTGGGCGTGCCGGCGTGTGCCCGTGTACGTCGCCGCCGTGGACCGACACGAGCAGCGGGATCCGGCCGGCGGCGCGACGCAGGGCGTCGCCGGCGGGCACGGCGTAGTGGGCGTGTGCGAGCTCGAAGGGGAACTCCGCGCGCAGACGGCGGAGCGCGCGGCGCAGGGCGGGCGCCGCCCAGGCTCCCCACGAGGCGTAGCTCCACGGGCGCGGCGGCGAGAGGTAGCGCACATAGTCCACCCGTATGCCGTCGAGCAGGTCGCGCGCGGGCTGACGGATGGCCTCGCGCAACGCGCCGATCCGCAGCTGCCGCGCGTCGGCCAGCGACGGCAGCGGCCGGTGCAGCACGAGCACGCGCACGTCGGCCCCCGCGTCCCGGGCGGCCACCGCCTGGCGATGCGCCCAGATGCCCAGGGTCGGGTCAGAGGCCCGGGGGTAGTACTCGGCGACGATCACGACCCTCATCACCAGCGACGATGGGTGGCGAGGGTGCGCTGGGCCTCGGCGGCGGGCGTGTAGGGGCGGTCGGCCAGAAATCGCCGTTCTCAGCGACGGCGTCGTTACGGTCATAGGAGCTCGCGATGCGGCGCAGGCCGTGACGGACCGGCGTGGCGTCGATCACTCCCTCCGCCAGCCGTGGGCACGCGCCACGGCCGACCAATGCAGGTCAAGGCCCCAGCCGAAATGGAGCTGCGGGAACGGCAGCAGGGTGTCGAAGGTGGTCGCCCGCAACGCACTCACCGGCCCGACCTCCACGAACGGGTCTCCCGGGCCAGCACGCCCGGTCGTCGGCGGGTGACTGCCAGGCGGCGTGTGATCGCCAGCGGTGAGCGGGTTGGGCCAGCGCGAGGTCGAAGCGCTCGGCCAGGAAGATGAACGCGTCCAGGAAGCCGCGAGGCAGGACGACGTCATCGTCGATGAGTATCAGCCAGTCGTGGCCAGCGGCGGGATGCTGGGACAGCAGCGGTTGAGGTTCTCGAATTTCCCGCGATCACCCGCCGGTGGGCGGCGAAGGCGAGCTCGTGGCGTGAGCGCTCCAGCTCAACGCGGGCCTGCGCCAGCACGTTCGGCGCGTCGGTGCGCTCCACGCCCAGCGCGAGCACCCGGCGTCGCGGCCAGTGCCGGGCGCCCCGGGCGACGCGCCAGGGCGCCAACGTGGCCAGGGCAGCCGCGTCACAGGCGGCGTCGGCAGCGATTGCCCTCGAGGTGGCGCGGATCCCCCAGACCTGGCCGCTGGTGCCCGAGAGGAAGTCGTCAGCAGGCTCAGTCACGGCGCTCTGCCAGCGCCTCGCGCAGGGTGCCGGCGGTGCGGGCGCCCATCACGATGCCGTAGGCGCACCGTCGGCGCACGGTGTGCCAAGCGCAGCCGGCGAGCGTGCGCAGCTCCGCCGAGACCGAACGCGTCGTGCCGCTGCGGCGGTTGTGGTGGCGGACCTCGCGGCCCTGGCCGTAGGCGGCTTTGGCCAGCGCGCCCAGTCGCGAGTCCGCGGCGGTCCGGCGATGATCGATCGCGGCGGCCGCGATGTACCGGATGCGCCCGCCCGCGGCGGTGTAGCGGATGAGCCACTCCTCCTCGTCGCCGCGTCCCAGCAGGCCCGGGTCGAACATTCCGATGCGCTCAAAGGCGCTGCGTCGCATCGTCATGTTCGCCCCCCAGACGAAGGGCACGTCGCAGTCGACCGGGCCGGCGTCCAGCGTGGTGATCGGCGGAGGGTGACGGCCGCAGGCCGGCAGCGTCGTCTCGAGCCGAGCGCGGATGGGGCCGCCGAAGACCTCGAGATCGGGATAGGCCGCGGCGCCGGCAATGACGGCATCCAGCCAGCCGTCGGGGGCGTTGACGTCCTGGTCGACGAACACCATGAGGTCACTGGCGGCGGCGTCGATGCCGGCATTCCGGGCGGTGTTGAGGCCCGCGTGGGTGGGCAGCGTGACCAGCCGCGCCTGGTGGCGCTCGGCGACGCTGCTGTTGGCGGCATCGGGCCCGTCGCTGACGACGATCACCTCCGCCCCGGCGGCCGCCGCCTGGGGGGTGATGGAACGCAGCGTCACGTCCAGGTACTGCGGGGCTCGGTAGGCCGGAATGACGATCGAGGCGATCGGTTGGTCAGGGCGCGCATGACGAAGGCGGGAGAGGTTAGGAGGTCTCTAATGATCGGAGGGCCTGCACTCGAATACCCTTGCGCGCCCCCACATGCGTGAGAATTTTCTGATCTTCGGGAGTCCTACGATCGGCGATGCCGAGATCGCGGAGGTCGTCGATTCGCTGCGCTCGGGGTGGGTCGGCACCGGTCCCAAGGTGCACCGCTTCGAGGGCATGCTGTCCGAGTACATCGGTGCCCGCCACGCGCGCTGCCTCGCGTCGTGTACCGCCGCCCTGACGTTGTCGCTCAAGGTCCTCGGCGTCGGGCCCGGGGACGAGGTCCTGGTCCCCGCGATGACGTTCGTGGCGTCGGCCAACGCCGTCGAGCACACCGGGGCGACACCGGTGCTGGTCGACAGCGAGCCCGGGCACGGACTCATCGATCTCGACGCCGCCGAGGCGGCGATCACCCCGCGCACGAGAGCGGTGATGCCGGTGCACCTCGCCGGCCGGCCGGTCGACATGGACCGGCTGGCCCAGTTGCGCGATCGACACGGCCTGCATGTGATCGAGGACGCAGCGCACGCCATCGGCGCCGAGTGGGCCGGGCGCAGGATCGGATCGTGGGGCAATCTCACGGCGTTCTCGTTCTACGCGACCAAGAACATCACGACGATCGAGGGTGGTGCGGTCGTCACCGAGTCGCCGGCGATCGCCGAGCGGGTGGAGACGTTGGCGCTGCACGGGCTGAGCGCGGGTGCGTGGCAACGGTTCAGCGACCAGGGATTCCGCCACTACGAGGCGGTCGAGCCCGGGTTCAAATACAACATGACCGATGTCCAGGCATCGCTGGGGCTGGTCCAGCTGCCGCAGCTCGACGGCTGGATCGAGCGTCGCCGTGAGCTGTGGGAGCGCTACGACGAGCTGCTGAGGGCCTTCCGCTCGACACGCCCCCGCCGCCGCTGCCCGACACCCGCCACGCCCGCCACCTCTACCAGGTCCGGCTGACCGGTCACGCCCCGCTGGGCCGTGACGAGCTCATCCAGGCCCTGCACGAGCAGAACATCGGCACCGGGGTCCATTACCGCGGGATTCATCTGCACCCCTACTATCGCCGCTCGTATGGGCTGTCGCCGGCTGACTTTCCGGTCGCGACGCAGTTGTCGGAGCGGACGATCAGCCTGCCGCTCGGACCGGCGCTGACCGAGGCCGACCAGGACGATGTGGTGCACGCGCTGACGCGGCTGCTCAGGCCGCGCCCCACCAGGGTGGGCGCGTCAGCCGGCACGTCGCCCTCCTGATCAGCGGGTCGGCCGGGCCTGCCGGCGATGCTCGCGCAGCTGGCGTGCGAACGCGCCGACGAAGCGCGGGTTGTAGCGCGTGTAGCGCCGCCACAGGCGGCGCGGCTCATGGGCCAGCCGGTAGGCCCACTCCAGACCGGACTCCTGCAGCCAGGCTGGCGCCTGCGGCACGAGGCCGGCGTGGAAGTCGAACGCGGCTCCGACGCCGACGAGGACGGGCGCCTTCAGATCGCCGCGCATCTCCGCCATCCACTTCTCCTGCTTGGGCACGCCGATCCCCACCCACACGACGTCGGCGCGCGACCCGTTGATCTCCTTGACCACGGCCTCGCGCTCCTCGGAGGTGAGGGGGCGGTGCGGCGGCGAGTAGCCGCCGACGATGCGGACGCCCGGGTAGCGCTGGCGCAGGTTGAGCGCGAGCTGGACCAGCGCGCCCTGATTGCGGCCGCCGTAGAGATACATGCGCTGGCCCGATTCCACCGCCCGGGCGCAGTAGCGCGCCATGAGCTCGGGGCCGTAGACGCGGTCCTCCAGCGACTGGCCGAGCAGGTTGAGTGCCCACACGAGCGGTTGTCCGTCGGGGACGTTCAGCGATGAGCCCAGCAGCGCGGAGCGCAGCTGGGGGTCCTCGGCCGACGCCATCACGGCATGGACGTTGCAGACGCAGACATAGCCCTGCTGGCGCGCCCCCACCATCTCGTCGATCCAGTCCAGCGCGTTCTCATAGTCAGTCAGACCGAGCGGCACGCCGAGGACGTCCGCCGAGTCGGGCGGCGTCACGGGCGGCGTCAGGTCTGGCTCTATCGAACCCTGGGGGCGCATGGATGTGGTCGGATCTCCTCGCATCGAGACTGGATTTCTCAGAGGTTATGCGTAGGAACGGGGATCATGCCCGCAAGTTACGGGGTTGCTCTCATTAGTGGACGAACGTCAGAAAAGTTGCAAACGCCACGAAATCCCTGCTCAGGACGCTCGCGAGGCGCCAGTTACCCACCCAACGATGCCTCCCACGCCCGCGGAACGTAACCTCCAGCGTCCATGAACTGCGTGGTCACCGGCGGCGCCGGCTTCATCGGCTCAAACCTCGTCGACGCCCTCGTGGCTCGCGGCGACCGGGTGACGGTCATCGACACGCTCGTCACCGGCAAGCGCGAAAATCTCGCAGACGCGCTGCAAAACGGAGCAATCCTTGAAACCGTCGACGTCCGTGAGGCCGGCGCCGTGGCCGCTGTCTTTGACGCCGCACGGCCGCAGGCGGTCTTTCACCTCGCCGCCCAGATCGACGTGCGCCACTCGGTGGCGCGTCCGGCCGACGATGCCGAGACCAACGTGCTGGGGACGATCGCGGTGCTGGAGGCGGCCCGCGCCAGCGGGGTCCGGCGCCTGGTCAACACGTCGACGGGCGGCGGGCTCTACGGCGATGCCGATGTCCTGCCCACGCCGGAGGACAGCCCGATCCGCCCCCTGGCCCCCTACGGCCAGAGCAAGCTGGGGGCGGAGGGCTATTGCGCGCTCTACACGCGCCTGCACGGCCTGTCGACGGTGTCCCTGCGGTACGGCAACGTCTACGGGCCGCGCCAGGACGTGCACGGCGAGGCCGGAGTGGTGGCGATCTTCTGCGGCCACCTCATCGACGGCACCACGCCCACGGTCTTCGGCGACGGCGGCCAGACGCGCGACTGGGTCGACGTGGCCGATGTGGTCGCGGCCAACCTGCTGGCCGCCGAGGCCACCCTCACCGGCCCGGTCAACATCGGCCACGGGCAGGAGACGTCCGTGCTCGATCTGATGGCGGCGCTCAACGACGTCTCACCCGACAAGCCGCTGGTCGACCCGATCTTCGAGCCCGACCGTCCGGGTGAGGTGCGCCGCAGCTGCCTGGACGTCAGCCGAGCGCGCGACGAGCTCGGATGGGAGGCGAAGGTCAGCCTACGAGACGGGCTGCGGACGATCCTGGCCGGTCTCTGAGGGCTCGTCGGCCGACGGCGGGACGGGGCCGGGTTCGCCCGGCCCAGGCCGAGAGGGCATGTCGTCGTCACGGGCCGCAGTGACCACGGCGAGTCCGGCGACCCCGAACGCCGCCAGCAGCGCGATCGCCAGCACCCAGAACGTCCAGGCGCCGACCCAGCTCGGGCGCCACAGCGACGCCCGCGAGAAGGCGGTTGACAGTGAACCGAGCAGCGACCGATGGCCGTCGTCGAGCAGGACCAGCGAGAAGTGCTGACCTGGCGGGAGCCCGGTCGTCACCAGGCCGGGCGCGCCGCCCGCGGCTCCCGCGAGGGAGAAGCGGCCTGAATCCTCGACAACACAGATGCGCACCGGCCGGCCACCGGGCACGGGTCGGACCAGGCGCGCCATCCACTGTTGCTCCACGGGCCGCGTCTGGACCGATCCGGACGCCAGGACGGCCCGGGTGCCGGCGTCCTGCACCTGCATCTCCAGGCGCGCCGTGGGGCTGCGCGACGCTCCCCAGACGGCGACGCGCGAGGCCGTTCCGTCACTGACCAGGGGCCCCTCGCAGGCCCGGTGGCCGCGGTCCAGCGCCCGCATGGGAATTGGTCGCCGGTGCCGGCCGCCGCGGTCCGCACCAGCATGGGGCGCGCAGCGGACACGAGGAGTGCGACGACCCCGAGGAGCAGCAGCGCGATCGGCACGCCCAGCTTGAGCCTTGCCCTCATCGGACAGAGCCTCACAGGTAGTACGCCTTCACGATCGTGGCCAGTGAGATCGCCTGGACGGCGAGGAGCACGGTCAGGACCACCGCGCACGCCGATGGCCGCGCCCTTGGCGGGATGCGGGCGACGATCAGGCCCACGGCGAGGCCGAGCAGCCCCACGAGCGGCAACAGGTACCGGCCCTGCAGGAACTGGCCCGATCCGGTGAGGAGGGCGCGGTATTCGGTGATGTGCAGTAGCCCCACGAGGGCGATCAGCGTCAGGGCGAAGAAGGCGAGGAGCGCCAGATGCCGGCGGCCGCGCAGGCGCGACACCAGACCGGCCGAGACGACCGCGATGCCCCCGGCGGTCCAGGCCGCCGCCGGGTACAGCCATCCGGGAAGCGCGACGGCGAGCCAGCCGAACACCCCGAGCCCCTGCTGGAGCCAGATGTTGTAGACGGGCAGGTCCGGAGTCGTCTTGAACGGCAGCAGGAAGGGAAGCCGCGGGAGGTAGAACTGCCAGACGTAGCTGATGAACTGGCGGACGTTGAAGGGGTGCGCGGACGAGCTCCCCACATTGGTGAGGCTCACGCCGCCCAGCGACCGAGCGAAGGCCAGCCACCCGAGCACCGGCGCCAGCAGGATCGCCGCCGCGGCGGCGAAGGGCCGGAGGGCCGACCGCCGCTGCTCAGCGGGGGCGTCGCAGCCAGCCGCAGAGGACCGCCAGCAGCATCGGCAGGACGAGCGCGTAGCCCGGAGCCTTGGCCAGGATGGCGGCGGCGGTGACGGCGGCGGCGGCCACGACGTCGCGCGTCTGGGCCCGGCGGTTGATGATCCGCGCGCCGAGCCACAGATCCACCGTCGACAGCGCGATGAGCATCGCGTCGGGGTTGACGGCCGTCGAGATGAAGGTGACCATCGGCATCAGGCCCGCGACGGCGCCACACGCGAGCTGGGGCAGACGCCGGCGGGCAAACACCTCCCCGGCGAGCAGCCACGCGCTGAGGGTCGTGACCGCAAGCAGGAGCACGCCGGCGATCCGGATCGCGTACAGCCGCCCGAACGCCGTCCCGCCGCGGTCGAGCTGGTACGCACCCGCGGCCCAGAGATAGAACAGCGGCGGATTGCCGGCCGCAGTGCTCGGTCCGGAGCCATTGCCGGCGGAGGGGCGGGCCCGGCTGTGCTCCCGCGCGAGATAGGCCTCGTAGTCCAGGCGGCTCCAACTGGGCGGCGCGGTCGCGGGCCAGAAGGCGCCCCGGCTGGCGCCCACCGAATCATCCGCAAACGTCTGGTCGCTGGACGCGCCCGGCCGGCCGGAGACCCCCGGCAACGTGAAGCTCTCTGCGAGGCTCTGCGCGTACGCGAAGTGCGCCAGCTCGTCGGGCGTCTGCCACGGCGGAACCACCAGCGACCACGCGAGACCGATACTGATGACGATGGCAAGCAGCGCCGCGAGGCTCCGAGGAGGCGTCAAGCGCCGGATCCCAGCGCGCTCCGGCGCTGCTGCCTCGATGGAGCGCTGCATCCCGGGGCAGGGTAGTCGAGCATGAGTGAGACGGTCACAGTGGCGATCCCGACGCTCAACGCCGGCCCGGGCTTCTCCGAGACGGTGGCGGCGGTGCGCGCGCAGCGCATCGACCGCGATGTCCAGCTCCTCATCTGCGACTCGGGGTCCTCCGATGCCACGGTTCTGGTCGCCCGTGCCCACGACGCCGACATCATCCAGATACCTCAGATGAGCTTCAATCACGGCGGGACGCGCAACCGGCTGATGGCCGCCGCGCGCGGCAGCCACGTCGCCTTCCTGACCCAGGACGCGGTGCCGGCCTCGGAGGACTGGCTCACCCGCCTGCTGGGTGGCTTCACCGTGGCGCCCGAGGTGGGGCTGGTCTTCGGGCCCTACCGTCCCCGCCCGGGGGCGAGCGTCAGCGTGGTTCGCGAGCTGACCACCTGGTTTGCCTCGTTCTCGGCCGACGGCCCCCGGGTCGACGCGCTCGAGCCAGCCGCCAGGGACGCCCCGCCGCGACGCTTCATGGGCCACCTGGGCTTCTTCACCGACGCCAACGGCTGTGTGGCGCGCGCGGCGTGGGAGCGCGTGCCGTTCCGAGAGATCGCCTACGCCGAGGATCACCTGCTGGCCCAGGACATGCTGCGGGCGGGCTTTGCCAAGGTCTACGTCCCGGACGCCGCCGTGACCCACTCCCACGACTACTCGCCGGGGGAGGCGCTGCGGCGCAGCTTCGACGAGGCCCGGGCGGTCCGGGAGGTGTACTGCTGGTCGGTGGACGCGCGCACCGCGCTGCGCAATCTCCGCGGCGGCGTGACCGGCGACTGGCGGTGGGCACGCGACGCCGGTGTGGGCTCAGGCGCGGACGCCGCGTCGCTCCTGGGCGCGTCGCTGCGCCACCACGGCGCCCGCACGATCGGGGGTTTCCTGGGGGGTCACGCCGATCGGCTGCCGCCCTTCGTGGCGCGGCGTCTGTCGCTGGAACGCCGGGTCTGAGCGGCGGCGATGTCGGCTACTCTCTCCTCCATGCCAACTCCAGCCGTCGGCGGCGAGCGGCTGCCGGTGGTGGTCGCGCGATCGGTGAGCAAGACGTTCATCGTCCCGGAGGAGCAGGTGCACACGCTGAAGGAGCGCGCCCTCCATCCTCGTCGTCGGATCCGCCGCAACAGCTACAAGGCGCTCGACAACGTCTCGGTCGCCGTGCAGCCGGGCGAGTTCTTCGGGATCGCCGGGCGCAACGGCAGTGGCAAGAGCACCCTGCTCAAGTGCATGGCCGGCATCTACCAGGCCGAGGGCGACATCTGGGTGCGCGGCCGGCTGTCGACGTTCATCGAGCTCGGCGTCGGCTTCAACCCCGACCTCGCCGCGCGCGACAACGTCGTGATGAACGGGATCATGCTCGGGCTCACGCCGCGCGAGGCGCGCAAGCGCTACGAGAGCGTCATCGAATTCGCGGAGCTCGAGGAGTTCAAGGACCTCAAGCTCAAGAACTACTCCTCGGGGATGCACGTCCGCCTCGCCTTCAGCGTCGCCATCCAGGTGGACGCCGACATCCTGATGATCGACGAGGTGCTGGCCGTGGGCGACGCGGCCTTTCAGCAGAAGTGCTTTGACGTCTTCAACGATCTGCGCGACCGCGGCCGGACGATCATCTTCGTCACCCATGACATGGCCGCGCTGCAACGGTTCTGCCACCGCGCGCTGCTGCTCGAGCGCGGGAAGCCGGTGCACATGGGAGAGCCCCACGACGTCGCCGACCGCTACCTGGAGCTCAACTTCGGGCGCGAGGCCGACGCCGATCCGACCGCCGACGGCCACAGCGGCGACGGCCAGGCCCGGGTCGCGGAGGTATGGCTCGAGGGCCCCGACGGGGAGCGGCTGTCCTCGGCGGCCCAGCACCAGCAGGTCACGCTGAAGGCCAGGGTCGACTTCATGGTCGACGTGGTGGATCCCGCGGCGACGGTCCAGATCTACACCGACGAGCATCGCGTCGTCCTCGTCGCCACCACGGAGCTCGAGAACGAGCGCAGCGGGCAGTTTCGCCCCCGGCGACGAGGTGGTCTTCGCGTTCACCTTCGACAACGTCCTCGCGCCCGGGCGCTACGCCCCGGTGTTCCAGCTGACCCATCGCGGCTCGGGCCTGGACGTCATCGACCGGTTCGAGGGCAGCTTCTCGTTCGTCGTCACGGGCCCGAGCGCGCTCGGCGGGCTCATCGACCTGCCGGTGCAGTCGGCGATCACCCGTGTGGACGGGACACAGGCATGAGCGTCCAGGCGCCCCCACCCGCGGCGGCGACCCAACCCGACGACCTCGGCTACGAGGCGCTCGGACGCCCGATCACCGGGCCACGCGCCATCACGGGGGACTGGCGGCGGTTCTGGCACCTGACCTTCAACATCGCGCTGACCCAGTGGAAGCTGCGCTTCTTCGGCTCCGCGCTCGGCTACCTGTGGCAGCTCGTGCGCCCCCTACTGCTCTTCGCGGTCCTGTACGTGTTCTTCACCCAGGTGGCCCAGGTCGGCAAGACCAAGGGCCCGGACTACCACTTCTACGGGGCCCAGTTGCTGGCGTCGATCGTCCTCTTCACGTTCTTCGCCGAGGCGACCATGAACGCGGTGCGCGGCGTCGTGGACAACGAGCCGATCGTGCGCAAGATCCAGTTCCCGCGTCTGGTCATCCCGCTCTCGATCGTGCTGCTCGCGCTGTTCAACCTGTCGCTGAACCTCATCGTGGTCACGATCTTCGCCCTCATCGCGGGTGTCAGGCCGATGCTCACCTGGCTCGAGGTGCCGCTGATCATCGGACTGCTGGTGATGTTGTGCACGGGCATCGCCATGCTGGTCTCGGCCCTGTTCGTCTACTTCCGCGACGTGCTGCCGATCTGGGAGGTCGTCACCCAGATCATCTTCTACGCATCCCCGATCATCATCCCGATCGCGGTCGTCCAGGAGCATCTCTCACCGACGATGCTGCACATCTACATGCTCAACCCGCTGGCGGTGATCTTCCAGGAGTTCCGCCACGCGTTCATCAACCATGCCACCCCGAGCGCGGCCAGCCTGCTGGGGTCCTACGCCGCGCTCCTGGAGCCGGTGGCGATCGTCGTGCTGGTGTTCGTCCTGGGCTTCTGGGTGTTCAACCGGATCGCCCCGCGCGTGGCCGAGGATCTGTAGGCGCACCGCCGCGGGCGATCGCGTAGAGGCAGCGCTCCAGTTCATCGACCCGCGTCGCCCAGTCATACTCGGCCGCGGTGGCGCGTCCGGCCTCGCCCAGGCGCCGGCGCAGCTGGCCGTCGCTGAGGAGCCGGCGCACGGCCCCGGCCACCGCCGCGGGCGTGGCCTCGGGCATCAGGCAGTTCACGCCATCGACGCAGTAGTCCCGGTTGCCGTGCGCGTCGGTGCAGACCACCGCGCCGCCCGTGGCCATCGCCTCCAGCGGGGGCAGACAGAAGCCCTCGTGCGTCGAGGTCTGGAGGAAGACGGTCGCGCTGTTGAGCAGCGCGTTGACCTCGGCGTCGGGGGGCGACGACACGTAGCGGATCCCGGGCTCGGTCGCCAGCGCCGGGTGCGAGCCGAATAGGCACAGCTCGGGTCGCGGCTGCGGCAGACGGTGCCATGCGTCGATGGTGAGCGCCAGGTTCTTGAGGGGATCGGTCCGGCCCAGCGCCAGCACCATGTCGTCGCGGCGGGCGACCTCGGCAAGCGGATGGAACGTGTCGAGATCCACCCCCGGCGAGACGATCTCGGCATCGAACCCGAGCTCGCGGAGGTGCTCGCGGTTCCACGCCGAGGTCGTGAGGAAGCGGAACTCCTGCCGGTAGGTGTCCAGCACCTGGTAGCGGCGCTCGGGCGCGTCGCGGTAGTAGCTGGTCTCGATGTCCTGCACGAAATAGGCCGGGATGCCGTGCACGACGCCGGCCCGCCACACCGCCGTCGCGGTGTTCCACCACGTGGCGACCTTGATCGCGTCCAGCGGCGCGAGAGCCTCGGCGAGCTCGTCGTAGTCGCGGAAGGTGCGGACGGGACAGCGCAGCTCAAACCAGTCCGGCGGGCCGGTGAGCGTCCACAGTGCCACGTCATGGCCACGGTCGGCCAGCCCGTTGAGGTGCTCGAAGACGACGCGGTGACCGCCGCCGACGATGGTGCTCTCGGTGACGTAGACGACGCGAAGCCGGCCCTCCTCGGTCAGCACCGGGCGTGGCCCGAAGAACGAGGTCCAGCGCTCCCAGAAGACACGTTGGGACGCCCGCTCCCGCTCGCCCTGCTCGGTCCCGCGAGTGGCGGATTCGTGGTGGTAGAGCCGCGCTGAGGGCACGTATGCCACCTCGTAGCCCGCCTGCCAGGCACGCAGCCCGTAGTCGACGTCCTCGAAACCCATCCCGTAGGCGTCGTCGAACAGCCCGATCGCGTCCAGGGCGTCGCGCCGGATGTACATGCAGGCGCCGGTGGCGGCGAGGGTCGGGCCGGGCACGTCGGCGGGCCCCCAGTCAGCGGGCTTGGCGCGATACCGATGGTCGAACCACTCGGGAGCGACCGCGTTGCGGATCGTGCCGGCGTACTGGATCCGGTTGTCGGGGTAGAGCAGCTTGGCCCCGGCGACGCCGACCCGCCCTGAGACGGTGACGGCATGCTGCAGGCAGGCCAGCCAGTCGCGTAGCGGGGCCACGTCGGAGTTGAGCAGGACGACGTCGTGCTCGGGGTCCGCCGCGCGCAGGCCGCGATTGGCGTTGACGGCGAACCCGCCGTTGACCTCGCCCGCGATCACCTCGATGCCCTCGATCCGCGCCAGCTCCGCCAGGTGCTCGGGCCCGCTCGCGTCGTCGGCGACGATGATGCGCACGCGGTCGGCCGGCGTGGTGGCGCGGATCCCCTCCACCAGCCGGGCCACGAGCGGCGCGTCGCGGAAGCTGGGGATGACGATGGTCACGGGCCGGCCCTGATCGCGGTACCACAGCCGCGCCGCCGCGGACGCTTGCCGCGGACCGGTGCCGAGGCCGAGGAGCGCGATCGAGCCCGGTAAGGCGCAGGGGGAACATCAGCGCGTGGCGCATCACCCCGCGGAACCCGTGGTAGCGGTAGGTGAGGTAGACGCGTCGCGGCAGGTTGCCCAGGCGCCCTGGTCTCGCGCCGTCCAGCGGGGACCGCGACACCGACCGCGCCTTCAGCTGCGCAACCGCCGCCGGGCGTCCCGCAGCGGCTTGATCAGGGGCCGCACGTGCCTGAGCATGCGCCGTCCATACATCAACATCTGGTCCAGCTGCTGCGCCTCCAGGCGCGCGGCCGCGGTCTCCTGGCGGGCGCCGGCCAGCTCGGCCTCCAGGTCGGCGATCCGCAGCTTGAGCTCGGGCACCTCAGCCAGGCGCTGCTCCGCATCGGTGAGCAGCTCGGCCAGACGATCGCGCTCCTGCAGTCGCGCCTGGAGGTCGGCGATGATGAGGTCCTTGTCGGCGGCCGCCTCGTGCACCCGTGAGAGGCTATCGGCCCCGTCCGTGGACGCTGGCTAGGATCGCGCGATGCCCGAGGTCGCGTTTGTCATGTCGTCGCGCGAGCGCCATTCGCTGCGCGAGCTGGCGGACGCGGTGGCGTACGAGCTGGGGCTCCAGGCCGTGGCCAGCTCGCTGCACGCCGGCGCTTTTCCCGAGCCGCGTCCGGACCGCGTCTTCGTGTTGCTCGACCCACGGGGGTACGTGGCGGCCGAAGGCACAGGGGCCGTGCCCGACGATGCCATCCTCGCCCGCACGGTCCTGCTCTGCGTCGAGCCGCCCCCGACCGATCCCTCAGACCCGCACCTCGCGCTCCTGCGGCGTGGTGGCGCGGTCTTCGTCATCGATCAGCACGCGGTGCTCGCGCTGAGCCGGCTGGGGATCCGCGCCCGGCTCCTGCGTCCCGGCTACACCCGTATCCACGACCACTTCGATCCCGACGCCGAGCGGCCGATCGACGTCCTCTTCCTGGGGGCTCGCACGCCCCGGCGCACGCGGTACCTCGACGCCGCCGCGCCCGTGCTTCAACGCATGAGCTGCGAGGTGCGGACCGCCGACGCCGGTCCGCCGCGGGTGCGACGGCCTCGTCGCCGGCCGCGAACGCTGGGAGCGCCGAGAGCAAATGGACGCTGCTGGCACGCACCAAGGTCCTCCTCAACCTTCACGCCGGCGAGGACCAGCGTCTGGAGTGGCGCGGCGTGCTCGACGCCGTCCACGCCGGGGCGGTGGTGGTGACCGAGCACTCGAGCGGGATCGCGCCCCTGGTGGCCGGCGAGCATCTGCTCGTCGCCTCGGCCGATGCGCTGCCGTTCGTCGCCGAGGCGCTCGTGCACGACCCCGAGCGGCTGGCGGCATTGCGGAGCGCGGCCTACGAGCGCCTGAGCAGCTGGATCCCGTTCGCGCTCCCGGTCGCCGTGCTCCGCGCCGCGGTCGTGGAGCTGGTGGGAGAGCCCCTGCCCCCGGCCTCAGTGGTAGCGCTGTAGGACGAAGTCGCCGCGGTCGGTGCGGTAGCTGGGGTTGTAGTAGGGGTCGTGGCTGTGGTGTTGGGTCCAGGTGTTGCGCAGGCGCCAGAGGGTGGGGAGGTCGTTGGTGGTGGGGTCGGCGGCCGGTGGTGCGTAGGCGGGCGTCGGGGACGATGACGGTGCGTTGGTGGTGGTGGCCGGCGCGCAGGCAGTAGTCGATGAGGGCGAGTTCGCCGTAGCTGGGGTCCAGGCCGCCGAGCTGCTGGTAGGTGGTGCGGGGGGTGGCGAGGATCCCGCTCACCGCACTGACGTTGTGCACGACGCTCGGGGCATAGCCGACGGACGCGGCGTGCATCACGTGGAGGGGGATGCCGTTGGGGAGGGCGATGCCGGCCTGGTGGATGCGGCCGTCGGGGGCGAGCAGGACGGGTCCGGCGGCGGCGATTCCGGCTTGGGCGCTGTAGCCGAGTAGGCGGGTGAGCCAGTCGTGGGTGAGTCCGGCGGCGGGGGTCTGCATGAGCAGGAGGTGCTGTGCGGTGGCGGCGTGCGCGGCGGCGCGCAGCCCGCGTCCGGGGACGAGCGTGATGCGGTCGTCGGGGATGCCCGCGGTGCTGAGCGCGGCTTTCGCGTCGTCGATGAGGGTGTCGGGCGCGGCGATCACCACTCGCCACGCCTGGTGGGGTTGGGTCAGCCATGAGGCGGCGGCCTGCGCGAGACCGCCGACGCCGTCGTCGAGGGCGAGCACCAGGTCGACGGTGAGCGCCGGATCCACCCGATGGACGATGCGGTGCAGGCCCATGAAGTGCGCGAACTGGACCTCCGCGTCGATGCCGGTGCGCTGCAGGTGCTCGGAGATGGCCGCCGGCTGGATGAGGTACGCGTAGGGCTTGGCCTCCTCGCCACCCGCCGTCGACGTGGCGTGGGCGCGCCAGTGGTAGAGGATCCGGGGGACGTGGGCGATGCGGTCGGTCCGCTCGCTCAGCCGCAGGACGAAGTCGAAGTCCTGGCAGCCGTCGAACCGGGATTGGAACCCTCCGAGCTCGACCGCCAGCTCGCGCCGGTAGACGCCGAGATGACACGTGTACATGAGCGCGGTCATGTGGTCCGGCGACCACCCGGGCTTGATGTGGCGCGCGAAGGAACCGTCGTCGGCGACCACATCCTCGTCGCTGTAGAGCATGTCGAGGGTGGGGTCGGTGGTGATGTGGTCGGCGATGTGCTGGAGCGCGTCGGGGGTGAGGGTGTCGTCGTGGTCCAGCAGCGCGATGTAGTGGCCGGTGGCTTGGTGCAGGGCGGCGTTGGTGGCTTGGGCGATGCCGTGGGGGGTGTTGTGGCGGGTGAGGTGGATGCGGGGGTCTGAGGCGGCGTGGCGTTGGAGGGCGGTGATGATCTCGGGGTTGGTGGAGCCGTCGTCGACGAGGCAGAGTTCCCAGTGGGGGTAGGTCTGGGCAGTGACTGAGGCGATGGCCTCTTCGAGCATGTGCGGGGGTGGGTCGTGGACGGGGGTGAGCACGGAGATGAGCGGGCCGTCGGGGCTGCCGGGGGCGGTATCGGGCGGCGCGGCCGTCGGCGTCGGCGTGTGCGGGGTGTCGGGCGGCGCGGCGGTGGGCGGGGGCGCGTGCGGATCGATCAGCACCGGCTCCACCCAGATCGCCCGGGCGACCTGGCCCTCAGCGGCGCGGTCCCGCCGTCTCGACCGACAGCTCGAGCGCCGCCGTCGCCGCGGGGATCGGGATCTGGATCTCGTAGCCCCGCGGGCGGCCGCGCTCTGCCGCGGCCAGCACCCGGGCCCATAGCTCGTGGCGGCGCCCTCCGTCCAGGACGACCGTCACCCGCGCGCGGACCGCCCCCGGCAGGTCCCGCCAGTCGTGGGGGAAGAGCATCGACCCGGCCGGCGAGGACGAGGTCACCGCCGGGCGTGATCGGATAGGTCACGCGTGGCGCCGGCGGGCACGCTCAGCGTTCGTCCCAGGACGCCATCGGGGTGCAGCAGCCACCGGGTGCCGGCCGAGCTGGGAGCGATGCGATAGCGCAGCGCAGCCAGCGGGAGGCGCTCCCCGACCGGAGGCGGGCTTCTCCGAAGGCGTGCGACGGCGGTTCGCAGCGTGGAGGTGGCGGCCATGTCAGGACCCGTCCGCAGCGGGCTGGAAGTCGCCGCGGTCGGTGCGGTAGCTGGGGTTGTAGTAGGGGTCGTGGCTGTGGTGTTGGGTCCAGGTGTTGCGCAGGCGCCAGAGGGTGGGGAGGTCGTTGGTGGTGGGGTCGGCGCCGGTGGTGCGTAGGCGGGCGTCGGGGACGATGACGGTGCGTTGGTGGTGGTGGCCGGCGCGCAGGCAGTAGTCGATGAGGGCGAGTTCGCCGTAGCTGGGGTCCAGGCCGCCGAGCTGCTGGTAGGTGGTGCGGGGGGTGGCGAGGATCCCGCTCACCGCACTGACGTTGTAGACCGAGGTTCCGTAGCCGAAGAACTCGTCCATCGACGAGTGCGCACCGTGCATCACGTGCAGGGGGATGCCGTCGGGGAGGGCGATGCCGGCCTGGTGGATGCGGCCGTCGGGGGCGAGCAGGACGGGTCCGGCGGCGGCGATGCCGGGTTGGGCGCTGTAGCCGAGCAGGCGGGTGAGCCAGTCGTGGGTGAGCCCGGCGGCGGGGGTCTGCATGAGCAGGAGGTGCTCGGCGGTGGCGGCGTCGGCGGCGGCGTGCAGCCCACCTCCGGGGACGAGCGTGATGCGGTCTGCCGCGACGCCCGCGGCATTGAGGGTGGCCGTCGCCTCGTCGACGAGCGCGTCGGGGGCGGCGATCACCACCCGCCACGCCTCATGGGGCTGAGCCGCCCAGGAGGCGGCTGCCTCCGCGAGACCGCCGACCCCATCGTCAAGCGCGAGCACCACGTCGACGGTGAGCGCCGGATCCACCCGATGGACGAGCCGGTACAGGCCGGGCGGTCCGAAGCCGACGGTCCCGTCCAGGCCGACCCGCCCCAGATGCGCGCTGATCGCGTTGCGCGCCGCCACGTAGGCGTAGGGCTTGACGTCTCCGCCGGCGGTCGAGTCGGGGTGCGCGCGCCAGTGGTAGAGGATCCGGGGGACGTGGGCGATGCGGTCGGTCCGCTCGGTGAGCCGCAGGATCATGTCGACGTCCTGCGAGCCGTTGAACTCCGTGCGAAACCCCCCGATCTCCTGCACCAGGGCCCGGCGGTAGACGCCCAGGTGGCAGGTGTAGCCGTTGGTGCGCAGCGTGTCGGGTGACCACGCCGGCTTGAGATGAGCCCAGACCCGGCGACCGTCCAGGACCGTGTCCTCGTCGCTGTAGAGCATGTCGAGGGTGGGGTCGGTGGTGATGTGGTCGGCGATGTGCTGGAGCGCGTCGGGGGTGAGGGTGTCGTCGTGGTCCAGCAGCGCGATGTAGTGGCCGGTGGCTTGGTGCAGGGCGGCGTTGGTGGCTTGGGCGATGCCGTGGGGGGTGTCGTGGCGGGTGAGGTGGATGCGGGGGTCTGAGGCGGCGTGGCGTTGCAGGGCGGCGATGATCTGGGGGTTGGTGGAGCCGTCGTCGACGAGGCAGAGTTCCCAGTGGGGGTAGGTCTGGGCAGTGACTGAGGCGATGGCCTCTTCGAGCATGTGCGGGGGCGGGTCGTGGACGGGGGTGAGCACGGAGATGAGCGGGCCGTCGGGGCTGCCGGGGGCGGCATCGGGCGGCGCGGCCGTCGGCGTCGGCGTGTGCGAGGCGTCGGGCGGCGCAGCGGTGCGGCGGGGGCGCGTGCGGATCGATCAGCACCGGCTCCACCCAGATCGCCCGCGCCAGGTCCCCGGGCTCCAGCGTCTCGACGCCCAGGTGCAGCGCGGTGGCCCACGCGGGAATCTCACAACGCACCCGGTGCCCGCGCGGCAGGCCCCGATCGCCTGCGCTCAGCGTCCCCGCCCACAGCGGGGCCGTCCGCCCGTCCGCGCCGGTCACCGTCACCGTGGCGCGAAGGGTGCCACGCAGGTCACGCCAATCGTGGGGCAGCAGCATGGCGCGCGTGGACAACGACACCGAGCCGGCCAGGGTGAGCGGAAAGGTCACGGCGCCGCCGGCCGGCGCCACCAGAACGCGTCCGGGCACGCCATCGGGGCGCACGGGCCACCGCGCCCCCTCGGATCCCTCATCCAGCCGGGCTCGCAGGGCCGACAGGGGCAGCCGCTCACCTGCGCGATCCTCCGCGGCGATCGGCTTCTCGGGACTCCGTTGTGCGGTTGCGCTGGAGCTCGATCGCCTGCTCATCGCTGGAGGTCAGCGTAACGACCTCTCGGCGGCGGTTTGCGTATGTTCACCGCTCATGCCGGTGCGTGACCTCCAGTTGGGTGAGAGCCTCGGTCTGAGCCGCGGCACCGTGGTGGTCTGCATCTCGGTCGACAGCGCCGGCGACGTCGTCGCGCGGTGCCTCACCAGTGTCCTTCGGCACAGCGATCCCGCGGTGACCGTGCTCGTCTGCGACCGCGCGGATACCGGCCCCGGGGTCGCAGAGCGCATCCGGACCATCCTTAATGACGGAGAGCACGGCCACGACGTCCGCTACCTCCGACAGCCGGCGGGTATCGACGCCGGCCTCCAGGCGGCGGCGCCGGCGGATGTCGTCACCGTGAACAGCAACTGCGTCGTCACCGGGGGCTGGCTGACCGGGTTGCGTGCGGCAGCCGACAGCGACTCGAGGGTCGCGACCGCGACCGCGCTGTCCAACGCCGACCCGATCGTCGCGCTGCCCGGGCACAGCCAACCGAGTCCATCGCTGCCGACGGACATGGGGCCTGACGACGTCGCCGCCGCGATCCGCCACGACCGTCGCCCGTTGCACCCCGATCTTCCCGGCTGTGGCGCACATTGCGTGTACGTCCGGCGCGCCGCGCTCGAGCTGGCCGGGCCGTTTGACCAGTCCCTGCCCCCCGGAGCCCGGGAGGTGGACTTCTCACAGCGCTGCCTCGTGCGTGGGCTGCGCCACGTGCTCGCCGATGACGTCTTCGTCCTGCGCGACGGGGTGCCGCCCGAGCTCGACGCCGGGGCCGTCGCCGCCCGCTACCCGTGGTGCGAGCGATGGGCGCCGGAGGTCGCCACCGACGGGCAGCTGCGCCTCGCCTCCGCCCTCGGCGCCGCCCGCAGCGCCATCCGCGGGATATCGGTCACCATTGACGGCCGCTGTCTGACGACCGAGACGTCGGGAACGGCGGTCGCCACCCTCGAGCTGATCGCCGCGCTCGACGCCCATACCGACATGCGGCTGCGCGTCGCCGTGCCCTCCGAGCTCGGCCGCTACGCCCGCGAGGTGCTCGATGCCCGGCCGGCCGTCGAGCTCCTCGACGAGGACGCGCTCACCGGACCGCTCGAGCCGACCGACGTCGCCCACCGTCCCCACCAGGTGGAGATCCAGAGGATCTGCGGTTGCTCAGCCGGCTCGGCCGCCGTCTCGTCGTCACCCAGCTGGACACCATCGCCTACCGCAACCCGGCGTACTTCGAGGGCTATGACCGCTGGCTGGAGTACCGCAGGCTCACCGCCGCGTCGCTCGCCGGCGCCGATCAGGTCGTCTTCATCAGCCGCGACGCCGCCGGGGATGCGCGCGTGCTCGACCTCGTCGAGGCGGACCGTACGAACGTCATCGCGCTCGCCGCCGAACCGGGCCTGCCCGAGCTCGCGGCCGCGCCCGCTCGTCCCGACGTGGCGGAGCGGCTGGGTGGCAGCCCGTTCCTGCTGTGCCTGGGGACGGACTTCTTGCACAAGAACCGGCTGTTCGCCATCCGCCTGCACGAGGCGCTCATGGCCGCGGGCCGGTTCGACGGCGCGCTGGTGCTGGCCGGCCCGAAGGTCGCGCACGGCTCCTCCGCGGGCGAGGAGGCCGAGTATCTGGCCGGGCGCCCGGCGCGGGCGCAGCGCGTCCTCGATCTCCCCGCGGTGGCGGAGGCCGAGAAGCAATGGCTGCTGTCACGGGCGGCCGCCGTCGTCTATCCCACCACCTCGGAGGGGTTCGGGCTCGTGCCGTTCGAGGCTGCGCGGGCCGGGACGCCGTGCCTGTTCGCCTGGCACACGTCCCTGGCCGAGTACCTGCCCGAGAGCCTGGCCTGCATCGTCCCGTGGGACATCGACGCGACAGCGGCGCGCGCCGCCCCGGTCCTCGTCCCCGGCGCCGAGCGCGAACGCCTCGTCTCCGGGGTCCGGACGGCCGCCGAAGGACTGACGGCGCAGCGCAGCGCCCAGCGCCATGCCGAGGTGTACGCGCGCGCGGTGAACGAGCCGTCGCCGCCCGGCGCGCGGGTGGCCCGCGAGCTCGTCGCCCTCGACGGCGAGCGCCGCGGTCTGCGAGCCGAGCTCTATGCGATCTATAACGACCCGCTGGAACGGGGGCTGGCCGGGCGCTATGCCGTCCTGCCCCGGGAGCTGCGCCGGCCGGTGCTCGCCATGGCCACGCGGCCGGTCCTGCGGACGACGGCGCTGACCCTCTACCGCGCCGCCGGCGCGGCCCAGCGCGGACTCGCCCGGGCGCGGCGG